>CAZGRP010000054.1:10839-15739 GCA_964527995.1 uncultured Cytophagia bacterium | reverse complement strand
TCCATCCGTGTACGACAAAACCCTTGTAAGCGGATTCAGCGGATCGAGCGGATTGTTTTGCCATTGCTCGTCATGGACACGGACGAGCAAGCTTTGTACTTCGTGTCTGCTTTGTGGTTGTAAATCATTCCGGCTAACGGGCTTCGTTCGACAGGGTCTTGCCACTTTTCTTAGACCGTCGCCGCAGCGCTGGGCGGACTGGTACGGCCGATCGGGTCGACGACGATCACCCGATACCGGGTGCCGTCGGGCACGGGCTCCGCATCGTCGACAAAGTGGAATTGCCCGGTGCCATCAGGGTTGCGGCCGCCAGCCGCAGGCGGTGCGTCCGCCGGAATGCTGCCCAGAAAACGCTCCGGTTCTCCGGGACGCTGGCGATAAAGGTCGAGGTGATAGCCGCCCAGGCTGCCACCGGTCAACGGCTCGGGGTGCTGCCAGCGAATCTCGGCGCCGGTCCCCATCCGCACGACGGTGACTGCGGTCGCCATGGCCGGCGGATTCGGAGACGCCAGCATGGTGGAGACCGCGGTGCTGGGCACGCTCCAGCGGCCGCTGGGTCCCCCACCCGGCTCCGGACCGCCGCGCACCTCGACACGCCAGTGGTACGTGGTCCACGGTCGCAACACGCCACCAGGCTCGAGCTCCGATCTGCCTACGTCGAGTATCTCCACCTCCTGAGAGGCATCGTCGGCTGGCAGTGGAATGCTGCCCGTACTCACGACCGGCATTTGCAGCACGTCATCCGCCCTGGAGATGCTACGCCGTAAGCGATACTCCACAGCGAGAACCAGACCGCGCGGCACCCGAACCACGAGCCGGGCGCGGTACGGCACCACTGCATCCAGGTCGATCAATGGCTCGACGCTGAGGAAGGGCTGTGGCGGAGGTCCGGTGTTGGGAACAGCCACCGGCACAAGCGGCGATTCGAGAAACGGTGCCTCCACGTTGGACTGGCTCACCGATACGATGCGGTAGAAGGAGAGCACTCGTAGCGAACCGGAGAGGGCATGTTCGAAACGGACCGGCGTCGATCCTCCTGGCGCCGGGATCGGCTGGCCGGTGAGCTGCTCGAACATGTCCCGGGTCAGAAAGTCGGCATTGGCCACGAAGACGGCCGCCCGATCGGGCACGCTGGTCACCGCTGACAGTGCCGCCAACATGGTCCCGGCTCGGCTGGCGGCTGCCGGACTGGGCTCGTTGCGTTCCACCATCTTCTCCAGCCGCGAGACCACGCCGGTTTCATCGGCATAGAAAACGCGGAACCGTTTCTGAGCCGGGGAGGGCGTCCACACCAGTTCAACTCGTGAGTTGCCGGTGACGTCTGGGCGCGAGGCGTACCGCAACAGGTTCGGCAGCGGCACGGGTTCGGGTGGCCGCGGGTCGAAGAGTTCCAGGCGAACCGGCTCCGACTCCAACGAGCGCACGCCGGCGCCGTCGACCCAGCGTGCGGTCACAGTCACCGACCGCTGTCCGGCCCGCTCGATGGCTGGCCCGGGGATCGACGCCGTCAGCTCCTCCGGCGGGGACGACGGGGTCGCAAGCGGTACCGGGGTGACGCTGCCGTCGACGATGACTTCCAGCGAAGCAAGGAGTCGGCCGCCCGGCGGCAGGTCCGTCAGTGCCGGCACCGGAACCCGCACTTCGAGGGTGCCTGCCAGCGGCCCGGTTGGCATTGGGTCGGGTACGGCCGGCCGCGTGTAGGTGGCATTCACCACAGGCCGGGGTGGCCGCGGGCGACTTCCTGCAGGGGCGGCGCGCTCAGTCCAGTTGCTCCAGCGGCCGAACCAGTCAGTCTGGGCGGCGCGATACGCCACTGCCTCGGGTGGCGCCTGGCGGTCGGCGAACTCGCCGGTGCCCGTCGACGTGGCATCATCGGGCACAGCCGGCACCAGCGGCAAAGCTCGACCCGAGGGTGACTTGGGATTCAAACCGACGATGCTGCTCCCCTTGCGGCGAGCCAACGCCACCACCGCTCCCGGCGGCATGCCGCTCGCCGGGATGATGATCTCGCGCTCCGCCTGCGGCGGCGTCACCGGCATCCACGGGCCTTGCTCGGGCTCTGCCAGCCTCGGTGGCGCAGGCCGGGCCGGTGGGTTACCGATGGTGGCGCAGGCCACGGTCCATAACTCCACAAACGGACCTCTCAGCGCTCGAGGCATCCCGCGAAAGCGCGGCAGCTCTGAAAGCGCCAGCCTCGAGGTCCGCCGGTTGAGGATAAACTCCCTCGGCAAGGTGGGCAGCAGCCGGCCGATACGCTTGCGGTCGAGCTGCCAGATGCCCCGAATGATGTAGGCAACCACATCCCCCGGCTCGGTGCTGATCGGCTCGTCGTCCACGTCCACAAAGCCGAGCCAGCGGCCAACGCCGGGATCGAGGCTCGCCTGCAGCACGCCGCCGAGAAGGTTCATTCCGGTCGTGCCAAGGCGGCGGCCATGCTCATCGAAAACGTCCTCGGTCCGCACCAGGCGCCATGGCACATCGCTCACGTCGTCCACGAGCCGCTCCAGCCAGTTCAGCACCTCGGGTGTCAGGTCTGCAACGCGAGCCTCCTCGTCCGTCGGCGTCGCTGGTGGGGCAGCGCCCGGATGGGGTGCCGTGGGATCGTCATGCAGTCCGAAGCGCTTCGGCGCGCCGCGCTTGACGCGCGCCATGGCCTCTGCCTCAGCATTCGGAATGCCGATGTAACGGGCGCCGCCACGGATCGGTAGGGCCAGGAGCCGCCACGGTTGCTTCACCTGCTCCAGGTTGCGGGCGTCGAGCCACGTCACGCCCGTCACCCGACCTCGTCCGCTGACCACCACCCGCTCGATCCGCGACGCGGCTACCTGGTACGGCGGCCGGGTGGCGCTGGCGAGCGTCGCCGGCCCGCGACCCGTCTGGACGACCGCATCCACCCGCAGCCGCCTGCGGACCCGGAACGCGCCCAGCCGATCCGCCAGCAGGCGTGGGTCGATGCGCGGCTGCAGACTCGGATCGACCAGCAACTCCGGGCTACCTGGACGCGGCGCGACTCCTGAACCCACCCGGGTCGGAAAAGTCCGACGACCTCGTGGGATCGGTTGCAGCGGTGGCCGCGGAATGGGAAAACGCGGGCCGTCGCCGTCGGAGGCCTCAACGTGAACCTGGATCCAACAACAGATCGAGCCTGCCGGCAGCCAGCCGGTCACCGGATTACCCGGCACGACCTCAAAGGGCGGAGTCAAAGAGACTCCTTGGGAGTCGATCCAGGTGATATCCGAACGTGGCTTGGCGATTTTTCCGAACGGGCCCAGGTTGACTCGATAGACGACAAAGGGCGCGATCGGCAGCCCCAGAAGCTGCGACGGGATCACTCTCAGGTGGACGCCGTCGGCAAGATGCGGGTCGCCGGCAGCATCGATGGCCTGGGCATTCAGGGCCCAGCGGGGTGCAAGGCGAATCATAACCCCTCCTGGTAGGCAACACGTGGACGGTCCGTAAGCTGGCGGGCACCGCTCAGCGGCCCGGCCGGTTCAGTCAAGGTCAATCGCAAGACAGCATCGGGTGCCAAAACCACCCCGGCCGGCGCGGCCAGAAGGACGCGGGTCCAGGCGGCATTGCTGCGCACCGGGGCGAAGCTACCACCTGCTGCCTCGGCATCACTCACCGACAGTCTCTCGCCGGTCGCTAACCGGCCGTCGATGACCACGATGCCGGTACGGTCGAGAGGCTCGTCGGTCTCCAGCATCACGCCGAGCAACTCCCAAACACCCGTATTCCGCCAGATCGTCACGGTGCGTGGCTGGTCCGGCAGCGGCCACGGATCCAGGCCGAGGGTGCTCAGTGTCTGCTCCAAAGCCTGGTCGTTGCCAAGGTCGGGCGTCGCCGGCAAGGCGGTGGTGACCAGGGCATCGTGGGGTCGAATCGGATAGGCCTCCGGCGCAGTGAAGCCGAGGGCGCGCAACATCTCGGACGGATTCCGATAGCGGGACGTGCGGAAATGGGCCCGGGCGATGAGAATCTCGTCGGCGTCCGGGTTGATATCCGGCGGCGCCACCAGCATCAAATCGTACTCAGCGTTCGGCTCCAGGTCGACCGTGATCTCGGCGGTTGTGCCGCCGAGTCGAGGCTCTCGCAGGCAGGTTGACAGACGAGCGGCTTTCAGCATGCGCCGGTCGGAGGCCGCTAACAGGTCTTCCATGAGGGGCTGCCAGACAATGGTGTACGGGAGATCGGGAGGACGATCGACCCCTTCCAGGCTTCCGGCCGGTGGATCGGTACGGCGAATTTTCAGAACCAGCCGGCGCCCGTAGAGAGCCAGCAACGCCTCCAGATGGTCCACTGAGAAATGCACCCGGATCGGATCGTCCAGGAAATGCGGCGGACCGCTGCCGTCCGGGTCAAAGCCGAGGAGATAGCGCGCCACCCCTCGGGGATCGAAGGTCGTCTCGTCAAAGAAGTCAACCGGCTCCGGGTTCGGCGGCAGAGAAGCGCCGACCGCAGTTCGAAACGAGTAGACCTCTTCGACCGCAGCGCTCCATCCGCTGTCGTCGATGGACGGCGGCTGGCTCTGCGATTCCGTCTTTCGCCATCCCCGCCACTGCCAGCGCACCCGGACGTCGTAGACGGTGTCGGGCTGCAGCAGGTGGCGCCGGGCCGGCGTGTCGTTGTCGGCGCGGTCGTTCCAGGCGTCCACGAGATCGTCGCGCGCCCTCTGGTCGTCCTCGCGCGCCTGATCCGCTTCCCAGGTGATGGCACAGGAGCTGACGACCGCCAAATGGGTGCGCTGCCACGGGAGGATGCGCACACCGCGCCACGGCCCACGGTGCGGCGGCAGATACTGGAGGAACACGCACTCGCGCAGCTCGTTGTCGCCCTTGGCAGAGCCAATCACCTGCGGCTTCCACAGAACTTCGACGCCGTCCTTCTGGATGCCGACGAC
>CAZGRP010000054.1:0-10739 GCA_964527995.1 uncultured Cytophagia bacterium | reverse complement strand
TGAGCCACGTGGGCAGCAACCGATTCGGATTCAAACGGCAACCGGGCGCGGATTCCCTTGGCGCTGAAATTGAGCTCGCTGACTCCATCCGGCGCCGCAGCCGGCATCATGTCGACCGTGCGCATCGGAGCGTTGGGCGCCAGGTTCTCATAGGTGATGGAGCCGTGCGGGAAGACGGTAGGCAGTTGCGTTTTCGGCTTCAGATCGGAAAAGTCGTCGCACTCCTGGCGCACGTCCGGCTGGGCTTGACCGATGCGGCAGAGCGCCAGCACCAGATCCGGCTCAACCACCTCCGGGGCGAACTCGCCATCGAATTGAAGGGTGGTAAGCAAGCTCTGCTGGCGAGCCACGTACGGCAGCTCATAGGCAGCCGCCAGCGGGGCAGGATGATCGGGCACCGAAAAAGGTGAGGGTAGATTCCGTACCTGGCCCGGCTCCAGATGCAGACCTGCCTCTGCCGCCAGCAGCGTCACCGTCTCCAGATCCAGCTCACTCAGAGACTCGCGACCAAGGATTTCAAAGTAGCTCGGGAAAGGTGGATCGCTGGGACCGTCCGGCTTCAGGCGGACCCGATCCACCGAGAGCCGTTGGGCGTTCTGCCCCAGGACGCACACCTTTTGAGGCTCCGGCGACGGATCGCAGACGTGGTCGAGGGTGTTGGATGGGTCGCCGGGCGCGTCTTCAGCACCCTCACCCAGGTTGCGGGCCCACGGCGCTGGATGCCAGCTCAACAGAGCAAGGTCACGACCCTCATGCTCCGAAGGTAGCGTAGCGTCCGCTCCAGGTTCCATGACGCCGCCACGATGGGACGGAAGCCACCAGGCCGAGTCCAGCGGCCCCTCGAGGGGGCTGCCGCCGGCGGGCACGATGTCGACGCCGACCAGACGGTAGGCATACTTCAACTCGCTGGTGCCGCTCCAAACCGGGCCAGGGATTTCCGGCGAAGGCGAGAAGGCCGATCCGGACGCCAGCCGCGTCTGGATGTAGTGGGCAAAATGGAGAACCGGTACTGTATCCGGCCACACCGTGTTCTCCACTCCAGGTGGGCCGGTCACGGCCCGGGCGGTGACGATGCCGCGGCGGTCGGTCAGATCGATGCCGGTGAGAGGGCTCTCGGGCACCGGGATGTCCAGGCCCGGCTCGGTGCCGATGGCGATGCCGACGCACCCTTTGATCGAGAAGAAGAACAGATCCACCTTGCCGCAAAACTCGCCTTCCAGCCGCTGGACATCCGCGACCAGCTTCAGGATGATCTCGCCCCGAGCCGAAACGCTGACGACCACCAGCGACAGCTCGCCACGCACAAAGATGCCGGCCACCAGCATCAGCGGCTTGGTGCCGACACCCCCCAGCACTTTGGCCGAGGCCGTCAGCCGGATCGGGCCGGCACTCCAGTTGATTCCCCAGCCGGCACCGAAGCCGATCGAAAAGCCATCGAAGCTGAAGCGATCGTCACCGCCCAGACGGTGCAGGCGCTTGGCTTCGATCATCAGGTACGACCAGGCGGTGACATTCAGCGTGTCGGGCAGCAAAACCAGACTCACCGGGTCCCCCAGGCGGCCCTCAAATCCGTCCGCACCGATGCGCAGGTAGGCATCCCCCGGGCTCGATGGAAACGGGAAATAGCCCGATATCGGCACCGTCAGTTTCAGGAGCTTCGGGATTTCGTAGCTGCCCCGGATGCCCAACTTGACTGCGGTGGAGTCGACGCTGATCAGGCCGAGCAACAGCAGCGTCCCCGGCGGCGGCGAAGACCCCTGCTCCGAAGGCAGCCCCGGCCGGCTGATAAACTTGGCATCGATGCCGAACACCACCGATGGATCCGGGAACTCGATGCTCAGCATGCCGAGGGCGTTGAAGGTGAAGGCGGTGTCCGGCAACGTGCCGACAACAGCTCCAAAGCCCAGCGCCCACTGGCCCGGCTCGGGTTTGTACTTCTGCTCCGGCAGCTTGCGATACCACTGGATTTCACGCTCGATCGGGTCCGGCAGCGCCGGCAGGTCGCGGGTGCCGTTGGACACGAAGCGGCCGATGAACCCGAAGATCCCCAGTCCGCTCTGCGCCAGCGGAATGCCGGTCGCGAAGATCACGCCGACTTCGATGGCCACGAATCCCACATCCGCCTGCAGGGCAAGGGCGCCGCGGGCCTGGATCTGCGCCGGGATGATCTCAACATCGAGACCGGCGCGAATGGCGCCGCCGTCGCCCAGGGAGATTCGGCCGGAACCCCTGAGGGTGCCGGGAATGTCGACCGCCGCGGCCAGACCGCGCAGCTCGACGCCGACACTGCCGCTGCCGAAGGTCAGGCGGACTGTGGCGCCCGTGATCGTGATCACCCCCAGGTCGAGGGCAAAGGCCAGATCGACCTCCAGCCAGGTCGAGCCCGCCCCGGCCCGCGTTCCCGTAACCCGCAGCAGCTCGCCCAGCGGCCCGTTGATGGTCCACTGGCCCGGATCTTCGATCTCGAAGGAGACGTCCTCGTACACCATGCCGAGACGGTCTAGCCCCTCGCGCGAATTGTCGAGTTCGATGCCGACGTTCTTGTAGCGCACCCGAAGCGGCTTACTGGCATTGGTCTCGATGGAGATTCCGGCGGCGCTGGCCTGGAAGCCGATCTCGACGCTGTAGTCGAACAGCAACCGCTGGCGGCTGCCAGCCAGGGAATCGAGCGCCCGCTGCCGGTGTTCGACCTCGATGCCGAAGACCACCACCTTGCCGTCTCGGGCAAAAAAGGCGGCCGCAGTGCTCGCGGCAACCAACGCTCCGATGCGCACGGCAGCGCCGTCGATGTCGGCCGCGGCGATGGCGGCCATCAGCGCCGGCCCCAAAGCCAGGGCCACGGCCAGCACGTTGCCGGCCCCGGAGCCCTCGGTGTCGATCAACGGGAAGAGGCCGTTGGGGTCGCCGGCCGAGTCCAGCGCCAGGGTGAAGACGGTCTCACCGCTGCGGGCGTCGTAGCTCCAGCGGCCGACGAAGGTGAAGATCTCCGGACCCGGCGCCGAGGGGTCGCGCACCGGCGTGACATTGCCGGTGGTGCCCGGCACCGGGATCGGCTCGGCTTGCCAGGCGATGGTCAGCTCGGCCAGGGTGGGGATGGCGTCCGCCAGCTCGACCACCGTCGGGCTGTCCCAGCGCACGATCAGCCGCACCCGGTACGGCAGCTCGGGCTCGCGCGGCGCCGGCGGCTGCACGGCGGCAACGTCGTCGCCCGGAATCAGGGTGCGGCGCAAGGAGGGGGCGAAGTTCTCCTCGTCCTGTGGCGCGGTCGGCGTATCCGCCGCCGGCGTACCACCGACAGCGTAGATATCCACTCGCCGGAAGCGACGCCGTTCGTCTTCGCTTTCGGCGTGCGCCGGGTTGCGATTCGTGGGCCAGGCATCGGGAGTGATGCCGCGCTCCGCCACCCAACTCGGATCGCCGAGGCGTCGCTTCATCAGCCAGCCGTCCGGGAGTGGATCGGAAACGGCCGCCTCCGACTCCTCCGTCGATAGCGGCGGGTCGATCATCGGCTCGACTGCAGCGCCGCCCGCGTCGCTGTCCGCCCAGGTCGTCTGTTCGCCGCGTGCAAAAACACGGGCGGCGTCCACCGCAGTACCGGCGCGACCAGAGTCGGTGAGCAGGAGTTTGCCTTCGCCGGCGCGTTCGCTGGCGAGATTCCGGTTGTACGCCTGGTTTCCAAGATCATCGCAACGGCCGATCACGACGAACTCAGCGTCGGGGAAGTTGGCCGCCCAGTTGCGCAGCTCCTCGGCGCGGAAACTGCCAGCCCCCGGCGGCCGTGCCTCTCCCCAGGCCAGCGGTGTGGTGTCATCGAAATCCATCAGGACCTGAACGTGACGCACCAGGGTCTCAGGGGATCGTGGGTCTGCCGCCGCGTCGGGATCCTCGGGGCGGCCAACCTCCAGCGTCACCTCGGCCAGGGCGCCCTGCGGCACATCGATGGTGGTCGGATCGACGAGGGTGGCATCCTCCGCGAACGGCGCACGCCGCCCTTCCTTATGAAAGACCCCCAGGTCGTAGGACGCCTCGACAGCGCGCATGGCCACGGGGCCGCTGTCGTCGGAGACGCCGCCTGCATGGCCGATGATGCGCTTCCCGCTTTCCAGGACTTCGATCTCCAGCCGGCGTTCGTGCCCCTGCGTGTCACGTAGAACCAACAGATGGCGCCCGACCTCGGTCGGCAGGTCCGGTGCAAAGGTGCCGCCCCGGCCGCTTGCCGGCACACTGCCGCTGCCGAGTTGCCAGGTGAGGTCGTCTGAAGGCGGATCCGCTTCGAACACCATGCCGTCGAGGGCTTCCTGTCGGCCGCTGATTTGCGTGACGTTGGCGTGGGTGGTGCCGTCCACCGTGACATTGATTTTGGGTGCCTGCGCCGCCGCGGCGGCGGCTTCGCGAAACGTAAAGGTGACCTCCGGCGAGGCCAACTCCTCGCCCTCTACGCTCTCGATGGCGCGGAAACGCAGCACATCGCCGGCCCGGGCGGTGAAGTAGCGTGTTGCCAGCCCGGTGTCCTGCGAGCCGTCGGGGAGTGTCCAGCGTGCGTTGGCTCCCGAGGGCAGGCTGGCCCGAATGCGGGCGGTGCCGGTTGTGCCGGTGGCAAAGGTTACTGTGCGCGCACGGCCCGTGCCCGATGGCGCCCCCAGGGGTGTCTCGCTGCCGTTGGTCTGCTGCGTGAAAAGGACGAGGGCCGGATCCACGGGCGTCTGGCCGAACTCGATGCGCACCTCCCCCTGCATGCCGAAGGGCGACCCCAGCAGCACATCGCGCACGCCCACCGAAAGATCGCCGACAACGGGCGCGTTGCGAGGCAGGTAGACGGTGGCCTCGCGGATGGCGATGCCGCGCCACGAGGCCGGCTGGCCGCGGGCGACAATCTCCGCCGGAGTGAACTCCTCGGAGTCGTCGTAGGTCAGCCGGTCGACGGTCAGGCCGATACTCGATCCGCCGAGAAAGAAGTGGGATGGATCAAAGCCGATGGTGAACACCGGGCCGGTGGGGGCATTCGGATCGAAGGGGTCGGGGAAGTCGATGAAGCGCACGACCGGCGCGCCACCATCCGGATTGGAGGCGATGCGCAGGATGCCGCTGCCGAAAATGCGCACCTGTTCCCGCCGCGGGTCGGGTACCAGGTGGGCGGCGGTCGTCCCGGAGGCAGGCACCAGACGAGCCGGGCGCAGACCAGGAACGACGATCGAGATCCGCTCCAGGAAAAGGTCGAGGCGGAACTCCTGTGACGCAGGCTCGAGATTCTGGCCGCCGGTGGCAGGCACGCGCGTGAGCGCCAGCCGAAACGGCAGGCCGGCATTCAGCCCCGGCGCCTGCACGGGCCAGTTGCGCAGAGCGGGCAGACCAACGTCGGCCACCGACTGGATCGTGCCGTAATGGATGAAGGCGCCTTCACTGGTGGTCGAACGAATGTCGACGATGGCGAGCCGTTCGAGTTGCGCCGCAAGGTCAGGCGGCAGCAGCGATTGCGAGCCGGGTGGCGGGTTGAGCAAATCTAACAGGCTAATACCGCGCTTCGCGGCCATCATAGTCCTCCATTATCCCCGTGGACGGTCTGTGGTAAGAAAATGGGTCCCCATGCAGGCGTAGCCGGAACCAGAGACGACACGAACTGACTACCAAAGACCTACGCGATCACGGAAGAGGTTGAAAAGGAAATCCGTGGTATTCCGCGTTTGTCGGTAGCGGCAAGGAGGGCGGGTACAAGAAGCGGTCGGTAATCTTCGTAGAGTGAAGGCATGGAGCGGTCCTCCCCTTTGTCAACGCACGCTAGGCCCGGACAGACAAACCGGGTCACATTCCGAAACACCGCTGGTGAGATAGGGCCGTCGGATATCCAAAGGAGTTTCAGGCCGGGTTTTCCCCTATCATCTGCGATGGGACTACGCTTACGACAGCCTCAGAAGGACGATGGCCGCACCGGCTCGGCGCCTCGGCACGAACGCAACGACTTTCCTGGATCGTGGTGGGATTTCTGTCAAAGGCGCGGCTCGACAGGACTTCGGCCGTGTCACCGTGAAAGGCCCGGAGAAACAACGAAACCGGATGACTCGACAGCGGGCGCTGACACGGCCGCCAAAGCAAATCTCCCCTTCAGCAAAGTTCCCTGCTGGTCGCCCAGAAGTACGGCCTTTGGAGGGCGAAAAAAAAGATATGGCGGATGGTCAGAGTTGCAGCGCCATTCGGAAGAATGCCGCGAATATACAACCCCCGCGCCTGAAAGTCAAGTACTTCTGCTAAAAAGCTATAAGAGAAAAGAAACTTGCTGGTCGTTATCACTGATCCGATACACCCTTCATCTCCCAAGCAAGACCTCCTCCCTACTGCCCCGGCCATCGGCTTCCATCTCTGGGCGGCGACGAAGATCATCATCAGCCGGGATGTTCTGTGTAACAGATCTACCGCAAAGGTCTTGACAGAGCGAATGTTCTGTGCTATTTTAGGCGGTATCCTCAGCAGCCATTTCAAGCCGGGGCGCATTTCCTGCCCACAGGGGGTCGTGGCCGAATGCGACGCGGTCAGCCGAGTTTACGGGATCCATGAATTCACCGATGCCGGGAGGGACACGCAATGCGCCGTACGATGATGAGCACTCTGGTCCTGGTCACTTTCCTGTTGGGAACGGCTCATGCCCAGAAACCGGGCCGAGCAGGCGGGAAGAAGCAAGGTCCTCTCAGCGCCAAAACCTTCAGCGGGCTGAAGTTTCGCTCCATTGGCCCGGCCCTCACCTCTGGCCGCATCAGCGACATCGCCGTCAACCCCCGAAATCACCACCAGTATTTCGTCGCCGCTGCTTCCGGTGGGGTCTGGAAGACGGTCAACGGCGGCACGACCTGGAAACCTGTGTTTGATAAACAGGGCTCGTACTCCATCGGCTCGCTGGCCATCGACCCCAACAATCCGCTGGTGGTTTGGGTGGGCACGGGCGAGAACAACAGCCAGCGCAGCGTCTCCTACGGCGACGGCGTCTACAAATCGGTCGATGGCGGCAAGAGCTGGAAGAACATGGGTCTCAAGAACTCCGAACACATCGGCAAGATCGTCATCGATCCGCGCAACTCGAAGGTGGTCTACGTGGCTGCCCAGGGCCCGTTGTGGCGAGCCGGGGGCGACCGCGGCCTCTACAAGACCACCGACGGCGGCAAGACCTGGAAGCGAATCCTCTACATCAGCGAGAACACCGGGGTGACCGACCTGGTCTACGATCCGCGCAACCCCGATGTCCTCTATGCCGCAGCCTATCAGCGCCGCCGGCGCGTCTGGACCCTCATCGACGGCGGGCCGGAGTCGGCGATCTACAAATCGACCGATGCCGGCGCCACCTGGAAGAAGCTGACCAGGGGTCTACCGAAGGTCGACCTCGGCCGCATCGGTCTGGCCATCTCACCTGCCAACCCCGACGTCCTCTATGCCATCGTCGAGGCCGCACTCGATTCCAGCGGCTTTTTCCGCTCCACCGACCAGGGGGAAACCTGGCAGAAACGCAGCAAATACATCAGCACCAGTCCGCAATACTACCAGGAGATCGTCTGCGACCCGGAGGACGTCGACCGGGTCTATTCGCTGGATACCTGGCTGCAGGTCAGCGAAGACGGCGGCAAGACTTTTCGGCGGGTGGGCGAGCGCTACAAGCATGTCGACAACCACGCCATGTGGATCGACCCCGACGACACGCGGCATCTTCTGGTGGGATCCGACGGCGGACTCTACGAGAGCTTCGATCGCGGTGCCACGTGGGATTTCAAGGCCAATCTGCCGGTCACGCAATTCTACCGGGTCATCGTCGACAACGAGCGCCCCTTCTATAATGTCTATGGCGGCACTCAGGACAATTTCTCCCTCGGTGGGCCGTCCAGGACAACGAACGTGCATGGCATCACCAACCGCGACTGGTTTGTGACACGCGGTGGCGACGGCTTCCAGACGCAGGTCGATCCCAAGGATCCGAACATCCTCTACGCTCAGAGCCAGTATGGTGGTCTCGTCCGCTACGACAAAAGGAGTGGGGAGAAGGTCTTCATCCAGCCTCAGCCTGGCAAAGGGGAAGAGCCACTGCGGTGGAACTGGAACTCTCCGCTCATCATCAGCCCGCATTCCCACACCCGGCTCTATTTCGCCGCCAACAGAATCTTCCGCAGCGACGACCGCGGTGATAGCTGGAAGGCCATCAGTCCTGACCTGACGCGCCGCCTGGATCGAAACCAGCTGAAGGTGATGGGCAGGATATGGAGCATCGACGCCGTCTCCAAGAACCGATCCACCTCCTACTACGGTACCATCGTGTCTCTGTCGGAATCCCCAAAGCAGGAGGGCCTCATCTATGCCGGCACGGACGATGGTCTGATTCAGGTCACCGAGGACGGCGGCGGCCACTGGCGAAAGCTCGAGCGCTTTCCGGGTGTCCCGGATCGCACCTATGTCAGCGACCTGGAAGCATCACGGCACGACGCCAACACGGTGTACGTAGCCTTCGACAACCACAAGAACGGTGATTTCAAACCGTACCTGCTCAAGAGCACCGACCGCGGCAAGAACTGGAGATCGATCACCGGCAATCTTCCGCAGCGCGGGTCGGTTTATACGATTGCCGAGGATCATGTCGATCCAAACCTTCTGTTCGTCGGCACCGAATTCGGCGTCTATTTCACCCTCGACGGCGGCCAGAACTGGATTCAGCTCAAAGGCGGAATCCCGACGATTGCAGTGCGCGACCTGGCCATCCAGCGCCGCGAAAACGACCTGGTTGCCGGCACCTTCGGCCGCGGCATCTACATCCTCGATGACTACACGCCGCTCCGGCAGGTCTCGGCCTCTGCTCTCGAACAGGAAGCCATCCTCTTTCCAGTGAAGAAGACCTGGATGTACATCGAGGCTTCCCCTCTCGGCCGCCGCGGCAAGGGCTTCCAGGGCGACTCCTATTTCAGCGCACCCAATCCGCCCTTTGGGGCCGTGTTCACCTACTACCTCAAAGAGACCCTCAAAACGAGGCGCCAAGAGCGTCTGGAAAGAGAGAAAAGAATCGAGAAGCGGGGAGGAACGATTCCCATCCCGAGCTGGGATGAGCTCCGTGCCGAGGAGCGCGAAGAAAAGCCCGCCATCGTCCTGACCATCCGGGACGAAGAAGGCAACATCGTACGCAAACTCACCGCTCCGGCCCGATCCGGGATCCACCGTGTAGCCTGGGACCTGCGCTATCCGCCGGCAACTCCTGTCACTCTCAAGCGGCCGCCGCGGCGCGGCTTCGGGCAGAGGCCCGTCGGTCCTATGGTGGTGCCCGGGACCTACACGGTATCCCTCTCCAAACGGGTCAACGGCCAGGAAACGCCGCTGGCGTCACCGCAGACGTTCACAACCGCACCGCTGGGGACGGCCTCTCTGCCGGCGAAGGATCGCAAAGCTCTGGTGGCTTTCGAGCGCAAGACTGCGCGGCTGCAGCGTGCCGTGCTCGGGGCAGTTCGCTCCGCCAATGAGGCCCAGCAGCGCATCGAAGCCGTGAAGCGAGCTTTGGACCTCACGCCTGGGGTCGATTCCAGCCTCGTGGCCCGGGCCGTGGCCCTGGAGAATCATTTGAAGGACGTGAAAGTCAGGCTTTCGGGCGATCCTGTGATTCGCAAGTACAATGAACCGGTCCCACCCTCGATCGTCGACCGGGTCCAAGGCATCGTCTTCGGGCACTGGGCTTCAACTTCGGCTCCCACCCAGACCGAGCGCGACGCCTACCGCGTCGCTGCCGAAGAGTTTACTCCCCTGCTCAAGGAGCTGCAGAACGTGATCGAGGTCGACCTCAAGAAGCTGGAAGAAGATGCCGAGAAGGCTGGCGCACCCTGGACGCCCGGGAGGGTACCGCGGTGGCAGCCGGAGCAGCCCTAAGCGAGGACTCCGGCGTGCTGACGCCGCATGTCGCTGGTTGATTTAGAAAGCTGTTCTTGTTTGTAAAGTCGGCCTTGACGAGGCGGAATTCGCCTCCCAGGCAGCGGTGGAGACGAGTGCGCGTATCGACTTCTTCGTCTCCTTTGCCAAGCCGCCGGCACGCCCACAACTTCATCGATATGCCGCCAGTGCACCAAAACTTCGGAGCCGGCGACGGCCTGGTGGATGAAAGCATCTCCCTCCTCTGGCTGCCCCCCAATCCCGGTTTCCTGCAGGAATTTACCATCCAGGTGTTGACCCGGCCCAAATGAAAGCCCCTCGTTCGGCTTCGTACTCACCAACCCGGTCATGATTGCTACAGCTGCTGTGCAAGCGGTTAGAGCGAAAGTGGGGGTGCGGCAGTAAGGCGGGGAGGATTGCGGGTGGCTGCCCCCTGCAGGAAGCAGCCGTTCACACCTACTGGGGAGAGACAACCAACATCGGAATCAGCAAACAACCGACAGGGCGAGGCTCAAGCTCATGCACCCTCATCACGATCCTCTTCCAGCCCCTCGGCCAGATTCGTCAGCACGCGCGGGTGGGCTGTCTCAATATCTACGCTCTCTTGCTCAGCCTTCAGCTCACGCAGCTTCTCCAATTCCTTCCGCAGGCCCGCGTGCAGGCGCCGCAGCGCTTTTGCTTCTACGGAACTCATAGAGAAGGACTCCTTTCTCGGAAGGCTCCTGCTTGTATTTATACGCCTCCAACGGGATCAAATCGATTTGAAACTCATGGCTGAGACAACTGATCCGCGAGAGCGCTTCGAAATATACATCCGTAGCAAGTCCTTCAACAACGAGATCGATGTCGGACGTACCTCGAAA
>CAZGRP010000053.1:25568-29153 GCA_964527995.1 uncultured Cytophagia bacterium | reverse complement strand
TCACACCCTACCCTCCGGAAGGGCCGAGCAGTCGGTTCCGCGTCTGGCAGTACGTGCCTTTTCTCGAGGCGCTCGGTCACGATGTCGAGGTTGCGCCTTTTTTCGACGCCCGGGGCTATCGTGGTTTCTACCGCCGTGGCGCCTGGCCCTGGAAACTGGCCGTGCTGCTGGCTGGCTTCCGACGCCGGCTGGCGCTGCTGCCGCATGTGCGGCGGGCCGACGTCGTGGTGATCCATCGCGGCGCCGCGCCCGTGGGACCGGCAGTGCTCGAACGCCTCTATCGCCGAGCCAATCCGCGCATCGTCTACGACTTCGACGATGCGATTTTCTTGCCGCACACCAGTGCCGCCCATCGACGGTTGGCGTTCTTGAAATTCGCCGGTCAGACCGCCACCCGGATCGCGCTTGCCCGCCGCGTGCTTGCCGGCAACCGATATCTGGCCGGCTACGCCCGGCGCTACCACCCGGATGTCCACGTCATGCCCACGGTGGTGGCGGCCGGAACAGAGCCTGCGCCGCGGCCGCCCGAACGACCCGTCATCCTCGGCTGGATCGGCTCGCCGACGACGGCTCCGTTCCTGGAGCAAATCGTCGCGGCGTTACGCCAGGTCAAAGCGACGTACGGCGACGAGGTCGAAGTGCGCATTGTCGGTGCGGGGGATTACCACTTGCGCGATCTGCAGGCGACGTATCGCGATTGGAGCCTGGAGACGGAGGCCGCCGAATTGCGCGATTTCGATATCGGCCTGATGCCTCTGCCGGACACCGAGTGGGCCCGCGGCAAGTGCGGCCTGAAGGCGCTGCTGTACATGAGCGCGGGCGTGCCGGTGGTGTGCTCGCCGGTAGGCGTCAACCGCGAAATCGTCCAGGAGGGTGTGACGGGATTTCTACCTTCCGGCACATCGGCGTGGGTGAAGGCCCTGGAGAGGCTGGTGGAAGACGCGGGCCTGCGCCGCGAAATGGGCCTGCGAGGCTGGCAACGGCTGCGGCAAGGCTATTCTCTCGAAGGGTGGGCGCCGAGACTCGCCGACTTGCTCAGCCAGGTGGCCGGCAGCGACGGTTCGCAACGCGGCAGGCGGGCCGGTGTCAAGATCGTCCGCGTCCTCACGCGCATGAACATCGGCGGTCCCACCCTGCACGCCGTATCGCTGGCGGCGGGACTCGATCGCCGGCGCTTCCGCACTGTGTTGGTGGCCGGTCGAGTGCAGGAGGACGAAGGCGACATGGCTTACTTCGCTGAAGAGCACGGCGTGGAGCCACGATGGCTTCCTGAGCTTGGTCGCTGCCCGCGGCTGGGCAACGACTTGCGGGCCTTCCTCAGACTGTACCGGCTGTTGAAGGAGGAGCGTCCCCAGATTCTGCACACCCACATGGCCAAGGCCGGTGCTCTGGCGCGTCTTGCCGGGATGCTTGCCGGCGTTCCGGTGCGGCTGCACACCTACCATGGCCACGTCTTTGACGGTTACTTCGGCAGGCGCACGTCCCAGGTCATCGTCCTGGTGGAGAGGCTGCTGGCAAGAGGGTCGGCGGCCATCGTGGCGGTGAGCCCCTCGCTGCGCCGCGACCTGGTGTGCCGCTACCGCATCGCTCCCTGGGCCAGGGTTCACGTCGTCCGGCTCGGGCTGGATCTGCGGCCGTATCTTTCGGCGCGGCGCAAAGAGGCGACGCTGCGCCGGCGGCTGGAGCTCGGACACGACGTACCGCTGGTGGGCATCGTCGGCCGCCTGGCACCGGTGAAGAATCACCTGCTCTTTCTCGAAGCCGCGGCCAGGCTCCACCGGGAACGGCCGCAGGTGCATTTCGCCGTCATCGGCGGTGGCGAGCTGGAAGATCATCTCCGGCGGCGGAGCGCTGCTCTCGGGCTCGAAGGCGTGGTGCATTTTGTCGGCTGGCTGCGGCAGATGGAGCGCGTCTACCCGGATCTGGACCTGATCGTGCTGACCTCCCGGAATGAGGGAACGCCGGTGGTCCTGATCGAGGCGATGGCGTGTGGAGTGCCGGTGGTGGCCACACGCGTCGGCGGCGTGGCCGATGTGGTTCAGCACGGCTGCAGCGGCCTGCTGGTACGGCCCGACGATGTAGGTGCTCTGGTGGATGCAATCCTGGCTCTGCTGGCGGATCCGGTGCGGCGCCGTGCTTTCGGCACCTCGGGGCGCGAGTTCGTGCAGCGGCAGTTTGGCATTGAACGCTTGCTGCGCGACACCGAGGCGTTGTACGAGCGCCTGCTCTCTGATGCCGGCGGCGCAGGGTCCTTCCCGGGCGAGTGAGCATCCGCCGCAGGTCAGACAAGTTACAAGACGATATGGATTCCGCCTGCACATGACACGCACAACGGTCTACGCATACCTGTTTGGGCTCGCCTTCTTGCTCAGTCTGGTACTGGTGCCGATGGTGGAGAGGCTGGCGAGACGGCATGGCGTGCTCGATTTTCCGACGGAACGAAAGCAGCACGGAGCGCCGCGGCCGCTACTTGGGGGCCTGGCCATCTACGCTTCGCTGGTGGTCGTGGTTCTGGGAAACCTGGCCGCGTTTCTGTTGCTGCGCCAGGCACCCTGGTTCGTCGGCCGCCTGCCGCTGCTCGCACGCCAGTTTCCACTCCTGGGCCGTGTGGCCCCGCGACTTCTTGGCGTGCTGTTGGGAGGCAGCATCGTTCTGCTGCTTGGGGTGTGGGACGACGTTCGCAAGAACAGCCACTTCAGCCTGGCGGCCAAGTTCGCCGGCCAGGGGCTGGCAGCAGCGGTGGCTGTCGGCCTCGGGGTGCACACCACCTTCCTTCCGGGAACCGCTCCCGACGCCCTGGTGTCGTTCCTGTGGCTGGTAGGTATGACCAACGCCTTCAACTTCCTCGACAACATGGATGGGCTGGCGGCGGGGGTGGCGGTGATCTCAGCCGGTTTGTTCTGGCTTCTCACCGCCCAGCAGGGGCAATTTTTTTCGGCCATGATCTATGCGGCTTTCGCCGGCAGCGTCCTGGGATTTCTGCGCTACAACTTCCACCCGGCGCGGGTGTTCATGGGGGATGCCGGCAGTCTGTTCATCGGGTTCGTGCTGGCGGCGCTGGCCCTCACGTCGTCCTATGTGGTGCCGAGGAGCGCTGGTCTCCTTCCCGTGCTGATGCCGGTGCTGGTTCTTAGCCTGCCGTTGTTCGACACCTTCTCGGTGATTCTCATCCGCCTGCATGAACGGCGCCCGGTCTACCGCGGCGACCGCCGCCACTTCAGTCACCGGCTCCTGGCCCTGGGGCTGTCGCAGCGCCAGGCTGTGCTGTTTATCTACTGCATTGCCCTGGACGTTGGCCTGGCGGCGGTGCTGCTGCCGTACGTTCCGGGCTGGGGCGCCGTGCTCATCCTGGCCCAGGCGATCGTCATCTACGGAGTGATCAGCTTTCTCATGTACCCGCGCAACAGACCGTGAACGCTGGTAGACCGCCCCGGAAGTCCTGGCTGCCCGACACCGAAGGCCATAGAAGAGACCGAAAAACACCGCAGCGGAAGGTCATGTTGGGTTTCGGCGTGCTTCGGTTCATTCTGTGCAGTTCGGTGTTTTAGAGGGCCAGGGATTCCTCACTTCGCTTCGCTCGTTCGG
>CAZGRP010000053.1:0-25468 GCA_964527995.1 uncultured Cytophagia bacterium | reverse complement strand
ATTCAGCCCAGAGGTCGCTCACTCATCCGGCAGGAGAGGCGCCGCCCGCTCAACGGCGTGTCGTCGGCCCTGCGGAGGGCGGCGATCCCTGAGCCGAAAAGCTCTTGCGTTTTGCGCGCGCTTTGGTTAGAATTCATTCAGTATCGCGATTCTGCCATATCACAAAGGAGGGAGCGTGGAGGAAAAACTGATCGAACAGTTCGCCGCCGGTGATGTCGTCGTCGCCTTTTTCGTCGTGCGGCGGAAAGAGATCCGCACCAAGCGCGATTCACCGGAAACCTACCTGTCGCTCGAACTGGCCGACCGCAGCGGCCGGATCAGTGCCTCGATCTGGGAGGACTTTGCCGATATCAGCGAGGCGGTGGAGGTGGGAGACGTGGTGAAGGTCCGTGGCAAAGTGGTCAGCGTACGGGATCGGCTCTATCTCAACATCGAGCAGTTGCGCAAATCCACCGAGTCGGACGACGTGGACTACAGCCGGCTGATTCCGACCTCGGAACGAGACCGGCAGGAGATGTGGGCTGAGCTGGAGCGGTGGATCACGACGGTCGAAAACCCGTCGCTGCGCCGGCTGCTGGAGACGGTGTTCAACGACCCGGAGACCGGCCGGCTGTTCCGCGAAATACCCGGCGGCAAGCAGTGGCACCATGCCTATGTCGGCGGATTGCTCGAACACACCCTCAGCGTGGCCAGGATCTGTGACCGCCTGGCACCGCTCTACGAGGGTGTGGACCGCGACCTGCTGGTGGCGGCAGCACTGCTGCACGACATCGGCAAGATCCGGAGCTACCAGTCATTCCCGACCTTCGAGTTCACCGATGAGGGACGGCTGCTCGGCCATGTCGTCATCGGCAGCCAGATGGTGGCGAAGGCGGTAGGCCGTGTGGGCACCTTCCCCGAGGAATTGTCCAAGCAGCTCCAGCATCTCATCCTCAGCCATCAAGGGAAGCTCGAACAGGCGTCGCCGGTTGTGCCGATGACGCTCGAAGCGTTGATCCTCTACTATGCCGACGAGCTTGACTCGAAGGCGAACGCCTTTCAGCGCATCCGGAAGCGCGAGAAAAGGCCGGGCACCCGGTGGAGCTCCTATGTCAACCTGATTGCCCGCCATCTGTATTTTGGCGAGTGACCGGCCGGGGGTCGTTCAGTGACTGCCAGGCGCGCACTCCCTCCTCAGTGCCGAGCCTCCTGACCAGGCGCGGCAGATGGCATGTGTAGCGCTGGGAACGGAATCCGGGACGAATCCGCCTCAGGAAGAAATACAGTTTGGGATCCTCACCGAGGTAGCAGGGCAGGACGCCTTTCTTCGACAGCAGCAAGACAAATCTGCGGCCCTGCAAGCGATAGCGCAGCCACACCACCTTCCACCATGGCGGCGGCTGGTAGATCGGCAGGTCGATTTTGAAGGTGATCGGGGAGTTATCGTGTGCCATTTGAGAGCCTGTGGAATGGAGTCTCCAACATCTGCTCAACAGCGCGCGAACCGGGCTACATTCCCGCCGACCCGGCACGCGCCTGCATAACCTCCTCGGCATGCCCGGCGACCGTCACTTTGGGGAAGGCAGGGGCGATGCCTCCCTCCCTGTCGATGACGAAGGTCGTGGGCTCAATTCCCCAGTAGTTCGTACCGGCTGAAGCCGGAAGCCCTGAATCAGGCGCATGCTGCCCTCCTTCCAGCCCCGCTCTTTTCGTCCTCCTGGAACTTGGAAACCATGCCGGAGCGTGCTCTACTATTCAGGCGGGCCCGTGACGGTCCGGCCGGATCTCTGCCGTACCGGCAGTGAGGTCAGCGGCAGGGCAGAGGCCGCGGTGCCAGCCGACCGCAGCACTGTGGTCGTCACGCCCGACAGGGTGTAGGCGAACAGGAGTGGGAAAAGGAGTCGTGCCGGCCGAAGAAGAGCCCCGAGTGCCGTGAGGCTCACGCCAGCCAGCAGGTACGCTGCCGGACGCCCGTGAAAAAGCCAGTGGTACTTGTACTCGATGCGGCTGATCATGAGAACGGCCACCGCTACGGCCAGAACCGCGTAGACGGCGCGGAAGCGAACCACTCCCCAAATGGATTGCGAGAACAGCGCGTAGGACGAAAGGGTGAGCGCGGCAGGCGGAATCGAAAGGCCGACGTAGACCTTGGTGGCGTTGAGCCGGTGGACGTTCATGACGTTGAATCGCGCCAGACGCATGGCGCCGCTGAAGAGTGGAACCGTGCTGACCAGCGCTCCGGCAACACCCCAGGCCTGGAACGAGGACGCGTACATGAGAACGGCTGGTGCCACTCCGAAGGAGACGACGTCGGCCAGCGAGTCGAATTCGAGTCCGAGACGTGATGCTTCTCCGGCATTGCGAGCGAAGAATCCGTCTGACAGGTCGGCGATCGCCGCCAGGAGAATAAACCATACGGCCGGCTCGATGCGGCCCTGCAGGGCATGGACGGTGGCCACAAACCCCAGGAAGGCGTTGGTCAGTGTAAGCAGATTGGCCACGGTGTCGACTGCGCCAACGGCGATGGTGGTCCGTTTCACTGCTGTCAGTCGGGTGCGACGGACGATACGATGAGGTCGCTACGCCGCCCGCACCGCAATCAGAATGTAGCGCCCGCCGCCAGAGTCGCGGAAGATGAAGCGCTGTCCAAGGCGCTGGTAGTACCAGATCTCGTATCTCGTCGACAGGTCGCGCTGGGAGCCCTCATGGGTGACGTAGTCGGGCGGCCCGTAGAGAATATAGATCCGGCCGCGATCCGTCCTCCATCCTGCTGTCGTGCCTTCGGAGAAGCGCTGGTTGGCTTCCGCCACGCGAGTGTAGTACTCTTCCTGCAGCTCGTTCTCGGGCGTGCCGGGCGTGGGATCGCGCTTTTTCCAGAATGCCTGAAACAGCCGCTTTTTCTCCTCCTGAGTGGCCTTGCGCATGGCGTCCCATTCATCCGGAGGGGCGACGTACTTGAGCTGCTCGATGGCGTCGTCGAGGGAGCCCGCGGATTGCGGCAATCCGGACCAGCGCACGAAGAACCGGCGCGCGGATTTGTCACGAGCCTTGCCGGAACGGGCCTCGATCTGGAACAGGTTCTCGCCGATGCGCAAGTCGCCACGACGCACCTCGATCTGCACGAAGCGACCATCGCGCTGGATGATGTGCGTGTATTTTTCCTGGAGCAGGACGCGGCCGTCGGGCACGGCCAGCTTGTAACTCACCTCGATGGGGGCGGTTGGATCCGTGGCGAAGATCTCGGCAACGGCGTAGAACTTGTCCGGGAAGCGACCGAGATAGCCGGGAATCGTCCGAGCCGGGGACAGGCTGTCTGCAGGCAGGGTGTCGAAGAACATGATGTCGCTCAATGCAACCGGCATGCGGCGGAAGTCTTTCACGCGTATCTTCCACCTGCGGATGCCGCGTGCCAGAGAATTCTTGTCGGTCACGGAGACGACGAGTTCATATTTGCCAGGCGGCAGGTCGAACACTTCGGAAACACGCTCGGAGCGTTCCTTGGAGGCCGTCAGGGCGAACTTCTTCAGGTTGATGCTCCTGGTGGCGTCGCGCAAGACCTGGGCGCCCTGCCGATCCATCAGGGCGATGCTGGTCTCGAAGCGGGCGTGGTAGCCGTCGTTTTGCAGGATGAATTGCAGGTCGGCGTACACGACGTCGATAAAGACAAAAAGTCTGCTACGGTTTGCTACTGGGGACGGCAGATTGTAGGACTCGACGTAGAAACTGACTTGCGGGATCCTGTCCTGCCCCGACAGACCCTGCTGCCCTGTCCCGGCGCATGCTCCGGCCCCGAACACCAGCAGAGCGCCGAGAGCGAGGCGGTGCACAAACCGCATCGGCGGTTGCAAGGTAGCGATCTCCTCTAAGAAAAGTGATTTGCGTCGGACCACACTCCCATGCCCCCGCACTGGGGTGGTGGTCTAGAAGTCGGCCCCGAACGAGAAGTAGTACTTCGGTTTCGACGTAGATGTCAGATCGGTGCGCCATGCCTGATCGATGCGAAGCAGACCGATGCCGACGTTGATCCGAATCCCCCAGCCGAAGCCCGCCACCAGATCCTGGAGCTGGAGATTCCCGTTGGCGTTTTTCCGAAAAGCCCGGAAGTTGTTGCCTTGCCAGGCACCGCCGACGTCGAGAAAGCCGGCGCCCCGAATATTGGCAAACCCCAGGGCCAGCGGGAAGCGAGTAATGAAGTACCGAATGAATGGGAATTTGAACTCGAAGTTGGTCAGCACGTACCGGGTACCGATCTTCTCGTAATAGTTGGCGCCACGCAATGGAAATACGAACTGACTGAAAAAGAAGTCACGCACGATGTCGATGTCGATGTTGCGTGCAAACCGGAAGTTGATCCAGTTGGGAACGCCCCCCATGAGAAAGCGAGTGGGATTGGGGCCGAAGCTGGCGCCTCCGGCCAGTCGCAACCCGAGACTGTACTCCCGTCCCATCTTGATGTAGTGACGGATATCTCCCGTCAAAGTTGTGAACCCGATGCCATTGGCCCCCATCTTGGGGCTGTGCGTGACGCTGAAGAAGGAACGCGTTCCTGCGAAAGGCCCTGTGTAGGCCCAAAGTGTGTTGTCGGTGGTATACCCCAGCCCCAGCAGCACCGTATTGACCTTCTGCGCCGGGAACGGGAAGCTGAGGTTCTCACGGGTCACATTGAACCAGTTGACGCTGACATCGACACGCTGAAAACGGTTGAACGGGTAGCGCATGGTAGCGCCTGCGCCGAAGTTCCGGAATCGTTCGATTCCAAAGCCTGTCTGGAAGAAGTAGACCAGGTGATATGCCACGAAAGAGAAATCCGCGCGCAGGGGTAGATACGAGTAGGCCAGGTAGTAGTCGCTGTTGTCGAGACTGCGGATCAGGTTCGCCTGGATCGCCACCTGGTGGTTTCCGAGCAAATCGGAGAGCACAAACTGGGTGTAGCCCTGCAGCCCGAAGAACGGGTCGTAGCCGCCGACAGCGCCGGCGTAATCGAGCGAGAACTTCGGGATGTACTTGTGCTTGCGGTACTCGCCGGTGGGCGTGCGAAAGGCCTTCTCTGGAAGGGTGACCTTGGTGGTGTCCGTCTCCCGTTGCGCCGCGCCATAGGTGAACCCTTCGCCGAACAGGTAGTGCAGATAGGGCCGCCGCGTCCCGGTCCTCACCACCGCGGTGACCTCCTCCTTTTCTTGCTCGGTTGCCAGTTTGCTGGCAAGGCGGCGCTGGCGCTCCATGAATTCGGTGAGCTGCAAGGTGTCTGGAACGTCCGCGGTCTCCAGCGGGCGCTTCCACAGGAAGATGTCGTAGCCACCCTTGTAGAAAGAGACGAACGCCAACCTCTCGCTATCCCTGGAAACACTCAACTGGTTGGCCCCGGTGAGCAGATTCGTCAGCGGCCGTTCGGTCCGGGTGCTCCGATCGTAGAGGTAGATGTTGGAGATGCCGTTGCGATCCGACACGAAGAGGAGAGAATCGGCGTTGCGAAAATAGGCCGGCGACCGTTCGATGCTCGGCGCCGAGGTGATGCGGCTGATTTCTCGCGTCTGGACGTCGAGGATGTAGATATCGGTCTGGCGGTAGTTGTGACGCGGCAAATCAACGCCTTCTGCTCCGTCGAGGTATTTGCCGCGGTCCGATGTGAAGACGATCTCACGGCCGTCCGGGGACCAGGATGGCTCCAGGTCGCTGAACGGATCGTCGGTGAGCTGGGTGAGCTTTCTGGTTTCAAGGTTGAAGGAGTAGAGATCGGTCTGCGTATTCTTGATGCCGACAAATGCGATGTCGGTGCCGTTCGGCGACCAGGCCGGGCTGAACAAGGCATCGAGGTCGAACCGCAGGCGCTCGACGATCTTGCCTTTGCGGACGTCCACCGTGTACAGGACATCGTTCGCTCCCGACTTGGCGGCGAAGATGATCTTCTTGCCATCCGGCGACCAGCTGATTCCCGGGCGTAACCAATGAAGCTCTTCGACCGCGGACGTGCGCTGGCCACTCACAAGCCTCGACAGAACGCGGCCGTCGAGGGTGGACATCAGGTAGATGTCAAAAAGCCCGCTCCGGTCGGAGAGGAAGGCGATAAGGTCTCCTTTGGGAGAGAGAGCCGGGCTGTTGTTGATGAAATTGTTCCTCTTGACATGGTCGGTCAGCGCTGTGGCGAACTCCTCCGGCGTGTCCCTTCGGGCAATCTCCGGCCAGTACCACTCCCGGAGCTGTTTGTGCCACTTGTCGGAGAGATGCTTCATGTCCTCACCGAGCGACTTGCGGATGCCGGCCTGCACGCTGCCCGCCCCCTTGACGGTGTTGAGCAACTCGGTGACCTTGGCGGCGCCGTAGCGCTGCTCGATGTAGTACCACAAGGCCTGCCCGCCCTTGTAGGCGAGATAGGCGCTGAGCTGACTGATGGGTGGCAGATAGCCGTTGATGGTGGCGTCGCGGATGAACATATCGCTGTCCGTATCCCAGCCGAGCGACTCGTACTCGGCCAGACCCTCGACGTACCACAGCGGTAGTTGCAGGCGTGTCAAGCCGCGAATGATGGCCCCGGGGCCCGCTCCGTAGTAGAACTGCAGGCTGATGGCGTGGGTGAGCTCGTGGTGGATGACGTGCCTGAACTGCTCCAGCGGTCCCTCGTACGGGATCACCACTCGATTCTTGAAGAATTCGGTGAAACCACCCACCGACTCGGGCTGAATCCCAGGAGTCACATTGGTTTCTTCAAAATCGTGGTGGGAGTTGTAGATCAGGATTGGGATGCGCTCGATGATCTCGTAGTTGAGGGACTTCGACAGGTAGTGGTAGGAGGACTCGGCCACGGCTGCGGCGAATTCCGCCGCCCGTTCTCCTCCCTCGTAGTAGTAGATATCGAAGTGTTCCGACTGGATGAAGTACCAGTTGTGGTGGCGGTACTGGATCTTGTTCTTGCCGAACTCCTGTGCTTGCGCCGGCAGGGCGAGCAGAAGACAGGAGGCGATCAGGCTCAACAGCGCTTGCCGCATCTTCGCTCCCTTCGAATAATCTGACGAGCCCAAGAGCGCGAGTACTCCTCGCGTCGTTGACCGGTATAGGGTGGCGTCACCAATCTTTCCCCATCTCCTGTGGTCACGCCCCGGCGAGTCGAAACCGATCGACCGCGCCGCCCTCCTCCTGCGCCCCTCTTAAACGCAACCTGTGCTGGCAAAGTTCACAGCCCTTGGTGCCTCCAGCTGGCTCAGGCAAATATAGACGATGGCGGTCAAAAAGTCAAGCGAGTGGGGTTGCTATCTCTCCCAACAGCCTCGGCGGACCCTTTCCGATGCTTCCTGCTGGAGCGGTTCCGACGGGTTCAGCCGCGCCGGGATCGTGAAAATTTCCATTGTCTTTCAGGAGGAATCCTGTTGAATTCGCGGCGAATTTTGTCTACCTTTGGGGTGTGGCCGGCTCTCCGGCCTCGAAACCGTGCCTGTGCAACCACTCTCGGAGCGTGGCGAAGACGACCATGCGAATTACAGAGATCTTCTATTCCATTCAGGGGGAATCGTCCTGGGCTGGCGTGCCGTGCGTGTTCGTGCGCACCACCGGGTGCAACCTTCGCTGCGTCTGGTGCGACACGGCCTACAGCTTCGACGGGGGTGAGGAGATGACGGTTCACCAGGTTGCGGCGAGGGTGAAAAGCTACGGCTGCGATCTGGTGGAGATCACCGGCGGCGAGCCGCTCTTGCAGCGCGACCTCGACGAATTGTGCCGGCTGCTGCTCGACTCCGGCTACACGGTCCTGATCGAGACCGGGGGCAGCCTCGACATCACCGCGGTGGATCCGCGCACCATCAAGATCATGGATGTGAAATGTCCGGGCAGCGGCGAGGTGGAGCGCAACTACTGGCCCAACCTGGAGCACCTGACGCCGAAGGATGAGGTCAAGTTCGTCGTCCAGGATCGTGCCGACTACGACTGGGCCCGGCAGGTCGTGCTCGAGCATCACCTGCAGGAGCGCTGTACCGTGCTTTTCTCGCCGGTCTGGGGTGAGTTGGACTTGAAATCTCTGGCGGAGTGGATTCTGCAAGATCGCGCTCTCCGTGGCCGGGTGCGGTTGCAGACCCAACTGCACAAGTTCATTTGGGGGCCGGACGTGCGCGGCGTTTAGGCGGTCAGGGATTCGGCTCTCGCATCGGGCGGGAAGAATCCACTGCCGGCCAGGCTTGAAGCGGTGAACCGTTCAGCAGGAAACAGGAATGCCTTTCATCTATTCGCCCCGATACCATGCCGACATTGGTGAGCACGTTTTTCCAACCGAGAAATACCGCCTGATCTACGACAAGCTGGTGAAAGAGCTGAAGATTCCGGCGTCGGAGTTTGTCGAACCGCGACCAGCCACGGACGATCAGGTGCTGCTGGTACATACGGCCGACTACATGGACGATCTGAAGAACCTGCGTTGGACCGCCCGGACTCAGTGGTCGGAGTTGCCGCTGACGGAAGAAGTGGTCGAGATGTTCTTGCTGGCCGCCGGCGGCACCATCGAGGCCTGCCGCCTGGCGGTGGAGCGGCGCTGGGCCTGCCACATCGGCGGCGGATTTCATCATGCGTTTCCTGCCAGGGCGGAAGGCTTCTGCTACATCAACGACCTGGCGGTTGGCATCCGCGTGGCCCAGAAGGAAGGGCTCATCCGGCGCGCGGCCGTGATCGACTGTGACCTGCACCAGGGCAACGGCACGGCGGCAATTTTCCAGGGCGACGACTCGGTCTTCACCTTTTCGATTCACCAGCGCGACCTGTACCCGGTGAAAGAACGCAGCGACCGCGATGTGCATCTGCCCAATCACGTCGGGGACGAGGAGTATCTGGCCCACATCGAGTACGAGATCCCGCGCATTCTGCGAGAGTTCCAGCCGGACCTGGTCCTCTACCAGGCCGGGGCTGACCCGTACATGTATGACCAGCTCGGCGATTTGAATCTGAGCATGGAGGGTCTCGAACGGCGTGATCGTTTCATTCTGCGCGAGTGCCGGCGCCGCGCGATACCGGTTGCGGTTACCCTGGGAGGCGGCTACGCCGTTGACACCGCCGACACCGTCCAGATCCACTTCAACACCTGCAAGGCAGCCTGGGAGATCTTTCGGGTCGCTCCGGCTGCCACCGGAGCGCCGCCTTCCAAGGGCTAGCAGCGCGGATGTGACGGTTTTTTTTCGAGCGCAAAGGCGCTGAGGCGCCAGGGGCCGCCGCGGCGTTTGCGGATTCTGGATCTGAGGGAGCCGCGGCAGCGCTGGCTTCCAGCCTGCCTCCTCTTTGATGCCTGGCACTCGCACCCCCCAATTCCCGGTTTCTCGTCCCCATTTCCTGGCTTCCGTTTTCCATCCTCAACCACAGTACCACGTTTCCGGCTTGACTTCCGACTCACTCGGCCGATACAGTAGGTTGTAAGATCAAGGAGGTCCTCATGCGATCCAATTCATTTTCTCGGTATGAACTCCTCGAGAAGCTCGATCACATTTGCGGCGGCGACGTCTACCGGGCGCGCGAGCTGGACTCGTCCAGAGAGGTACTTGTGCGACTTCTACCAGCGGAAATTGCGGTCGCCCTGCGGGAGCAGGGACACGATGCCGCGGAGGCTCGCCGCATTGCCAGCCTGTCGCACCCGAACATCCTGACCGTGTACGAGTTTCGCTGCGGAAACGGCCATCCGTTTGTGGTGTCGGAACCTTTCGATGGGTACACCCTGGCGCAGCGCCTTCGCCAGGGGCCGATGCCGCTCGAGGAAGTTCTCACCGTCGCCACCTCGGTCGCCGAGGGTCTTCGATATGCCCATCAGCATGGCGTAGTGCACGGTCACCTGAACCCCGAACAGGTCTGGATGTCGCCGAATGGGGCTGTGAAGGTGGTCAACTTCGGCTTCCGTCGTCTGCGAAATGGCATCGCCGAAGACCTGCTTGGCCGGCAGGCCCGCATCTACGAGGCCCCGGAGCAGTGGCGTGGCGAAACCGCCACACCGCTGAGCGATCTCTTTTCTTTCGGCCTCATCCTGCTGGAGATGCTTGTCGGCCGGCCGCCGGAGCGAGACGCCGATGGCGCGGTTCGCTTCGGCCTGCCTTTGTCGCGATCCGAAGAGCGCCAGAGGGTGCTGTACGAGCGTGTACACCCTGGGCTGAACCGGCTGATCCGCGCGTGCACTGCCGCCGACCCTGGGGCTCGCTGCCCCAACTTCGACGAAGTGCAGCGACAGCTCGTCGCCGCCAACGCCCTGTACGTGGAGGCCTCGAAGAAGTACGCCTGGCGATCCCCCAACCCGTTCTGGCGCAGCCATCTGTGGCGCCACCATTTTGCAGCTACCGCGGCGGTCTGGGTGGCGGTTCTGGGGTTGCTCGCGGCGGTCGCTCTGGTGATCTTCCGCTAGCCCACATTCCGCGGGTCGGCATAACCGGAGTCAGGCAATTCCCGGTTCCGGCCAGGCGGGCGGCGGCCTGACGAATCGTTTCTCGCTGCTCGACCCGCATTTCGCGCTTGCGAAAAACTCTTCTCTGCAGCCAGCATTTGACGTCCCCTTGCTGAAACGCATTTCTCCTTGACTTTCAGATCATTTATCACTAAGTTTTTGCGCCGCAGATTGTTACGGAGCGGGATCAACCGATGCCTGCTCGAAGCCTTCCTGACAATCCTGGAGCCAGCCGTAGCTACATTCGACCTTCCTGACCGTGGGGAATATGGCCGACAAGAACCGAACATTCCGGGTCGCTGCTTTGCAAATGAACAGCCGTGAGAACGTCGATGCGAATCTCGCGGCAGCCCTAAGACTCATCGACGCCGCGGCCAGCGAAGGCGCACAGGTTGTCTCACTGCCCGAGAACTTCCTCTACATCGGCCCGGAGCGGCACCGCACCTTCAGTCGCGACGGCGCCGAAATCAGCCAGCTCAAAAAGGCGGCCCGTCAGCATCAGGTCTACATCCTCGCCGGATCGATCCGCGAGCAGGTTCCCGGACAGGCCTTGCCCACGAACACCTCCCTGCTCATCGGCGCGGACGGCGAGATCGTGGCCGAGTACAGCAAGATTCATCTGTTTGATGTGGACCTGCCGGGCGGCGAGAGGCACCGCGAGTCAGAGGAGGTTCGGCCCGGGGATCGAATCGTGGTGGCAGAGACCCCCTGGGCGCTCGTGGGTATGACTATTTGCTACGACCTGCGCTTCCCGGAGCTGTATCGCCTGCTGGCGCTGCAGGGCGCGCAGCTCATTTTTCTTCCTTCCAATTTCACCCTTCAAACCGGGAAAGACCACTGGCTGACACTGCTGCGGGCCCGGGCTATCGAGAATAATGTGTACGTCATTGCTCCGGCTCAGATCGGAGCCAAATTCGGCCGCCAGGTGAGCTTTGGAAAGGCGGCCATCGTTGACCCATGGGGCACTGTGGTGGCCATGGCTCCGGAGAAAGAGGAGGCCGTGGTCGTAGCAATGGTCGATCTCGACTACCTGGAGGAAGTGCGCCGCCGTATACCGGTACTCTCGCACGTGCGCTTGCTGGCGGGTCCTCGGCAGCAGAGGGTCCAGCTCAGCAGCGAGGGTGGGGACAGATGACACCACTTGCCGGCGCCCGCGGCGTGTGGCGGAAGCTCCAGCTCCGGGCCCTGATTGCCGCAGCTCTGGTTTCGGGATTCTTCCCAGGTTGCCAGTCGAAGCAAAAACAGGCACCCGCCACCGGACAGCAGGAGGTGCGGGCGTTGTTGCGCCAGCAAGTGGAGGCGTGGAACCGGGGCGACATCGACGGCTTCATGGCTGGCTACTGGCCTTCGGACAGTCTTGTGTTTGCTTCTGGAGGCACCGTGACACGCGGCTGGAAAACGGTGCTCGATCGCTACAAGGTCAGCTACGGCACGCCTGAATTGATGGGCCACCTCGATTTCAAACTCTTGCAGATCGACCTGATCGGTGGCCGGCATGCGAAGGCGTTGGGCAGGTGGCGCGTTCAGCGAGCCGACACGACGCTCGGCGGTGTGTTTACTCTCATCCTGCGGCGATTCCCGGACGGCTGGCGCATCGTTCATGATCATACCTCATCAGGAAAGCCAGCAGGTGAGGGCTCCGAGGAGCAGTGAAAGCCTCGCTCGACAGGGACCCCTGCGGAGGCGGAAGTTTCAGGCTCCGCCGTGGTGAAGGGTCTCGTTTGCTGAGCAGGAAATCAAATCGTAGGATAGTAAAGAAGATGGTGTGCATCGGCATCCAGCCACACCGCCAAACCCAATCACAAACTGCGGGAGGGATCCAATGCGGCCTATGCGAACGAATCGGCTGAGGTACTTCTTGACCGCTTCGCTCCTGTCTCTGCTGCTCGTAGCAGCGGCGTGGGCGGATGTGAAGTACGAATCTACGACGAAGGTGAAGTTGGGCGGCAAGCTCGGCGCCGTAGTTGGTGCCATGGGCAAGCTGGGCCTGGCGCCAATGAAGTCGACAGAAACCGTCTACGTCAAGGGCGACAAGATGCGGACGGACGAGTCGCGTAAGTCGACCATCGTCGATCTTGAAGGGGAGCGCATCATCACGTTGAACCGAAAGAAAAAGACCTACACCGTGTTGACCTTCGAGGAGATGCGCAAGCGGTTCGAAGAGATGATGGCCTCGGCAGAGGAGGGGCAGGAGGCCGCAGAGGAAGCCGGCGCGGAACCGGCTGGAGAGCAGGCGGAGGAGCAACCGACTACGGAGCTCAAGTTCGACCTTTCAGTAGACCGGACAGGGGAGAAAAAGAAAATCAATGGCTACCGGGCCGAGCGGGTGATCATGACCCTCACGGCCGAAGCCACCAACGTGGCGCCGGAAGAGAGTGAAGAGCAGGGAGTCGAAGGTAGCCTGGTGACGGTGTCTGAAGTGTGGGTGAGCAAGGATGTCAAGGGCTACGACGAAGCCGAAGCCTTTCGCAAGCGCATGGCCGAGGCGATCGGGGAAGCAATGTTGGGCGCACGTGCCATGGCGAGTTTGAAGAATGCCTTTCAGCAGGATCCGCGCTTGAAAGAGGCGCTCGAAAAGGCGCAGGACGAATTTGGCAAAATGGAGGGCGTCCCTATCCTCACCACGACCTACATGGTGAGCGTTCCTGCAGGCCTCGAGTTCAACCGAGACCTGGTTTTCCAGAAGAAAAAGAAAAAGAAGCGGGGTTTCGGTGGACTCGCCCGTCTGGCCAAAAAGGCGGTGGAGTCCAAAGCCGGCGTCGAGGGGGGTGACGAAGAAAAGGCAGCAGCGCCGCCAAAACAGTCGACGATTCTAACCGTCACCACGGCTCTTAAGAAGATTTCCACCAAGAGCCTGTCGGATGGCTTGTTCGCTATCCCCCAGGACTACCGGGAGGTTCAGCGGTAGAGCCGGAGCTGTCGACCAAGCGGGAAGTCGGAATGTTCAGCGACACGAAGCAGCTGAAAGAGCGACTCCAGGAGTTGGAGCAGGAAAACCAGCGTCTGATGCAGGCGGTGGCCGAACTGACCATCCTCAACGATTTGGCCCGCCTGATCAGCTCCACCATGGAAGTCGATGGCATCCTCGACCGGGTCGTGCACAGTGCGATCAAGACAATCGGGGCTGAACAGGGTGTCATCTCCTTGATGGAGGCGAGCCATAGCACGCCTCTGCGGACCCTGGTGCGCGGAGTGGATACAAGCCGGCCTGGCAAACCGATGCGTCTGAACGATCTGCTCAGCGGATGGCTCATCAAGCACCGAAAGCCTCTGGTGCTGGACGATCTCAGTCAGGACAGCCGCTTCAACCGGGTCATGCCGAAGGGGAACCGAATCCGTACGGTGCTGGGTGTGCCGCTCTCTTCTCGTGGCAATCTCATCGGCGTGATCACTCTTTTCAATAAGAAACGAGAGGAACGGTTCAGCGACGACGACGTCCGCATGCTCAGCATCATCGCGGCACAGTCCGCTCAGGTCATCGAAAACGCCCGTCTCTACGAGCAAGAAAAAGAGCTGCAGCGGATTGAGCGGGAGCTCGAGATGGCCAGGGAGATGCAAATGGCCTTGCTTCCCAAGCAGGTGCCGCAGCTCCCTGGTTTCGAGATCACTGGCATCAGCATGCCGGCTCGCCAGGTCGGCGGCGACTATTTCGACTTCATCCAGATCAGTGACCATCGTCTGGGGATCGCTCTCGGCGACGTCGCCGGTAAGGGAATTCCGGCGGCGCTGTTGATGGCAAACCTCCAGGCGATCCTGCGAGGCGAAGCGCATCTGGGGCAGACGCCGGTGGAGACGATCTCGCGTGTCAACCACGTTCTCTATCTCAACACCGAGCCGAGACAGTTCGCGACGCTTTTTTACGGTGTTCTCGATCTGCGCCAGCGTGTCCTCGAGTACGTCAACGCCGGCCACAACTACCCGATCTGGGTTTCGTCGGACGGCCGTTGCGAAGCCCTGAAAACGGGTGGTCTTCTTCTGGGGATGATGCCTGAATATCCGTACGAGTCGGGCAGGCTGACCCTGGGCGCCGGCGATCTTTTGTTGATCTATTCGGACGGCGTCAACGAATCTCTCGACCCACATGACGAGCAGTTCGGTGAGAGTCGCATCCGATCGTTTCTGGAAGAGGAGCGGCAGTTGACGGCTCAGGAACTTTGCGACAAGCTGGTGGATCGGGTGAAACGACACGCCGACGGCCAGCCTCAGACCGATGACATCACCCTGGTCGTCCTCAAAGCCACCGACTAAGCAAAGCCAGCCTGCACGGAATGAAACCCGCGCCGAACCTCGTTTGTGAATGAGGCCGATTGCACCTCCCGGATCGTCCGCGACGACATATCCCGGTGCGGGTGCTCCATGCTGCACGAAAGGTGCCGGAGAGCCACAAACCGATGACAGCACGCTCGTCGCCGTGAAAGCGACAGGAACCAAACCCGTACCATCTTAGCTGTCTGAACCCACTGCGTTGTGAAGGGATTGTCTACTCGATTGTTAACGCGCAACTGGTGCTTGATGAAGGCCAGCACACCGGCGTTAAGCCGGGACGGGGGTTGCGGCCTGGGGTGGAGTAGAGGCCCGCGTCCTGACGGTGCTTCGGGCATTCGGCCATGGCGGCGATGCTTTTTTCGAATGGTATCGATGGGATAGTCGATTGATGCAGATGTTCATGGCCATCATCGGGGACCTGGTGAGATCACGAGATCTCGTCGATCGTTCATCGGTGCAGGAAAGGCTGCGTTCGGTCCTGACAAAGGTGAATGATCATTTCAGCGATCAGATCCGATCTCGTTTTGTCATCACGGTTGGCGACGAGTTCCAGGGGCTGGTGGCGCCCGGGTTCCCGGTGGACGAGCTTTGGTGGTTCTACAACGGACTGATGCGCCCCGAGGTGGCGACCCGCTTCGGGTTCGGCATCGGGCTCCTGGCGACGAGGCTTCTACCCGAGGCGGTCGGCATGGACGGGCCCTGTTTCTATGCCGCCCGGCAGGCGATTGAAGAGGCGCGTTCAGAGAACCGCAGCTTCTGTTTTTCCGTGGACGGCAACCCGGATGCTACCGACGCCTTGAACGATGCGAGCCTTCTGGTTTGCCGGGTGATGGAGGACTGGACCCCGGTGCAATGGGAGACCGTTTCCCTGTTCGCACAGCTTGGAGAAAAGGCGCGCGTAGCTGAGCGCCGGGGCGTGACCAAACAGAGTGTGGACGATGTCCTGAAGAGCAGCCGTGGTGAGGAGTGCGTCATCACGCTGCGTGGCGTGGGTCGCTTCTTTGTCAAGCTTGCTGGTCAGGCTGATCCGCCTGACTGAGGCCAAAGTCAGGCTGATCCGCCTGACCTGCGGAGCGGTCAGGTTGATCCACCTGACTGATTCGATTCCCCTGAATTGGGGTTAGGTTCCGTCAAACCGGCCATTCCTGGGGAGAACACGATGAGGTGCGAAGCCGCAATCTACCGGCAGAACACGTAATGGCGCAGATACTGGTTCCGGCGATCTGGCTGGTTTCGGCCCATCTCTTCACGGCGTATGCACTGAAATGGCAGCGGCTCGAGACGGCCAAGGCAGAGCGGCGATTGTGGGCGCACGGGTTGCACGCGGCGATTTTTCTTTTACTTGCCGTAGTCTTTCTGCTGTCCTGGCTCGACAGCAAAGTGCTGGGCTACCTGCTTCTGCTGGCTGTTCTTCGCGGCCTGTTGGATTACGGCAAGGCCGAGCTCCAGCAGCGCATCTCTGCAAAGCCTTTCGCCTGGGAGGCGCTTGCACAAACCCTGCATCTGGCATCTCTCGGTCTTTTCGTATGGATTTCGCGGCTGGGGATGTCATTCGGTTGGCTGAGCGGTTGGGCGCCGCTGTACGACCGTCGCGAGGTGCTGTACACACTGACGTCTCTGGCAGCGCTGGTCTTTTCATCGGCCGGCGGGACTGTGCTGGTACGAAGTCTGCTCGATCAGCTTGGCAAGGAGTCCGAAGCCAACCCCACAGAGGCCGGGGAATACGGAGTCGGTCGCATGATCGGCATCCTTGAACGGATTCTGATCATCGGCTTTGCCCTGGTTAGTCAGTACGGTGCTATCGGATTTGTTTTGACTGCCAAGTCGATCGCCCGCTTCGAAGAGCTGAAAAATCGATCCTTCGCCGAGTATTACCTGGTCGGTACGCTGATGAGCTCGCTGGTGGCCCTGGGGACGGCCTGGGTGCTCGAGGGGGTGTGGAGATTGCTGTAACTCCAGAATTCAACCCAAAAGAGTTGCGCGGAAAGCCGCCAGAACGTAGATTGTTGACAATCAAACGAATGTGGAACCCTCAGAGAACCACAGAAGTGCAAGAAGCGGTCGTTTGGAGCCGAAGGAATGAAGCTGACACCCGCGCTCGTTTCTTTGCTAACCATGGACAGGCGTTGCAATAACACGGACCGCCCGCCCGGCCCTCGGCGGCCTTGATGTTTCTTACTGTTCCGTGATGACCCCTGGGGGTCCGTGGTGGTCAGTGTTGTCGCGTCTGGTCCGGCTACGCCGGGTTGAGGAAAGGCTGCGGTACTCCAGGTAAGACGCAACCTTCTCGAGAATTGGGATTTCATCGTGGGGACAGGGTTTCTCTGAGAAAGCCAGCGCCTCGAGAATGGCAAATTATTTGCCAACCGCTAGTTGCTGCGGGGTCTCTCTGAGAAGGTCAGCGCGTTACAGGAGCCACGCGTAATGTCTTACGGAAACGACGCCAGATGAAGGAGATCGTTGTCGCAAAGGAGGGTACCTGCACCCGCTACATCAAAGCCTTCACCCTCTTCAAGGACCTGCCTGCCCAACAACTGGCACACATCGCTGTCAGTGACCTGATTCAGCGGGACGAGATCGACCGCGACATCCTCAACGTTAACGGTGGCGCCATCGCCCTGGGGCACTCCGTGGGTTCTTCCTCTGCCACTCGCCTTGTACTCACCCTTCTCAAAGAGATGCAACGACGTGACCTCGATCTTGGACTGGTGACGCTGTGCGTTGGTGGCGGCCAGGGCGCCTCGGTGGTTGTTGAGAGACCGTGAGTTGACTCGGACATTCATCCAAAAGGACAAGGTGCATGACGGAAAAGAAGCATCTTTACGAAAAACCGAAGCGGAAGCGGTCGGCAAAAACTGCAAAAAGCAAGTCGACTCAGAAAGGCGAGGTTTCTGTTTCTAGAGCGAGTGAGGCCGAGACGTTCCGAGTTGAGGAGTCCGACGGCTTCGGGGTGCTCCTCTTCGACGCGCCGGGTTCGTCGGTGAATGTGCTTGATTCCGCCACCATGCAGGAGCTTGACCGGACGCTTGACGAGCTGGCCTCCAGATCTTTCCGTGCCCTGGTGATTCTGAGCGGCAAGGAGAAGAACTTCATCGCCGGCGCCGACATCGACGAAATTCGCCGGATCACAGAGCCCGGCGAGGCGCGCGAAAAGTCACGGCTGGGGCAGCAGATTTTCCAGAAGATCGCGGACTTGCCATACCCGACGCTGGCGGCCATCCACGGTACCTGCGTCGGAGGCGGGCTCGAGCTCGCTCTCTCCTGCGATTTTCGTATCGCCAGGGACGACGCCAGCACAAAGATCGGACTGCCGGAGGTGAACCTCGGCATTCTCCCGGCCTGGGGAGGCTGCCAGCGGCTTCCAAGACTCATCGGCATCGAGAGGGCACTCGACATGATTCTGGCAGGGAAGCTGCTCGATGCGGCACAAGCTTACCGGCGGGGTGTGGTCGATCGTGTCGTTTCCGCCGAACACAAGCTCGAGGAGTTCCGGCGACAGGCTCTGGAGTTCGCCGGGGAGATCTTAGAGCCGTCGGCAGCCGGGCAGATTCGGAGCCGCCGCAAACCGCGCGGCTTGCGCAGTTGGGCTTTGGAAAAAACGCCCTTTGGCCGCCGCCTGCTGTTCAGTCAAGCACGCAACAGAATCGTGAAGCGGACCGGAGGCCACTACCCGGCGCCTCTCAAGGCCCTTGAAGCGATCGAGAGGGGGATGGAGATGCCGCTGGACAAGGCCCTGGAGCTGGAATCCGAGTTTCTGGGCGAGCTGATCGTCACCGACGTCTGCAAGAATCTGGTCTTCCTCTTCCTGATGCGTGAGGCCCTGCGGAAGGATCGCGGCGTGGACGACCCTGCGGTCCAGCCCAGGGAGGTGCGCCGCGCAGGTGTGCTCGGTGCTGGCGTGATGGGTGGCGGCATCGCCCAACTGCTGGCCTACCACGATATCCCGGTGCGCATGAAGGACATCAACCAGGAGGCGGTGGAGACCGGGCTGCGGCAGGCGCGCAAAGTCTTCGATCATGCCCTGCAGCGCCACAAGTTGAGCGCGGCCGACGTGGAACGCAAGATGTCGCTGATCACCGGCACATTGGACTATTCCGACTTTCGAGAGGTCGATTTTGTGATCGAGGCCATCGTCGAGGACCTGGAGATCAAGAAGAAGGCGTTTGAGGAACTGTCGCAACAGGTCCGCAACGACACCATTCTCGCTTCGAACACCTCGTCGTTGCCGATCAGCGATCTTGCCAAGGCGGTTACCCGACCCGGTCGATTTATCGGCATGCATTTTTTCAACCCTGTGCATCGCATGCCACTCGTCGAAGTGATCCGCGGCCAAAAGACATCCGACCAGAGTGTCGTCACCACGGTGGCGCTGGCCAAGAGGCTCGGCAAAACCCCCATCGTGGTCCGCGATCGCCCGGGTTTCCTGGTTAACCGCATCCTTGCCCCCTATCTCAACGAGGCCGCCGTCATCCTGCAGGAGGGCGGCAAGATCGATGAAGTCGATCGGGCCATGGTGGACTTCGGCATGCCGATGGGGCCGTTCCATCTTGTTGACGAAATCGGCATCGACGTGGCCGTGAAAGTTGCCAAAGTCCTGACGGACGCTTTCGGAGATCGTCTCACGCCTTCTCCGGTGTTGCAGCGGATGTACGAAGACGGCCGGTACGGCAAGAAAAAGGGCAAAGGGTTCTACGTGTACAAGGGTAAGTCGAAGGAGGTAGACTCGGCGGTCTACCGCCTGGTCGCTGACCTGCGCCAGTCGGCGGCATCCATGACGCCCGCGGAGATACAAGACCGGATGGTCTTGCTCATGCTGAACGAGGCTGTCGTCTGCCTGTCCGAGGGTCTGGTGCGGGCGCCTCGCGACGTGGACGCCGGCATGGTTTTCGGCATAGGTTTCCCGCCGTTCCGTGGCGGTATCCTGCGCTACGCCGATCAGCGCGGCCTCGATTCTGTTGTGCTGACACTGGAGAATTTCGCCGGCCGCTACGGCGAACGGTTTACGCCGTCTCCGTTGCTGAAGGAAATGGCCGCAAAGGGGCAGCGCTTCTATGCCGATGGCTGACAGAAACCCGCCCGTACTTCTTCGCCGGGCCTAATCTCAAACTCAAACCGAAAGACCTATCCTTCCATGTCTGATCAACTCAGAAGTTTTGGCAAAAGTCTCTTCGCTGGTTACCTGGAAAAAGACCTGGTCCTTCCTTTCCCCAAACCCGGCAAAGAGCAGAAAGAGAATCTGCATCTTGTTGTAGAGTCGCTGCGCGAATTCGCCAAAGACAGGATCGACCCTGTCCAGATCGACCGCGATGAGCGCATCCCGCCGGAGGTACTCGACGGCCTCAAGGAGCTGGGCATCTTTGGGGTGACCATTCCTGAGGAGTACGGCGGGGCTGGTTTTTCGCAGACAGGCTACTGCCGCATCATCGAGGAGATCGCCCGAATCGATGCCTCGCTGGCGGTGACCTTTGGAGCCCATGCTTCGATCGGCGTGAAGGGTCTGCTCCTCTATGGCACGGAGGAGCAGAAGAAACGCTATCTGCCGAAGCTGGCTACCGGGGAATGGCTGGCCGCCTTCGCGCTCACTGAGCCGAACGCCGGGTCCGACGCTGCAGGCATCCAGAGTACGGCGATGCCGAGCGACGACGGCACTCACTACACCCTCAACGGCAACAAGATCTGGATCAGCAACGGCGGCCTGGCGCACGTGTTCACGGTTTTCGCCAAGGCGCCGGTGCGCGGTGAGATGAAAATCACGGCGTTCCTCGTCACCCGCGACATGGAGGGCGTATCGACGGGTCCGCAAGAGGACAAGTTCGGAATCCGCGGGTCGTCCACCACGCAGGTCTATTTCGACAATGTTCGCGTGCCGGCCGAGAACGTTCTCGGGCCACTGGGCAAAGGGTTCAAGGTGGCAATGGAAGTGCTCAACACGGGTCGTCTCGGACTGGCTGCCGGCTGTGTCGGGGGTATGAAGCAGTTGATGCAGATGAGCATCGATTACGCCAAGAGCCGCCGTCAGTTCAACCGCCCGATCGCTGAGTTCGAGATGATTCAGGAGAAGATCGCCGGCATGATGGAGCGCACCTGGGCCGCCGAGAGCATGACCTACCTGACCAGTAGTCTGGTGGACCGCGGCGAGGTCGATTACTCTCTGGAATCGGCGATGTGCAAGGTGTATGCCTCGGAAGCGTTATGGTGGGTGGCGAATGAGACCATGCAGATCGCCGGCGGACTCGGATACAGCAAAGAATATCCTTACGAACAGGCCTTGCGTGATTCGCGAATCAACCTTATCTTTGAGGGAACCAACGAGATCCTGCGAGCGTTCATCGCCCTTGCCGGCATGCAGAGCTTTGGAGAATACCTGCGTGACGTCGGCAAGGCGCTGCGCGACCCGATCAAGGGGTTCGGGCTGCTGACCGATTTCGCCGTGCACCGCCTCAAGGACGCCGTCACGACGGAAAGGCTGGGGGAGGTCCACAGTAGCCTGTCGGAGGAAGTGGAGCGTTTCGAGACCTACGCCAAGGAGCTTCACACCCAGGCGGAACGGCAACTGATGAAGCACGGCAAGAAGATCATCGATGCTCAGCTCGTGCAGCATCACCTCGCCGACGCCGCCATCGATCTGTTCGCAATCGCCGCCGTCGTCTCGCGTGCGGATACAGCGATTCGCGAACAAGGGGTCGAGAAAGTGGAGGACCAGGTGAGGCTGACGAAGCTCTTTGTCGAGCAAGCCTGGCGGCGGGTACGCCGAGATCTACGGCAGATCGACAGTGAGTCTGACGAACTGCGCCGGCAGGTTGCCAGGTACACATACGAGAAGAACGGCTACGTGCTCGACTACATCTGAAAGCTGCAGCGCGGCAATGGATCGTCTGATCCTGGGCCGCGATTGTCTCAGACAGACGGTTTGAAGTTGCATCGCAAGGCTGCGCCTCGGATATCGTATCCGGGAGGCGAAGCCGTGCTGGGTTGTGAACATCCGATAGAAGCAGGAGGTAACTGTGAAAGTCGTGATTTGTATGAAGCAGGTACCGGTCAAGGATGCACGACTGACCATTCGCGGTGATGGTGGTTGGATCGAGGAACAGGATCTGAACTTCGAGATCAACGAAAGCGACCACTATGCCCTCGAAGAGGGCCTGCGTCTTCAGGAGAAGCTCGGTGGCGAGGCGATCGTGTGCGCCATGGGACCCGAGCGCGTGAAGGAAGCCATCAAACAGGGGCTGGCGAAAGGGGCAAACCGCGCCCTTTACATCAACGACACTGCGGCGCCCTCCTTCGATCCGTTCGTGAATGCTTCGCGGCTGGCTGCCGCCATCGGCCCGGAGAAGCCGGACATTATTCTCACCGGCCTGCAAACCGACGACCTGGGTTGGGGACAAACCGGCGTCATCCTGGCAGAGCTGCTGGGTTTGCCGCATGCCACCATCGTCATGGAGATTGAAGCCAGCGACGACAGAATCAAGGTCAAGCGGGAGCTGGAGAGCGGCTGGTTTCAGTGGGTGGAGCTGCCGCTGCCCGCACTGTTGACGATTCAATCGGGGATTAACCAGATCCGCTACGCCACCATCAAGGGGATCATGGCCGCCAAGAGAAAGGAGATCCGTGAGATCGCCGTCTCCGAGCTAGACTCCCAGGACGGGCACCTCAAGCTCACCCGGCTGTATGTACCGGAAAAGAAGAAGAAGACCGAGTTGTTTGAGGGCGACCCCAAGGAAGTTGCCCAGAAGCTGGTGGAGAAATTGCGGAACGAAGCCAAAGTGTTATGAGCGGCTGGTGAAGGAGTGTTTCGTGGCGGTCCGATTCAGGGCGCCGCTGAAACTTGGGATGGCGCAAGCAAAGGAGATCGAGAATGGGTAACATTCTGGTGATTGCCGAACTGAGTCAGGGGAAGACCGGCCGAGCCACATGGGAGGCTGTCACGGCCGGGCAAAAGCTGTCCGAAGACCTGGGAAAACAGCTGGCGGTGCTGGTGCTGGGGGACGGCATCGATGCCGCCGCGCAGGAAATCGCAGCCAAGGATGTGGCTGAGGTTCTCACCGCACAGGACGCAAAGCTCGCAGAGTACACGCCCGATGGGTACAGTGCGGCCATCCAGCAGGTGGTCGAGAGCGAGGCTCCAGACCTGGTGGTGTTGAATCATACCTATCAGGTTCGTGACTATGCACCGAAGCTGGCTGTGAAGCTGGGGCGCGGGCTGGTCAGCGACTGCATCCGCTACCGTTTCGACGACGGTAAGCCCATCTTCGTGCGCCAGGTGTTCCAGGGGAAAATCGAGGCGGAGGTGCAGATCGAGACGGAGCCACCTCACATCGTCAGTTTCCAGGCGGGCACCTTCAACCCGACCGACGTCAAGGACGGCCAGGCACCGGCAAAGATCCGATCGGTGAATGTGGATCTCTCGGGCGTCGATGTTCGCACCAAGGTGCTCGAAATCTTTCAGGGAGTCAAGCAGGAGGTTGACCTCAGCAAGGCGGAGCGCATCGTGGCGGTGGGTCGTGGCATCAAAGGACCGGATAACTTGCCTCTGGCCGAAGAGCTGGCCAAGTTGCTCAAGGCCGAGATCGGCGCATCGCGCCCCGTGTGTGATGAGGGCTGGCTGCCCATCGACCGCCAGATCGGTAGTTCCGGCCAGACCGTTTCGCCGCGGCTGTACCTGGCTCTGGGTATCTCCGGTGCCATCCAACATCTGGTCGGCATGAAGAATTCGCAGGTCATTGTCGCCATCAACAAGGACCCGTCGGCACCGATCTTCGATGTAGCAGACTATGGAGTGGTGGGAGACCTGTTCGAGGTCATACCGGCCCTGGTGGAAGCTCTGAAGGATACCGAGGAATCATGAACATTCGCGGAGTGAGTTTGTTGTTGACGGCGGTTCTCTTCGTGTCGGCGTGCGGCGGGCGTACGGTCGTCAAGAAACCCGGCGCCGGCGAACGAGGGCCCTCGGTCGGGGCATTGCCGAACGAAGATTTCGACCCGCTGACGCTTCATGACGATGATATCGAGCTGCAAGAGCCCAAGCAACGGGTGGAGGGCGATTGGTTGAAGGCCCTGGTTGCGGCGAAGAGAGACACGGTGGCCGAGCAGGAAGTCGAGGGCTATCGCGTTCAGCTCTTCATGTCGGAAGATCCGCAGCAGGCACGAGAAGTACGCGACGATGCCCTTCTTCAGTTCGATCAGGAGGTCTACCTGATCTACGACGCGCCGCGCTGGAAAGTAAGGGTCGGGGACTTCCTGTCCTTCTCCGAAGCGGAGCAGGTGCAGCAGAAAGCTCAGTCCATGGGCTACCGGGATGCCTGGGTGGTGCGCACCAAGGTCGATGCCAAGAGAGCCTACGAGGCCAAGGAGTTACGGCGCTGAGCCGTCGACTCGGGGCTAGGTTGGAGGCCTGTGCGGAAATCGCGCAGGCCTCTCTTTTTGCCCTGACAAGCTCGTGGCGGCGTCTTGTAAGTCACCTATTTCGTTGGAGATCGCGCAAGCCTTGGAAAATTTTCCGTTTGGAAACGCAGCGAAAATTTATTAAATTTAGCTTGTATTTACCGGGAGGCGATGAATGTCCGGTCATTCCAAATGGAGCACGATCAAGCGCAAAAAGGCGAAGGTTGATGCCCAGCGCGGCAAGATCTTTACCAGGCTGATCAAGGAGATCACGGTCGCAGCCCGAGAGGGTGGTGGGGATCCGGAGGCGAATCCACGGTTGCGGACGGCGATTGACGCGGCCAAGGCCGCCAACATGCCGATGGCCAACATTGAGCGCGCCATCAAACGGGGCACGGGTGAGCTGCCGGGGGTCTCCTACGAGGAGGCTGTCTACGAGGCATACGGGCCGGGCGGCGTGGCTCTCCTCATCGAAGTTCTGACTGACAACAAGAAGCGAACGGTGGCCGAAGTGCGCCACCTGGTGACCAAGCACAACGGCAGCATGGGCGAGGCCGGGAGCGTCGCCTGGCAGTTTGAAAAGAAAGGCTTGATCCAGGTGCCGGTGGAGGGAGTCGATGAGGAAGAGGTGTTGACCATCGCCATCGATGCTGGGGCCGAGGATCTTCGTCGCGATGACGGCTTTTACGAGATTACCACGGCGCCGGACCAGCTGGAGCAGGTGCGCCGGGTGCTGGAAGAGAAGGGGGTGCCGCTCGAAAGCGCCTCGCTCACCATGCATCCGACCACTACGATCAAGGTCGAGGGCAAAGAGGCAGAGCAGCTACTCAAACTCCTTGACGCTCTGGAGGAGCACGATGATGTCCAGAACGTCTACTCCAACTTCGACATCGACATGGAGCTGCTCGAGACTCTGGAGAGTTGAATCCGCCTTGCTCTCGGCCCGAGGTGTGGGTGCTGTGGAGATCGCGAGCCGTCGGCCTCCGAAAGGGCGGTATTCCTCATGCGCATCTTAGGCATCGACCCTGGTTCCGTGGTCACGGGGTACGGTATCGTCGACTTCGACCAGGGCAGCACGGAGATTGTCACCTGTGGGGTGATCCGGGCACCAGCGCGAAAGCCATTCCCGCAGCGGCTGAAGGCGATCTACAGCGGAATCGACGAGCTGATCAGCTCCTACCATCCCGACCAGGCAGCCATCGAGGATCTGTTCTACGCTGAGAATGTGAAGAGTGCGCTCCGCATGGGTCATGCCCGCGGCGTGGTTTTGTTGGCGGTCGCCCGACACGATATCCCGATTTCCGAGTACAGTCCAAGAGAGATCAAGATGGCCGTGGCCGGGAACGGTGCGGCCTCCAAAGAGCAGGTGCGGCGGATGGTGCAGGCGCTCTTGAGCATGGCGGCAGCGCCGGAGAAGATGGATACCTCCGACGCCCTGGCGGTGGCATT
>CAZGRP010000052.1:23041-30672 GCA_964527995.1 uncultured Cytophagia bacterium | reverse complement strand
CTGAACGTTCGGCGCCGGCACTTCGCGTTGCGCGAGGGGCAACATTTTCGAAGTCCAACCTCCGGCCTGGTTCCGGGACCCTTTACATGAGTGGGCGACAGAGGGGATCGCCTTCGGAGAAGGGTCTGGAATCTCAGGCCGGAGGTTTTTTTCTTTTTGTGCCTCGCGGCGATGCCAGCGGCCTGAACCTACCACCGCCATGGCGGTGTCCCTGTTCGCCGCCTTCCGGCTCGCGGGTCGATCTTTCTTGACTTTCCCACCCAACTTCCTTACATTGGCCAACCTACATCCCCCCTGCCCACCTTTGAGCCGCAAAGCGGCACTTCTGGTTCGCCCCGCAGACGATTCGCCGAATTTCCCTGGGGATGGGGACAATTCACACCAAATTTTTCTCATCCACCTAATCATGGAGGGGAAGTCATGAAACGGCTTTCTTACATGCTGTCAGCGCTGTTGTTGCTCGCCGCTCTGCCCGCGTTCGCCCAGGAAAAGCAGGAGGAAGGCTACGCACCACCCAAGCCCATCGAAGACGATTTCTGTAAGTGGCTGATCGGCGAGTGGCAGGGCTGGGGTCAGTCGCCCATGGGCAAGACCCAGGAATCGATGAAGATGGAGTGGGGTCTGGACCAGCAGTTTGTTCTGACCACGGCCAAGAGCAAAATGACCGAGATGTCGCCCGAGCAGATGAAGGCCATGGCCGCAGCCATGGGGATGTCTGAGAAAGGCATGGAGATGATGAAGGACAGTGTCTACAAGGGCATGGGCCCGATGACCATGGATCCGAAAACCGGAGAGTTCGTGGCCTTCTGGTTCGATAACTGGCGCGGCGTCTATCAGGGCAAGGGCAAGCGCCAGGGCAACAAGCTGATCATGAAGTGGGAAGGCACGATGGGCACCTCCACACGCACCATCGAGAGAGTCAGCGACGACAAGATGGTCCTCACGTACAAGGAACAGGGGCCCACAGGCCAGCCCATAGAGGGCCGGGCGGAGCTGACCCGCAAGAAGGTGGCCCGGAAGTACTGACGAGTTGAGTTTCTGCTCGCCGGTAACGCCGAAACGGCCCGGCGGCGGAAAGAGGCCGGAGGACATGGCGGGCTGCCGTGCGCTGGATGGCAGCCCTGTTCCGCTGCTGGGAGATCTGAACCTCAAGGGCCGGGAAAAGACCGGCCCTTTGCTTTTGTGCAGTCCTTCGGAGACTGAGATTGCTTTCCTGCGACCATCTTCTCCTCGACCTGGGTGCGGGGAAACACCGGGAAAGCGGGTAACTGGAGGGCAGAGCGTGAGCGACGAAATCAAAGTTGGCCTGTTTATCCTGTCCATCGCACTCCTTGATGCTGCCATCGGCGGTGCCATTACCGCGAAGCTCCAGCAAAGCCCGTGGGACGAGCGGGCCAAGCGGATTTTGAGACGCTACCAGGAGGCTTTTTTCGTGCTGGCGGCGGGTGCGGCGTACTGGCTGCTGTCGCCTCGGGAGCTCGTGCTGGCCGCGGTTCTCTGGCTCTGCTACGTCGAAGACCTGCTCTATTACTGGTGGCTCTCCACCCCGCCGGTTCGCGTCATTCACCTGGCTTTGATCGGCGATTCACAGCGCGTACAAACCGGCGAACCCGATCCCCTTTGGCGGGCAGTCGGGGATGCCCCCGTGCCGTGGGGATACCTGCCACCCCATCTGGGCGGCTGGCTGGTTCGGCTCCCTGGGAAACTCAGCCAGCGCCCCTCGCGGCGGTGGGCCTGTCGCCTGGCGCTGCTCGGCACAGTGATCGTCATCGTGGTGTAGCCGGGTGATGCCGCCGGCCGGCCTTGATTTTTCCTGCAGACTTGGCTAACTTTCACCACTGGAGATTTTCACCCGGTGATGTCCGCTTCGAATGCGGAAGAAGCCGGGGAGGGGGATTTGTTGTCAAATGCAGGAGCCTGAGGCAAGGAGGATACGGTGAGTCGTTCGTGGTTTTCCGGCTTCGAGGTCAAGACCGCGGCGCCGCGGCTCGGGCCAACGGAGCGGTTGAGTCAGAGAATCGGGTGCAGTCGTCTCCATGAACAGGGGTAGCGTTATGCCTGGTCTTCGTACACTTCAGAGGCGCTTGCTTCTGGTGATTCTACCCGTGGCGGTTCTCGTCGCCTCTTGCGCGCGGGACTACGTCACCGGCAAGCGCACCATCAGCCTGATGAGCGAGTCGAAGGAGATCGAACTCGGCCGCAAGGCTGATCCGGAGATCGTCGCTCAGTTTGGCATCTACGACGATCCCAAACTGGCTGCCTTTGTAGACAGCGTCGGGCAGAAGCTGGTGAGGGTGTCCCACCGTCCCACTCTGAAATTCACCTTCCGGTTGTTGGATTCGCCCGTGGTGAACGCCTTTGCGCTGCCAGGCGGCTATGTCTATTTCACCCGGGGTATCATGGCCTACTTCAACACCGAGGCCGAAATGGCGGGCGTGATGGGGCATGAGATCGGCCACGTCGCCGCCCGGCACGGAGCTGAGCAGTACACCAAGGCCCAACTTGCCGGCGTCGGTCTGGCTCTCGGTTCGGTGCTCTCTCCAACGATCTACCGGCTCAGCGACCTGGCGCAGACCGGCCTCGGGCTGCTTTTTCTGAAATTCAGCCGCGATGACGAATCCGAGGCCGACCGCCTGGGTGTTGAGTACTCCACCCGGGCCGGCTATGATGCCCGCAGCATGGCCCATTTTTTTGAGACCATCAACCGCCTCAGCCAGAAAAGTGGCAACAACATCCCCACCTTCCTCTCCACTCACCCGAACCCGGTCGACCGCGAGAAGACCGTAGCCGCCTTGTCTGCGGAATGGCAGAAAAAGGTGCCAGGTCCGAAGGGCGGCACGAACCGGGCCCGATATCTGCACCGCATCGACGGCATCGTCTTTGGAGAAGACCCACGCCAGGGGTTTGTGGAAGGGGGCTACTTCTACCATCCGGACCTGAAATTCCAGTTTCTGGTGCCATCGGAGTGGCAAACGGTCAACCAGCCGACGCAGGTGCAGATGGTCAGCCCCAAGAAGGACGCCATCATCGAGTTCACCCTGGCGAAAGGCGCATCGGCTCAGTTGGCGGCTGAAAGCTTTGTCGCCAGTTCCGGGGCCACGGTGAAGAGCAGCAAAAAGACCAAAGTGAACGGCATGCCGGCTGTGATGATGGTGAGCGACGTCCAGAGCCAGCGCAGTTCCCTGCGGGTGATGTCCACCTTCATTGAGAAGGATAACAAGATCTACGTGTTCCACGGCTTTACGACACCGGGCAACTTTGACAAAGTGGTGGCGACTTTCGAGCAGGTGATGAGGAGCTTCGATCGTCTGCGCAACAAAGCTGCGCTGAAGAAGCAACCGCGACGGGTGCGCATCAAGAAGGTGGATCGACCTGGCACCCTGGAGGAGGTTCTTCGTCGTTTCGGTGTGAAGGAGGATGAGCTCAAGGAGATGGCCGTCCTCAACGGCATGCGGCTGGAAGACAAGGTCAACCGCGGTGAGTTGCTGAAAGTCGTGCGCTGAGGTAGCCCTGGTCCTTGGGTTGACCCCCGCAGAAAACGAGCACCCCACGGCGGACCGACCGGGACGATCAGGGGATTCCCATTGAGCCTGGCAGTGTCGCGATTTTCTCGGATCGCCGGGTCGCGAACTGCTGGGCTTGCGGCTGGTTGCGGCCGAACTCTCTGGTTTCAGACGCCGAGACTGGAGCTGCCAGGTGCTCACATCCCTCTGGTTTTAGACCAACCGGCCCTCCTCAAATTCCCCCTCGCGACGTTGTCGAAAGAAGGAGAGAACCTCCTCGTGCAGGATGCCGTTGGTGCTCAGCGCCGAACCCCCGTAGACCGTCGGCTCACCTGTGAGCGAGGTGAACCGTCCGCCGGCCTCTTCCACAATCAACTTGATGGGCGCGACGTCGTACGGAGCCACCACCGGGTCGAGCATGATGTCTGCGCTGCCGCGGGCGACGAGCAGGTGGCCGTAGTAATCCCCGAAGCCGTTGTCATACTCGACGGCGTCCAGTAGTCCAGCAAACGCCGCGGCGTACCCCTGGTGAGCGACGAGACGCAGGCTGCCATGCACAAGCATGGCTTCGGAGAGCGAACCGACAGTGGAGGCGCTGAGGCGCCTGCCGCCGCCATCAAAGGCGCCGCCTCCTTTCGTGGCATAAACGATGTGCTCCGGCACAGGCTCATACACCACTCCAACCACCACCTCGCCTCGATGCTCCAGAGCGATCAGAGTGGCATAGATCGGAATTCCGCGGACGAAATTGCGCGTGCCATCGAGAGGGTCGACGATCCAGCGGTAGGGCGACTTTCGATTCTCGCTGCCGAACTCCTCTCCGTAGATGTCGTGGTCCGGGAAGCGCTGGATGATGGCTTTGCGAATGGCGGCCTCGGCCTCGCGATCGGCACGGGTCACGGGCGACTGATCCGCCTTGTGCTCCACGGACACGCCTGTTTCGAAGTAAGCAGTTGTGCGCTGCCCACCGAGGCGGGCGACTTCGACGGCGAAGTCGAGGTAGGAATTTAGATTCTCCACGGCTGCTCCCTGAGATTCTACTTTTCAGCCACGAAAAGAAACCACCCCAGACCGGCACGGAGGAACACGCGCTTCTTCCGTCCAACCGGGAGTCGTACCGATGCCTCTGGCAGAGAAAGCGCGCCACAACGCGCACCCGGGAGGCGACCGGTACGCTGAAGCAATTTAAACCGTTCAGACTGAAAGTCAAGATGGGCGATGCGGTTTTGAACCGAATACACGGGCCGCCGATTCCCGGCCCTGTGAGTCGAGATTCGGATTGACTTTTCCCCACGCACTCAGTAACTTGAGCCAAAACACGGAGAGAGGAACTGTGGAACAGAGGCGAGTGGTCATAGGGGCACCGGTTGCGATCTGTACTCCTGCGCGGGCCGAGGACCTGCTGCAGACGGCGGCAGCGGAGCTGGCGAACGATTTCGAGCGCGTCACCGGTATCAAGGCTGCGCTTTGCCAGGGAGAGAAACCGCCGATGGCATGCTCCATCTGCTTTCGCCTGGACGTGCCGGGAACAGAGGAGCCTCTCCTGGCGGAGCCGGAAGCGTATACCATCCGCACCCATCGCGATGGTGACACCACCTTCATCGACATCCACGGGGCCGATGCCATGGCGTGTCTGCACGGGGTGCACCGATTCAGCGAGCTGGCCCTGGGCATCGACCCGTGGGAATACTTCACCGGGAAGCAGCCGCCCGCATCGCTCTCTTCGTTACCAGTCATCGATGCCGACCAGCCCGCGCCGGCCTTTCGCTATCGCTTTTTCACCGACGATGACAGCGACGAACTTGCCAATTTCAAAGGTGAGAAGTTACACATCGACCTGGATGTCTGGAAGGGCGTCATCGACAGCTTCGTTCGTGTCGGCTACAACGGCCTGCTACTGATCGACTCGCTCGGACGCGGGGAGTTCTGGCTCGAGGACGAGATCTTCCGGCGCCACTACGGCGAGGTCTGTCCGCGGTACGAGCCGAGGCCGGAACTCGTCGAGCAGGTCATCAACTATGCCCACAGCAAAGGGGTGTTTGTGGCGGTCTACCTGCACTGGAATTTCCCACCCGATACCACGCGCTTGAGCTGGCCCCAAAACCGTGACTATTACGAGGACAACTGGCGGCGGATGCTCACCGAGGGTCCTCACCGCCTGGCCGATGCTTACCACTTCTGGCCGCAGGGGCCGCTGCTCGACTCCACACGACCGGTGGGCGGGAAGATGGAGTGGTGGCAGGTCGCCAACGAACAGCGCCGGCTCCTAAAGCAGCTGATTGCAGAACTTCACCCGGGAAAACCGCTCTACTACCTGATGTGGCAGGAATGGGTCTATGACGCTTTTCTCGATGGCAGGTTCGATATCGACGAGACGGATACGATCGTGCTGATTCCGGCCGAAGCGCGCGGTGAATACCGTCAGGCCTTTGCTGAGCTGCGACGCAGATTTCCTCATCGCTTCGGCACGCTTTATTTCCCGGGAAGCTGGGAGGACCACCTGGTGCAGGATCCGCGACCGCACGTCATTGGCAGTGCCTTGCGCAAAGCAGTGCGCTGGGGCTACACCGAAGCTCTCATCAACGACGTGGGGTCGTCGCTGCGGAATTTTCTTTTCAACATGGAAGCCGTCAGCCGGTTTGCCTGGAATCCCGAAGGATTTGATGCCGATCAGTTTTCTCTGCAGTGGGCTGAAAGGTATTTTGGCCAGGGCGCTGCGGCGGAGGTTGCGGCGGTGCTGCGGCAACTCCATGAGGCGCACCGCTTCTTGGACCACGACGGCCTGGGCGGACTGGCTCTGCTGGTGGAACGCGGTCTGTGGCTGGCGTGGGGCATGCTGCCCCAGGGCAAAGCACACCAGGCTGCCGCGACGGCGCAGGAGGCCCTGCGCGCTGCGAAGGCGCTGCGAGATCGCGTGGCGAGCGAGTCGCGCCTCTTTCTTGACAGCTACGTCATCCAGCAGATCCGACTTTTTCGCGACATTGCGGTGCTGGCCGAGAAGATGATCCGCCTGGAAGCAGACCTCCGCGCCGTCGCACAACAGGGTCTCCAGTCAACCACGCGGTCCGAGCTGAGGTGCCAGGCCGAAGCGATTGCCACCGCCGCGACCGAGCTCTTCCGGACTCTCGAGAGCGAGCCAATGCCGAAGTGGAACGGCTGGTATCGCAGACAGAATCTACGCTTCATCGGAGCCCCGCCCAAACTCGCTTTTTTTACCGGGCTCCCCGAACGTATTGCGGCCCTCGAATCAGTGGAGGATGTGCGGCACTTGCTCGAGGATTTACATGAACGAGATCGGCTGTGGCAAGAGTTTCGTGCCAATCCGAGCTATGGCCGGCGGGCATGAGGAAGAAAGACGACACGCCGACGGCGGAGATCCTGCGCAGGGTCTCTCTCTTTTCCGACCTCGATGACTGCGAGCTTGACACGCTTTCCGACATGGTGCAGTGGCAGCACTTCGGCCGCAACGACATCGTCTTTCGGGAAGGTGAGGCCTATCGCGGCTTCTTCATGGTGGTTGAAGGCCAGGTGCTGGTCTACAAGCTCTCCGCCGAGGGCCGGATGCTCATTCTCCACATCCGCCGCCCTGGCGATATCTTCGCCGATGTGCCGCTTTTCGCCGGAAGCGCCTATCCTGCGTGGGCGCAGGCGGCCCGGCCTTCGAAGCTGCTTTTTTTCCCGAAAGACAGGATCGAGAGCTTTCTGCTCGTCCATCCAGGGGTATGCCGGAAGTTGCTGGCCATTTTCGCTCGCCGGCTGCTCGAACTCAATGCTCAGTTCGAACAGATCACTTTGCATGAGGTGAGCGGTCGGCTTGCTCGCTACCTCCTCGCCGAACTGGAGCAGCAAGAGCATCCGGACCCTGTGGAGCCCTTTCTCCGGCTGTCCATCAGCAAAGGAACGCTGGCGGCCTCTCTGGGCACCACCCTTGAGACGCTGTCGCGCAGTTTCCGCAAGTTGACCGAAGAGGGGGTGCTGAAGGTCCGGGGCAACAAGATTCTGATCCGCGACGTGAAACGCCTGCGCGAGCTGGGGCGGTGAACGCTGGGAATCGGCTGCCAGGTATCAGGTACCGGATCGTGCGGATATGTCCCGGGCCGGTACCGCAGCAGCGGCCCAGGATGTTGA
>CAZGRP010000052.1:21547-22941 GCA_964527995.1 uncultured Cytophagia bacterium | reverse complement strand
AATTTGATCTGCATCAAAGATTTTGACTCTCGGCTTTCTTACCTTGCTCAGGAGACATTAAGGTAGAGTCGATGGCCTACGTGATTGCCGAGCCGTGTGTGGGGGTGATGGACCAGACGTGTGTCGACGTCTGCCCGGTGTTCTGCATCTACGACCCGGACGACACGCTCTTGGCTCCGGAGCAGCGTTTATCGAAGCTGTACATCAATCCTTGCGAATGCATCGACTGCGGCGTCTGTGCCGACGTCTGCCCGATGGGGGCGATCTTCCCGGTGGAGGAGCTCCCGCCTCAGTGGCAACACTTTGCGGTCCTGCAAGCGGCGGCCTTCGATGGTTAGTCCGCTGACGACCATGTCGCCGGGTGAACGCTCCGGGTCGGTCAAGGCCGAGGATCCAGGCCGCTTCAAAACGACTGGCATGCGTGCCTGGTCGCAGCGGGCACCATTTCTCGGGAGTCCACGAAACGATCAAACCGATGGAGACAGCGCCATGAAGATGACAGATGCTTTGTTGGGGGAGCACGGTGTGTTCTACGCCCTGTTCGATCGCCTGGAGCAGAGCGTGCGTGAAAACGACGGTCTCTCCGAGGTGCAGCGACAGGCGGCTCTGGTCGCCGCCGCCCTGAAGCCTCATGCTCGACTCGAGAACGACCTTCTGTTTACAGCGCTGGAGCCGGAGCTGGGACAAATGGGCCCGCTGGCTGTTATGCGCGAGGAGCACAACGACATCGAGAATGCTCTCGACCGGGTTCAGGAATCCCAGGACCTGGGTGAGGCCCGCAACCTGGTTATCTACGCCATCGAAGTAGCTCGGCAGCACTTCGCCAAGGAGGAACAGGTGCTTTTCCCGATGGCCAGGCAAACCCTTGACGCCGCCGCGCTCGAGGACCTGGGGGCACAATGGGCCAGGCACCGCCGGGTGCACGTCGGCTGAAATCATCCGCATCCGCGGCGTTTCATCTCCGCCGGGCGAGGCGGTAAGGACAAGCGCCCCGTGATGCAGGCGTGAATGATGATCAATTCTAGGAAACGAGGAAAGTGATGAGCACAGTAGGTGACGCGATCCGCAAACATCATCGCCAGCTTTCGGAGAAGCTTCGGAGTGGCCTGCGGAAATTCCAGGAGAGCGCTCCGGAGGAGGCAGACTCGCTGGCCGAATTCCTCAGGGGGGAGTTGTTGGAGCACGCCAAGGGCGAGGAGGCGGCCCTGTATCCGGCAGTCGAGCCGCTGATCAAGAAATACGCCACAGCGACGGCGACAATGAGCATCGACCACGAGTTTATCGAGAAGTACATTGGCAGAATCGAAACCGCGGTCAGAGAGCTGCGCACCGCAAAGCCTGCAGAACGCCCCGCTGTTTGGGAGCGGCTTGGCCTGCTGATGCAGCGGCTGGAA
>CAZGRP010000052.1:0-21447 GCA_964527995.1 uncultured Cytophagia bacterium | reverse complement strand
CTGGAACCAGGGCAGTCTTTTGTTCTCATCAATGACCATGACCCAAAGCCGCTTTATTACCAGTTCGCTTTCGAGCGTGAGGGACAGTTCACCTGGGAAGCGCTGGAGAGCGGACCCGAAGTTTGGAAGGTACGCATCGGCAAGGCGAAAGCAGAGTCCGTGTAGAATGGCAGCCGGAGCCGGTGTGGGTTCCCACAGCTTCGAGTTTCACGAATTCAAGGAGGTTTGCTAATGAAGGCCTTTCGGTCCCCTCTTTACCGGTGTCTGACGGGCGTGCGCGGGCTGAGCCTCGTGGTCGTCGTGCTCAGCCTGGGTTATCTCGCTGTGGCCGGATGCAGCAAGGCGGAGCCGGAGGGGAAGGCTCCCGCCCCAATGTCCTTCGCCCCGAACGTGCCACCCCCCATCACCCGCAGCAAGCCCGCTCACCTGGTGATCGACCTCAAGATCGAGGAGAAGGTGATGGATCTCGCTGACGGCATCCAGTACGAGTTCTGGACCTACAATGGGCACGTGCCGGGTCCTTTCATTCGCATCCGAGAGGGCGACACTTTCGAAGTCCGTCTGGACAACACCCAGGGCAAAGTCACCCACTCTGTCGATTTTCACGCCGTCACCGGGCCGGCTGGAGGTGCAAAAGTGCTGATGGCCAATCCGGGCACGGTTGCCACCGGCGTGTTCAAAGCCCTTCGTCCTGGCTTCTACGTCTACCACTGCGGGTCTCCCCCGGTGCCGGTGCATATCGCCAACGGCCTGTATGGCGCTATTCTGGTCGAACCCCGCGGCGGACTTCCGAAGGTGGATCGCGAGTACTTTGTGATGCAGAGTGAATTCTACACAAGCGGTGCCCTCGGCGAAGCGGGTCTGCAGACATATTCTTCGACCAAGGCGATGGCTGAAGCGCCGGAGTACGTGGTCTTCAACGGACATACGGAATCCTTAGTGGGCCAACGGGCGTTGAAGGCGAAGGTGGGCGAGACTGTGCGCCTGTATGTGGGGAACATCGGCCCGAACCTGGCGTCCTCCTTCCACGTGATTGGCGAGATCTTCGATCGCGTCTATCGTGAGGGCTCGGTGAAAGACTTTCAGCGCAACATTCAGACGACGCTGATCCCGGCCGGTGCCGGCTCCATGGTAGAGTTCAAACTCGAGGTGCCGGGTACCTTTGTCCTTGTGGATCACAGCATTTTTCGCACTCAGCGCGGAGCCATGGGACAGCTTGTCGTGGAAGGGCCTGAACAGCCCGACATCTACCGGAAAGGCCCGTGAAAGGTCGCCCCAGGCCTGAGATGGAGCTGCCTTGTTCCGGTCTATCAGAATCGAGGTGTGAAGATGGCTGTATTTGAAGCTTCTTACAAGCAGCGGCTGGCCTTCCGGCCGCAACAATTCAACCCGATTGTCCTCGCCGAAAGTGATCGCACGAAAATGCTTCTCGTCTGCCTGGAAGCCGGGCAGTTCATTCCGGTTCACCAACCCGGGGTGGATCTTGCCCTGGTCATCCTGGAAGGGGAGGGTACCGTGGTATTGGGCGAGCGAGAAGAGCAGGTTTCATCGGGCTCGGTCTGTTTCGCCGCCGCTGGCGAGGCGCGCGGGTTGAGGGCCAAGACGCGGCTGGTGGCCTTGCACGTTGTGACTCCGCCGCCCACCGAGGCCGATCATGCCGAGGTGATCAACAAGCTGAAATCGGGAAGCTGGCGATGAGTTGCGTCAAGCGTGTCCACGAGCCTGCTGAGCCCGGTGACGGCGCCAGGGACGAGCAGCATGACAATGCGGTCGCCTTGAAGGAGTAGCTGGAGGAAGCTGGGTGTGGCAGAGGCTGAGTGAGATGCAAAGTCCAAAATGCAAAACGGCCTTTGCGGCGGCCGACCGACTATTGCCTACTTCCCGACTGACTGGACGAATGTTTCCTCAAGGACAGTGATACGCCATGGTTCGCGAAGAAGACGTGTGGAGAATCCTGAAGCGCATTCCTTACCCGGGCATGTCTCGGGATCTGGTCAGCTTCGGGATGATCAAAGAGGTGAGCGTCGACAACGATGCCGTCCGCGTGCAGCTTTCGTTCGTGGGCGTGAAGCCCGAGGTCGGCGAGCAGATCCGCCAGACCGTCGACAGGCGGATCCGCGAAGAGCTCGGCATCGATGAGGTTCACGTGGACGTCGAGGCGAAGAGTTTGAAGCAGCAGCGCCTCGACGAGCTGCACGCCGCACAGATCCGCAGCGAATCCAGCCTCATCCCAGGCGTGCGCTACAAGATCGCCGTCGCCAGCGGCAAAGGGGGTGTGGGAAAATCGACAGTGGCCGCCAACCTGGCGTTGATGCTGGCGAAGCTCGAGCAGCGCGTTGGGCTCCTGGATGCCGACGTCTACGGCCCGAATCTTCCGATGATGCTTGGTGTGGAAGGCAAGCGCCCGCAGGTTGTGGGCCGGCGCATCCTGCCCGTGGAACGGGCTGGCGTGAAGCTGATGTCGCTGGCTCTGCTGGCTCCCACTGCCAAAGCGATGATCTGGCGCGGACCCCTGGTGGGCAGGGCCATCGAGCAGATGCTGCGGGATACCGACTGGGGTGAGCTGGACTTTCTGGTGATCGACCTCCCACCCGGCACCGGAGATGCGCAGCTGACGTTGTCGCAACGCCTGCGCCTCACCGGCGCGGTGATGGTGACCACACCTCAGAAGGTCGCCCTTGCTGACGCCCTCAAGGGCATTCACATGTTCCAGGAAGTGGAAGTGCCGATCGTCGGCCTGGTGGAAAACATGGCGACCTTCGTCTGCCCGAGTTGCGGCGCCGAACATGACGTCTTTCCGGCCGGCGAGGCCGAAGAGGCGGCAGGCCGTCTGGGCGTGCCCTATCTGGGCAAGATTCCGCTGGATCCACGCATTGCGGCGGGCGGTGACCGCGGCGAACCCATCGTTCTGGCTGCGCCCGACGGCCGGTTAGCGGAAGCGTTTCGCGGCATCGCGCAGGCCGTTTTGCAGCACGCGGAAGCGAGTCGGCAGCGAGAGTCGACCCAGCAGGCATTGCAGCAAAGACTGAGGGAGGTGTTCGAGAAATAGATGAAAGGGAGCCGACAGGAAATGACCGTCATGGCTGGCAACCATCTGGAGAAAGAGCAGCTCCAGCGGCTACGACACGCTGAGTTTTATGTCGGCTACGTGTGGGCGGCTCTGGCGCTGGCGATTTTTTCCGGCTTTGCCATCGGTGCCCACATGGCCTTTGTCATCGGATTCAATTTTCCCCTGGGAAAGGGGTTCTACAGCTTTATTCAAACCCATGGCCACGTGCAACTGGTCGGATGGGCCGGCCTGTTTATCATGGGCATCAGCCTCCATTTCATCCCACGGCTGGCAGGGGTGCCCATCGTCCATCCCGAGTGGATCAAGCGAAGCCTCTGGGCCGTCGTAATAGGTCTGATCCTGCGCAGTTTCGGCCATTCCATGCTGCCTTATTTCACCACAGGTTCGCTCTTCGTCCCGTTGCGAATCGTGGTTGCTACCTCGGGGATTCTGGAGGCGATAGGCATCGGCGTCTACCTGCTGCTCTTGATAGGGACGATGCGGCAGGTGGTGCAGATAGGGGAACGACCGGCGCTGAAGATGGTTCGGCCTTTCTTCGGGATGATGCTGGCGGGCTGGGCAATCTACGCCACGCTCAATGCGGTTCTGCTGATCGACATGGCGTGGCGAGGCACCATCGCCGTTGACCAGGGGTGGGACCGGTTCGCCATCCAGTCCTTTGTCGGCCTGGTCCTGCTGCCTGTGGCCTTTGCCTTTTCCGTCCGCATGCTTCCTCTCTATCTGCGGCTGGCGGCGCCTGACTGGCCGGTTCGCACGGTTGCCTACGCCTATCTGCTTACCCTGTCGCTGCAGCTCCTCCCCGGCCTGCCCCCCTTTCTGGGCTTGCAGTCGCGCCTGCCAGGCGTGCTTTCCACCCTTGGTAGCATCCTCAAAGGCGGAGTTGTTCTGTGGTTTATCTGGAACCTCGACATCCTCACGCGCCGTCGCGACCCATGGATCGTGCACCGGAAGCTCCATCCTGGTCCGGAGCGCCGGCCCACCCGTGAAGGCATCCCGGACTACGGTGAGTTCGGCCGCTTCGAGCGATTGGTGTATTCGGCCTACTCATGGCTGGCTTTCGGGGCCCTGCTCGAGCTGCTGATCGGTATCTTCTCCTTCTACGGACAACCACTGCCATTCAGCGCTGACGCTGTCCGCCATACGTACCTGCTGGGTTTCATCAGCATGCTGATTCTCGGCATGTCGGTTCGCATGATTCCAGGGTTCATCAAGAAGAAGGAGGTGGCGCACCGCAGCCTGGTTGACGCTACATTCTGGCTGGGCAACGCCGCAGTGGTCGGCCGTGTTCTGCCTCTGCTCCTACCTGCCTCGGTGTTGTCGGTGGTGCCAGGGAGCGTCTGGCTCGTGCAGAGGGCTTTCGGGGTGTCCGGGATTCTGGGGATGGCGGCCATCATTTGCCTGGCGGTGAATCTGAGGGCGACGGCACATCGTCCGGAGTAACCGATGACGCCTGAGAGCAAACGGGTTTACTTGCAGTTTCTGGCAGTCTTCGTCAGTGCTCTGGTGCTGATGGTGGGAGTGAACCTGGCGCTGGTGGGCGAGAGGCAGAGATCGACCTCGTACGAGGCCAGCGAAGGCTATCGCGTCATTCAGCGCTACGGTTGTCTGAGCTGTCACAAGCTGGCGGGCAAGGGTAGCAGCGTCGGTCCTGCACTGGATGGTGTCGGCAGCCGGCGCGATCGCCGCTGGCTGGAGGCCTGGATCCGCAGCCCATGGTCGGTGAAGCCCGGGTCCCGCATGCCGACGTTGCATTTGCCGCCCAAGGATCTGCGGGCCGTGGTGAATTTCCTGAGCGCCTTGAAGGAGGCTCCGGCGGACAGCGTGGCCTCAGGCAAGGTCGAGTCCCAACCGTAAGGAGGTCGTCCATGGAGAAGTGCATCCTGCCCGAAACCCGAGTGAGTCGAATGCTCAAGGAGTATCCGCAGACGCTGGAGGTGCTGGTGGCCGCCAGTCCGCATTTTTCGAGGTTGAAGAACCCGGTGCTGCGCAAGACGCTCGCTGGCAGAGTGACCGTGGCCCAGGCAGCTCGGATGGCTGGGCTGGAGGTGCATGACCTGTTGCGCGACTTGAACGCCGCCATCGGCCGGCAGCGAGAGTTCGCCGACTGGCTCGCGGCCCAGGGTGCTGCGGGTGCCGGCGCTGCATCGGAAAAGGAAGGTGCGAGTCTGGAAGTGGTCCGCGGCCGACCCGAGAAGGTTCTCGATGTGCGTCCCATCATCGACGCCGGCAAGGATCCATTCCACGACATCATGGCCACCGTCAAGGCTTTGCGCGGCAATGAGGTGCTGCACTTGATCAACTCGTTCGAGCCAATTCCCCTCTACAGCGTGATGCAGAAGAAGGGGTTTGCCCACGTCACCGAAAAGAAAGACGGCGTTTTCCATGTCTACTTTTACCGGGCCGAAGAGGTGACGGAAGAAACGTCCGGTGAAGGCGCTGGTGGCGAGGTCGTCAGTGCCACCGGCAAGCCGCCGGAAACAGGCGACAGGGTGGAGCTGGACGTCCGCGACCTGGGTCCGCCCGAGCCCATGGTGCGCATCCTCGAGACCCTGAACACCCTGCCGGAGGGAGCCGTACTGGTCGTGCGCCACCACCGCGAGCCGATGCTGCTCTACGACAAGCTGCGCGACCGCGGTTATGCCTGGCAGGTGGAACGCCTTGGCGAGCATGAGTACGTTGTGAGGATCTGGAAGGCATAGGAAGCCGAGGTAAGCAGGTGACGAGAATGTTCGCTAACGACAACCCGAGATGCTGAGTCAGGCTGGTCTTGCAACGAAAATGGCGCCCCCTTTCCGGCTGGTGCTTCGCCATTTTCTCGTCGGCCTTCTCTCTTTTGCCGCCCTCAACGTCCTTCTCTTCTTCGAGGCGCCCTACTTCACAGGGCACTATTTCCAGCCGCACCTGTTGGGGTTGACGCATTTGGCGGCGCTCGGCTGGATCACCATGGTGATGATGGGTGCCCTCTACCAGTTGGTGCCCGTGGTTCTGCTCGTGCCTTTGTGGAGCGAGCGGCTGGCCGCCTGGACGTTCTGGATTTTCCTGGTCGGGGCTGCCGGCCTGGTGATGCATATGTGGCGCTACGCCCTGGGCTGGGGACTGCCGCTGTCGGCGGGCCTGGCTCTGCTCGCCATGCTTCTTTTTGCAGTCAACATGCTCGCCACGATGGCGCGAGTCAGGCAGTGGAACCTGACGGGGCTGCATCTGCTCACCGCTGTGGTCCTCATCCTCCTGGCCGCCGGACTCGGGGTGATCCTGGCCTCGAACCTCAGCTTTCCCTTTCTCAAAGTGGACCACCTGCGGTTGCTGACGGTGCACGCACACCTGGCGTTTCTGGGCTGGGTGACGCTGGTGATCATGGGAGTGGCGCTGAAGCTCATCCCGATGTTCGCGCTGGCTCATGGCTATTCCAACAGGATGGCCGGAGTGGCTTTTGTCTTGGTTTCCTTTGGCACCCTCGGCTTTTCGGTGGCAGCGATCTTCGGTGGGCCGACCGGGCTGGAGCTTTTCTACGCCCTCGTGTTGAGTGCCGGCATCGTGGCGTTCTTGATTCAGCTTGGCGCGATCTACCGGCATCGCATGCGCAGGGAGGCGGATGTAGGCATGCGCCATACGATCGTCTCCTTCGTCAACCTGGCACTGCTGCCGCCGGTCGGCCTCATCTTGATCCTGCGCGGGCCGGACGCGGCTGGCGATGCCGTCCCCAATTGGGGTCTGTTGTACGGATTCCTTGCCTTTTACGGCTTTGTTTCGTTTATTATCATCGGGCAGATGTACAAGATCCTGCCCTTTCTGACGTGGTATCATCGCTTCGGCGATCGGGCAGGCAAAGAATCTGTGCCCATGCTCAAAGAGATGTTCAGCGAGAGAGTGGGGCAGGTGCAGTTTTGGCTGTTGCTGATCGGCTACGGTGGTGCTGCCATCGCCGTCCTCCTCGGCAGAGTGGCGTTGCTGCGGATGGCGGCGGCGGTGCTCGTGGTTGCAACAGCGATGTTTGTCGGAAACATGGTCACTGTATTAAGGAAACGTTGAGGTCTGGGTGTATGCCGACCAAAGAGCAGGTGATGGAGCGGCTGCGGACCGTTGTCGATCCCGAGATCGGCATCAACATCGTCGATCTGGGACTGGTCTACGGCGTCGAGATCAGCGACGGTCGTGTGTACGTCAGAATGACGATGACGACCGCCGGCTGCCCGTTGCACGATGTGCTCGTCAACTGGGCCGAGCGGGTGCTGGCGGAGTTGCCCGACGTTGAGAGCGTGAAAGTGGAACTGGTGTGGGAGCCGCCCTGGAATCCCGAAATGATGACCGAGACAGCGAGGAAGCAACTGGGCTTCGCATGAGTTCTAAGGTATGCAGGGGCTGGACTTTGAAGAAGAAGTCACAAGCCTCTGCATATCGTAAAGAGAGGAAGTACACAGAACATTGGAAGGCGCCTTTCAGGCCAGGCGTTGAAACGACCTGAGGCAAAGGTTGCGCGCCGCCCGCGGTTTCTGGTTTTTAGTTTAAGGAGAGTACTCATGCGTGCTAGGAACAGAGTTCTCGGCACCGGGTTGATGGTGTTCCTGTTGACGACGGCTTCTCAGGCTGCTGTACCCGATTCTCCATCCGGAGTGGCGAAGCCGCTGCGAGCGATCACTTCGGTTGTCGATGCCGGCGGAAGATCGAGCTTTCTAGGCACCTCTTTGATGTCCTATGCCTCTCAGTGGGGCTTCGTTTTGATCGTGAATCGCCGTCTGGGGCAACAGATCCGTGGTTCGGACTTTCAAACCTGGCTGAAGAATGTCACCACCCTTCCGCAGATCCCGGACGGAGATAGCTGGGTGACCAACTACATCGGCCATCCGCTGATGGGGGCGACGATCTATGCCTTTTACCGGGACCGCGGCTTGTCGCGCAGGCAGAGCGTCGCCGGCGCCTTTCTGCAGAGCACGCTGTTCGAGTACACCGTGGAGGGATGGAAAAAGCCGCCCAGCGGCGTCGATCTGATCGTAACGCCGCTGGTGGGAAGCCTCATCGGTGCACAGGTTGGCATGAAATCCCTCGTCATCTCGTCTTCCTACGCAGTCGGCAAGTACATCTTCCAGCTTTTCTAACACAGCAAGGCGTTCAGGGCTTTTCTTTTCCGCACGGATGCGGCACCCGAGGCTGTGCAAACAGGAGAGAGCGCAGTTGTCCTGAAGAGTAGACCCTTGGGACACCCGCCTGGCGCGGCCCTGCGGCTGCGGGCCGGTGTGGAGCCGGCGCCAAGGTCTGCTCCCTCGTCTGACAGGTCATCCACTCTGCTTCGCTGACTGTTTCCCCCGCCAAAAGAACCCGGTCGGCCAAGGCCATCCCCGCTCTCGTCAAGAGTCCTCTGAGCCGTTCTGCTGGCTCCACCCGGTCCGGGATTTCTGTTGACTTTCTGATGCAAAATTGGTATGCTATAGGCACCAAATGGATGGAAACTGAGTCACTTAGGGGCAGGAGGGTCCATGAGCGATTTTTACCAGACCGGGGCGATCACCACGTTCCACCGTCTCGGCAAGTACAATCTTGGCAAGATCGAGACAGAACTGACCCGCTTCGGCCGCCAGCGGCCGATTACGCTCATCCTGCCGGCGATCTATGCGGAGCTCGAGGGCCCGGCCCTGACAGGGATTCTCGACCATCTTCGACACGTCCCGTATCTGCGGCAGATCGTCGTCACCATGGGGGCCACGAACGCCGAGCAGTTCCGAGCGGCGAAGGAGTTTTTCTCGATCCTGCCTCAGGAGACACGCATCATCTGGAACGACGGCGAACGGCTGCAACAACTTTACCAACTCCTGGACGACAGCGACCTATCGGCAGGGGCGGACGGCAAGGGGCGGTCGGTGTGGATGGCTCTTGGCTATATTCTTGCCGAAGGCCACAGCGAGGTCATCGCTCTGCACGACTGCGACATCCTCACCTACGATCGCGAACTCCTTGCCCGACTGATCTATCCCATCGCCAGCCCGAATCTCGACTATGAATTCTGCAAAGGCTATTACGCCCGGGTCACCGACCGCATGCATGGCCGGGTCACACGGCTGCTGATCACCCCGCTGGTGCGGGCCCTCAAACGTCTGGCTGGCTCCTCGCCCTATCTCGAATTCATGGACAGCTTTCGCTATGCTCTGGCCGGTGAATTCAGCCTGGTAAGGGATCTGGCGCGTGTCATTCGGTTTCCGGCCGATTGGGGACTGGAAGTCGGCATCCTGGCGGAAGTCTACCGTAATTGCGCTGTGCGCCGAATCTGCCAGAGCGAACTGTGCGAAAACTACGATCACAAGCATCAGCCGCTCTCCCCGGAGGACCCGGAGGGTGGGCTGCTAAAGATGTGCATCGATATCACCAAAGCCATTTTTCGCAATCTGGCGACCGAAGGCGTCGTGCTTACCGAGGGCGTCCTGAGGACCTTGCTGGTCACCTACTTGAGGACGGCGCAGGATACCATTTCCCGCTACGAAGACGACGCCGCCATCAACGGATTGATTTTTGACCGGCATGAGGAAGCGCAGGCCGTGGAAGCCTTCACTCGCGGAATACGCCAGGCCACGGAAATCTTCCTTCGAAATCCGCTCGGCGTACCCTTGATTCCGACCTGGAACCGCGTGACATCGGCCATACCCGACTTTCTTGATCGGCTCAAGGAAGCTGTGGCGGCGGACAACAACTAGTCGCTGTCGTTTTCTCGATCGAGGAGGGAGATGCCGGCTGGAAGAGACCGCCTGGTTGATAAAGAGGTTCGCAAGCGGCTGGAGGAAATTGGCGAAGTCGACATACTTGTTGGAATCCCCAGTTACAACAACGCCCGCACTATCGGGCACGTGGTCAAGGCAGTGCACGCCGGCCTGGCCAAGTATTTTCCCGACGCCAAGGCCGTTCTGGTCAACTCGGACGGCGGTTCGAAGGATGGCACTCGAGAGATCGTCGCCAACACCGACTTGGAGAATCTCGAGACCATTCTGGTTGACCACCCCGTTTTCCCCATCAACAAAATCGTTACCAACTATACGGGCATTCCGGGAAAGGGGAGCGCGTTTCGGCTGATCTTCCGAATCGCCGAGCTGTTGCACGCTTCTGCCTGTTGTGTGGTGGATTCCGACTTGCGCAGCATTACTCCAGAGTGGATCGAATTGCTGATTGACCCGATGCTTCGGCGTGGTTTCGATTACGTGGCGCCGCTCTATAAGCGCCATAAGTACGACGGCACGATCACGAACAGCATCGTCTATCCGATCACGCGGGCACTTTACGGCCAGCGCATTCGCCAGCCCATCGGCGGCGAATTCGGCTTTACCGGCCAGCTCGCCTCGCACTACCTGAGCAAGGAGGTCTGGGATACTGACGTCGCTCGATACGGCATCGACATCTGGATGACGACCACGGCCATTTGCGACGGCTTCAAGGTCTGCCAATCCTACTTGGGCGCCAAGATCCACGACGCCAAAGACCCGGCTGCCAATCTGACTTCGATGTTTACCCAGGTGGTGGGCGCTGTTTTCGATTTGATGGAGACCTATGCCCGCGTCTGGACTGAGATGCACGGCTCGAAGCCGGTGCCAACGTTCGGGTTTCCTTACGAGGTCGGGCTCGAGCCGGTGCGCGTCAATGTCGACCCGATGATTTCGAATTTTGCCTTGGGAGTGCGCGAACTGCGATCCGTATGGGAGCCCGTGGTTGGCAACAAATGCTACGAGCGGCTCACGGCCTGCCTGGCGGTGGAGGACCTGCGGCAGTTTCGATTTCCAGAGGAACTGTGGGTGCAGTGTGTGTACGACTTCGCCGTGGCCCATCATCGACACGTCTGGCCCCGCGACCAACTTCTCGGCTCCATGATCCCCCTCTATCTCGGACGTACAGCTTCCTTCGTCCTCGAGACCGAAGAAAGCAGTGCCGATGAAGTCGAGGCCAAGATCGAGGGATTGTGCCAGCTTTATGAGTCGATGAAGTCGCACCTGATCGAACACTGGCAGCGGGAGGTATAGCCATGAGAATCGTATTCAGCCTGGCGTCCAGCGGGCCGCTCTCCGATCTTCTCGGGCGTGTTTCCTCCTTCCTGGTAAATTTCGCTACCATGGTCCTCATCATCGTCGTCGGGTTGCTGCTTGGCTGGGGGATCAAGTCTCTGCTCCGCGTGGTGCTGCGGGCGACACGCTTCGACCGCTTCGGCCATCGCATCGGCTTTGCCGACGCGCTCAAGAAGGCCGGCCTTCGTATGACCCCGACAGAGGCCGTGGTTGCGTTTGTCTACTGGGTCTTGATGTTCTCCGTATTCATGCTGGCTTTACACGCCCTGCAGGTGCGGGCGCTCGACAAGCTGATTTCTGACTTCTTCGTTTTTCTGCCGAAGCTGGTGGCCGCCCTGGTCGTTCTCTTCGCCGGCCACCTGGTGAGCCTTTTCCTGGCACGAACGGTGTTGCTGGCGGCTGTGAACGCCGGTATCCAGTTCGCACGCCTGCTGGCCCTGGGGGTGCAGCTGCTGGTGTTGTTTTTCTTCGTGGCTATGGCCCTGGCCCAGTTGGGGATCGCTTCCGGCATCGTGGTCGCCACGTTTTCGATCCTTCTCGGCGGTGTGGTTCTGGCTTTCGCGTTGGCCTTCGGGCTGGGTGCACGCGATCTCGCCAGGGATCTGCTGCAGAAGCAGCTCTCCCGGCGGCAGGACGACGAGGGCAAGGAGGACGAAGAATCCAGGGAAGAAAAGAAGGGATTCGAGGATTTCCATCCCCTGTAGAGTGGCTGCATGCGGCTGGGGTTCTCCGCCTTCCGCGGCAGCCAGGCTTGCAAAAGAAACGGAAGAGGTTCCATGGCGGCTTCGCTGGTCATTTTCACAGATCTCGATGGCACTTTGCTCGACCATGAGACCTACAGCGAAGAGCCGGCACGTCCGGCGCTGGAACGAGTGCGTCAGCTAGGGGTGCCGCTGATTTTCTGTTCGTCCAAGACCCGGGCCGAGATCGAGCCGTTGCGCCGCCGGCTACACAACCGCCATCCCTTCATCGTAGAGAATGGAGGTGCGGTTTTCATCCCCAAGGGGGTTTTTCCCTTCAGGCCAGACGACAGCCGAGAGGTCGACTCATACTTGGTCATCGAGTTGGGAGAGCGCTACGAGGTGTTGCGGCGGATGCTGGCAGAACTACGGCGGGAGACGGAACTGCCCCTTGTCGGCTTCGGCGATATGACGGCCGACGAAGTGATGCGGCAGACCCGCTTGCCGCGGCAGGAGGCTGTGCTGGCAAAGAGAAGAGAATACGATGAGCCTTTTTACTCGCTGACGCCGCTTTCTGTGGAGGAAGAACGCCGCCTGGAGCAGGCCGTTCGTCGCCATGGTCTGAGCCTGACACGCGGGGCGCGCTTCCTTCATCTCATGGGCGACAACGACAAGGGAAAGGCTGTGAGGCTGGTGCTGAATCTTTATGAGCGCAATTCCGGCCGGCGGCCCAAGAGTGCGGCACTTGGCGACAGCCTGAACGACCTGCCCATGCTTGAGGCTGTCGATGTCCCTATCCTGGTTCAGAAACCCGGGGGCGAATACGATGCTCGCGTGCTCGAGCATCTCGATCCGCGGCGGGCACCCGGTGTCGGGCCTGCTGGCTGGAATGCGGCCGTGATGGCTCTACTCGAGGAGTCTGCCGTCTGAGGGGAGCTGGAGTGACGGCCGCCGCCGGGGTTGCGCGGGCGAGTCCTGTAACAGGCGAGAAAACAAACCCTCGGATTCTGACGAAGAAGGAGACAGGCAGGATCCGAGGTCGCTGGTGGCCGTCAGTGGTAAGGCCACTGCACTTTGGACGAGAATCTCAGAGTAGGTAGACCATCTTGTTACGGGCGGAATGAATGCAAGCGAAATCCGCTGTTCCTCTTGCTCACCGCTCTGATGCTGCCGGTAAGAGCAAGCTGGGTGAACATCTCTTTATGGTCCTGGTGGCCATTGTCGCCGGTCTCGCCGGCGGTCTTGGGGCGATTATCTTTCGCGCTCTCATCAAGCTGTTCCAGGAGGTTTTTTTCGGCGCTCCTGGCGGGCTGGTAGCCGTTGCCCTGGCGCTGCCGTGGTATTGGCGGTTGCTGGCGCCGGCCATCGGCGGGCTGTTTGTCGGGCCGCTGGGCCATTTTTTTGCGGAGGAGGCCAAGGGCCACGGTGTGCCGGAGGTGATGGAGTCCGTTGTGGTCAAAGGGGGAACGATCCGACCGCGGACCGCGGCCTTGCGGTCCTTCGCCTCGGCGTTGTGCATCGGCTCGGGCGGGTCGGTCGGCCGTGAGGGTCCGATCGTGCAGATCGGTTCGGCCCTGAGTTCGACCATCGGCCAGGCTCTCAATGTGTCGACGCGCCAGCTCCGCACCCTGGTGGGCGCCGGCGGTGCCGCCGGCATGGCAGCGACGTTCAATGCCCCGATCGGCGGCGCCATGTTCGCCGTGGAGGTCATTCTCGGCGACTTCGGCGTGCCGCAGTTCAGCCCCATCGTCATCTCTTCGGTGGTGGCCACAGTGGTGTCCCGCCACTTCCTTGGCGATTTTCCAGCCTTTGTGGTGCCGAAGTACCATCTCGTCAGCCCCTTTGAGCTGGCTCCCTACATGGTCGTCGGCGTCCTGGCCGGCCTGGTGGCGCTGACGTTCATCGTCGTCCTCTATGCCGCAGAAGACTTCTTCGAGCGCCTGCGACTGCCCGGCTATTCGAAGGCTTTGGTGGGCGGCCTGCTCGTCGGCGCCATCGGCATCCGCTTGCCGCATGTCTTCGGGGTCGGCTACGACACCATCAACGCGGCGCTGACCGGGAATCTGTCGGCATTCATGCTGTTTGCACTGCTTCTGGCAAAGATTGCGGCAACCTCCATCACCATCGGGTCGGGTGGTTCCGGCGGTGTCTTCGCACCGTCGCTTTTCCTCGGTGCGATGACGGGCGGGTTCCTTGGCACCTTCATCCACCAGTGGTTCCCAGGCGCCACGGCTACGTCGGGGGCGTACGCCCTGGTGGCGATGGGGGCCGTGGTCGCCGGCACGACGCACGCGCCCATTACGGCCATTATCATGATTTTCGAGCTCACTGGTGACTATACGATCATCCCACCGCTGATGGCTGCCTGCGTGGTCAGCACCCTTTTGGTCACGCGTTTGAAACGTGACTCCATCTACACCCTGAAGCTGCGCCGCAAGGGCATCGATGTCTTCAAAGAGGAGGATCCGAATGTCCTGCGCTCTCTCTACGTGCACGACATCATCGACCGCGAGCCGGAGGTGATTCCAGCGTCGGCCGACTTTCCCCGTGTGCTGGACCTTGTGGTCCGCAGCAGCCATACAGAGTTTTTTGTGGTGAACGACAAGGGCGACCTTCTCGGCGCGATCTCGCTTTCCGAGATCCGCCGCCTCATTTTCGAGCAGGAGACGCTGCGCCACGTGGTTGTCGCCGGCGATCTGGTTGTGCCGAATCCGCCGTCGGTGACCGAGAACGACACCCTCGATCTGGTCATGCGGCTGTTTAGCCATAGCGAGATGGACGAGATTCCGGTGGTGGAGGAAAAGAATCCCAAGAAGCTCGTCGGCACCGTTCACAAACGGGATGTTATCAACGCGTACAACCAGGAGGTCTTGCGCCGCGATCTCGCCGGCACCATGTCGAGCACGGTCGCCATGGTGGGGAAAGTGCGCCAGGTGGACATGGGCAACGGCTACGTGGTGCAGGAGACGCCAGCGCCGCGAACCTTCATCGGCCATACACTGCGGCAGTTGAACGTGCGCGCTCTTTACGGGGTCGAGGTGGTGTTCATCCGCAGCCACGACGGCGAGATCGGCGAGGTGCGCACCATTGTGCCGTCGCCCGACTACCGCATCCACGCAGGCGACGAGCTGATCGTCGCCGGGCCCAAAGATGCGGTGGACGCATTGCAGGAGCTGTGAGGCTCCCGTTCGAGAAGTCGACGCCGGTGTATCTGACAAAGTAACTCGCCGTCTCGCGGTACCGGCAGCCCTGAAGTGTGAGAGGGACCGTCTCTCCCTGCCGCCTGGGCGGCACTGGCATCTTCCTCACCGCGCTTGTTTTTCATTTTCATTTCGTACTTTCAGGGTCCTGCCATGAACGTCCCTCAGCTTCTTGATGCCCTGCGGCGCGAGCCGCGATTCATGTCCAACGTCACCCGCTGGCAGGTGCTGCCGGCCCAGGAACCGAAGTGGGCGGAGTTCCCGGACGCACTCCGGCAGGAGCTGAAAGCTGCCCTGGTGGAATATGGCATCCACCGCCTCTACTGCCACCAGGCTGAGGCAGTGGAGCGGGTGCTGGCTGGCAGAAACGTGGTGGTGGTGACGCCGACGGCAAGCGGCAAGACGCTCTGCTACAACCTGCCGGTCCTGAACACCGTGCTTGGCGAGCCGGAGGCACGGGCGCTCTATCTCTTTCCCACCAAAGCGCTGTCCCAGGATCAGGTTGCGGAGCTGCACACTCTGGTTGCCCTGCTGGGACCGCGAGTCGATTTCGACATCAAGACCTTCACGTTCGATGGCGATACGCCTGCGTCGGCGCGGAAAGCCATCCGTAGCTCCGGCCACATCGTCGTTACCAATCCGGATATGCTTCACCAGGGGATCTTGCCACATCACACCAAATGGGTCAAGCTCTTCGAGAATCTGCGCTACGTCGTCATTGACGAGCTGCACAACTACCGCGGCATCTTCGGGAGCCACCTGGCGAACGTGGTGCGGCGGCTACGGCGCATCGCCCGGTTCTATGGCAGCGATCCGCGCTTCATCTGCTGTTCGGCGACCATCGCCAACCCAGGGGAGCTGGCGCGGCAGCTCATCGAAGCCGACGTCGATCTGGTCGACCGCAACGGCGCTCCACGCGGTGAGAAGCACTTCATCTTCTACAACCCGCCGGTCGTAAACCGCGAGTTGGGCATACGCCGGTCGTACATCAAAGAGGCTCGCAGCATCGCGGCTCGGTTTCTGGCCAACCGAATCCAGACCATCGTGTTCGCGCGCAGTCGCCTGCGCGTGGAGATCCTGCTGACCTACCTCAAAGAGTTGATGCGCCGAAACCACTGGAGCTCCGACCTGGTTCGCGGCTATCGCGGCGGCTACCTGCCGACCGAACGCCGCGCCATCGAGCAGGGCCTGCGCAAGGGAGAGATCCTCGGTGTGGTCAGCACCAACGCCCTGGAACTTGGGATCGATATTGGCCAGCTTGAAGCGTGCGTCATGGCGGGGTATCCGGGCACCATCGCTTCAGCCTGGCAACAGGCCGGCCGCGCTGGTCGCCGGGCCGGCGCTTCGGTGGCAGTGCTGGTGGCCACAAGTTCGCCCATCGACCAGTACATCGTCAACCATCCCGACTACTTTTTCGGGCGTTCGCCTGAGTCGGGCGTCGTCGACCCCAACAACCTGATCCTGCTTCTCGATCACATCAAGTGCGCTGCTTTCGAACTGCCGTTCGAAGACGGCGAAAAGTTCGGAGTGGACGCCACTGGCGACATTCTCGAATACCTGGAAGAGAATCGCGTCCTGCATCACGCTGAAGGTCGCTGGCACTGGATGACCGACGCCTACCCGGCCCAGGGGGTGAGCCTGCGCAGCGCCACGCCGGAGAACGTGGTCATCATCGACACCACAGACAGGGAGCGCGTCATCGGCGAGGTCAATCTCCTGGATGCACCTTTTATGGTGCACACCGACGCCATTTATATCCACGAGGGCGTGCAGTACCATGTCGACCGCCTCGACTGGGAACGCAAGAAGGCCTACGTCAAGCGCGTGCAGGTCGACTATTATACTGACGCTCAGACCCACACCGACATCGAGGTGCTCGACGAGTTCGAGTCGGAGGAGCTGCCGGACGGCAGCCGCCGTGGCCTCGGCGAGGTCAACGTCCGCCTGCTGACCACGGATTTCAAAAAAATCAAGTTCGGCTCGCATGAGAACGTTGGCTACGGCGTGATCGAGCTGCCGGAGATCTCCAAACATACCAGCGCCTACTGGTGGGAATTCCCAGGCGACATCGGTGATCGCCTGCAGATGGAAAAATCGGCTCTTGGCGATGCCCTCAAAGCCCTGGCCAATGTTCTGCAGAATGTGGTGCCCCTGTTCGCCATGTGCGACGTGCGCGACATCCGCGCCGTGCCGATGGTGCGGGCGCCGCTGACGCAGCGACCAACGATCTTCATTTACGACAACATCGCTGGCGGCGTCGGCTTGAGCCGGAAGATTTACCAGATGCACGGTAGTCTCAAGGTGGCCGCCCGCGAATTGATCCAGGGATGCGGCTGCGACAGCGGCTGCCCGTCGTGCGTCGGTCCGGTGCTGGAAGTGGGTGAGAGCGGCAAGCAGGGGGCGTTGGGGTTGTTGGGAGACGGATCCTCGTCCTGAGGCGGGCGACACCGGCCAAAGGACCGGCCGATCCCGGGGGCTGAACCGCGGCCCAATTTAGGGGGATGTCAACGTCGCATTGCAGACGGCCCGGTCGTTTGTGGATTGCCTAACGCCGGCCGTGACACCCCCCTGGCCCCCTCGAGGGGGGAATGGCAAGGAGGTGCGTGATGAGTGATGGAGTCCGATTGCGGCGTAGAGATTTCAGATTTCGGAATGACTTGCTGCGAGGCTCTAATTCCTAGTTCCCAATTTCTATTACCCGAACGGTGCGGTGGCTCGATCCTACGAACAAGGAGGGAGAAGAGATGACGAGAAAGTTGCTGCGAAGATTCTGGCTTGTGCTGGCGGTGGCGGCTGTAGCAGCTCTGCCGTCGCTGGGCCGGGCGCAAAACGATTCGCGCAGTACCCTCTTGACCCACGCCAACATACTGGACGTGGCGTCTGGGAAGTATCTCTCGGATCGCAGCATCCTGGTGCAGGGGAACCGAATCAAGCGCATCGGTACGAACCTGACAGCACCGGCGGGAGCGGAGACCGTCGACCTGCGCGGAGCCTACGTTCTTCCGGGATTTATCGATGCTCACACCCACATCCTGTTGCAGGGTGACGCCACCTCGCGGGAGTACGACGATCAGTTGCTGCGCGAGTCGATCCCGTATCGGACCCTGGAGGCCAGCCGCTCTGTGCGCATCGCTCTGATGCATGGCTTCACCACGCTCCGCGATGTCGAGACCGAAGGTGCCTACTATGCCGACGTGGATGTCAAGACCGCGATCCAGCGCGGCGTCATCATCGGGTCGCGCCTCTTCGTCTCTACCCGGGCCCTGGCTCCGACCGGTATGTACGGGCTGCGCCGCGGCTTCTCGTGGGAGCTCGATCTGCCCAAAGGGGTGCAATACGCCGATGGTGTCGAAGGCGTACGGCGGGCCGTACGCGAGCAAATTTCCTACGGCGCCGACTGGATCAAGTTCTATGCCGACCACGGCTACTACTTCAACGACAAGGGCGAACTTCGCAGCATCCCGAACTTCACGCTCGAGGAGGCCAAGGCGATCGTCGACGAGGCCCATCGTCTCGGGCACAGGGTGGCGGCACACGCCATCGGTTGGGACGGCGTAAACGTGGCGCTCGAGGCCGGGGTCAATTCCATCGAGCATGGCGACGGCATCACTGCAGAGCTGGCGCAGCGCATGGTCCGCCAGGGCGTCTACTGGTGTCCGACTCTGACGGTGAGCGAGTACGTGGCCAAGCCGCGTGGCGGGGTCTGGCTCAAATTGTGGGACCACCTGATGAAGAAGACGTTTCCAACCGCCTACAAGGCCGGAGTGAAAATTGCGCTCGGTACCGACGCCGGCGGTTTCCCATGGACGGAGGTAAACCAGGCGCGGGAATTCGAACTCTATGTTCAGGGCGGCATGAAGCCGCTCGAGGCCATCCGCGCCGGTACCATCGTTGCCGCGGAACTGCTCAACCAGAAAAGCCGACTGGGCAGCGTTGAGGAGGGCAAACTGGCCGACCTGGTCGCTGTGTCTTCCGATCCCCTCAAGGACGTTTCAGCCTTGGCGCAAGTCGCTTTTGTGATGAAGGACGGCGTGGTCTACAAGAACGACCTGGCGAGGTGACGGGAATTCGGGTCGGAGCAAAGGATCGGCGGCCTCGAGCCGGTGGGGGGCGGCTGCAGCGGGATGATCGTGCTTGACATTTAGCGCGGATTTCCGTATTGTTACTTTTTGGTGTCGACAATTTCCCCGAAATAACTGGTTCGGTCATCAGGGTGGAGGGTACAAAGCAGAATGAAATACGTGGGTACGCATTTGATCGTGGACGCGTGGCAGTCGCCTGGGGAGATCCTCAATGATCCCGAGCGCATTCGCCACGCGCTGATGGAGGCGGTCGCTGCCGGGGGGGCAACCTTGATCGATCTATGTGTACATGAGTTCAGTCCTTACGGCATCACGGCCACGGCGACGCTGGCCGAATCCCACATTTCCGTGCACACCTGGCCCGAATTTGGTTACTTTGCGGCCGACTTCTTCTTTTGCGGTTGCGGCGACCCACACCGTGCTATGGAGGCTCTGCAGTCCGCCCTGCAGGCCAAGCGGGTGAAGGTTCGCGAACTCCGGCGCGGCTTTGAGCACACGGTCGGCGTCCGAGAACTTGTCCATGAAGTCGGCTGAGAGGATCTCTCCGAAGCCGGCCCAGGCTGAATGGTGGTACGAGGTCGATGATCCAACCACTATTTGCCAGGGACTCAAGATGCGGCGGCTTTATTCGGAGACTACCCCCTTCCAGAAGTTGGAGGTCTACGAGCACGATATCCTCGGCCGAGTCCTGGTGCTCGACGGCATTCTCCAAACCACCCAGGCAGACGAGTATGTCTATCACGAGATGCTCGTCCATGTGCCTCTGTTCGGGCGACCCTTCTCCAATCGAGCGGACGCAGGCCTGTCCGTTCTCATCATCGGCGGCGGCGATGGTGGAACCCTCCGCGAAGTTCTTCGCCACCCGGAAGTCAAACAGGTTGTGATGGTGGAGCTGGATGAGGCCGTCATCCAGGCCTCGGCCGAGTACCTGGGCATCCACGGTGACTACAACGACCCGCGAGTGAAGCTCATCATCGGTGATGGCAGCGCCTATGTCCGCTCAGGTTCCGACCGTCATCGGCTATTCGACGCCGTCATCATCGACGCTACCGATCCGGTCGGCCCGGGCAGAGCTCTATTCACCCCACAGTTCTTTTCCGACGTCAGGGATTGCCTCGCCCCCGATGGCGTCATGGTCCGTCAGGCCGGCGTTCCTGCCTACCAGTTCGACGTCTTGGAGGAGGGAGTGACCTACTTGCGGCAGGTTTTCGGTGTTGCGGAGGTCTATCGGGCTGCCGTGCCGACCTATCTGGGTGGTGATCTGGCCTTTATCCTCAGTACCAAAGACGGCAGGTCATGCAGGCAGCCCCAGCGCACCTTCTCGGGTCGCTACTACAACGAGGCCATCCACTCAGCCTCGTTCGCCCTTCCGACATGGTGGCGGGAGAAGATCGGGGAGTAGTTCATGGATTAAGTTCGGGATTGACGGCCGACGCATCGTCCCCCGGAGCAGGGGATCAGTAGACCTCGGTTTCGGGCTGTGTCTCAAGCCAGCAGGGCCTTTGTGATCAGAAACAGAGCCATCAACACCAGGGCGGGGGTGATCACGGCCAGCAGGAAGCTTCCGAAGGCACGCCAGGCGGAAAAACCTTGTGCTTCGCCCAGGCATTTGTTGATCACAATCACGTACCAGACCGCGAAAACGACTTCCAGAAGCGCGTAGCCGATGACGATCGCTACCATGTCGGTCGCACTGGAACCCCAATCGAGGGCCAGCGCACCCCTCGAAGATTCCCTGCCAAAGATCGGTAGGATGATGTCCTCGCCGTAGAAGATTCGCGCGGGCAAGCGATAGAGCAGGGCCCATACGTACGGTACCGACCCCCAGCCAAGGGCAGAGCGTACTTGTCGCGCGTCCGCCTTCCCACCCAGGAAACGACCCGTCCACGTCATCAGGAAGCTGAATCCATAGAAAAGCAGAACGATTGCGATGCATGCCAAGGCCACGACAAGGAGGAGCAGCAAAGCTCCAAACCGGGGTGCGAATCTCAGGACTTGGACTAGCTCATCGTAACGTTTCTCCACAAGCGTTTGGGAGAACGTCGCCAGCAGGATCAGAGGCACCACCAGGCGGACGGGATCCGTATCGAGGACCTGACGCATGGCATTGCGCGGCTTGATCATGACCGTGAAAAACGGATGCTGCAAGACTTTCTTGATGCTCTCCATCCCGGCCGCCACTTGGTGTACCCGATCGAACCTCTCGTTGTCGCGCCGAAGTCGCCGGCGTCTGCCTACCAGTTTGTCTGCATTCTTCTTTGGGAAAACGCGTCTTCGAAACCTGTACTCTTACGGGTTTTTTCTCATCGACGTTGCAAATTTTCTGGCCGAACCGGGGCAGTCTGCCATCTGCCGCGTGTGTGAGGCTTGCGGCGGCACTTC
>CAZGRP010000051.1:20452-30683 GCA_964527995.1 uncultured Cytophagia bacterium | reverse complement strand
CTGGTCCGCCGCAATCCGAAAGCGGCAGCCCCTCACCCTCCCGCCTCGGTGCTGCGTCTAAGTTCGCGGGATCGTTCGTAGAACTCGGGCAGCGTCAGCTTCTTGAGGAAAACCAGGCCACGCGTCGCCCGCATGATGGGCGTGGGATGTTCGTGGAAGAACTGTCGACCCAGGCAGATCTTCAGCATGTTGTATTGTTCCACCTGGATCTTCTGGGCCAGCTCTGAGAACGGCCCATCGTGCTCCCAACTCGGGAAGGAAGCGTCCTTCTGAGACAGGAAGGCGTTCATGAAGGCATTGTGCTGCAGCGCAAACATATTCAGCGACACCGGCACAAAGATGTTGGCTTCGCTGGGATGAAATCGATACCATACGTTGCGGTATCCCCACACCTCGATGTCGGAAGCCCCCGACTCCTTTTCATAGAGTTTCAAGGCCTCGGTGATGGCTTGCATGACTTTGTAGTGTGTGTCGGGTCCGCTGGCTTCCGGATCCAACGCTGCGGTGACTACGGTCGGCTGCACCTTGCGCAAAAGTTCGAGCACCGGCAGCACGTCGCGCTCCACCGTCGGCTCCTCGGTGAAAATATCGCCCTTGTAGAACCCCAGCCGCAAATGGAAAACCGAGTCGGTGTTCCAGCCGAAATACCCCCAGAGACAGTCGGCCTCCCACTCCCGGCACATCCCCTTCAACTGCTGGATGTGCGGCAGATCTTTCTTGCCGGGATACTGGGTCTCGAAGTAGTTGATCAGCTCTTCGATCCTCTCGCGGATCTGGTCGAGATCGCGTTCATCGTAGATGAAGATCAGGTTGCGCAACAGGCGGCGGGCAACCCCTTCGTCCTTGAGAGACTGGCGCTTGGAAGCGACGCCGTCCAGGTACTGCCAGACGTCACGATTTCGCCCCATCTCGTTACCGGGCTCGAAGTACCCCTCGCTCATCAACTCGTCAAAAATTCGGCGGTCCAGAAAAGTGCGCAGCCGCCGCAACACTTCCAGCATATAGCCGTTGGTCACCGCAGTGAACCCACTGGTCAGGCAGGCGAAATAGTGCCGATTGGAGCTGTCGCGGATGTGCCGCACGATATAGGGCAAATACCCCAGCATCAGGTCGTCGTGGTGGGGTTCGGTGTGCAGGAAGATCTGGTTGCGACCCACACTGATCCCCGCCTCCAGCTTGCGCTTGAGCGAGCGGTCGACCTGCTGGGTGAGCTTTGCGATCTTCCCTGAACCTTTCCGCAGCAGCGAGGCGGCGAATCGATCGGAGTGGAAGTCGTCGCGGTTCAGATCCACCACCCGCTTGTGACATTTGAGGGCGAGGTCCACGACGATACGTTCGATCTCCTCCTCGGACACTGACTGCTGCCGGACGAGAACCTCCTGGCGCCGCTCTACCAGATACTTGGCCGCCCCCCGGGTCAGGTAGAACCGCGCCTTGGGTAGGGCCTGCAGCGCTGTGGCAGGGTAGTGAACGTGCTTTTCCGCCTGAATCGAGTCGGCGACAATTCGGGCCTTGGCTTCACCGGCGGCGATAACGACGGCCACGCACTCGCTGTTGTAGGTGATCGTCGCCAGCCCGATGGTGATCACCAGTCGCCTGCGCGCCACCTCGATTCCGCCCAGATCCCCGGCAGCCGCAGCCTGGGTCTCATAGTTGGTGGGTGTCAGCCTCGTCGTTGAATAGTGGTCCGAACCTCTGACGTTGAAGCCGATGTGGCCGTCGGGGCCGATGCCACCCAGAAAGAAGCCGATGCCCCCCATGTCGCGAATCTTGTTCTCGTAAAGGTCACACCACTGATCCACGGCCTCGAGTACGCGTTGCTGCAGCTGTTCCTGGTGGTTCCGCGGTTGGCGGACGCGCAGCGACAGGTCCACCTCGCCGGTCGGCCAGACATCCTCCAGGGTGACCCCTTCCGGCAGGCCGATCTCCTCGCAATTGATCAGCAGTGCACGCTGCGGATCGAGCCCGAAGCCATCGATGTAGAACTTCTTGACGTAGTGATAGAAGCTGTTGTGCTGCTGGGGATTGATGGGGTAGAACTCATCGATTTGCACGAAGTGCAGGCCGTTCATCTCGGGCTTGCGCGACGGATCGATACCGGCCTCTTCCAGTTGGTGCTGCACATCCCGCTCTTCCCAGCGCTCGAGCGTCCGGTTCACCCACTTGATGAAATGCTCTGGGGTCTTGCCCGTCGGCAGAGAAATCACACCCTCCGGGTGCTCCTGCACCCATTCGAGGAAGCGCATCGCCGCCAGCCGGCCCAGGGCCGGAAAGTTGTCGACAACGATCGTGCCGATCTTCTCGGTGGGCCTGTAAAGCAAGCGCTGCCCGGAACGCTGCAGCGCGTGTTGTTCGACTCGAGATGTAGTCGTCATCGAAAAAGTTGTGCTCCTGTTATCGCTCTACACGTCAAGGATGTCTCTGAAGCTCCGTGGCGACTCACCGCCCCAGAGTGCCGGCGCCATCGATCACTTCTGAGACGCCCCCGGTTTGGCGGCCTTGCGATCCGCGACTTTTTCTTTGATCTGCTCAATCGCCCGGGTGGCGGCCGCCATCAGACGGCGGTCTTTGGTTTCCGCCGAGAACTGGCGCAGCGGTTCCAGAGCCCTCTCCGCCCCAAGTTTCCCGAGCCCGCGGATGGCAAAAAGTTGGGCCTGGCGGCTCGGGTCGTGTATCATGTCGATGAATTCATCGACAACGGTGGTGTCGGCATCGGTCGCCAGCTCGGTTAGCGCGTTGATTGCCGTCAACCGCAGGAAACGATTGTGCCCGCTGCGGGAGTATTCCTGAGCGATGGGGATTGCGCGGCGATCTCCGAGCGTACGGAAGACGATCAGGGTTGTACGGCGAATGATTTCCTGATGCGAATCCTGCGCCATCATTGGAGCGATCTTGTCGAAGGCACTGTCCGGATCGAGGCGGCCGACCGCACGGATGGCAGCGGCGACGACCCGGTAGCTCGAGTCGCTCTTCATGACACGCTCGATCTCAGGCAAGGCTTCGGCATAGCCGCTGCGGCCCAGCGCCTCGATCGCCGCGGATCGCACTTTTGAGGAGGGATCGGCCACGGCCCGTTGCAGGGCCTGATTGGCTGCGTCGGTGCCGAACAAACGGAGTGTCTCTGCGGCATGTTGGCGGACGCCCCAGAACGGGTCCCCAGCGAGGGCCGCAATCAGGGCCTGCTGCACGGTACTGTCAGCCGGCATGGCGAAAGTCTTGAGCTGAGTGGCAGCCTCGATACGGTCCGTCGCTTGCTCGGCGTGCGCCAGCTGGTAGACCAGCTCTTCCCGGCTGCGAGGAAAATCGAGCTCCTTGAGGATCCAGTCACCGCGATCGAAAATCACCATCTTCGGTGCCGAAGGGAGGGGGAACCTGAACACCTGAGCCACCGAGTCCACCCAGACATGAAATAGCTTGTTGCCCTGGTCCGTAGCCACTTCGATATCGACCGGCATGCGGAACACCGGCACGTCGTCGCTGGTCTCCTGGGTTTGCAGCACATCGAGGGTCAGCGTCTTGCTGTCGGCGTCCCAGCTTTTGCTCACTTTGAATTTGGGATATCCATCCTTGACGAACCACTCGTCGAAGAACCAGCGCAGATTCTGCCCTGTGGCCTCGAGAACGGCATCTTCCAGGTCATCGAGGTCGACGGAGCGGAAACGGTTGCGCACCAGGTAGGTGTGCAGCGACCGCCAGAACCCCTCGTCGCCGAGGACGTAGCGCAGCATGTGGAACAGGTTGCTCCCTTTCTGGTAGCTGAAAATATCGAACAGGCGGTCAGGGTCTTTATAGCGGTAGAAGAGCATCGGTCTCTCCCCGGTATGCTCGGAAACCCGCAGGTAGACCTGGCGCTGGTCGAGTAGATGCATCATGGCCTCGTCGCGACCCAGGGCATGCTCCAGATAGAGCGTTTCGCAGTAGGAGGCCAGACTTTCGTTCAGGAAGATCTCCGCCCAGCTCTCGGCCGTCACCAGATCGCCGAACCAGTGATGCGACAGTTCGTGGGAGATGATATCCAGAGCCGGGTCATCGATGTGGGCACGCTCGTCGTGCATAACGCGCTCCGCCATGACCGTTGCTGTGGTGTTCTCCATGGCGCCGGCAGTGAAGTTGCTGACGATGATTTGGGCATACTTGTCCCATGGATAGCGGACACCCAGCTTCTCGCTGAAAAAAGCGAGCATGTCCGGTGTGGCGCCGAACACCAGGCGGGCGTATTTCCGGTCCTTTGGATATACATAGTACTCCACCGGAATGCCCTGCCATTCGTCCCTGACCACGGCGTAGTCGCCCACGGCCAGCATCACCAGATAAGGAGGGTGAGATTTGTCCTGCAACCAGTGATCGGTGCGTGTACCGTCGTCGCGGTGCTCTTGAGACACCAGACGGCCGTTGGAAAGCGTCTCCAGCGTGTCGGCCACTGTGACAACCACCTCGGATGTCATGCGTTCGATCGGGTCGTCAAAGGTTGGAAACCAGTAGTGATTGTCTTGTGCTTCGCCCTGGGTCCAGATTTGCATCGGTCGTGAGGGATTGACGGAATCCGGTTTGATGAAGAACAGACCTTTCTGCTTCGAATGCACGACGTAGCGCACGACCACCGTGATCGTGTCGTCGTAGGCAAAAGGCTGGCCGAGGTGAATTGTCAGCTCCTCGGCTTCCGGGTCGTATTCGAAGCTCAGGGAGTCTCCACCAACGTTCTGCACCGATTGTATGGTCATGTTGCCGGCGTCCAGCACGATGCGGTCGAGACCGTCGCGAAACGGCGTGAAGGTGATGGCGGCGGTAGCGGTGAGGCTGTTGTGCTCCCAATCGATGGAGGGAATATCGATCCGCGTGTGCACCAGGTCGTAGTCGCGACTGGGCGCATACCGCGGCGGTGGCAGTTCTCGCTGCTCAGGCGCCTGCTCGGGCTCGGTGATGGAGACCATCTTCGGTGGCCGAGCTGTGGCCTGCCGACTCGAAGCACAGCTTTGCAATCCGAGAACCGCGAGCGAGGCCACAGCGACGAGGCCGAGGGCGCGGAAGCTTCGGAGCCGGTGTGGTTCCCGTACCTTGTTCATCCTTTCACTCCTGGGTGGTGGATGCCTCCGGATCGTATTTCCGTTACACTATGCAAAACAGAACCGCCCTCTCTCATACCGGAGGACAGATCCAACAACGAAACGGGTATGAGAGAGGGCGGCACAAGAGACACCGAATTCTAAGTTACGACTCAGTCTCCCAGCTTTTCACGCCTCGGTAAATCCTGCCATGATTCTCGAGACGGTAGCCTCCGATGCGATAGCGGAGAAAATCGCGTTTCGTCGCCTCGATGTCGGCACTATCCACAGGGCAGTAGATGTTGACGAAATGGAAGGCGGACGTATCTTCCAGCACAACACGGTAGGTCTTCCCCACAGCCGGACAGGTGTAGAGCTGATCCAGAAGAGGCCCCGTGCTGTTGATCGCCAGGATCAGTTTCTCTACCTGGGGCTCGATTCCCTGAATGGCCTCCACAACACGTTTGGCGGCTTGCAGCGCCAGATCAGCATGACCGAGGCGGAGCTGGTTCTGGGCGATCCCGAATTGGGTCACGAAATCCTCCGTGCCCATGTGCACCCAGAGCTTTTTCAGGTCCTCGCGTGGCAACATCGGATAGGCCTTCATGACGTCGAGCAGATCTTCGACGTCGGCGCGAATGAAACGGTAGTCAGCAAGGATGTCGAGTTCCGTATCGGCAAGAGAGTCCCGATAAGCCTGGGTCGTGTCCACTCCGATGGCCTCGATGTAGGCCTGTTCACGCATTACGATGGTGTCGAGATCGGCCACAGCCCGGCGCAGGGGCCGAATGATGACCGAGTCGATGGTCGCCAGATAGGCCGAATCCGATTTCAAAAACGAGACGAGTTCGGGCAGGGAATCCGTGAACACGGTTCGAAATCTCTGGAACTGCAACTCGCCATCGAAGATGGCGCTCATACGCAGCCGGCACTCCTGCGTATCACGTTCCATCTTCTCCCAGAGCTTCTTCGGGTAAACGATCGAGCCGATCAGCGCCGCGGTCAAGAGCACTATCAAAGTCTCGTAGATGATGGAGCCGCGGCCCTTCTGTTCTGCCATGTTTTCCTCCCTTGTGTGTGCACCACCAGGACCAGATCGATGCTGCAGCCGGCCCCTCGAACGTTTTGTGTCGTTGAGCGTTTCCCCGTGCTTGAGTCCCGATAAAATTGAATTATTTAGCCAAAAAGTCAAGCACTTTTTTCCTCGGTTTACCCTTGCGAATTCGCTTTTTCCTTTCTATGTTAGCAACCGGGCCCTTTGCGGGCACCCCACCGGATGGCACTGCATGGCCGCAACCGAAGGACAGGGGACGTGATCGACGTGGCGTCGACCGAATTGCACGCGTTCCGCAACCCCGGGGAGCAGCCGCTGCGTTTTCTCTGCCTCGTCCCAAACCGGCAGCCGCCGACCTATGAATCAGGCGGCAAAACGCCGCCCAAATCCGCGCCGGCCTCGGGCCGCTCCGTCGTGGAGAAAACCGGATTGAAGCACACTACTTACCCACTGGCGCTCCTGGCCATCGCCTCTGGCGTCTGGCTGGCAAGCGGCTGCGAGCGGCTGCCAACCGCGCCCCCTCTGCCTGCCGTTCGCGCCGATTTTCAAAAAGGCATGACCTTCGTGTGTTGGTCCCCAGGCTGCCTGGACCGCGACGTTGCCCGTCAGGCCATGGCCGACATCGCCGCCACAGGCAGCAACTGGCTGGCGATCGTGCCGACCTGGTATCAGAAAGCGCTGGATACCGCGGAGATCGAAGCCCATCCCTCGCTCTCTCCCACCGACCACGAACTGCGTGTCACAATCCGACGGGCCCATGCCAGCGGCTACCGCGTGCTGCTGAAGCCACACGTGGATGTACTGACCGGTGAGTGGCGCGGGAAGATTCGGCCGCGCAATGTAGCGAAGTGGTTTGCCAGCTACCGGGAGTTTCTTCTCCATTTCGCCCGCCTGGCCGAGGACGAAGCGGTCGAACAGCTTGCCGTCGGCACGGAGCTGGCAGCGATGAGTCGCGATGACTCCCCCTGGCGAGACCTCATCGCTGAGACACGAGGCCAGTTTTCCGGCGTGCTCACCTACGCCGCCAACTGGGACGAGTTCGAGCGCGTGCCCTTTTGGGACGACCTCGACCTGATCGGCATCGATGGCTTCTTTCCCCTGACGAACAATCCAGACGCTGGCCTTGGTGAGATGCTCGTCGGCTGGCGTTTCTGGATTCAACGCCTGCGCACATGGCAGGCCGGCATCGGCAAAGAGATCGTTTTCACCGAAATCGGCTACACCAGCCAGGACGGCACCAACATGAGACCGTTCGATTTCGACATCAGCGATCGCATCGACCTTCAAGAGCAGGCCGATGCATACCGGGCCGCTCTGATCACCCTGCAAGGCCAGAGCTGGGTGCGCGGCATTTTCTGGTGGATGTGGGACCCGGGACGCACAGGCGGGCCGAATGACCGGGGATACACGCCGTACGGCAAGCCGGCGCAGGACGAACTCGCCACCGCCTGGAACCAGGGGAGGGGAATTGGGGATTAGTTGCTATGAAGCAAGATCTTTGCACAAAGGGCAACGGCCTGTCAGCCTTGTTTAGAAGCCGTCACAACAAATACGTGTTGCCTCAAATGTCGGAAACGTGTAGCCTTGATCATTCACGAATTCTCTCTGAGTCGACTTCAGCCCATCGAACTTTCGGGCGTCCCCTATGCATGGGCATCGGGTTGAGTTTTTCAACACGGAGATCGCAAAGAACGCAGAGTTGATTCCTTGGCGGGCTCAGCGAACGCTGTGTTTCTTGTGAGTCTTTCAGGTTAGCCCGGCGTTTCCTAAGAGCGCGACGGAGGAAGGCTACCAGCGGATCGTCAGGGCGGGCGTTGCCAAAGAAGAACCCTTGTCGACCGTCTCTTCCAGGACGACCTTCATTCGGCCTTCGGGTATCGCATGAGGCTGGCTGGAGATTCCCAACCCGGACGACCCGAAACCCAGGGCCACCAAACTGTTCCGGATGATTATGCCACACACCATCATCGGCACTGCAGGCCATATCGACCACGGCAAGACAGCTCTGGTGAAGGCGCTCACCGGAGTCGATACCGACCGCCTGCGCGAGGAAAAAGAAAGAGGGCTGACCATCGACCTGGGGTTTGCCCACTACGGCGAGCGGGCCACCATCATCGACGTGCCAGGCCACGAGAAGTTCATCCGCAACATGGTTGCCGGCGTGGCCACCATCGACCTCGTGCTCTTCGTCGTGGCTGCCGACGACGGCGTCATGCCGCAAACCCAGGAACACCTCGATATTCTGCAACTGCTGCAGGTCAAACGCGGCATGATCGTCATTACCAAGGTCGACCTGGTCGACGAGGAGTGGCTCGATCTGGTCAAGGAAGAGGTGCGCGAGGCGGTCCGCGGTACCTTTCTGGAGGGAGCGCCCTTTTTCTGCGTGTCGGCCGCCAGCGGCCGCGGCATCGACGAGCTGCGGGCCGCTCTCGACGAATTCCTCGACGCCCAGGAGGAGCGAGCGAGTCGGGGGATCTTCTGGATGCCCATCGACCGGTCCTTCAGCATCAAGGGGTTCGGAACGGTGGTCACCGGCTCGGTCCTCAGCGGTGAAATCCACGTGGGCGACGCCCTCGAGCTGCTGCCACAGCGCCGGCAGGTGCGCATTCGCGGCTTGCAGACCCACAACCGCGACGTCGACCGTGTTTCCACAGGAGATCGTGCCGCCGTCAATCTCCAGGGTGTGGCCAAAGAGGAGGTCGAACGCGGCAATGTCCTCACCCTTCCCGGCTACTTCGTGCCTTCGCATCGCTTCGACGTCCGCCTCCAGCTCCTGAAGTCAGCCCGGCGGCCGCTTCGAGCCAACGACCGGGTGCGCCTCCATGTCGGCACTGAGGAGGTGATGGCCCGAGTGCACCCCCTTGGCGTGTCGCAGATCGCGCCAGGCGAAAGCGGCTATGTTCAATTGCATCTCGAGAGGCTGGCCGTGGCCCGGCGGCTGGACCCCTTCGTGATCCGCCAATACTCCCCCACCGTCACCATCGGCGGCGGCGTGGTGCTCGACCCCAACGCTGCTCGCCACCGCCGCAAGGACGCGGATGTGCTGGCCAAGCTCAACGCTCTGGAGGAAGAAGACCCGGCGGCCGTCATCGACAGGCGCCTCGCAGCCTCTGGTCTTGCTGCCCAGACCCTGGAGCAGTTGGCCGCAGAGAGCGGCCTGCCGCGGGATCAGGCCGCCGAGGTGCTGGGCAGGCTCGCCGACGCCGGCCGCCTGATCGAGGTTCGGAAGGAGGGCAGAAAGGCCTACCTTCATGCCGAGCCGTTCGAGCGCCTGCTTGCCGACGTCGTGGCAGCGCTCGAAGAGTTCCACCGCCAGCAACCGCTGAAGCTCGGCCTGCGCCGGCGTGAGCTGCAAGACCGGCTGGGGGTACGAGTCGACGCCGCCGTCATGCAGGAGGCGGTAGAGCGACTCAAGAGCAAAGGAGACCTCGAAGAGTCCGATGGCATTTTGCGCCGTGCCGGCCACCGCGTCAGGCTGGCGCCGGAGCAGCAGGAGCTTCGAGACAAGATTTTGAAGCTTCTGTATGAGGAAGGATTTACGACGTCGAGCGAAGCTGAGATGGCTGCCAAACTCGAGGCAGAAGAGAACCAGGTGAGCGAGGTACTGGGCGTCATGCAAAGCCTGGGGCAGGTCGTCCGCCTGGAGGGCGGCATCACCTTTCACCCGGAACGTGTTGAGCAAGCCAAAGTCGCCATCGTACGCTACCTGCGCCAGCATGGCGAGCTGCGCGTCAGCCAGTTCCGCGAGGCCGTTGCTGAAACGAGCCGCAAGTACTCGGTGCCGCTGCTCAACCATCTCGACAGCCTTGGGATCACCCAAAGACAGGGCGATGTGCGGGTGCTGGGGCCAAAGGCGGAGTAAACGCGATGTGTGACCGTCGCCTCAGAGGTGGCAGTCGCGCTGGGTTGGAGCAGTGGAGCGCTGGAGGGGGGAGCTATTGCAGGAGCAACCAGAGAACTTCTGTGCGATGGCTCAATCTTTCCGAATATCGAGAAGCTGGTTCAGGCTGGGGGGTCAAGGCAAGCGAGCGAAACGTCCTACGACACAACTGTCGAGGCCAGGGAGATTCTGAACACCCTCGAAGAATCGGCGCGGTGAAATCAGACTTTTCCCCAAAGAGCATGATTTCATCCT
>CAZGRP010000051.1:14024-20352 GCA_964527995.1 uncultured Cytophagia bacterium | reverse complement strand
GTAGAATTTGCCCACAACGACTCGCTGACAACCCGCAGGCAAACACTGGAGATCACAATGCCGCTATCCAACAAAGTCGCCATCGTCACCGGCTCGAGCCGAGGCATCGGCAAGGCCGTAGCCCTGAAGCTGGCCCGCGAAGGGGCCGACATCGTTGTCGCCGCCAAGACCACGGAGCCGCACCCGAAGCTGCCGGGCACCATCTATGACACCGCGCGCGAGATCGAAGCACTCGGCCGCCGGGCATTGCCGATTCGAACCAATGTGCGCGAAGAGGCCGAAATCGAGCACATGGTCGAAGAAACTCTCAAAGCCTTCGGGCGCGTCGACATCCTGGTGAACAATGCCGGGGCCTTGTGGTGGAAATCCGTGCTCGAGACGCCCGCCAAACGCTTCGATCTGGTGATGGACGTCAACGTCCGCGCCGCCTTCCTGTGCGCCCGGGCCGTGTTGCCCGCCATGATCCAGCAGAAGTGGGGCCACATCATCAACATGTCTCCGCCGATCGATTTGAAACTGCTGCCGGGCAAGGTCGCCTACTTCATCTCCAAATTCGGCATGACCATGATGGTCCACGGCCTGGCTGAGGAGGTCCGCGAGCACAACGTCGCCGTGAACGCCCTGTGGCCGGTGACGATGATCGAGAGCCTGGCGACTATCAACTTCGGTCTCGGCGATCGCTCCATGTGGCGCAAGCCCGATATCCTCGCCGACGCCACCTTTGCGATCGTCAGCAAAGAGCCGCGCACCTACACGGGCCAGGCGCTCCTCGATGAAGACGTCCTGCGCGCCGAGGGCGTCACCGATTTCAGCCCCTATAGCTGTGTGCCAGGGGCGACGCCGGCAAGAATTGTGTGGGATGTCCAGGCAGGGTGAGATCTGAAGGTGAGAATGTGGCACGACCGTCCTCTCCATCGGTCGGTGCCGGTGGGTGAAGGAGCCCTCCCGCAGCTGCGCGACAGGCCCTGGTCAGCCTGGAAACGCCATCTTCGTCGCCTCCAGAAAGAGGCCCCCGCCTTCGGCAGCAACCATTTCTCCCCGTGCCGCCACCTCCCGGCCGCGCGCGAAAACCCGCTCCGGAACGCCCTTCACCACCCAACCCTCGTACGGCGACCAGTCGGTGTTGCTGTGCAGCCGGGCGGCCCGGATCTCCCACTCTGCGTGCGGGTCGAAGACCACAAGATCGGCATCCGAACCCTCCTGGATGCAACCCTTGCGCGGATAGAGACCGAAGATTCTCGCCGGGTTTTCGCACAGCACCTCCACCATCCGATTCACGGAAAGCCGCCCCTTGACGACACCCTCTCCGTGGACCAGAGGTAGAAGTGTCTCCACACCCGGCAGGCCGTTCGGGGTGGTGTGAAATCGGCGCTCGCCGCGGTCCTTCTGCTGGCGCGTGAACGGGCAATGATCGGTGCCGACGACGGCGATCGCGCTCCCGGAAAGTCCGGCCCAGAGGGCATCGCAGTCCGGCTGCTCGCGGAGCGGCGGGCTGGCAATGTAGCAGTGGCCATCCGGACGGTCATACACCTCCCGCGTCAGGAGGAGATACTGCGGGCACGTCTCGGCGATGACGGGCAGACCGCTCTGCTGCGCGTCGTGGATGATCTCCAGCGCCGCGGCGGAGGTCAGATGCACGATGTAGAGCGTCACACCCGTGACGCGCGCCAGGGCGATGGCTCGGTTTACGGCCTCGACCTCGGCCAGCGCCGGCCGGCTCACCGCATGAAAAGGGGGAGATACGACGCCCGCCGCAATGAGTCGATCCGAGAGGAAATCGATCAGGTCACCGTTCTCAGCATGCACCATGACGACGGCACCGAGCTCCGCCGCGCAGGCAAACACCTGCAGCAGGGCGGCATCGTCGAGCTGCATGCCGGCACGCTTGTAGGCCATGAACACCTTGAAGCTGCCAACACCGTTTTCAAAGACCTGCCGCATCTCGTCCGTCGTCGCGGCAGTGAAGTCGGTGATGTTGCAGTGCAGGGCGACATCGACGTGCGCCGTGGACATTGCCAGGCGCTTGCGCTCGGCCACCGAATCGGGCAAGGTCTGCCCTGTCTTCTGGACGGTGAAATCCATGACCGTCGTCACGCCGCCGCAGGCAGCAGCGCGGGTCCCCGTGTCGAAGTCGTCCGACGACCAGGTGTCCAGGATGGGGATCCCCATGTGCGTGTGGGCGTCGATGACACCTGGCAGCAGGTACTTGCCGGCCGCATCGATAATGCGGTCTGCTTCGGCGGCCATTTCCGGGGCGACACCCCCAATGATGTCTCCGTCGATCAGCACATCGGCTCGCCGACTTTCCTGCGGCGTCACAACCGTGCCGTTCCGGATCAAGGTTCTCATGGCTCGACCGTTCCCTGAGTTTGAACCGCGCCTCTCTTTACCGGCAACTGCCTGCGACGTCTACATCGTCAGCGCCATCACCGCTTTGCAGGTGTGCAGCCGATTCTCTGCCTCCTGATAGACCACCGACTGCGGCCCGTCGATGACGGCATCGGTGACCTCGTTACCGCGGTCGGCAGGAAGGCAGTGCATGTAGACCGCTTCCCTCCCGGCCATTCCCATGCGGCGCTCGTTGCAGATCCAGTCGCGGTAGCGTTTCGAAATCGCCAGCGCCTCCTCGGGATGATCGAACAACGACTCGATACCCCAGCTCTTGGCGTAGACGATGTCGGCGCCTTCCACTGCAGCGTCGATGTCGTGCACCACCTCGAACTTCGTGCCGTACTTGCGGGCGTTCTCCTCGGCCTGCTTCAGGGGCAAGTCCATGAGCCCGTACTCCGGCGGATGAGCCAGGGTTACGTCCAGGCCGAAACGGGGCATCAGGGTGATGAGGCCTTGAGGCACTGACAGCGGTTTGGCGTAGCTCGGGGCATAGGCCCACGATACGGCGATCTTCCGGCCGCGGAGATCGTTCCCGAAGATCTCGCGGATCGTCATCAGGTCGGCGAGGATCTGGAACGGATGGTCGATGTCGCACTGCATGTTCAACACGGGCTTATCGGCCCACCTCGCCACCTCGCGGATGTAGGCATTCCCCTCGCCGGGCACCAGGTCGTGGCGGATGGCGATGCCGTGGCCGTAGCTCGAGAGGATGATACCGGTGTCTTTCGGGCTCTCGCCATGGGCGATCTGAGAGGTCTCGGCGGAGATGAAGTGAGCATGGCCGCCGAGCTGGGTCATGCCGGCCTCGAACGAGTTACGCGTCCGAGTGGATTTATCGAAGAAAAGCATGAAAAGCGTTTTGTCGGGCAGCAGCCGGTGCGGCTCTCCGCGCCGGAACTTCTCCTTCAATTCGGCGGCGACATCCAGCGCCAGCTCCAGCTCGTCGTTGGTCCACTCCTGCGTGGTGATGAAGTCTCTGCCGCGCACTGCATCTGTCATCCTGCCATCTCCATCGTTTTTCGAAGTACCTGCGGGAAGGCGGCATAAAACGCCATGGCTTTGCTCAGATGGTCGACCGGGCACTGGTCCTCGGGAGAGTGGGCGTAGATCTCGTTGCCTGGCCCCAGCCCGATCGTCGGAATGCCGAAACGGCCCATGGTGGAAACGCCGTTGGTGCTGAAATTCCATTTGCCGATTCGGGGCTTACGCCCGAAAAGCGCTTCGTAGGCCTCGGCGCCCGCCCGCACTGCCACATGATCCTCGTCGATCACCCAGGTCGGGTAGTACTTCTGGGTCGGATACGTCAGTCCGGTGTAGCTCGGAGTGTTGTATTCCAGGACGACCACCTCGGCCTCGGCCCGGCGCACGCTCTCCAGCGCTTCGACCTCAGCGATCGCCGACTCCAGGGTCTCGCCGCGTGTCAGCCGGCGATCGAGATGAATGGTGGCGCTGTCGGCGACCGCGCACAGCGACGGGCTGGTGGAACGGATCTCCGAGATCGTCACCGTCCCCTTCCCCAGGAAAGGGTCGTCCTTGAGGCGGCGGTTCAGCTCCTCGATCTCCGAGATGATGGGTGCCATCTTGTAGATGGCGTTCACTCCGCGCTCGGGCATGGCCCCGTGCGCCGAGACGCCCTTCGTGCGCACCTCGATCTCCATGCGCCCCCGATGGCCGCGGTAGAGGTCGAGGTTGGTGGGCTCGGAGATGACCACGCAGTCGGGCCGCAGTCCGTCCTCCTGCACAATGTACTGCCAGCACAGGCCGTCGCAGTCCTCTTCCTGGACGCTGCCGACCACGTAGAGCGTCACGCCGTCGGTGCGGCCCAGCTTCTTGGCCAGGGCCCCGCCGTAGACGATGGCCGCCACGGCCCCCTTCATGTCGCTGGCTCCACGCCCGTAGACGATGCCGTTCTCGATCACCCCCTGAAACGGTTCGCGTTTCCACAGCGACGGATCACCGACATCGACCGTGTCCACGTGGGCATCGAGGGCGACCACGACCGGGCCGGAGCCGACGCGCCCGAGGATGTTGCCCATGGGATCGATCGTCACCTCGTCATAATCCAGCTTCTCCATCTCCCGTCGGATGCGCTCGATCACATCGCCTTCCTGGCCACTGAGCGACGGCGTGGCGATGAGGTCGAGCAGAAACTGCAAGCACTCCTTCTCCATCTCCTGCGCTGGTTCCAGCACTTCATTCGGCATCGACTCTTGCTCCTCGGTTTCGGTGAATTCGGTGTCCTTGAGTGTTGACCTCTCTCGTCCCCATGCGGTGAGAATCCGTGTCCTTCCGTGGTGAATCAACCGTGGTGACTCAGTCGATGATCTCCCACGACCCTTGGTACTTGTCTAACTCGGCGATGGTCCTTTCATCCAGCGGGTGATCGCGCTCGGGGATCTCCACCTCCTTGGGCGAGTCGCAGAGCGCGGTGCTGAAGTATCGCTGACCGGTGTCGTTGATCATCGTCACGATGGTCTCGAGCTCGGGGTATCGCTGCGCCAGCTTGATGCAGGCGGCGACGTTGCTGCCGGAAGAAATGCCACAGAAAATGCCTTCGCGGCGCGCCAGCCGCTTCGCCATGTCGACAGCCTCCTCGGTAGTGGTGGTGATCACCCCGGTGATCAGGCTGAGGTCGAGATTGACGGGCACGAAGCCGTCGCCGATCCCCTCGATGCCGTGCGGTCCCCACTGCCGCCGGGACAGCAGCGGGCACTCTGCCGGTTCAACTGCGTATAGCCTCACCTGTGGATGACGTTCGCGCAGATAGCGCCCCACACCGGTCAGCGTGCCGCCGGTCCCCTGGGTGGCGATGAAGGCGTCGAGACGGCCGCCGGTCTGGTCCCAGATCTCCGGACCCGTGGTCGTGTAGTGAGCCTCGACGTTGTCGGCATTTTCGAACTGCCCGGGCACCCAGTACCTGTCCGGATCCTGGGCGCGGATCTCCTCCAGTCTGGCGAGCGCCAGATCGACATCGCTCTCGCCGCCCGGCGTCTCGATCACCTCGGCTCCGTACGCCCGGTCGAGCTTCTTTCGCTCTTCGGACATCCCCTCCGGCATCACGATGATGCAGTCGTACCCTTTCACCGCGGCCACGAACGAGCAGCCGATGCCGGCGTTGCCGGTGGAGCACTCCAGCACGGTCATGCCGGAGCGCAGCTCACCGCGGGCCTCGGCCCTCTCGAACATGTTCCAATAGATGCGGTCTTTCAGACTTCCGCTCGGGCTGAACCACTCCAGCTTGCCGAGAATGGCCGCCTTAACCCCCGCCTCGGCCGGGATTCGGTTGAGCCGTACCAGCGGCGTCCGGCCGATGGTTTGGAGAATGCTACTGGATACCCCTCGATTCGCGTCCCACTGGATTGACATGTTGGCTCCGTTTTGTAGAATCATAGATTTGATGTGAAGTTCGCCGCGTGTCCTCTGTTCAGGCGTCTCCGATTGCGGATTTCGGATTGCAGATTGCGGGAAATCCGATATCTGGACTGATCCTCCCCGGTGCCATCCGAAAAGATTGGGTCATCGGCTGCGGCGGCGTGCGGTCTTAATGGAGGATACCACGATCGACAGCAGCTCGTCCGCCTCGGACATCAGGTCGGATAGGCGTTGCTGCTCGACGAGACCAGTCTCGACCAAGAGCTCCATCCAGTAGAGCGACTCATCCGTTTCCTCTTCGACGGTCCCCATCTTTGAGACGAAGTCGGCGGTGGATTTGGCCCGGCAAGCAGCCCGGTAGTTTGCGCCTACCGACGTAGCCGACCGAATCAGCTGCTTCCCAATCACGTAGGCCGCTGTTCCTCGCGGTAGCGTCTGAACTAGGCGAATGACCTTTACGGCGAACCGCTTCGTCCGCCGCTTCAGCTCCTCCTTGTCCATCCTTCTACTCCCGTGCACCTCAGGACTATTGCTCTCCCAATCCGCAATCCCAAATCCGCAATCC
>CAZGRP010000051.1:1479-13924 GCA_964527995.1 uncultured Cytophagia bacterium | reverse complement strand
AAATCCGCAATCCGAAATCGACACTCCCTCTTCCTCTATCGTGTCCTATGGAGGATCGCTCTCGCCGCCGCCGAGCCTCTCATCGGCAGGCGGAACCTGCGGATGCCGTCGTAGCGGTAGAGGGCAGCGGCGACGGCTGGAGCGGTGGGCACCAGGCCGATCTCGCCGACACCTTTGGCACCGAACGGGCCTTCCGGCTCGGGGTCTTCAACGATGATAACCTCGACTTCGGGCATGTCCTTCGCCCGCAGGATGCCGAGTGAACGCAGGTCGTATTTCTTGGGAGCGCCGTCTTCCAAGCGAAGTTCTTCGGTGAGGGCATAGCCGAGCCCCATGTGCACGGCCCCCTCGATCTGACCTTCGAGCAACTGCGGGTTCATAGCCCGGCCGACATCGTGGGCGGCGACCACCTTCTGCAGCTTGCCCTCGTCATCCAGAATGACCACCTGCGTGGCAAAACCGTAGGTGATGTGGGTGCGCTGCGGCCGGCTGGTGTCTTCGATTTTCGTCGTCTCCCGGTCCACGATCTCGCCATAATATTCCTTGCCGACGAGGTCCTCCAGCGAAGCCGTTTGCAGGTCCCGGCGCAGCTTTTCGGCTGCCACCTTGACGGCGTTGCCGGCCAGCAGCGTCGCCCGGGAGGCTGTGGTCATGCCGCACGGCACCGGCCGCGAGGTGTCGACCCGAACCCGCACGCGGCGCGGGTCGAGCCCGGTCACTTCGCACAACACCTGCACCAGAATTGTGAACAGCCCCTGCCCCATCTCGGTGAACCCGGTGTGGATGGTCACCGTGGCATCCGGCTCCACCACCAGAAAGGCCTGGGCGGCCTCCTCCAAAGCATTGCCGATGCCGACGTTCTTGATGCCGCAAGCGATGCCGGCGTAGCGAGAGCTGCGGTAGGCGTCTCGGACCGCCAGCAACGTCTTCTTCAGGCCGACGGATTTTTTCAACACCTGCCCAGTGGCGAAGGTGTCTCCCACCTCGAGGGCGTTCCGCCAGCGCATCTCCCAGCCATCGATGCCGACCTTCTCGGCAAGCAGGTCGACCATCGTTTCAATGCCGAAGGCCGCCTGATTGGCGCCGAAGCCACGCATGGCGCCGCAGGGCGGATTGTTGGTGTACACGGCCAGCGACTCGACATCGACGTTCTCGACACGATAGGGACCGCAGGCATGGCCGGCCGAACGTTCCAGCACCTTGGCGCCGACTGAGGCGTAGGCGCCGGTATCGCCGATCATCCGCGCTCGCACCGCCGTCAGATGTCCTTCGGCATCGCAGCCCACGGTGTACTCCATCTCGATGGGGTGGCGTTTGGGATGCATGCGGATGCTCTCCGCACGGCTGAGTGTGAGCTTCACAGGGCGACCCACTTTCCAGGCCAGCAGGGCCGTGTGTCCCTGGATGCTCATGTCCTCCTTGCCGCCGAAAGCACCGCCGTTGGCCACCAGGGTGACCTGAACCCGTTCTTCCGCCAGGCCGAGAATCGAAGCGATCTGTCGCCGGTCGTCGAAGATCCCCTGGCCCTGACTGTAGACATGGATGCCGTCGCCGTCCGGCAGGGCGAGACAGCTTTCCGGTTCCAGATAGGCGTGCTCGACCATCTGGGTGCGTAGCGTCTGGCTGACAACGTGGGCAGAGGCGGCCAGAGCGGCGGCGACATCGCCACGCCTGAGCACCGATCGCGACAGCAGGTTGCCGCCCGGATGAATCTCTGGCGCGTCGGGCTGCAATGCCTGGTGCGGGTCGGTGACCGGTGGCAGCTCTTCGATCTCCAGGCGAATGGCCTCGACCGCCGCCCGAGCAAGTACTTGCGAGTCGGCAGCCACCGCAGCCAGGACATCGCCGACATAGCGCGTCTCTTCGCCCGGCGCAATGAACACCGGCCAGTCACGGGTGATCAAACCCTGGTAGCGCTCGCCCGGCACATCACCGGCCGTGAGCACGGCATGCACGCCCGGCATCTGCTCTGCCGCGCTGGTATCGATCCGCAAAACGCGACAGCGAGCCGCCGGAGAAAACAGCAGAGCGCCGTAGAGCATGCCGGGAACTGTCATGTCGTCGATGTAGGGACGCTGCCCCAGCGCCATCTCAGCGCCGTCGACGCGCGGCAACGAGCTGCCAACCCGGCCGGAGTAGTCGAGCTCTGGAGCCGGCTGACCCGCCAGCATCCTGGCCGCCGTGTCGATGGCGTCGATGATCTTCACAAAGCCGGTGCAGCGGCAAATGTGGTTGTTCAACGCCCTGGCGATCTCGTCGCGCGCCGGAGTGGGATGGGCCGACAGCAAGGAGTGCCCGCGCATGACGATTCCGGGGATACAGAAGCCGCACTGCAGGCCGGCGCGGGCCAGAAACGCATGCCCCCAGATCTGGCGTTCCCTCTCACTCAGCCCCTCCAGGGTAAGCACCGACCTGTCTTCGACCCGCAAAGCCTCGACCACGCACGAAACCGTTGCCTTTCCGTCCACCAGCACCGTGCAGCAGCCGCACTGCCCCAGCGGACTACAGCCGTTCTTCGGCGAGATCAGATGGAACCTGTCGCGCAGCAGCTCCATCAGCGATGTACCATGCTCCACGGTAACCGACACCGCCTGGCCGTTGAGCACAAACGAAAGCTCCCTGGTTTCTCCTGCTAACTTCATGGGCCAACCTCGTCCAGTAATGTTCTCATCCCACACCTCGACCCTCCCACACCCGCGTGACCCCCGCCACGCCGCTCATCTCCCCATCCGGATCCTCGCCGCTCCTGGTGCACTCTGCATTTTGCATTTCGCATTTCGCGTTCTCACACCCCTCCTTCCGCGGCGACATTCACGTAATTCAACTGCCGGCTGGCCAGCACACCGCGAACGATGGTCACCGTTGCCAGATAGTAGCGCATATCGAGGGCATGCCCCACCTTTTCGGGCTGAAGGACGAAGGTCTGTAGCACCTGGTGAGTGTCCAGCCCCGTCTCGACCTCGATGATCTCATCGCTGAATCGGCCCCGCCGCATGGATGGGTCGATCATCAGGGTGAACGTCTTGCCGCTGATGCGCGCCAGAGTCACAATCAGGTCGTTGCGCCTGGCAACCCAAAACCCGTCCAGATGGCGATGTTTTTCCCAACTCTCGGCGCTGGCGAAGAACCGCGGCTTCTCCACGAAGGGCCCGCCGTCCTCGGGGCAAAACACATCGCAGTTGCCGCATTCGTTGCAGAGGTCCGCGACGTTTGCAATCTGGTGCGATTTCTCGATCCGGAAAACCTCTCCCGCTTCCTCCGCCACGCCATCTTGCGTCACCTTCAGAATACTGACGGGGGCTTCCAGCGGCTCTACTTCGTAGGAGAAGTTGGCATCGTTGGGACAGACCGGGATGCACTTGTCGCAGTTGACACAATCGAACAAGACCAGGTGGCTGCCGATCTTCCGTGGCACGGAGCGATTTCTGTCGAAGCGGTATCGTGGATCGTTCATCACCCGTGTGCGCACCTCATGGGTGTTCAGAACCGCGGCAGTGCCGACCCAGCGCCGAAACAGATCTCTCAGCTCGTTTTCGAGTTTGGAGGCCGCAGCCGCGCCGTGCTTCCCCTCAATTTCTCTGAGGAACCCATCCAATGCAGAAGCATAGGCCGCTTCTTCAGGGACGGAGTTGGTGGCGAGAGCCGCCCGCCAGTCGCCCTCTGTGGCTTCGACAAAATGCTGTGCTGCCTGCCGAACTGCATCGTCGAGCCGCAGCGCAGACCGACCCAGGCGCTGCCTCTTGTCTTCACACACCTCGCTGGCCGCCTGCACCCCCTTGGCGAAGGCTGCGAGAATCAGGCCGTCCACCGTGCCAGCGCCGCAGCTCTCCATTCGAGCGCCGAGGTTGTGGAGATACTTGTGGAGACGACCATAGCCGCCGGGTCGCAGCAGGTCGGTGCACACGGTCACGGGCACAAGACCGCAGGCCACCGCGTCCGCAAAATTGTGCTGATCGATGCCGGCGGAGAAGGAGATTGGCACGCCGGCGCCGAACACCTTTCGCCACTCGTCGACGAGCGCCATCGCCAAGACATGAAGCGGGGCCCCGGAAAGATACATCACCTGGTCTTTGAAAAAGTCGTCCTTGTTGAGGACTTCGAGGGTGTTGGTAAACTTGACGCCGACCCGCCTCCCGTGGCGTTCGGCCACGGGCAGCAGGCGGCGGACCATGTCAACGCCTTCGTCGAAGCGGATGCCGGTTTGGTAGGCCTTCGGATTCACCTCGATGTGGGTATAGCCCAGAAGGTCGTGCAGGATCTCCTCGAGAAGCGGACGCCCCAGCATGGGCGGGTTCATCTTGATGGTCACATGAAACCCCATCTCCTCGACCAGAAAGGCGACGATCTCTTCGATCTCATCCGCCGGACAACCATGGAAAGTCGACAGCGTGATGCTGTCGGAAAGGTGTGTCTGGAAGAGCAAGTTGCGGTATTCGGCAAACTCGGACGGGATACACTTGCGAAGCTCTTCGACGAGCTCCGAAGCGTCCCTCATGCGGCCAAGCCACGCACGGATCTTCTCGCTGGTAATGCCCTTGAGATCATAGCCGACGCTGATGTCGAAGATCGTCTCCCCCGCATCCGGGCCGGGCACGCCGGCGTGGCGCAGGATTTCGATCAGCATGTGAGCGGCCACGTACTCGCGCAGCGACTCCTCTAGCCGCAATTCCTGCGACCACTCCACGTTGTAGCCGACGTTGCGGATGTCGATGCAGGGCCGCGAGATCTTCAGGCGGTCGAGGATCTGCACGGTCTTGAGCTCGATGATGCGACCGCCTCCGAGCCAGCTCAAGACGATGTTCTGCGCCAGTTGCGTGTGCGGCCCTGCGGCCGGACCCACAGGGGTGGCGGCCACATGCCCGCAGAAGCGCACCGAGAGATCCTTCCCCGGCTGTCCGCGAAAGAATTTTCTCTCCGGCAGATCGAAGAGCGTGCCCTGGCGGTCGAGCTCGGTCAATGCGCGCCTGACCAAATGCTCGAAGGGAATCGGGATCAGTTCAGCCATTCTTTTCTCAACGGTGCGAAGCCAAGGCTTCTGGCGGTTGAGGTGCCAGTCCATCGGATGGATGCTGCCAACGGAGCTTCATGTAAGGCGAAGATTCTGGCAATGGTCACCGAAGTCTCTCCGTACGTTGCGTACTCCGTGTCCCACCTCTCCGCTGTAAGCCCGCTCTTCACACCTCCATCCTGTCCCACAGCCGCCGCGCCGCCGCCCAGGCCTTGCTGAATTCCTGTTGGATGTCCACGGTAGTCACCTCCCCGCCGCGAACGATGAAGCGGCCGTCCACCATCACATCGGTGATCTGATCGGACTTCATGCCGAAGAGAAGATGCGCGGCCATGTTGTCCGCCGTCAGCGGGGTCGGCGCCTGGTAACGGAGAATCACCAGATCGGCCGGGGCTCCCTTCTGCAGCGTCCCAAAGGCCTCCCCGAAGATCTGTGAAATCATCTCCTGCCCCGACTGCAGCAGCCGCAAAAAGTCATCCGGGGCCAGCCGAGGCCGGCCCGCGGCAGCGTCCTGGGCTTTGAAAAAGCCAAAGGCGGCTTCCTGAAACATGTCGGCCGGAAAACCGTCGGTGCCCAGGGCCGTATGCGGGCCGAATCGATGCAGCGGGGCATAGCCGACGCCGTTGTTCATGTTCGAACGCGGATTGTGCACCAGCCAGGCACCCGAGACCTTGAGGCGGTCGATCTGGGCATCGGTGAGGTGCACGCCGTGGGCAAAGACCGACTTCGGCCCCAGCATTCCCATCTCTTCGAAGGCAGTGACCATGTTCAACCGGCCGTAATTCTCCCTGGAGATCCGCGCATCACACGGGTCCTCGGCCAGGTGAAGGTGCACCCCGGTGTCGCCGTCTTGCGCCAGTTCGGCACACGCGCGCAGCGAGTCATCTGCCAGGGTGAAGGAGGCGTGACCGCCCACCAGACCCCGGAAGTGGGAGTCGGCCCCCTCTTCCAGGAAACGCTGGTTCTCGCGCAGTCCGGCATCACGACCGGCCTTGCCGTTGCGGTCGGTCACCTCATAGCACAGAACACCTCGTACCCCAACTTGTCTCAGCGCGTCCCGGATCAGGTCGAGCGACCCGGGGATGCAGTTTGGAGAGGCGTGATGGTCGACCAGCGTCGTCGTCCCCGCCTTCACCGCCTCGATGGCACCCACCAGGGCGCTGCAGTAGATACTCTCCTCGTCCAGAGCTCGATCCAACCTCCACCAGACCTTCTGCAGGATCTCGAGAAAATTGCGCGGAGCCTCTCTGGGAGCCGGCATCCCGCGGGCCAGGCTCGAGTAGAGGTGGGTGTGGGCGTTCACCAGACCGGGAAGCACCAGCCTCCCTTCCAGATCCTCGACCGTCTCTCCCGGCTGCGCTTCGAGACCCTGGCCCAGCTCCTCGATGTGGCCATCGCGAATGCGGAGATCGGCCTTCTCCATGGCTGGAGGGTGGAGGTGGAGGAGGATGGCGTCTCTTAGCAGAATTGTAGACATTTAACTCCAGGAAAGGTCGTTTCCTGGCAGCGGAAGCCTGAGCACGACCCCAACGAGTCTGTGCACATGCCCAACGGAAAAACGCTGCCAACGAATCTGATTTGTAGAGCGACTGGGTTTGTTGCCTGCCTCTGCTTTATCTCTAGAGCCAGCGAAGAAGCCACGGACTACGCCCCGCCGAGACGTCCCCGTTTGCAGCGATTCGGGAAGCTCTCGATGAGTTGCCAGCAATCGAGAGGATACCCCGAGCGATGCATAATTGGGTTCATGTAGCTACACACCCGCGTGACTCCGTGGATGAGGACGATGCTCAGATTCCTGACACAAGTCTCCAACAATCCAGCGATCCACCATTCCAAGAACTCTGCGTCCCTCAGCTCTCACCATCGCCCGGCCTCCGCCAAATAGCGTTCGAGAACGCTCAACTCCCCCTCAATCGCCTCCGGTATGGGGCAGGCGCGAGCCACAGACTTGATATCCTTGAGCCCGCTGCCGGTGATCACCGCCAGGACCGTCGCCTCCCTCTCTATTTGTTCTGTCTCGATTGCCTTTTTCAGCCCGGCAACACCGGCAACGCCGGCCGGCTCACCAAACACGCCACCCAGGCGTGCCGTCATCTGCTGGGCCTGGAGAATCTCCTCGTCCGAGACGGCCACCATGGTACCCTTCGACTCGCGGATCGCCTGCAGCGCCTTGCGCCAGTTGCGTGGCGTGCCCACCGCGATGCTGTCGGCGATGGTGTGAGCGGCCACCGGCTCGAGATCTCCGCCCTGCCGGAAGGCCTTCAGAATCGGTGCCGCCCCTTCGGCCTGGACGCCGAGCAGCCGCGGCGTGCGGTCGATCCAGCCGAGGCGGACCATTTCGGCCAGCCCCTTGGCGATGCCGGCGATGGTGCAACCGTCACCGACCGAGACCACCACCCAGTCCGGCATTCGGCGGCGCATCTGCTCGGCGATCTCAAGTCCGGCCGTCTTTTTCCCCTCCACCAGGTAGGGGTTCACCGCAGCGCTGCGGTTGTACCACTCGTAGCGCTGGCACGCCTGCGCGCACAGGTCGTAGGCAGCCTCATAGGCTGCGCCTTCCTCGTCCGCCTTCGGCCGCACACGCACCACGGTGGCGCCGAAAACCAGCAGTTGGGTCACCTTTGGTTCAGGCGCAGTTTCTGGAATGAAGATGGTGGCCCGCAGCCCGGCGGCCGCAGCCATACCGGCCAGCGAGGAAGCGGCATTTCCGGTCGAGGCGCAGGCAATGTTGGAGAAGCCAAACTCGATGGCTTTGGCCACTCCCACCGCACTGGCGCGGTCCTTGAACGACGCCGTCGGGTTGCGGGTGTCGTCCTTCAGGAACAGCCTTGCGACCCCCACAGCGCCGGCGAGTCTGGGCGCTTCGAGCACCGGGGTCCAGCCGACGGGCACCGGAGGGAGCTTCTCCGGCGACTCAATGGGCAGCAGCTCCGCGTAGCGACGGATGTCGCGAGGCCTGCCGGTGAGCTGCTCCGGTCGGAACGAGTCCTTGATGCCGGCGTAGTCGTAGACGACGTCGAGGATGCCCGCCGGACCGCAGCTCGGGCAGGTGTAGAGCACGTCCGTGCCGTAGGTTTTTTCGCAGATCACGCAGCGCAGGGCTATGATCGAATCTGTCATTGTCTTGAGTTTGCCTGATCGAAGCCTGGATGAGGAGCACAAAGATCACGGAGAAACACCAAAATCTCGGTGTGTTCGGAAGATGGACTGGCAGCTCTCTGTGAGCTTCATGGGCCTTTGAGTTCTTTATGTGCTTGCCCTCGCCTCATGCTACAAGAGCTGCCGCAGGAACTTCGCCACCAGACTCCCCGACACCCACCGCCGATACTCCGCCGTGGATCGCATGTCGGTGATCGGCTGCACCTCCTGCATCACCTTCTGCCTGGCTTCTTCGATCCGCTCAGGCGTGAGCTTCTGATCTTGCAGGAACGCCTCGGTGTCACGCAAGCGGATGACGGTCGGCGCCACGCTGCCCGCCCCAATCTGAATGGATCGGATGCGGCGGTCCTCGTCGATCTGCGCTCTGGCGGCGATGACCACCTTGGAGATGACCATGGCCTGCCGGTTCCCGACCTTGTGGAAAAAGAGTCGCTCACCCTGCGCCTTCTTGGGCAAATGGATGGCGACCAGGAGCTCGTGCGGGTCGAGCACCGTGCTACGATAGCCGGTGTAGAAGTCGTTGAAGGCCACCCGGCGCATGCCGCGCGAGCTACCCAGCTCCAGCTCAGCGTCGAAGGCCGCCAGGATGGGCAGGGTGTCTCCAGCCGGCGAGGCATTGACGATGTTGCCGCCCAGCGTGCCGCGGTTCTGGATCTGCGCCCCACCGATGGTGCGGGAAGCCTCGACCAGAATGGGGCAGTATTCCTGAACCAGCGTGGAGCGGATGAGCTGCGTGTAGGTCGTCAAGGCGCCGATTCTCAGGCTCGGGCCTTCGTCCTCGATGCCTCGCAGCGCTTCCAACCCCCAGATGTTGAGATAGGCTGGAGCGACCAGGGTGCGATCCTGAAGTTGCACCATCACGTCGGTGCCGCCGGCCAGCACCCGCGCCCGGCCATTCTGGCGATCCAGCCAGGCGTACGCCTCCTGCAGCGTTGTCGGGGAGTAGACTTCGATTTCCTCAAACATCTCGGAGATCGGACCTCAGCGCGTTGCGGTTGGTTCTCACCCCTGCCCAGCCGACATCGAGGAGCAAACTCAAGATCGGCAACGAGCGCGGATCATTCTCGACAGCCCAACAACCGAATTCATTCGTGTTCATCCGTGTCGATCCCTGATGCCTTTTTCTACGAGACGCGAGTTGTAGACAGACGAAGTTCCTTCGGTGTTGCTCGGTGTTGAAGATTCAGCCAGACGAGGCTGCGCTCGCCTCAACCGCATCGATGATCTGCACATAGCCGGTGCATCGGCAGAGGTTGCCAGCAAGGCCGGCGCGGATGTCATCGCGGCTCGGTCGCGGTTTGTCTGCCAGAAGAGCGGTCGCCGCCATCAGAATCCCCGACGTGCAGATGCCGCACTGGGTGCCGCCGGCCGCCAGAATGGCCTCCTGAAGCGGATTCAACCCGTGGTCCTGCCCAAGGCCTTCGATGGTGGTGACTTCTGCGCCCTGCACCTGGCAGATGGGCACCAGACAGGAATCGACCACATCGCCGTCGAGCAAAACCGAGCAGGCACCACACTCGCCCTCGCCGCACCCCTCTTTCGTGCCGGTGAGCTGCAGATCCTCGCGCAGCACATCCAGCAGTCGCTTCATGGGCGGCACATCGACCTGGCACGGCTGGCCGTTGAGGGTGAACGAAATCTTCATTATTTGCCTCTTCGAGCTTGTTCGACCGCCGCTTGCAGGCGCTCGGGCGTCATGGGCAGTTCGGTGACCTCCACGCCCAGGGCATTGCACACGGCGGCGACCACGGCAGGCGCGCCGCCATCCATCGGCAGCTCGCCGATCCCCTTGGCGCCGAAGGGTCCGTAGGGATAGTACTTCTCGACAAGGTGGATGTCCATCTCAGGTGCGTCCATGAAGGTGGGCAGCAGATAGTTGCTCAAGCGGTCGTTGACCATCCTGCCGCCTTGCATGACCACTTCTTCCATCACGGCAAAGCCGAGCGACTGCAGTGTGCCACCGGCGATCTGGCCGCGAACCAGCACCGGGTTCACCGCCTTCCCGACGTCGATGGCGCTCACCACTTTGCGGACAAACACCTCGTAGGTGGTCGTGTCGACCTCCACCTCAACGATATCGCAACCCCAGCCATAGACAGCGTAGGCATCGCCGAAGTGTTTTTCTTCATCCCAACGCAGGCCGGGCGGGGTCTGATAGCGCCGGAACACCTTCAACTCGCCGCGGGCGCGAAGGTATTCAGCGGCGGCTTCGGACATCGACATCAGCGCCGTTCCGTTCGCCGCGAAGTGGCCATCGCGAAGTTCGACCCTGGCGCCGCCATATTTCTCGGCGACGAATTGCTCCAGGCGCCCTTTCAGGTCGCGCGTCGCCTGCTGAATCACGCGGCCGATCACCATGCAGGTGCGGGAGGCCACAGTGGGACCGCTATCGGGCACCTTGGCGGTGTCCGGCTCCTCCAGCTCGATCCGGTCGCAGCTCAGGCCAAGCTCCTCGGCGACGATCTGGGAAAAGATCGTCAGGGTACCCTGGCCGATCTCGGTGGACCCGGTCAGGATGCGGACTCGGCCATCGGGCAGGAGCTCTACACCAGCCGGCGACTTCATGATCTGCTCGCCGCTGCCCGTGAAGCCGGCGCCGTGGAAGAAGAGGGACAGTCCGATGCCGCGCCGCCGCTCCCCTTCCGGCTGCTTCCGATAGCGCTCGTGCAACTCGATGTAGTCGGAGCCCTGCACGGCCGCGGCCAGCACCTCCTCGGAGCCGACGCTGTACTCGAGCGTCTGCCCGGTGGCCGTCTGCCGGCCCTCCCGCAGCATGTTGATCCGGCGGACCTCGAGAGGGCTCATCCCAAGGGCGCCGGCGATGCGGTCCATCTGCCGTTCGTAGGCGAAACAGGCCTGCGGTGCCCCAAAACCTCGGAACGCTCCGTTCGGTGGCGTGTTGGTGGCCACCACGCGGGCACGAATGCGCACGTTCGGGCATTCATACGGTCCAAGGGAGTGGATCGCGGCCCGCGACAGCACCACCGGGCTCAGAGTGCAGTAGGCCCCGCCGTCGAGCACCAGGTCGATCTCCGCTGCCAGCAGGCGTCCCTGCCGGCTGACGCCGGTCTTGTGGTGGATGATGGATGGGTGGCGCTTGGTGGTCACTGCCATGTCCTCAGCCCGGTCGTAGACCAGCTTGACCGGCCGCCCTGCTTTGCGCGCCAGCACCACCGCGTGCCCGGCGATGACGTTCGGGTACTCCTCCTTGCCGCCGAAACCGCCGCCTGTGGCCGCCTGCACCACAGAGATTTTGTCCTCCGGCAGGTCGAGGATGGCCTTGAGCGCCTTGTGGACGTAGTAGGGGCACTGCAGCGAACCGATCACCTTGATACCGCCGCCGTCACCGCACGGCATGGCGATCATCCCCTGCGGCTCGATGTAGATGTGTTCCTGGTGGTTCGTGCTGTAAGTCCCCTCCACGACCAGATCGGCTGCGGCGAACCCCTCGTCCACATTCCCCTTTTGGATCAGGAACTCTTTGAAGATGTTGTCCTTGCCGTAGAGTCTCTGTTTTCCGGCGAGTGATTCCTCGATGGAGAAAACAGCGGGCAGTTGTTCATAGACGATGTCGATATGGCGGGCCGCCTGTTCGAGCAGGCGGCGATCTTCGGCGGCCAGCAGCAGGATGGCTTCGTGGACGTGGCGAACTTCGGTCTCGACCAGCAACGGTTGATCGTCCTCGATGAGGGCGACGACATTCCGCCCAGGGATATCGCGGTAGTCAGCGATAACGATGCGGTCCCAGTCGAACGCCGGATCGAAGCGGATCTCACGGATGATGCCGTGCGGGATGGTGCTGCGGACGGTCTTGCCATAGAGCATCCCGGGAAAGACCAGGTCGTCCACGTAGCGGGCACGCCCCTGGACCTTCTCCCACCCCTCTTTGCGGGCAACACTTTGACCAACGACCATGCGATGTCTCTCCCCGGTCTATAGTGAGGACAATATAGCCAAAGAGAGGGTGGATGTCAACCCTGATGGCGGGGATGGACCCCGGGAGTAAGGCACGCGGAGTGGTGTCGGTCGACTTCAAGGAAGGTGGAATGCAAGCGGACGGAGATGGAGTGTTGGATTCTTGGAGTTTTGGAGTTATGGAGAGGTGCGCGCTGGTTTACGTTCGAGTCTCCAGGACCCCAGAGCTCCGGCACGCCTCACTTCCCCCTCTACGGTCCAAACTCCGCGCCCACAACGCTGTCGGATCGGTCAGCTTGGACTTTCTTCCAGAAATCGATTGCGTTTTCTTTACTTGACTTTTTAGTAGGGATTGTCCACTTT
>CAZGRP010000051.1:0-1379 GCA_964527995.1 uncultured Cytophagia bacterium | reverse complement strand
TTCAAACCAGTCGCCACCCCGAACGAGTGGCGGAAAGCCAAAGCGCAAACCTCCGGTGGGGGCTCTGTCTCTCCCCGTGCCAAGGCATACCGTGCTTTCTTCCAGGAGCTGATCGACGAGCTACGGGAACAGCACCGGTTCACCGGTGCGAGGATCGCACAGCCTCAGAGTTGGTATTCGTTCGCGTCAGGTTATTCTGGGATAACGTACGGCGCCAGTTTCGCCCAGGGAGGACGGGTACGCGCTGAGCTCTACATCGACCGTGGCGACGAAACGGCAAACAAGGCACTCTTCGATCAGCTTGAATCTCACAAGATGGAGCTTGAAAGGCTGTTCGGCGAACCGCTGAGCTGGGAGCGACTCGACGACAAGCGTGCTTGCCGGATCGCGGTGTACCGGGACGGCCACATCCAGCAGCCCCTCGACGAACTAGCCGAAATCCGCGCCTGGCTGGTCGGTCGCCTGCTGGCACTCAAGGAGGTCTTCGGGCCGAGGATTGCCAAGCAGTGAGGGAGCCAAATGCAGGGGAGGAGAAGCCTGCCTCGTGCCGCAGGTGCACTCCGTCGACGGCACGGCGTCGGCCGGGCGGGGCTCAGACGACAGAAAAAAGACGGACCATGTGTGCAGAGAGCTTCCGTGACCATCCGTGAGGATCCGTGGTGGTCTTTTCTTTCCGGACCAAACCTTCAGTGGAGCAGAAGAGTCCATGACGCAATCCAAGTTCATCCCGTACTCCGAATTCCCCCTCTACCCCGAGGCAGAAATGAAAAAGCGCGCGGCCGACTTCTACGCCGAGATGCGGCGGCGGCGCTCGGTGCGCGACTTCTCCGACCGGCCTGTGCCGCGCGAAGTCATTGAGAACTGCCTGCGAACGGCGGGTAGCGCACCCAGCGGCGCCAATCGACAGCCCTGGCACTTCGTGGTCGTCAGCGACCCGCAGGTCAAGAAGCAAATCCGCCAGGCAGCCGAGGAGCAAGAGCAGGCTTTCTACACGGAGCGTGCGCCCGACGACTGGCTCGAGGCCCTGGCCCCCCTCGGCACGGACGCCCACAAGCCGTTCCTGGAGAAGGCCCCCTATCTGATCGTCATCTTCGCCCAGAGCTATGGGGTGGCCGAAAACGGTCGCAGGCTCAAGAACTACTACGTCCAGGAGTCGGTGGGCATCGCCACCGGCTTCCTGATAGCGGCATTGCACCACGCCGGCCTGGCCTGCCTCACCCACACCCCCAGCCCGATGGGCTTTCTCAACCAGATCCTCAAACGCCCCTCCAGCGAGCGCCCTTTCTTGATCCTCGTCGTCGGCTACCCGGCCGAAGGCGCCAAGGTGCCGGATATCCAGAAAAAGCCGCTCGAGGAAATCGCCACGTTTGTGGAGTGAG
>CAZGRP010000050.1:0-31479 GCA_964527995.1 uncultured Cytophagia bacterium | reverse complement strand
CTATACCGCTACTCGACCTCTCTTCACCCCGCGCAAGCGCCCGACGATCTCAACCAGGCTCTCCACAACGTAATCCACCTCGTCCTCCGTGTTGGACCGTCCCAGGCTGAAGCGAACGGCTGCGTGGCGCTGGCCCAGCACCCGCATAACGTGCGACGGCTCGAGGCTGCCGGACGTGCACGCCGCGCCGTTCGAAGCAGCAATTCCCTTTAAATCCAGACTCATGAGGAGAGATTCATTCTCCACTCCCTCGATTGCAAAGTTCACCAAACCTGGCAAGCGATCGGACGGATGGCCGTTGAGGCTCACCCCTGGGATTCCTCCCAGGACGCCTTCCACCAGCCGGCCGGTCAGCTGGCGCAGTCGCGCCGCCTCCGACTCCATCGAGGCCGCGCACACTTCCGCCGCCTTCCCGAAGCCGACGATTGCCGGCACGTTCTCGGTTCCGGCACGGCGGCGGCGCTCATGACCACCGCCATGAAGCAGCGGTGCCAGCCGCACGCCCTTGCGAACAAAGAGAAAGCCGATGCCCTTCGGCCCGTAGATCTTGTGGCTGGAGGCCGACAGCAGGTCGATCGGCATGGTGCGTACATCCACGGGCAGCTTGCCATAGCTCTGCACCGCGTCAGTGTGGAAGAGCACACCGCGCTCCCTGGCGACGCGCCCGATCTCGGCGATTGGATTGATGGTGCCGATTTCGTTGTTGGCGTGCATGATGCTCACCAACGCCGTGTCATCGCGGATCGCCTCGGCGACCTGCGCCGGCGCGATTCGGCCATATCGGTCCGGCTTGAGATAAGTGACTTCGAAACCAACCTTTTCCAGAAACTGGCAGGAGTGCAGGACGGCATGATGCTCCACCTGCGATGTGACGACGTGCCGCTTTTCCGGCTCGGCCACAAAGGCGATGTGCTTGATGGCCCAATTGTCAGCTTCAGTGCCGCCGCTGGTAAACACGATTTCCGACGGATCCGCGCCGATCAACCCAGCTACGCGCTCCCGGGCCTCCTCAAGAGCCACCTTGGCCTCGCGGCCGAAGGCGTGGATGCTGGAGGCATTGCCGAATCGACGCGAGAAGAACGGCAGCATCTCCTCGAGAACCTCCGGAGCCACCGGCGTCGTGGCACTATGGTCGAAATAAACCCTCATCTTTCCTTGAGCCTTCAAGCCGAGATTCTGGTTGACGGATTGCACGGCAAAATCAGCGCTGCACGCCGATCTACATCAAATCAATATAACGCACAGGCGGCAAAATGGCAAGGGGAAGTTGAGGCTAACCTATTTGAAAAGCAAGGGAGTAGGGACGCAGAAAAGATGTCTCGGCAGGGCTTCGACGCCAGCGAGCGCAAGGGGGCTCCGTGCCCAACTCTCGCTCTGCGGATCGTGACGGCGGCCGCCGCAGGAGACCGGCGCTGTTCCGGGGCAAAAAATAGGAGCCCAGCCGTACGACTGGGCTCCTAAGATCTATGAAATGGCCCGCCATCTGCGGGCTCGTTGGGAAGACTCCGTGTGGCCCCCTCTCAGGCCAACGCCGGTGCGTCCTGCAGCCCTCTGCGCGCCGCCAGAAGCAACTCCGGGAGTCGAGTCGGAGAGTCTTCAACGATCCGTTCGTACCACTCGCGGAAATCCTTCGAACACTGCTGAAGCCACGCGCGAGCGAAATGCTTCTTGTCGGGCGCTCCCTCCGGGTCTCGGCTGCGCAGGTAGTTGTAGTCGACTTCAATGGCCAGGCGCTGTAGTTCCACAAGAAGAGCAAACCTTGCGGTCGGCACCAGCGCCGAAAGCTCAATGGGCTGCTGTTTGATCTCTGTCGTTTTCACGTCCGCTCACCTCCGTCTTCACGACCTATGCCCATTGCAATCCCCATGCCATCCGCTGCCGCACCCTCTTGTTGCAGGAACAACATTCCTCTATCGCATTGATTTATAATTCCTTAGAGGTATGCGTATTTGTGTGATTGAAAGATGGGCCGTGAATCCTGCCGCGGGCACTGGCATCTTCAGCAAGGGTGATCCTGTCAAAGTGTCGGCATAAGCACAGCCGACTGTGCGATATGGTACAACATGTGCGTCAATCTGACCGCCGCAAGAGAGGTCTGGGGGCAGGAGGAGGCGGGAAAGTCCATGGGACTATCGGAACGCCATGTGGTACGGACTGGCTACCACGGGAAAGCGGCATCAACCAACGGCCAGCTCCGTGTTCGTCCGTGGCGTTCCGTCGAGAGCTCCTTGCCGTTCGTACAAGAAATTCGTTCGTGAGGCCTCATTCATCCACCGGCGGCCGCTCGCCTTTAAATGAGATTTGGCCCTGCTTCGCCAAATCGGCGAAGAAGCGTACGACCTGATCGACGGCCACCGGCTCAAACTCCGCACTGATGAAGTCGCGGATCTGGAGGACGGAGTGCGAACCATCGGCAAGAGCAAGGGCTTCACGCGCGGCGAAGGGACGCAGACGTCGGCTGCGACCACGGCGGAAGAGTCGAGAGATCAGCGATGCCCCACTATCAGGTGCGGCACGAACGGGGAAGTAGCGCGAAGCACGCCTCTCCTCGGCCGTCAGCCTCGGTTTCTCCGCCGGCACCCCGAGCTGCCTGCAGACATTTCGGTAGTGAGCTTCCAGCAGCTTCAGATCGGCCGTTTGCCCCAGGGCAAGCCGGCGCTGCAAGCCGTCGATTTTCTGCGCTGCGCTGCGGTCGCCGGCTGCCAGAACCTTCACGGTCCCCAGCGCTCGACTCTCACGAAGATAGGCCTGCCGCACCTTGACCTGGGCCTCCTTGTAGCTTTGGGCAATGGTTTCCGGTGTGCTCCGGCTGACGGCCTCCATCGCTGCTGTCAGATCGCGACCTATGCGTTCCTTGGCATACCCGGCCATCAGTCCGGCCAGGCGTTCCACCTCTTCGCTCCCGGCGCTGGCAAGATAGTAGGCGGCAGCAGCAGCGATGAAGGCACCGCGCTTGAGCTGCGTCGGATCCAGGCTCGCCGGACGATCTTCGCTGGTGTGATAAGCTCGATCGGGCCAGTTGTTGAACAGCACCGCCGGCACACCGACATCGTAGTGGTTGTACACAGCATGATCGCTGCTGCCGTAATACTTCTCGATGTGGAAGAAAAACGGGTCTTGCGAACCGTTCGGATCGATGATGGGGTTCATGAACCCGTAGACGATCCGGCGGTTGTGCACCTTCTCCCGGTTTGTGTCGCCGACGTATTCGAAGAAATCCTGACAGACGTCATCAACGAAGCTCGCCATGGAATAAGGATTCCGATAGAGGTGCAGCGAGTTACGGTGAAGCGTCTGGTTCTCGCCGATCATGTCGATGGAGATGGCGGCCACCATGTTCGCCACCTCCTGCGGATAGCGCTCCAGGTAGGCAGCGGTTCCGGTGATCTCCGGCACCCACAGCAGGCGAATCGTTCTTTTCGGCCGCGGCAGCACACCGCTGCGGATGAGGTGAGTGAGGGCTCGCCCGACTTCCAAGACCACCGCCGCACCGCTGGCATCGTCCGCGGCGCCCTGCTTGGAGATGCCCTCGAAGAGGTGGCCGGAAAGAACCACCTCTTGGGACGTGGAGCCGTCACCGGGGATCACGGCCGTGGGCACCTCCCGGTCGACATCGTACATCGCGGTCTTCACCCTGGCGCGCACCACGACCTTCTGACCGCGCTCCAGGCGATCCAGCAGCTTCATGCCAAGTCGGTGCGACAGGGTGAAGCCGAAGGCGTGTTCTTGTCCGGGCGCGGGTCGGATCGACTGCCAAGAAATCTGATCCGGACGATCGATCGGCTTGCCAGTGGGATCGTTGAACGACACGACGCCGACCGCATTCTTCTTGCCGACTGCGATGCGATGAGCCTTAGACAGAGATCCGGAGACCAGGACGATCTTTCCGGCGACATCCCTACCTTCATAATCCTCTTCGCGCTCACCGCGGCCGCAGTAAATGAGCTCCGCCGTGGTATCGACGCTCTGGCTCCCCGGCGCCAGTGCCGCAGCCACGTCCCGGTGACTGATGATGAGCCGCTTCTTGGGTTCGACCATCCAAAGCTCGCCGTATTCCGCATCCCACTGGGGTCGGCGCTTGAAACGCTCGATGTGCACGTTCGCCAACCCGAAAGAAGTCGCCATGCTGTCGACATACTGACTCTCCCAGTAGGTGCCGGCATATTCTGACGCCGGGCGATTGCGGTTATACCCGGCCAGCTCGATCACATAGCTCAAGGCAAGCGACCCCGAGACTTCATCTTGCAGGACACTGAGCACGCTGTCGGGGAGCAGTGTCTTCGGGTTGGGCTGCTCCTGGGCGAAGCCCCAAATCGGGGCAGCGAGCAGCAGGACGAAGGCTGCATGCGGCAATCTGATCAGTTTGCTCATCCGGTCTTCCTCCGAATTCCAGCTATTTTCCCGTGAGCCAGTGCTGTCGCAGGGCAAGTTGCTCCGGGGTTGGTTGAGCCACCGGGCGGATCGCTGCGGACACCTTTTGCTTTCGCCCGACGCGGACGATCAATTCCAGGCTTACGTCCTGGCGGCGCACCTTGAGTGGCACCTCGCTGCCAATGGTGAGCGCCGCCACAGTACTGTCGTACTGGGCGTAGCTCTGGATCGGTTTGCCGGCCAGAGACACCAGCCGGTCTCCGCGGCGCAACCCGGCATTGTCCGCCGGGCTTCCCTCTTCGACCCGAATCACCCGCCTGTCTCCACCGACGAAGACCACCTCGCCGATGGTGGGCGCCCAGGTGCTGTCGATACTCACCTCATATGCGGCGGCAGCGAAAGCCTCGGCATACGGAAGCTCCACGGTCCCCGCCACGTAGCGATCGAAGAAGGAGGAAAAATCGGCCTCGGCCACGGCGCTCACGGCGCGTTCCAGATCCGTCTCCTCGAAACCCACACTGCGACGCGCATACCACCAGTTCAGCAGCCGCATTACGTCGTCCAGCGACCGCCGCCCGGAAGTCGAAGCCCGAATCTCCAGATCCAGGAGGAGCCCGAGTAGCTCTCCCTTGTTGTAGTACGAGATCCCTGGATGGCGATAGCCACGCTCCCAGATTCGCCAGCTCGCCTCTTCGACGCTGGTTTTCAGGCGGTCCGGATTGGACTGCAACCGCTCGATCTGCTCGGCCAGGTGTTTCAGGAACCGCTGTTGCGACCAGATGCCGGTACGCACCAGCGTCAAGGCGGCGTAGTAGCTGGTCACCCCTTCGCTGAACCACAGCGCCTTGGTGCGCGGCTCGAAAAGATAGTCGAAGGGACCAAGCACTTTCGGGTGAATGCGCTTCACGTTCCAGGCGTGGAAGAGCTCATGTGCTGTGACCTCGGCGGCGTTGGCGGGGTCTTCGGCCATCCGCTGCCCTGACAGAGTAATGGTCGTCGAGGTGAGGTGTTCCAGTCCGCCACCGCCGCGCGGCCCGGGTCGGATGTGGTAGATGAACTGGTAGTGCTCGAACGGCAGGTAGCCAAAAAGCTCCGCCTGATACTGGCAGATCTTGCGCAGCACGAGGAGAAAGCGGTCCACGTTGAAGGCGATGGGCCCGTCGACAGCCACGTCGAAACGGACGTTGGACACCGTGAACTGGAATTCCTCGAAATTCCCCAGTTCCACGGGCGTATCGATCAGCGTATCGTAGTCTTCGGCCCAGTAATCATAGCCGCCGCTTCGGACCGGCTTCAAAGCTGTGGCAATCTTCCATTCGGCGGGAAAATCGAAAGAGACACTCAATGGCTGGCGCCGATAGCCTTGCAGGTAGACAAACGTCATCGGCCCTTCAATGAGGGCGTGGGTCGTGTCGATATTCCTCTGCCCGAACCGCATCGGGTAGCGCACCCGATACGTCGCGCGGAAATAGCCCGAGCGCAGGCCGCCGATACGCCAGCGCTGTCGGTCCAAACGAACGACCGGAAGCGGTTTTCCGAAAACGTCGAACGCCTGAAAATCTTCAACATTCTCGCCGTAGTCCTGCAGAACATACGCCCCTGGACTCCAGCGCGGCATCACCACCGTCACCGCAGTGTCGGGGAGATCCTCAGCCAGAGTGGTGACCTTCACACCATCCCAGTTCTCCTCATCGACCGACACTTCGTAGGCGATCTTTGGCCCCGGATAGCGCAGGTACCCTTCCTGGCCGATGGCAGGCCCGGCGACCAGCCACAGCGCCAACGCGACCCATCCGAGCCAGCGGCGTCGAAACACGGCCGGCGCCAGGCCTTCGGCAAGAGAAGAGGACGCCGGCGGCTGGCCAGCGCCACACGATACTGAACCACAGCACATCTTAGGTCTACGGCAAGAAAGCCGCTGTCTCGAAAAGGTCCGCTGCCTTGACGACTCGAATGTTGCTCCGCGGAATGCCGAGCCAGTAGGTTTCATACACCTTGTCCATCTGCACGATGCCAAGCTGTTCCTTGTTGAGCTTCCACAGCGTATCCGCATCGGTCGTCTCAAAATCGATGTTGTAGTCGAGAAGCGATTTGCCCCGAGCGTTGCGGTCGGCCGCAATGTCTTGCGCCAGCCGGTCAGCCCACTTCTCACTCGTAACGATGACATATTTGATGCCGGATGAGGTCAGATGACGGCGGATGGCGGCATTGACCTGTTCCAGCGTGACGGCGTCGATGGCATCGAGGTAGCTGTCCAGATAGCCGCGGTCGCCGAGTCCGTAGAAGAGATCGTCCAGGCGGTAGGCCACCAATCGCTGCGTATTCTCGGCCAGGCTGAGATAGAGCACTTTGGCCTTGGTCTTGGCCAGGCGCAAATCCTCGGCCGTCATGCCGTGGTGGACGAAGTTTTCCAGCTCCCAGGTGAACGCCTTCAAGATGTTGTGGGCGTACTTGTGGGCCAGCGGCCGGATCCAGATGCTGAAGTATTGATAGCGCCGCGGCGTGTTCGGCGGCGGAAAGAGGTAGCGAGGCCGGCCGTCGAACCACTCTATGTAGGAATAGTCGCCGTAGTTGTAGCCACGCTCCGATCGGATGCGCGTGTAGAGTCGGCCAAAGCTGTCACGATGCGTGCCCAGAAAGACGTTGGCGACATACAAGGGCCAGTAATCCGCATCGCCGCGGCGAACCGAAATCGGAAAGCCGGCATGCAGGCCGGTCGATGCGGCGTTGGGTTTCGAGATGATCACCAGTTGCCGGCCCTGAATCGGCGGAGGAGGCTCGTCCTTGTTCGGCGGTAGCGGCTGGACGTCGGAGGCAGCGTCACCGATCTTCTGCAGCGCCTTGGTGACGCGCTCCACAACCTTGCGATCGCTGGTGCTCAGTCCAACCGTGACGTTGCCTGGACGGTAATAGGTGCCGTAGAACCGCCGCACCATGTCACGGTCCACGGCCGCCAGACCTTTGAGGGTACCGTAGACGAGATGCCCGTAGGAGGTACCCTCATGAATGTAGTTGTCCAGCGCAAAGAGCCCCAGCAACTCGGTGTTCTCAAACCGTATGGAGGACGAAATGTACTCTTCCGTCTCCTTACGGATGCGGTCCAGTTCCTCCGCTGCGAAAAGCGGTTGGGTGAAGAGCGGTTTCAGAACGGTGCGGATGTACTCGTCAAGCACCTCCTTCGGAACCGTCATGTAGAAGGTCGTGGTCTCCTTGGCGACGCGGACGCTCGGTTTGGCAGCCGAGCCCCATGCACGGGTCATGTCGGCCAGTTTCTCCTTGGTCACAGGGGCCTGAGGGTTGCCGAAGCTCCCCTCCAGCAACATCCTCGCCGTCATATAGGCGGCACCTTCGTACCCTTGTGGGTCATCGGAGGAACCCGCCCGCACGTTGACCTCGATTTGAATCAGAGGCGCCGGCGAATCGACCGTCACCACACGAATGCGATCTGGAGCCGACCCGAAGGTGGGCGGCAACAGCCCGCTCATTGCAACGACTGCCAGGACAAGCAGAGTCGTCACGACAAACCCTTTCTTCATGGTCATTTCCTTCCTCGAAAGTTACCTTTTTCCCTCGATCTCTGCCGGCTGAAGAGCGCCGGCGGGACCGGCATCAGTCCCGTGATCTCGCGCCAGGTCATTTCAGTTCACCCTGCGTCAGAGTGACGACGGTGCGATTCGAAGGGACGAAGTATTTCTGGGCGAACCGGTCCACGTCCTCCGGCTTGACCTTCATCACAGTCTGCACGAGATGGTCGAACACGTTGGGGTCGCGTTCAAAGCGGTAGTACCAGGCAAAGGATTCGGCGATGGCCGCCGGGCTCGACAACTCGGCCAGGGTGTCGAAGCGGTACTTCTTCTTCAGCACCTCGATGGTCTTCGCGGCATCGGGCTGCTCTGAGAAATGTTGCAAGGCCTGTGTCGCCGACTTGATGTCGCCGATGACGTCTTCGAGATAGGCCCGGCCTCGTTGCTTGTAAAGGTCCTTGTACAGGATGGCCTCGATCCCAATCAACCGCGGATCGAAACTCTCGTATCCCTGGCGCCCCTCTTCCAGAAAGAGAGCGCTGGCCGTTTTCTTCCGGTAGCGCAGCTTCTGGAACAGTGGTGCCGACTCGGATACCAGAAGTTCCGGCAGGAGTTGCCCCACCGCTGTCTCGATGCTCGTGCTGCGGTGCCGGGGCGTCTTGTAGGCCACAAGCACCCGTGGCGGCACATCCGCGTCCCAGGCGACATGGCCGCGCCGCTCTTCGGTCTGCGGCGCCTCCTCATGATCGACCGGCGGAATCTCGCGCCGCTGCCATTTGCTGTAGTACTTGCGCACCAACTGCATCACTTCTTTGGGCTCTACGTCGCCGGCCACGATGAGCACGCAGTTGTTGGGTCGGTAGTACGTCTGGTAGAAAGAGACGGCCGCGGCGTAGTGCTTCGGCATCGCCAGAACATCGTCATAGTAGCCCATGGTGGTATGGCCGTAAGGGTGCCGCTTGAACGCCAGCTCCAGAAGTCGCTCGTGCAACTTACTGCCCGGGTTGGAGGCGTTTTTCCGGTACTCTCCGAGAACCGCCCCGGTCTCGGTCTTGAAGATTTTCTCGTCGAAATCGAGCGACACGAAACGCGACGCCTCGACTTCGGCGATGCCCGGCAGGGTGTCGTTGGCTGTGCGGCCGCCGTCGGTGGCTGATGTCACAGAGTGACTCTCCAGATTCTGGGTGAAGGTCAGTGGGTGGTAGAAAGTCACATCGAACCAGGTCCACGCGTTGTTGTGCGCGCCGATGCGGTCGATGGTGCGCTCATAGCCACCCTCTTGGCCGCGAAAGCGGTGGCGAAACAGGATGTGCTCGAACAGATGTGCCAGTCCGGTGGTACCGCGCTTGAGCTCGTTGCGCGACCCGGCCAGTACCATGGTGTTGTAGCTCAGGACGTTCTTGAATTCCGGCGTCGGGATGATGATGACATCGAGGCCGTTGGCCAGGGTCTCCTTGTGCACCTTGTATGGGAAGAAGGACTTCTCCTGGGACTGTGCCTCGCCCGGCAGGACAAGGGCCAAAAGCGATACAGCCAAAGCCATGTACAGAAGCCGGCTTTTGGAAACGGTTCGAAGGGAACACTCCATGTCAGACCTCCAGAATTTTCTTGCAGTAGCCTGTGCGGGAGCTGGAATCCCAAGACCTCGCAGGTTATCTACTCAAACACGGCAAGCCTAGTCACTCGGCAGTGCTCCGGGGAGCTCGGTCCTCTCGGCGACCGCGTAATAGAGCGTGTTGAAAAGCAGTTTGAAGGTACCCCAGGTCTGGCCCCGGTGCTGAGGTCGAAAGCCGAACAGGATGACCCGGCCGCGACCCAGCGGCACCTCCACCAGGCCCGCTTTGTTGAAGAGCTTGTCGGCGCCGTCCAGCCAGCCGCTCAGCAACGGATTGGACACCGGGTATCTGGCGATCACCGTACCGCCGGAGACCGAGAACGTCGGGCTGTTGGCGAAAAAGATGGCGGTCTCGCGGCGCATGCCGTATCCGATCGGGTGAGTCGTGTCGACCAGGGTTTGCAGGATAGAGCCCGGCGCCGAAAACTGCTTCGCCGGAACCCCTTCCAGGACGTTGGTCACCGGCAGCCAGAAGCTCTTGATCGGCAGGCGCGTGGCGGCGCCCAAAGCTACCAGGGTGCCGCCGTTCTCCACGAAGGCATGAAGATTCGCCACACCCACCGCGCCGATGCCGCCGCGATACTCCTTCGGGTAGCGAAGCTCCTTCGATTCGCCGTTGTGCCCGCGAATGATAGTGCTGTCGCGCTGTGAAGGCAGAACCACGACGTCGAAGTCGTGTTCGAGATCGCCCTGGCGAATGCGGTCGTCATGCACGGTCGAGTAGGGGAACTCGAATTGATCCAGCACGAAACGGGTCCATCCTTCATCCATCGACGGCACCCAGCTTTGGTAGACAGCGACACGCGCCGAACGAAGCCGGTATCCCTGTCCCACAAGCGGCTCGTCCACCGCTTCGACCTCAATGCCGACACCCTGAAGCCAGTCGCGTAGCCTGGCTGGGGGCAGATTGCGGGCCGGCACGAGCACGGCGCCCGCCGCAAACTGACGGCCTGCGACCCTGACCGCCTCCGCCGCCCGATAGATCTGGACGCCCTTTTTGAGAAGCCGATTGACCGCCTGTGCCGCGCGGGTATCCTCGGCCGGCAGCAGGTACGCCCATTTCGGCTGCCGCGCCGGCAGACGAAGCTGCGGCAACGGCGGGTTCGCCAGCTTCTCCAGTTTGGCATCGAAGGAAGTGGCGACTTCAATGGCATCGACGCCCATCTGCAACGACAGCGTCCAGCCGGTGACGTCGTACGGCCGCTCCAAGGGCCCACCAGGGTAGGCGCGTCGTTCCGGGTAATGCTGTCGCTCGAGAAGCGCCTTGACATCGGCGCGATACGGCTGCGCGGCCAGGATCACGTAAGTGCCCTTCGGATAGGGCCTGCCGTCGGCGACGAACGGCTGGCGCGCACGCTGCACTTCGACGCCCTGCCACATCAGCACCTCGATCAGATGTAGCAGGTTTCCGCGATCGCGCTGGTCCGCTGGAATCACATAGGCAAAGGGCTTCTCTTTCCTTCCTCGTTCGATGGCCCGCCGGCCCATGATAGCGAAGTTGGTCAGCCAGTCCGCGCGATACCGGGCGGCCAGCCGCAGCAACGACCAGGAGGCCGTCAACTCGTAGTCAATGATGTCGCGCAGGTGCCACCATCCGCCCGGCCATGGTTCGGGGAAATTCGCCCTGAACTTCTTCACCGAAGGCAGCCCTCTCCTGCTACCGCGCAGCTCCTTGAAGCGGATCTCGACCGGCGTGGCGATGCGGGCGCTGGCAGCCTCGCTGAGCAGGCCGACGACATTGTGATAGTACGGTGCCGTGCGCATGCCGCCGTGCCACCAGGTATCGAAAATCGCCTCGGTCGCCACCCCTTTCATGCCAGCGGCCGCCAGGTCGGTGGTCATGTGGCCGCCGATCTGCATGATCTGCCGTAGAATCAGCGGGTCGATGTTCGGGTTGGAAACCTCATAGAACGGCGGCACGAAAAAACGCGCCCCGCGGCTCCCCATCTGGTGCACGTCGTAGAGAATCTGAGGGAACCACTCCTGGTAGAGCACTCGGGTGACCAGGCGACTCTCCTTCAGATTCAGCATGAACCAGTCGCGGTTGTTGTCATGGCCGGCGTAATGATGGTAAATCCGGGGAGGACCGGTGCCTTCGGCCTTGGTGCCGAGGGTCTTCCGGTACCAATCGGTGACGATGTCGATGCCATCCGGATTGACCGACGGCAGCAGAAGGAGGACGACGTTGTCGAGGATATCGCGCGTCTGCGGGTCATTCTGACTTGCCAGGCGATAGGCCAGCTCCATCGACATCTGGGAGGCGCCGATTTCGGTCGAGTGAATGCTGCACGAGATCATCACTACAGTCTTGCCGCGCTCGGCCAGACGATGCATTTCCTCATCTGAGAGATTGTAGGGATGGGCCAGGCGCTCCACGATCCGGCGGATGCCTTCCTGGTCGCGAAGATTCTGCGCCGAGGAAATCACCGCCATGATGAACGGACGGCCCAGCGTGGTCTTGCCCAATTCGACCACCTCGACGCGATCCGAGGCCCGATCCAGATCGCGAAAATAGGCCGTAATCTGTCCCCAGTCGGCCAGCTTGCGGTCGGCACCAACCTGAAATCCCAGTTTGCTCTGCGGCGACGGCTGCGCCGCCAGAGGGCCGGCAAGGAGTAGAGTGATGAGGCCTTGAAGCAGCAGCAGCGAAAGGAAGCGACGTGGGGGGTTCGTTGCGTGTTCCATGAAGAGATCCTCGAGAGATTCCGGTCTGCAGATCTCAGTCGATTTTCTACGCCAGAGCCCTGACAGGCTCAATTCTCTTCGAACTGTGCGCGTGCTCGGCCCCCCGCCAGGCCTGGATCGACAAGGCACCCGGACGAGGGGTCCAACCCACTTTCTTACCTGGCTTGCCGATTGCGGCCGGGCCTCCGGCGCCGGATGACATAGGGCGCCAGGAAGATGGCCAGGTTGAGCGGCAACTCGACGGCGTCGCGCAGTCGGCGATTCGAGATGTTCAGTGCAACGGCAAACTGGCCGCAGCAACCGCCGGTGCCCCCCGACTGGATGCGAAAGAGCAAGATGCGGCCGCGGCCGACATTACCCTCGTTGTCGCGCGCAGTAACAAAGTAGACGATCTTGGATCCCAGTTCCTGTCCGGGGATCTCCGCCCGATAGGTGTCCGGGCCCGAAGGTGCCATCGCCACGCTGTCGGCTTCTCCATCATTGACCTGGTACACCAGCGTGACCTGCGCCAGCGACCCATCATCCACAGCCTGAGCCATGACCACATACGGTCCCTCGGTGTCAGGCGTGTTGGCAAGCTGTGTTGTGTTGGCGACGATGGGGTCTGTCGACAGAGCCCGAAAGACATTCAGCCGGCCGCCGGTAGAAACCTTGTTCATATACTCTCCGCGGCGATCCACCGACCCCAGGACGCGGATTCTCACCTGTCGGGCCGTCAAGGACGGGTACTGGGCCCACACCAGGGCGGCGGCACCGGCCACGTGCGGTGTCGCCATCGAAGTGCCGCTGAGGTAGCGATAAAGATCTCCGCGCGTCGAACTGAGGATGCTGACGCCGGGTGCGGACAGATGAACCGTCCGCCTGCCATAGTTCGAAAAGCTCGCCAGCTTGTCATCCTTGTTGTTGGCAGCCACCGCGATCACGTTCGGGAGCTCGTAGCTGGCCGGATAGGCCGGGTTGTTGTCGTTGTTGTTGCTGTCGTTTCCGGCAGCAGCGACGAACAGCATGCCGCGGTCATTGGCAAACTTGATGGCATCCTCGAGGGCACGCGAGAAACCACCTCCGCCCCAACTGTTGTTGGTGACCCGGGCTCCCATCTTGGCCGCGTAGACGATGGCCTCGACTGCGTCGTCTGTTTCCCCGCTGCCATCGCGGTTGAGAAACTTGAGCGGCATGATCGTCACCCGCCAGTTGACGCCCACCACCCCGCGACCGTTGTCACCCACGGCCCCCAAAGTTCCCGCCACGTGGCTGCCATGGTTGTTGTTGTCGAACGGGTCGTTGTTGTTGAAAACAAAGTTCCATCCCCGATAGTCGTCCACATAGCCGTTGTTGTCGTCGTCGACCTTGTTATTCTCCTTGCCGTCTCCACTCTCTCCGGGGTTGCGCCACATGTTGGTTTGCAGATCTTCGTGATTGTAGTCCACCCCGGTGTCGATCACGCCGACCACGATGGTCTGGCTGCCGGTCTGGATGTCCCACGCCTCCGGAGCAAGGATCTGGCGCATACCGTAGAGCTTGTCGAAATCGGGGTCGTTCGGCGTTTTGAATGCATGGTAGATGTAGTTCGGCTCGGCATACTCGACCTCGGGCCAGCCGCTGCAGGTCTGGATCATCTGCTCGACCGATTGCCCCGACTCGATGGTGCTCACGCGGATGCCGAGGTCGGGGATCGTCTTGATCACGCGCAACCCCACCCCTGCCTCGAGCGACTGGATACGGGTAGCGGAAACCGTGGACTTGTACTTGATGATCACCTCGCCCGGCTTGTATTCCACTTCCGGGGCAGTTGCAGAAGAAGGCCGCACCTGGGCGACTTGCGGCGATGCCTCTGCCGACGGCCCAGCCACCCCGGCGGCACCAGCCACCACCCAGCCCGCACTCAACAAGGCTGCCGCAACCGCCGCCCGACTGCTCACGATGTTCCAGCACATGGTCCCTCCTCCGTCCTGTGAGTCCCATTTCTCGGTCGTGCCGAGTCCCGGCCGCTGCCGCTCAGTCGTAGAGTCCTTCCTCGAACAGACTTCGGATCTGCTCAATGGACCATCCGGCCCCGAGTCCCGCCATGAGTGCAAGACGCGCCTTCGGTCCCGACAGAAAGCCACCAAAGATGACCCCCAGGCGCCGCAACTCCTTACCTCCACCGGGGTACCCGTAGGTATCGAGTACGCGTCCGCCAGGACACCTGGAGACGATCACGATAGGCACGCCTCGCGATGTCGCGGCCTCGACGCCCGGCAACACCGCCGGCGGCACATTGCCACGACCCAACGCCTCGATCACGATGCCCTCGGCGCCGTCTTCGAGACACCAGCGCAACGACCGATCGTCGGCTCCAGCGTGCATTCTCAGCAACGGCACCCGCGCTTCGAGATGTCGCGGATCCACATGCAAGCGCCTGACGGGACGGCGATAGAAAAGAACACGGTCCCGTTCCACCAGCCCGAGCGGCCCGAAGTCGGGTGACTGGAAGGTGTCCACTGATTCGGTGTGCATCTTGGTGACCTCGCTGGCGGCGTGGATGGCAGAACTCAAGGCCACCATCACGCCGCGGTCTCGGGCCTCGGCAGCGGCCGCGATGCGCATGGCCTCTGCCAGGTTTGCGGGGCCGTCCCAGCTCAAGTCGGAACTGGTGCGCATGGCCCCGACCAACACCACAGGTTTGGCATCCGACAAGACCAGGTCCAGAAGGAATGCGGTTTCTTCGAGTGTATCGGTTCCATGGCTGATGACCACGCCATCGATCTCCGGGCGCTGAAGATGGTTGCGCACCCGCTGCGCCAGTTCCAGCATCTTGCTGGGCGTCATATGCGGGCCGGGCAACATGGCGAAATCGTCGATCTCGAAGTCGGCGATCTTTTCCAGCCCGGGGATTTTTTCGACAATTTCATGGCCGCGGAACATAGGCACAGCCGCACCCAGCTCCGCGTCATATCTCATCGAGATGGTGCCTCCAGTGAAAACAAGCTGGACCCTTTTGATTTTTCTCATCCTTTCCGATTTCGTCCGATTCCACCCGCGTGGGCTGTCTCAAAGGCTTACTCTTTTTGTCATTCCCACGCACGCGGGAATCTATAACAAGCTCATCTTTCTGAATTCCTGCTCCCCGCTTTCGCAAGGACAAGCTTCGCAGGAATGACAAATCGACACTCTTTCTCACTTTTTCAGACAACCCCGAACCGCCCGGATCGCGCCTCGCCCTATGGTGTGCGGGAACCCGTGAAGCTCCGGGCAAGCTCGGCGATCAAATGGCTGAGGGAGACCAGATCGCGCGCATCGATCGTCTCGACCGCTGAGTGGCTGTAGCGTGCTGGGAAGGCCAGGGGGATGTCGGGAACGCCGTAGGGCACGAAAACGGCGCCGTCGTTGCCGCCGCCGGTCTGGCCGTACTGCAAGGGAATTCTGCGGCGGCGTGCGATGTCGATCACCTCTCTGACAAGGCTCAGCCGGGTGATGTTGCTGTTGTCGACGGCCCGCACCACGGCGCCACGCCCGACGGGTGCATAGGCGAAACGTCGGCTCTCGCGGGGTGAATCGGAACTGACAAAGGTATCGACGGCGAAGACGAAGTCGGGCCGCAGATGAGCGGCCACAACCTTGGCCCCGTCCAGCCCGACTTCTTCCTGCACGGACCAGACGAAGGTCACCTTGCGGCGCAGGCGAGGTGGCCGCAGCAGGCGAGTCGCCAGCAGCAGGGCCGCACTTCCCATGCGGTCGTCCATGGATCGGGCCACGGCACGATGTCGGCCGAGCCGGTTGAAGCGCTTCGGTACAGTGACCGGATCTCCCACGGCGATCCCCAGCATTTCGGTCTCCGATCTGCTGTCGGTCCCCACGTCGAGACGCCATGGAGCCGTGCGGAAGTCCGCCTCGGTGGTCTGCCGATCCCGGTAGCCCGGGGGCGGCGCCATCACTCCCGGCACCGGCCCTCCAGCGGTAGTCACGACCATCTCGCGACCGCGGTAGAGAGACGGCAGGAAGCCGCCGCGCTGGCGCAACAGCAACGAGCCGTCGGCGAGAATCTCACTGACTTCGAAGCCGATCTCGTCCATGTGGGCGATAAACAGCAGGTGAGGATCGCCCTCGCCGAGAGTGACGATCAGATTTCCCGCCTCGTCGACCTGCGGTTCGGCCCAGGACGGCAGCATGCTGCGCACGGTGTCGCGCACCGCCTGTTCATGGCCTGAGACACCGGGCGTCCGGACCAGGCGCTCGAGCACACTCAGGGCCTCATCCTCCTGTTGCGACAGAGTCGAAGGGCTGGTGCAGCCCATCATGATTGCCCAGAACGCCAGTGCCCACGTGAATAGCTTCTTCATGGTATCGCTCTGCCCCGTTGTTGGTATACCCGCTCCGCCTTTGTTGTCAGCTTCTTTCGGCTACGGCGGTGCCCTTCGGTGTTCCTCGGCGTTTTTTAGTATTCTTCAGCGTCTCCCTCCCCCCGCACGAGAGCAGCGACCAGCTTGCTCAGGCCTTGCAGGTCGCGCAGGTCGATCATCTCCACGTCCGTGCCTGAGTATCGCACCGGCACACCGAGGGCGAGCCTCTGAACCCGATCGCCTGAAAAAGCTGCGGCGGCGTTGGCACCGCCGGACAGACTGAGTTGCACCGGCACACCGGCGCGACGAGCCACCTCCCGGGCACGCTCCAACAACGTGCTGCTGTACCCGGAGCCGGCGCCGGCTGCCGACAGTAACACTCCCTTACCGAGTTCACCCTGCGGGAAGGTCAGCTTTCGCCCGGCATCCATCCGTGGCACGAAGCGATCCACGACAAGCACCCGGACCGGCTCGCCCGCCGCCGACGCCAGGGCTGTGGCCACTCTACGCGCCCCACGACCGGTGACGGCCCCAGCCCCATAGCCACGACTCAGGAGATTCCCCTGAACCGTCCACGCGAAGGTAACCGTGCCTGCCAGCGGTGCCCGCTGGAGCCGGCGGAGGGCCTCCACCATCGCCAGCGCCCCGAAGCGATCGCCGACGGCCGGACCAGCGATGCGGTGGCTGCCGAGGCGACGGACCTCCTTGAAGACCTGCAGCGGCTGCAACAGGTCCACTCCCAGTTTCCTTGCTTCCTCGGCAGAATTCGCACCGACGTCGATCCACATGTCCTCGACCGAGAAACGCTGCGGCCGTTTGCCGCGCAGATGCACGCTCGTGACCACCGCCGCAGCCGGCAACTTGCCTCGCGGCGTGATTAGTTGTAGCAGCTGTCCTTCGTGAAACAAGTCATAGAAGGGCGACTCAGGGAAGTTGCCGATACGGGAGACTCGCAGGAAGCCCTCTTCGGTGATGCGCGTAACCACGTACCCCATCTCATCGTAGTGGCAGATCACCACCGTGTGCGGTGAACCGTCGCCGAGGGTGACGACGACATTACCCATTTCGTCCACCTTCGGGGACACTTCATCGGGCAGCAGGGAGAGCAACACTCCTCTGGCCTCGTCTTCGTACCCGGCAACTCCCGAGGCTTCGGCAAACGTTTTGAGGTCGGCCGCCAGATCGTGGCGATCCTGGGCGCGGCCGGCGTCGCCGCTCATAGCGATAGACGCAAACAAGACAGCAAGCAGGATGCGAAAGCGCATCGTAGAGTCTCCACTTTAGCCACTAAGAACGATTCGGCACACCGGAATCAACAACCTCTCGATGTCGCCCCGGCCCGGCGAACTGACGCCGCCGACCACTGGAAAGCCAGGGCATGCGCTCCGTCGGCCGTTCGATCCGTTGGCGACACGAGACGCCTACGAACCCGTGGCCTCCAGCGCCACCACCCGGTTCCGCAGTCGCCCGAGCCCGGTCACCTCGCACTCCACCCGATCACCCGGCTTGAGCTCGCTGACGCCCTCCGGCGTGCCCGTTGCAATGATGTCGCCCGGCGAGAGGGTCATGTGGCGCGACAGGTACTCGATGAGGACTGGGATGCTGAAGACCATATCTTGGGTGGAGGCGTGCTGTTTGACCTCACCGTTCACCCACAAGGTCAGTTCGAGATCATGGGGATCTTGAACGGCGTCGTGCGGGATCAGATAGGGCCCCATAGGACAGAAGGTGTCGAAGCTCTTCGACCTGAACCACGGCCTGCCTGCCTGGATGTCCTTCTTTTGCATGGCCCGGGCGGTAACGTCGTTGACGATGGTGTAGCCGGCCACATGGTCCATGGCGTCCTCGGCGGTGACGCGCTGAGCCGTCTTGCCGATTACCACCGCCAGCTCCACCTCGTGGTCGACGCGGCCGATGTCCGCAGGAATCTGGATCTCGCCCTCGTGAGCTAACAAGGCCGAAGGCGCTTTGGCGAAGAAGATCGGTTCTTCGGGCACTTCGGCGCCTCCCTCGCGGGCGTGGGCCTCGTAGTTGCGACCGATGGCCAGGATCTTCTGCGGTCGGCTGAGCGGCACCTGCCATTCGAACCGGCCTTCGATGCGGAAATCCTCCAGCGGCTGGATCCGCCTGACGCTGTTCAGCACCTCTTCAAAAATTCGGCGCGAGAAGAAATCCAGCTCCACCATGATCTGCAAAAATGAAAAATCAGGCCCTTTGCCGCCTGATTGAATGCTCTTATACGCGTCCCACAGCCGCGTGAAGTTGTAGCGATCGCTGTCGACATCCAGCCCGATCTGTACCTGCCCCGTCTCGGTGCTGAAGGAGAATACTTTCATCTGCCTCCTGGTTGGCTTGCTGGTCATCCTGAAGTCACGGAAAGGCGTTGCAGTATATCAATTTTTTGCTGGTTTGTCAAGGAGAAATTGGGGGCGTGGTTCGTGGGTGCGGGGTTAGTCGTCGCGTTGGAGTGGGGGCGGGTTCGTGAATGTCCGCAACCGTCTGTGGACATCCGCGGTCGCACTCCGGTCATTGGTCATTGGTTGTCGCGGGAGTCCACCTTGGCTGCCCTGCTTCAGAGTTGCGGTTCGTCTCTGCCGGATTACGAATCGTTCAACAATGCCTTCCGTGAGCATCCGTGGTGAGGCATGGCCGCCTGGGGTTACGGGCTTTCCTCCACCAGGCTCCGGTTCTTCTCGAAATCGTACAGCGTCTGGCGCTTGAGGTCGGCGACGGCGAGCTGGTACTGGATGTAGGCATCCAGGTAGGCGAGGCGGGCCTGAGTGAGGCGATCTCGGTCGAGGGCCAGTTCCTGGCTGGTGATGTCGCCGTTGTCGAAGCGCGCCAGGCTGATCTCGTAGCTGCGCTGCGCCACCTGCTCGCTCTTCTTCAGGGCCTTCAGGCGGTTGCGCGTCTCGTGAAAGCGGGTGATGGCGCTGCGAATCTGTTGCATCACCCGGCGCTTGCTTTCGCGCAGATCGAGGCGGCGTTGCTCCAACGATGCTTTGGCTGCCTCCACCTCGGCCCGATTGACACCGGAGTCCCAAATGGGCACGCTGAGATTGAAGAGAATGCCGCGGTTGTGAGGCCGGCGGCGAAGGTCATCGAGACTCGACGAGAGCAGCGAAAGCGGGCCGGTGTTGTACGACAGGAAGGGATCGCTTACACCGGTGAGGTCGAAGAAAGCGCGGATTTCCCCCTTGACCGCGGTGCGGGCGTCGGTCTCGCGCACGGCAATTTGGGCCAGCCGCCGGTTGATCTCGCCCTCGCGAATCTCGGCGCGGTGCTGGAGGCCATGCTGGATCGCCTTGGCCTCATCCACTTCGAACGGCCTCAATTCAAGATCAGCGCGAACGGTCACATCCGCCTCCAGCGGAAGCCCGACGGTGATCTTGAACTGGTCGGCACTTCGAGCCAGGTTGCCCTCAGCCTCCAGAAGGGCGTTGCGGCTCTGCGCCAGGTCCACCTCCATCTGCAGCGCCTCGACCTCCGGAATCAACCCCGCTTCGTATTTCTTGCGGGCCAGCTCATACGACTTCTCCTGCTGCTTCACCTCGTCTTGGGCGATCTCGAGCTGCCGCCTGGCACGGTAGAAGTTGTAGAAAGCCTGGGTCACGTTGTAGACGACGTCGAGTTGAGTGCGCGTAAACTGGCGCTGCGCCTGCTCCAACTGGAGGTTGGCGCGTTCAAGATTCAATTTGAGCGAGTTGGGCACCAGAAGCGGTTGCTGGAACTCCAGCCGAAAGGAACTGAGGAACCGCTTGTCCCTGTCGGTCCTGTTGAGCTGATCCAGGAAGACCGACTCGCGGCGGTGGTACATGTCAGAGCTGAGGCTGATGCTGCCGTTGGTGGGCAGCGGCTGGCTGATCCGAAGCCGGCCTCGCCACTGCAGCGTACCGACGGTGTTGTAGCGCGGCAGCTCGTTGGGCAGGCGGATGTCCTGCACCTGCTCGCTGAGGTTGGGCGCCTCCAGTACCAGGTCCGCGCTGGTCTTGAAGCGGCCGCGGGCGGCCACCCGATTCTGCTCAGCGCGCTGCAGTTGCAGGCGCAGACTGCGAGCGTTGTAGCTTTTTTCCAGAGCCAGGCTGATGGCGTCCTCCAGGGTGAGAACGACGGCACCATCCTGGGCAGTGGCTTGAGTCAAGAGAAGATGAAATACCAGCACGAACGCTACAAAAGCATTCAAGGTTCTCATCGCAGCGTCCCCTTGATGCAAGCTCTACCCTGACAGACTTTCGGATCCACTGTAGTCCGCTCTCGCCAGTCGGTGCTTTTCCCTCTTCAGTCAAAAGGCCGGAAACTCCAGCTCTCGGTGCCCTCTGTGTCCTGCTTCTCCGCCTGAACCCCGGCACCGAAGATCACTCATACCTCAAGCTCTCAATTGGATTCAGCAGCGCCGCCTTGCGAGCCGGATAGAAGCCGAACAGGATGCCCACGGCGGCGGAGACGCCAAAAGCCAGAGCGATGGACGGGATCGACACGATCGTGCGCCAATCCGCGTAGTACGTAATGATCTTGGTGAGGGCGAAACCGAGCAGGATGCCGATCACCCCGCCCACGAAGCTGAGCACCGTAGCTTCGAGAAGAAACTGGGTCAGAACGTCGCGGCGGCGGGCACCGACGGCCCGGCGCACGCCGATCTCGCGGGTGCGCTCCAGGATGCTGGCCAGCATGATGTTCATGATGCCGATGCCGCCCACCAGCAACGAGATGCCGGCGATCGCCCCCATGACGATATTGAAGATCCGCTGCGTGGCCTGCCGCTGGCGCAACAACTCTTCCGGGATAACGATGCGGTAGTCGTCGACGCCGTTGTGGCGCCGATCCATCATGTGCTTGAGAACGTTGGCCGCCTCGCGGATGCGATCGGCGTCGATCACCCGCACGGCCATGCGGTCAATCTCGCTCTCGAAGGGCGCTCGCGAAAAGCGGTGCATGGCATCGGTGATCGGGATGTAGATGTCGCGGTTCGTGTCGCGCACAATGCCTCCGCCCTTGCCGGCGCGCACGGCCTTGTGTTCCATGACGCCGACGACGGTGTACCAGTCGTCGCCGATCTTGATGCGTTCCCCGATCGGGTCCTGCAAATAGAACAGGTCCCTTTTGACGCCGCTGCCGATGGCGCAGACGCGGCGAACCTCGAGCAGATCCTGGTAGGAGAAAAAACGCCCTTTGGCCGGAGAGTAGTTCATGATGGTGGCGTAGGCCGGAGTGGTGCCAACGATGGTGGCCTTGGTCTGCTCGGTTCCGTAGCGGACGTCCGCCTCCATCTGCCGCTGCGGCACGACTTCGTCCACCAGTGGGTTGGTCTCGCGAACAGCGCGAGCGTCGGCCAGCGTCAGGCCGAGAGAGAGGTTGCTGCGGCCCTTGCCCTCCTCGACATCTTCCACAGGCTGATCGTAGACGAGGATGTTGTTGATGCCCATCAACTGAATCTGATCCAGGGCCTCCTGCCGGGCGCCCTCGCCAATAGAGAGCATGGCGATCACCGCGGCGACGCCGAAGATGATGCCCAGCATGGTCAGGAACGACCGGAGCTTGTGAGCCCGCAAGCCTTCCAGGCCGATCTCTATGACTTCACCGTACTTCATAATCGATATCCGGCGAAACGATCTAACCGATGATGATCATGCGCTCTTCACCGCCCTGCGACTTTTTCTTCTTTTTCGTCTGCACCGGTGGCTGCCCGCCGACCTCCTCGAGGGGCAGGGTCGGGTCGCGCAAGGTCACCCTCTCTCCCTCCCGCAGCCCATCTTCGATCACGACAAAGTCGGAGTTCTTCGGGCCTACCTTGACCTCGCGCATCTTCGGGTGACCGTCCATCACGAAGCTGACCGTCTTGCTTTCTTTCTCGAACACGGCTTCGAGAGGCACGTAGATCACGTCGGTGAGACGGTCGGTGATGATCTGGCAGTTGGCCGTCATGCCGGGGCGCAGGCGGTCGTCCGAGCCGTCGATGGTCACGTCGACATCGAACGTCTTGACGTTCGAGTCGCGCTCGCGCCTGGCCAGCGTGGCCACCTGAGTGACCTTGCCGTAGAAGGTTTCCCCTGGCAGGGCATCCACCTGGATGATCACCTGCTGGCCAACGGCAACCCGGTTTATGTCGACCTCGTTGACCTTCGTCTTCACCTGCATCACCGACAGGTCGGGGATCTCGATGAGTTCCATTCCGGGCCAGGGAGTGTCACCGACTTTCACCTTGGCGCGTCCGCTCGGCCCCCAGATCTCCTTGTAGACCACCAGCCCACCGATCGGGGCACGCAGGGTCTGCGACGCCAGCTCCTCCTCGGCCTTCTGCAATTCCAGCTCCGCTTGCTTCACCTTGAGTTGTGCTTTGCGCAGGTTGGCCTCGTCGATCACCTTCTGCGACTCGATCTTGTCGCGCGCCTGCTGCAGCGCCAGCTCCGCCTTTTTCAGCTCCAGCTCCTGTTCTCGACGGCGGATCTCCGCCTCGTATTTCATCTGCTCGTAGCGGATCTTCGCCTGCTGGTAGGAGTATTCCTGGTTGCGCAACTGACTCTCGAGTTCGGCCATGCGCGAAGCCATGCTGGCCTTCTGGCTCTCCAACTCGGTCTTGGCGTTGAGTAGCTCGTTGCGTTTCTCTTCCACCCGGCGGGCCGACTCGCTGGTGTCGAACTGGATGAGAAAATCCCCAGCCTTGACGATGCTGCCCTCGGGCGCCATGCGCACAATCTGACTGCGCGACCAGCGGATCCGTGGTCGCGACACGGAACGCGATTTGAGTGCCTTGAGCTCCCCGCGGGCCCGAACGTCGATGAGAAACTCCCCGCGCTTCACCTCGTAGGTGGCGATCTCCGGGCTCGATCCACCCACACCCCAAAGGACCACAACGATCAGCGCCGCCGCGATGGCACCCAGCCATCGCCACCGCCTGGGAATCGCATCTAACTTCATCGTTGCTGCCCCCTGGCCTTCGACGAGTCGATTGGCATTCTGTTTCCCTCCTTCGAGCGCACAGCCCGGCCCTTACCGCCGACGCCTGGTATCACCGACTTGCTCGCGCCGGTTGAATCGGTGCCCAAAACCCTCATCCGCAGGGTGGCGTTGCCGCCCTGTCCGAGTTTCTTCGCCACGCCGGGTGGCAGTTGAATCCTGCGCCCGCCGGGCAGAACAACGGTGCCGCCTTCAATCCGGGGCCCCGACTCGCGAGCTGATGCTGGAGGCTTCAACCCGGCCTTGCCTTTCTCCCGGAAAGTAGTGTAGTCGAACGTGATGCCACGCCGCTCCAACTCTTGAAAATGGCGTTGATATTCTCTCTCGCGAATTTCCAGGTAGCGCTGGTAGCCGGCGTAGCCCAGGGCGTGGATACCCTTCGCCCCCGATGGTGGAGATGTTGCAAGCAGCATCCCCGCTTCCACATCCGTTGCGGCGGCGAACAGGTCGTCGCGAAGAACCAGCTTCACGGGCAAAGGCTTGGGCCATCTGGATTTGGGAAAGACGACAGGACGACCGTCTTTTTCGAAAACCGCGGTGAGCGGGACCAGGGTTGTGTCCTGCAATGTGGTGAGCTGCATACGGACCTGCGCTGTCATGCCCGGTTTCAGTAGCGGGTCGGTGCCCTCGATGGTGGCATGGACTTCAAATTCCTTGACCTGGGAGTTGTAGGACTTGCGCTCCGCCAGACGGGCAATCCGGTCGACAGTGGCGGCGAAGGTGCGACTCGGGAAAGCTTCCAGCGTCACTTTCGCGGGCAACCCTTCACGCACCTTTTCGCGATCCACTTCATTCACCCGGAACACCACCTCCATCAGGGAGAGATCCGGGATATCGATGATGGCCTGCCCGGGGTTGACCTTCTCTCCGACTTTCGGTTTGCTGCTCGAACCACCCCTCCGGCGTTCGTGGTAGACCACCAGACCGGACAGCGGCGCCCGCAGCGTCAGGGCCTCGATCTGGCGTTTTACCTCTCTCACGCGTCCGCGGCCTCTGTCGATCTTGAGCTGGACCTTGTTTGTTTCCAGCGAGTCGAGGATGCGCTGGGCCGCCAGCTTTGCGCGGGCCTCCTCGAGGGCGATGATGGCCTTCTCCAGGGCCAGACGCGCTTCTTCCCTGCGCGCCGCCGACTCGAACCGTAACTTTTCGAGCTGGAGCTTCGCCTGATCTCGAGCAAGGCTGGCAGTGGTCAGTGCATTTTGCAGGGCCCCACGCCGCGACTTCTGCTCGGCGGTGACACGCCGTAGCTCGGCCAGATCGCTCTCCAGTTGAGATTGCGTGTCTTCCAGCTCGCGTTCGAGGAAACCAGTGTCCAACTGAACCAGAAAGTCCCCTTTCTGGACCATGCTTCCCTCGGGAACCATGTCGATGATCTGCAAATCGGCGCGCCATTCGAAGGGGGCTGCGACGGTCTGGGCATGTACCGCGCGGATTTCGCCGCTCTCCACGAGTTCGACGACAAGATCGCCGCGCCGCACTTCTTCATAGCGGACCGGTGCCGAGGTGGAAGCAGGCAGCATCAGCCACAAAAGAAACAGGGCGCCAGCGGCGCCCCCTACTCTCCAAAGCCAACGCCTGGCCGGCCTGTGCATCTGGTTCCTCTGCGACTGCTGAGGGGTGGTTTGCAGAAACTGCCGAGGCCACCCTTGGGCGACCGCGACTGTGGTAGTAAGAAAAATCGTTTAGTAAGACGACGGAGGGGCCGAAATGGTTCTACGAACGTTGCTGCACCTGGGGCTTTTCCCGAGATCCCTCCTCCCGGCTTTCGAACCTTTCGAGCAACTCGAGATATTGTTGCAGCGCATCCTCGGTGATGTCAAACTCGGGCAGTTCCTCCCCTTCCTCGAAAGGCTCAGCCGACTCTAACATCTCACTTGTCTCTGTCAGTTCCGGAAACTCGGTGTACAGGGTGATGAGCTCGTTCACCTTCTCCAGAACCTGTGTTGCCGTCACCGACTGGCAGCGACCGTCGGCACCCCGGAGAGCAACGACCTTCTCGGCCACCGGCAGCCAGGTATCAGGATCGGTCGGCCCGAAGATAGCGACGACGGGCACGTCGACGGCGGCTGCAAGATGCAGGATTCCCGTGTCGCTGCCAAAATAGACATTCGATTGCGCGATCAAGGCTGCGAGCTGGCGGAGAGTGAGGCCATAGGCGCGGATCGGCTCGAAATCCACCAGGGACAGAAACTCTTCCCCAAGATCGTCTTCATCCGGACCCCACGAAACCAGCACCTCGGCTTCGAACCTGCGGTTCACTTCATTGGCCACTTCTGCGAAACTCTCCACCGGCCATCGGTTGTCCCGTTTGCCGGCGCCGATGTGGCAGCTCACCACAAGATCCTGCTCGCCGACACCGTGCTCGGCGAGAAACTGCCGGGCCCAATCGTGTTCGTCTTCGGTCAATCCCAACACCTCGGCCCTGTCGGCCGTGGTCACGCCCAGATAGCGCACGATGTCGAGGCTGCGCTCGGTCTGATGGCGCTCTCCCGGCCAGCACGGGGAGATCAGATTGTAGAAGAAATTGCGCCGGCAGCCTGGGAAAACCCGATCCTCGGGCCCCAGCACATAGCGAGCGCCAGAGAAGTGCGCCAGAAGATCGCTGGTGAGCGAGTGAGAGACGGTATTGATCACCACCGCCAGGTCGTAGCCGTTGCGCAGCCCTCTCCAGAAGTTCCTCAGCTTCCGAGGACTCCAACGACTGCCGTTCTCCTGGAAGACGAGCACCTCGTCGACATAGGGGTTGTTTTCGACGACAGGTGCAACGTAGCTGCGCACCAGGGCCGTGATATGAGCTTCGGGAAAATGTTCGCGCAGAGCCCGGAAGACAGGGCTCGAGAGAAGAAAATCGCCGAGCTGGTCGTGCTGCCGGACAACCAGGATACGGCGGATCTTGCCGAAGTTGACATACGAGGGCCGCATGACGCGCTTGGAGAAGATCTTCTCCAGCAGCCACATCCCATTGCGCTTGAAGAACTGCTCCACCGAGTTCCACACCTTCACGTCAACCTCCCCTGCCTCTGGTGCAGTGCTTGAGTGAAAATCCTTTCGATCTGGTCAACCATCCTGTCGACCGTGAAGCGTTCGGCCACGAGTGCTCTCCCCTGCTGCCCCAGGGTCTCGGCGATGTCGCGATGGGTTAACACTTGAACCAGTCGCTCCGCCAGGAGTTCCGGCCGCCCCGGCGGCACCAGGAAGCCGGTTTTCCCGTCCACGACGACCTCGGGAATGCTGCTGGTGTCGGTTGCAACCACCGGTGTGGCGCACGCCATGGCCTCGATCAGTACAATGCCGAACCCCTCCCAGCGCGATGGCAGGGCGAGAACATCGATGGTCTGCATGACTGCTCCTACATCGTCGCGGAAGCCGAGAAGGTGAAAGGCGCCTTCGAGGCCGTGTTCCGCTGCGAATCGCCGGATCCTCGATTCCAGCGTTCCTCTACCGGCCCACAGCAGGTGAGCATCGGGTAGGCGCCTGCGCACGTGCACAAACGCCTGCAGCAAGTCGTCAACACCTTTGCGCTCGTCGAGCTGACCGACAAAGCCGATCACGGGAACGGAGGCATCCAGACCCAATCTCCGCCGCAGGGTGCCGGCACCATTCGCCTCGAAGTCGGCGAGGTCGATGCCATTGTAGACGACCTCCACCCGTGACGGCTCGAGCCATGGGGCGCGCCGAAGCAGAGCCCGGCGAGTCGCCTGAGAGTTGGCAATCACCCTGGAAGCGAGCACGTTGTAGGCAAAGCGGTAGCGCCACGTGTCCTTGAGCGGATAATCGATGCCTCGCCGCGGGATCACTACTGGCACACCAGCCAGTCGGGCGGCCAGTCCGCATAACCGCAGCTCCTTGTCCATGTTGGTAAGCACGACCTGCGTGCTGTGCTTCCTGAAAATCGACTCCAGACGCAGGATGGTCAGCGGGTCCAGATCACCGCGAAACCGCACCGTCTCCACCACCAATCCGGCCGCCAGGCCGCGTCGTTCCAGCTCGGTGCCCGGCCTGCAGATGAGAACGCAGCGATGACCTCGCTGGCGCAGCGCCTTGAGGGTCGTCAGCATCCACACCTCGCCGCCGGCGAACATCTGAATCGAGTTGGCAAAAGCGACGCGAAGTCGGGGCGACATCTAATCGGTCTCCCACCTGTGGATCAAGAGAAGCATGTGGAAAATGTACTTTCTCCACCATCCCTGCGCAAGCGGGAATCCATGACTCATTCCCCTCCGGTGACGGCATGGCCAGGCCCTTTCCCGTCGCCTGCCAGCCCTGCCAGGCGGTGAATTTGCCGCGCGATCCTCCGGGGGTCGTGGGTTCGCTCCACCCATCGACGCCCTGCCACTCCCATGGCCCGGCGCAGTTCCGGGTCGCCGATCAGCCGGAGGAGTTGCTCCGGGAGGTTTTCCTCGTCGACCACGACGAAGGGATGGTCGGGATAGCGCTGCGCGAAGCCGGGCGCCAGGCAAGAGCAGGTCGGAATTCCCATGGCCAGAGCTTCGAGCGAATTGATACCATAGCCGAGGTCGCCAAGCTGATCGACAAAGATATGGCAGCTCCGCTTCAACCGGATCGCCTCTCGCCACGGCAACCCCTCGATGAGCACCAACTCCACCGGGTGGCTCTGGGCCAGCTCCCGGACCACACGGATGACGGTGTCGCTGCCTTTGGCGGCCCGGTTGGTCGGCGCATGGCCGATGCGCACCGTCTCGCCACCGGCAGGTGGGCAAAATTCAAACCGGCGCACATCGAACGGAAAAAAAACGTGGTGGATCCGCGGGTGGAGCCGCAGGTGGTCGAACTCGACCGTCACACGTACGTCGCAGAGGCGGTCGATGACCGGGATGATGCCGCGGGTGCGCAGGTCGCTGCCCGTATAGCAGCAGATGATGCGCTTGCCCATCTCTTTGAGCCGCCGAACCGTGCGGCCATCGCGATAGAACTCCAGGCCGCCGTCGAGCTGGTAGAGATCAAATTCCCAGAAATCCACTTCCTCCATGGCCGCCGCGATTCGTCTGGTCCACAACGTCTCGCGCGTGCGAACCAAGAGATCCTCGGCAGCGTTGTTTGGATGCCATTCGATCGGGATCGAAGCCGGTTGAGGAAGGCGGTTGGTGACCTTCAGTTTATCGGGACTGGAGAAAAGACGTTTGGCGACACGGGTGAGCCAGAAGTCCAGCAGCGGTAGGTTCAGGCAGATGTCTTCTTCGTAGTCGCGACGGTCGTGCCCGAGTGTTATCAAGCGGCTGTGGTGTCCAATCTCACGCTCGGCCTTTACCAGGGTGATGGGCACGCCGGCGGTGTTGAAAGGCGCGATGTGCAGGATATTCATGTTCCCCAGAGTGGCCGCACCATAGGCTACGGGAACACCTTGTGCAGCGTATCGCGAAAGATCCCCTGCGCTCCAAATGTCTCCTTGAAGTGCGCCAGCCCCCAGTTCGGTTCCATGTCGACCGTGAAAATCCCGAAGTCGAGGAACTGGAAATGCCGGCGGATCGACCAGCGAATCACCTCGTAGAAGAGAAGATTCACGCCTCGATAGTTCTGGGCCGCCTCGTCGTGGCTGACATAGAAAGCCAGTGCCGCCTTGGGATTGACATCGAACAGCACGATGCCGGCAATCATGCGACCGTCCACCTGTGCCTCGAAAAAACGGATGCGCTCGGGGAACATGCGCTTCAGCAGCACCAGCTCGTCGAGCGTATGGGTCGGCTGCACCCCGTGGCGCAGACCGAGGTTGCGGCGCAGGATCTCGTAGAAGTCGGCAAGTCGTTCGGATTGCAGGCTGCGCACGCCCAGCTTCATGGCGCGGCGCACAGCGCGGCGCGACTCCGGGCTGAAGATTTCCAGAGTGTGCTGTTCATGAAAATCGAGCGGGATGACGCTCGACACCTCTCGCTTCTGGTAGGCGTAACCACGTTGAAGCAGGGCGAAATCGAGGTAGTTGCTCGGCCTGTTCAGGTAGACCTGCGGCGGAAACGTCATCACCACCCGGCGCAGCCCGTGGTTGGCTGCGTAACCATCCAGGGCATCCACCAGCCGGAAGGCATCGCGCAGGGACAGCTGTGAGCGCACTACGAAGCCACCGAACGAAGCGCCGGCGTGAGACACCAGCTCCGGTCCCGACTCTTCCTGGCGCTCGATCGCGGGCAACAGCGCCAGCAGCCTGCCGCCTTTGTAGAACAGAAGTGAGTGGTCCTGGAAACGGTCAGGCGGATGGTAGCTCAGAAACGCGCGAGTGTGAAAAAGAGTGCCGTTGTTGGCGCCCCAAACGAAGTCATCCCAGAGAGCGTCTTGCCCCGGCTCGAAGCGGGCGACCTGGAGCTCTTTTTCGCCGGCCGTCATCGTGCCATCAGCTCCACCATGATCGCCTTCTGCACGTGCAGGCGGTTCTCAGCTTCATCGAACACCACCGAATGCGGCCCGTCGATGACCTCGTCGGTGATCTCCTCGCCGCGATGCGCCGGCAGGCAATGCATGACGATCGCCTCCGGTCTGGCCTTCTCCAGCAGCGCCTGATTCACTTGAAAAGGCCTGAAGGTCTGGCGGCGTTGTTCCGCCTCCGCCTCTTGCCCCATACTGGCCCAAACGTCCGTGTAGATGACGTCCGCTTCGGCAGCAGCCTCAAAAGGATCGCGGACAATGCGGATCTCGCTCACCCCAGCCTGCCGGGATCGATCGAGAATCTCCGAGTCCGGGTCGTACCCTTCCGGGATCGCCAGATCGAGTTTGAGCGGTATCCTGGAGGCCAGATTGAGCCAGGAATGGGCAACATTGTTGCCATCGCCGATCCAGGCAATTTTGGTTCCTTCGAGGCGGCCGCGTTTCTCGATGATGGTGAAGGCATCCCCCATCACCTGACACGGATGCAGCAGATCGGTGAGCCCGTTGATCACCGGCACCGAGGCGTGGCGAGCGAGCTCCTCGATATCGGCATGGCCAAAGAGCCGTGCCATGATCAAGTCGACGTAGCGCGAAAGGACCCGGGCGATATCGGAGACGGCCTCCCGTTTGCCGATGCCGATATCGGCAGGGGCCAGATAAAGGGCGTGACCACCGAGCTGGAACATTCCGACCTCGAAGGAGACACGGGTGCGGGCCGAAGGTTTCTGGAAGATCATGGCCAGGCTCTTTCCCTGGAGCCATCGATGCGGTTCGCCGCGTTGCTGTTTCTCCTTCAATTCGCGGGTACGGTCGAAGATCGCGAAGATCTCGTTGCGGGTCAGGTCAGCGATGCTGAGGAAGTCTTTGTTCACAGACGGTCCTTTCTGCGTTTCCTTGCAAACGGTTACTTCATCCGAAGAGGGGCGGCAGTTCGGCAAGCGACGACAGTTCAATCTCCGGCCCAGACGGCAGACGTTCGCGGCGCTGGCCGAAGCGGTTGATCCACACCGTCCGTAGCCCGAACGCCGCAGCCCCGGCAACATCCCAGGCGTTGGCTGATAAGAACACGATCTCGCACGCCTCAACCCCGAGGCGGTCCACTGCAAGCTGGTAAACTCGCGGTTCCGGCTTGTAGACGCCCGCTGCCTCCACCGACAGGATAGGATCGATGAGGTCCTGGAGTCCGCTGCTCTTCACGGCGGCATCGAGCATGGCCGGCGTGCCGTTGGACAGAATCGACAACTGCAACTCCTGCTCTTTCAGGCGTCCCAGGGCTTCGGACACCTCGGCATAGGCGTTCAGATGAAGATAGGCCTGCATCAGATCGTCGCGCAGTTTCTCGTCCTCGACGTCATGAGCCTCGAGGGCATAATCCAGGGCATCGCGGGTGACCTGCCAGAAGTCCGCATGCCGCCGCATCAGGCTGCGCAGCCAGGTGTATTCCAACTGCTTGGTCCTCCACACCGCCGCCACCCCTTCGGCAGCCTCGCCCAGGCGGTGGCGATGCCGCGCCACCGCCGAATGCACATCGAACAGCGTGCCGTAGGCGTCGAACACGCAAGCTTTGATGTTCTGGAATTCGTGGTATTCAGACATGTGGAGCATGCCTCGAGTCCGCCTGCTTCATCCCTCGTTC
>CAZGRP010000049.1:24652-31804 GCA_964527995.1 uncultured Cytophagia bacterium | reverse complement strand
ACGTGCGGACTTTGCACCGTGCCGGCGACGGCGATCACGGCGTTTTGGGTCTTAGTACCGCTCGCGGGCGAGGTGATGGTAATGTCACCGGGATGATTCAGGGTGTAGAGCATGACCACTGCAAGCGTTGCGCCAAGGGGAAGCACGGTGGAGACCGTTGCGCGTTGCTGGGCCTTTCGCCACCGTCGCAGATCGGATCGGGTCGCGCCGTGCGCTCGGAACCGAACGTCTATCATAGCGGGATCCGTCACCTGAGGGGACTTGCTGTTGATGCCCCCAATGCGATGCACTTAGGCTGAGACCGCGCTGCCTGCCTGCCGGTCATCAGGGCGGCACAGAGATGGTCGTCCTCCCGTCGTAACAGTTTCGCAGCCGGAGAAGGAGGGAAGGAGTCGCCACTGGTGGTGGGGGGGTGTGCTGTGCCGTTAAATATACAGCGGCGGCAACGGCAAATCAAGCAAAAGTTGTCAATGCAAGAGTGCTGGGAACCACGGGGCCGCCGCCATAGAGTCGGCGCTGCGTTACGGGCCGACATCGCCAGCCGAGTTCACCACCAGGGGGGTGAGTGCTAACAGCGTTCGCCTCTGCAGGCTACGCTCGTCTCTACGTGGAGCGCAGCCGCTGTACATACTCCTGCCCAGCCTCAGCGACATGGCGCGCCGCAGCCTCAATTGTCCGCAACGTCTCGGGCGACGCTCCACCGACCTCAATATCTTCCGTCGATCGAATCGCCTTCTGGTACCAGTCAATCCAGGCCTGCAGGACGTGGATTTGCTGGTTGCGGTCGCTGCCAGCGGCGATGGCGTCACGGCTGAGTTGCCACTCCACCTCCAGCCTCTGGAGGGCGGCGCGTTCGAGCTCGGCGATCAGGAGACGTGCTGTCCGCGACGAGGCTGAGGTCAGGGTCAGCGCGGTGACCAGGGCGCTGATACCGACATTCTCGAGAGTTTGAGGAGACACCTTGTCGAGGCGGTCGGCGTCGGTGTGGTAAAACGCGTCGGTGAAGTGCCAGAGGAGAACGGCGGGCTTTCCCGCCCGCAGGAAGGGCACGTGATCACTGCCGCCCTCGAAGGGATTGGTGCGTACGATCCAGCCCGTCGCCGCGGCCTGCTGCAGGCAGATGTAGCGCACCAGATCGTTGAAATAGTGGGGCGTGAGATCCTTTTCGGCAAGAGGCCTGCCACCCCATTCGGTGTGCCGATCTTCGCCGCGAGTCCAAACGGCGGAAGGGTCGGGCATTTTTTCGATAAGGAAGGTGCCGCCGGTCTTTTGCGTGTTCTCCCCCACCATATCCAGGCTCATGCCCCAGCGGATGCCAGCGGCGCGTGTGCTGTCTTCTTGGATATACCGGCGCGTGGACGCCACTTCGTTGCCCCAGATGAACGTGATCGTGCGTTGCGGATCGAGGCTGCCCGTGCGCACGAGCTGAGCCAGCACGCGCGCCATCTCGGCGAGCGCTGCGACGCCGGAAGCGTTGTCGTTGGCCCCCGGCTCCTGAACATGGGCGCTGAAAACGAAGCGTTCTTCCGGTACCCTGCTGCCACGCACGTCCGCCACCAGCGTCAGCTCATCTGCGGAGTAGATGCGTGACTTCGTCATCACCCGCACTCGCACGGGGCCGGAGGCAAGCGCATTTTTCAGACGCTGACGGGCGGCGTAGGAAAGCAGGATCCCCCACGCCCGGCGATCCGGGTCGTAGGGGATGCGGCCGAACTGGATGGAATGGCGGTAGCGCTGCGGCTGAGTGTAGGCGGGCATACGGTAAGCAAGTACGCCCAAGGCACCGCGCTTTTGGACGGCCTCGCGAAAGAGCCTGCCGGCGCTGGCTTCCCCGAAAACGATCCTTCCATGGAGATCGAGGCCCTGGTAGTCCTGCGGCCGGCCCTTGCCGACGTCGACGACCTCGGCCTCCACGCCTTCCGCAGGTGTCGAGTAGGAGTAGATCGCCAGCATGTTGCGGTTGCTGGCAAACCGGAGGAGAGCCGAGTCCTGGCCGACGATGGTGACCGAGGCGTCGACCGGCTCCCAGGTCGGCCGAGCCATGGGGCGGCGTTCGATGCGGTAGGTGAGTCGGCTGCCGCGGGCCTTGTCCTCAGGCAAATAGCCGGCACTGTCGAGAACGGTCGCCACCCGCCCAATACTGGCGTCGAACCCGGTGTTGCCCGGGAGGCGCCAGTACTGTTCGACAAAGGCGACGATCGCCAGAGCACGCCCGCCGGAGTAGAGCTGGCGAACGTGCTCGAAATAGGAATGGACGGCGGCGTCTGGTGGCGCTGGGGTTCGTCTCTGCGGCGGCGAGCAGGAGCCAAGGAGAAGAGCGATGCCGAGGAGGTAGAGGCCTGTAACGGGTTTCCGCACAGTCAGCGCTCCAGCGGTCACTACTTCTTGATCCCCAACAGCTCGACCTCGAAGATCAGCGTGGCGTTCGGCCCGATGACATTGCCGGCGCCGCTCTCACCGTAGGCGAGGTTCGGCGGGATGAACAGCCGATACTTGCTCCCCACGTTCATGAGCTGCAAGGCCTCGGTCCAACCGGGGATGACTCCCTTCAGCGGGAAGGTGGCGGGCTCGCCGCGCTTGTAGGAGCTGTCGAATTCCGTGCCGTCGAGGAGGGTGCCGCGGTAGTTGACCGTGACCTGGTCGGTCAATTTAGGTTTCGGTCCGTCTCCCTGACGCAGCACGATGTACTGCAGACCGCTGGCTGTCGTCACCACCCCTTTCTTCTTCTTATTTTCCGTGAGGAAACTGGTACCTTCCTTCAGGTTCTTTTCGGCAAGGTCCTTGGCCTTTTGGGCACGTGCCTCCCGCATCTTGCTGAAAAACTCGTCCCGAACCTGTGCCGCTTCCTTGGGTGTGAGGAGTGGTTCGCGGTCTTTGAGCCGGTCTTCAATGCCACGGCTGAACACGTCGATGTCGATGTCGGTGTTCAACTGCTTCAGAGAGGAGCCGATCTCCAGGCCGAGGGCGTAGCTGAACTTCGCCGACGGGTCCTTGAGTTCAAGGTTCTTGGGCTGGTTGCCTTTGCTGCCGCACGAGAGTGCGGACAGGCTCAGCGCCAGTGTGATCAAGAGTCCCAGCGTTCGGGTCATTCTGATCTCCTTTCGTTTTCGCATCAAGGTGTTGAAAAGGGATTGGTCTTTTCGCGTCGTCCGGGAGAATCCAGGAGATCAGACTCGACCGCATTGTAGAGGGCAGGAGTCAGAGACCGGAAGACTTCCGGAGGTGGCGCGCGTGTCAAAATATACGCGAATGCCGGACGGAAGTCAAGGAGAGTTTGCGGCTCGCCGGCACGTGGATTGACTCATTAAACAAGCAACCTTGCGTGGTTGTAACGGACGTCGTTGCCTCACAATTCATGTAACCCACGGATTACCTCACAAAAAGGAACGGTGTGCGATTGCAAAGGATGCGCATGGCCTCGCTTGCACGGCCACCGGGTGCCCGATATCGGGTTCAATCGGGAGGCCCTCAGCGCAGCAGCAGCAGTCGCTTCGTAATCACCTGACGTTCCGTGACCAGGCGATAGAAATAGACACCGCTCGGCATGGAGCGGCCGCGTCGATCTCTCCCGTCCCAGATAGTCGAATAGTCGCCTGGAGGGTAATCACTATTCGCCAGTTGGGTCACCAGCTCGCCCGTGAGCGTGTATACGTCCAGCCGCACATGGGAGCGCCTGCGAAGGCCAAAGGAGATGTTTGTGGCTCGAAGAAAAGGATTGGGATAGTTTTGCCTGAGGGTGAAGTCGGCTGGCGCTGGACGGTGTTCTGCGACCAACGTCGTGGTCGTGTCCTTGATCAGGGCGACCCAGACGCTGAGCTGGCCGTTGTCCATCCGCATCCAGATGGGGTAGACGTTCCCGCCTCTGGCGGCGATGTTGATGTAGTCGCCGAAGAAAACCTCGGGCTGCGGCGTGAAGGCGGTTTCACTGACGCGAAAGCTGTCGAAGGTCTCGCCACCATCTGCGGACCGGGCTACATAAACTTCGGTGGCATTTCCGCTGGTGTTGCGGCGATCGTAGAAAACGATCCAGATCACCCCGGTCAGTGGGTCTACCGTCATCCAGGGCAGGAACTGATGCGATACTGTGTTGTCGTCGTTGACTTTCTTGATTGGGCCCCAGCTGTCACCGCCGTCCGTCGACTTGACCAGAAACACGTCTGTGTTGTCGGAGCCGTTCCGCTGGTCCGACCAGACCACATAGATCGTTCCTCGATAGGGAGAGTCGCTCACGTCGCTGGCGGTGATCGGCATGCCGTTGCAGCGGGACAGGCCGGGCACATCGAAGTCCCAGCCGCCGGGCTGATCGGCGACAAAGACATCCCTCCCAAAGGTGAGTCCGCCGTCGAGGGATTTGTCGAACATGATCCCCAAAGGGCCCGACCAGGCCAGATAGACTTCGCCGTTGGGGCCGATGGCGGGTACCGCTCCTTCCACCGTCCCGTCACTATCGACGGCATCTCCGGCCGTGTCACTCACGCGCACCGGTGGCGACCAGGTGGCACCGGAATCGGTGGAGCGCGAAAACAGGATCCGTGAGCTGTCCTGGGGACTGGGACTGCCGTATTTGTCGAACTCGGTCCACGCTACATAGACGTTGTTCCGGAAAGGAGAGTCGGTCCGGTCGGTAGCGAGCCATTCTTTGTCCTGCTGCGCCGGTGGATGCAATCCAATACCGGATCCATCGTTCCAGGTGATCCCTCCGTCGGTTGACTTCTGGACGACGATGCGGTCGAGCCACTGACCCGGACCGGGGTATGAGAGGTGACCGTAGTAGAGGTTTCCTGCGGCGTCATAGGTCAGGGAAGGGTCACCGGCAACGCCGAAAGACGAAGTGAGATGCGCTTCCACCCAGCTTTGGCCGCCATCCATCGATACAAAATAGTAGTCGAGGTTGGCGGCCGCGACAAGGTTGGCGGGGTTGGTCGGGTTGATCGCGATGGTCACTTCTTCAGGATCGGTGCTTGTCGGCAGGCTGACCCGGACGTTGGGGTATTGGCTCCATGCTGACGGGGCGAGAAGAAGACCGGGAAGGATCAGCCAGACAAAAGTGAGGAAAGTGTTCTTTCTGTCCATCCAGATGACCCTGTAGCTGATTACTGCCACACACCGAATCACAACCACACCCGGCGATCTCTCAGACCGCGGGAGGGTCTTTCAAACCGTGACGGCCCTCATGGCCCCGATCAGACGCCCAGCGCTTTGGAAGCAAGTTGTGTGCCGAGAACACGAGCCCGAATCTTCTCAAAAGCGGTGTCGCGCGCTGTCGAGGTGTCGTCGCCGAAAGGAGAGAAGCCGCAGTCGTCGGTTGTGCCCAGTCGGTCCAGCGGCAGATATTCCGCAGCCTCGAGCACCCGGTCCCGCACCTCCTCTGGTGTCTCCACTCTGGGATTGATGGGGTCGATCACCCCGATGAAGATTCTTTGATCCGGTCTGGCGGTCTCTTTGATAATGCCAAGAACGTGGCCCCGGTCCTTTTCACTGGCCATCTGGATGTAGAAGTTTCCGGCCTTGAGCTCGAACAGGGTAGGGAGCAACTCAGCGTAGTCCACGTCGGCGCTGTGGGTGGAATCACGGTCTCCTCCCGGGCAGGTGTGAACACCGATTCTTTTTCTTTCCTCCGGTGAGAAACGCTCCAGAACGCGATTGTTGAGGTCGACGAAGTCGCGCAGGAGTTGCTTGGACGGATCGAGTTTCACAGACAGGCGGCCCTCGGTGAAATCGATCTGCACAACGTGGGCGCCGCTTTGCAGGCAACGCCGGATGTCGGTTTCGGCTTCGGAGATCAGGTCGTTGAGGAACGCTTCCCTCGGGTAGTCCTCGATGCCCTGCTGCGGGTAGAGGAGGCTTAGGGCGGAGGCGGAGATGAGCGCCTGCTTGACGGGAACGTGAGCGTGCTTCTTGGCCTCCACCAGGTAGACATCAGCGTGGGTCTTGTAGCGGAAAGGTCCCGAGGTCAGCCTTGGCAGTTGCCGCACGTGACCATCGGCGAAGGGGATGGCCACGCCGTCCGGCGCCAGATTCTGGAGGCCATCAATCGGATAGGTCACGAAGCTGGGCTTGGTCTGCTCCCCGTCGGTGATGACGGGCGAGCCGGTTTCCTCAAAGCGGCGTATCGTGTCACGGACGGCCCGGGCGTAGAGCGCATCCAGTTCCTGGCCCGTGATGCTGCCAGCGTGGAAGGCCTGGATGCCTTCGATGAGTTCCTGCGGCCTGGGGATGCTGCCGATGGGTTCGGTCGGAATCGACATGACGATCTCCTTTTCTTGGTGGATGACATGTACTTCATGCAACGGCAGGTTTCACTACCTCCCTCTTTGCGAGGCTTGGGTGATCCGATCTGGAAGAAGCGCTGGGTGAGTTGCTCTGGCGGCGTGGAAAGGGGAACGGTCCTCCCGTTGCCGAAATATACTCTGGAGGAAGCGGAAAGTCAAGGCAAAGTGAAGGGCGTCTGCGAAGGTCCGCCGGCCACCTGTCCCACGTAAGCGACAATCCCAATTTCCTCCCGCATATTCCACCTGAAAAACTCAAGAACTCAGGGAACCTCTGGCGGCATAAAAAGGTTGATCTGAGCGGTTTGTCCTTTGATCCGATAGCCACAGACATCGTCATGCACTTACTGGACAACGAAGGAGGGACGATGCCGGAAAAATTGATAGCCGAGATGACGGTGCGGACATATGAAGTCGATTCGCTGGGTCATGTGAACAACGCAGTCTACCTGAACTATCTCGAGTACGCCCGGCAACAGTTCCTGGAACAGAAGGGACTGCGCTTCCAGCAGTTTTTCGAATGGGGAGCGCTGCCGGTGGTGAAGAGCGTCAACATCGATTTCCATTCTCCTGCCAGAGCGCACGACCGGCTGGCGATTGTTGCCTGGATCGAGCATTGGGGCAGGACGAGCTTTACCATGCGTAAAGAGATCTACAACAAAACGACCGAAAAGGCATGCGCCGAAGCCCAGGTCGTGCTGGTTTTCGTCAGTCCGGCCGGGCGTCCGGTTAGGGTGCCGGAGGAGTTTCGGCGTCGGTTTGGTGGGGAGTAGGTGAGGGGGGTGCAAGTGAGCAAGTTTGCGAGTGGGCAAGTATGCAAGTTGGAAGGTTTGCAGGCGGGCAGGTGGATGTCGGGCAAGGAGGGGCAGGGCTTCGGTCAACC
>CAZGRP010000049.1:0-24552 GCA_964527995.1 uncultured Cytophagia bacterium | reverse complement strand
GTTTGCAGGCGGGCAGGTGGATGTCGGGCAAGGAGGGGCAGGGCTTCGGTCAACCACGAATTGGCTGCCGTCCAGCTGATGCCGCTCCAGCAGGCAATCGGCAATTGGCGATCGTCAGGGCCGGTACCGCCTGAAAGCAGCGATGTCAGCCCCTCGATCTCCTCAACGGCAGCGCGCCGGTCGGCAATGCGAAATCTGCGATCCGGATCCGCCTCAACTCTCAGCCCTCAACCATCATCCCCCGCAAACCCTTTGCTTTTCCCCGGCGTTTTGCCTATATTTTTCCACCACTTTCATCCGGTCGGCCTGGTGACCGGCATCTGAGGGGGTGCAGGGCCGCACCTCTTGAATGACACCGTGGAGGAGGGCAAACCATGCAGAGGCACCAGAAAGTCTTTTGGAGTATTTTTCTCGGATTTGTGGCGGTGGCGGTGATCCTCATCATGAACATCGACACCGAGCGTCCGCCGGGCGCTTCTACCTCAACAGCGCCAGCGGAGAGCACGCTCACAGAACGCCCTGCCGTCCCCGAAAGCACATCCGCAGAGACTGAAGCCATCGTGGCGGCTGAATCGACCGGAGCGCCACGGGCCGCTGCCGCCAAAGAACCAGGCAAGACAGAACCCGAGTCGCAACCTGGCACGCCGCGCAGAATTTCGCCCGAGCAGCCCCGGCAGCCGCAATGGGATGCCGAAGCGATTCAGCGTGTGGTTGCCAGTCACAAGGCGGCCATTCAGGACTGCTACCGGCAAGAGCTGAAGAAAACACCCTCGTTGCGCGGCAGAGTGATCGTGCGCATCACCATCCACCCAGACGGCTATGTCACCCGGGCCGAGATTGTCGGCGCATCCCTGCGCGACCGCGCGGTGCTGGACTGCATCCTCAGCAAGATCCGCCAGTGGTCAGACTTTGACCCGGTCGAACCCTCGCAAGGAGAGATCACGATTCGCCAGAGCTACAGCTTCGGAACATAACGCATCGCCCCTAGGGTGGCAGCAAAAGGTGTCCAGAGAAGCCCGGTTCGGCATGGCGTTCATTCAGGCCAGGCGTAGCGGGTCGCGGACTTTGCCGCCGCTCGGCGCCGGTGACTTTGCCCTTGCGAAGGTGGTGTCCGCGGCGTATATTCTCTTCGGTGGGTACGTACGGCGGATATTCATGCGTCTCTCCGGCAGACAACGCTTTCTGGGTCTCCTCCTGGTCTCGACGATGGTCGGGAGCGCCTTTGCCGGGCGCCGGCCGCCGAAGCCTGAGGCACAGCAACTGTTCGAGCGCGGCCAGGTGCTTCGCCAGGCGGGGCAGTTGGATTCGGCGATCGTCCTGCTGCGAGAAGCCGTCCGTGTTGATCGCCGTTTCGCCGACGCCTGGAACGAACTGGCACTCGCCTACATGAACCTCGGCACCCTGCAGGGACGCATCAAAGCGACCAGAGCCCTCGAACGCGCCCTCCGCCTCGACTGGAACAATCGGGACTACAACTTCAACATGGGGGTGCTTCATCTCAAGAAGGGAATGCCCGGGGCCGCCGCCCATTTCTTCAAGAAGGTCCTCAAGCATTACCCCGACGACGCCCGTGCCTATTATGAACTTGGACGTATCGCCGAAGAACAGATGCTGCGCTACAAGGACATGATCAGCCCGCAGGAGGAAGGCGTCGTGTTCTATCTGACCCGGTATGCTGAAAAGGACCGCGCCAGGGCTGAAAGATACTACCGCCGCGCTATCGAGTTCGACCCCAGACTCAGCGATGCCTACTACCGCCTGGCCCTCATCGACTACGAAGTTCGCGACCTCGAGGGCATGGTCGACCTGTTGCAAAAGGCGCTGCGGGTTGTGCCGGATAGCGCTTCCCAGCGCCGCAAAGATTTCTATCTGTTTCTGGGTCTGGCCTATCATCGTATGGGGCGCTCACAAGACGCTTTTGCGGCTTTCGACCAGGCCCGGTGTCTCATGAACCCCGGGGAGCTTGCTCTGTTCGATTCGGTGGAGGTGGTGATGTCGCCGGAGCAGGCAAAGCTGGCCGCGGCAGCACCGGCTGCCGAGCGCCGCCACCTGCGCGAGGTTTTCTGGAAACAACGCGACCCCCTGTTCCTGACGGAATTGAACGAGCGCTTGCTGGAGCATTATGCCCGCATCGCCTACGCCAACCTTCGCTTCAGCTTCCCCGAAAAGGGCATCGAGGGATGGCAGACGGATCGCGGCAGGACACTCATTCGGTTCGGCGAGCCCGAAGTGCTGTTTCGCACCCGGCCCAGCATAGACATCACTTTCGGCCAAGGCAACCCGATCAACAGCTCCAAGGAGTATTGGGGCTACCCTGGATTTCACATCATCTTCGACGACGAATACCTCAGCGGCAACTACCGTTTCAAGCGCGGCTTCGATCCTGAAGACGACTACAAGTATCAGTTCGAAGAACTGATCCGCAAGAAGCCGGACTACTACCGGCACGACTACGGCGGCGAGGAGTTCTCCGTGCCGAGGGTGGTGGCCAGTTTCCGTGGCGAGAGCGGCGAGACACGCCTGGAGATTTTCTATGGAGTGCCCGGACATCGCATTGCCGTGGAGCAGGAAGGTCGACTCAGCACAGCCCAGATCCGCAGAGGGATCTTTCTTTTCGACGAGGAGTGGAACGAGGTCCGCCGCGATGTCCAGGAGCGCCGGCTCGTCGTGGCCGCCGACGTGAGGCAGGATGAGCCGCTTTATCTGATCGACCGCCAGCAGGAGGAGGTTCCTCCGGGACGGTATCACTTCGCCCTGGAACTGGTAGACGAGACCAGCAGGAACGTGGGCATCGTCCGCGACACGCTGACGGTGCGCTCGTTCGCGGGCGATTCGCTACAGTTGAGCGACATCTTGCTTGCCAGTGCGATTCAGCCGGACAGCGCCCGTCCGGTCTACGCCCTGGGTGGCATGGCGGTGGTGCCAAACCTCTTCGGTGTCTTCGCAGTCGACCAGCCGCTCTATGTCTACTTTGAGGTCTACAACCTGACTCAGACCGAGGGAGGCCTGACGCGCTACCGTGTCGAACAGCTCGTGCGTCCGGCTGGGCGACGCGGCAAAGCACTCACCCGACTGCTCTCGGGGCTTGGGTCTATCTTCGGTCGCGGCAACCAGAACCGCGGCGAGATCGCTACGTCGTACGAGTATGTCGGCGGCGATGCCGCGGCCACCCACTACAACTCGATTCAGCTCGGCAATGCACGCTCGGGGAAGTACGAGCTGGTGGTGCGGGTGACGGATCTGGTAGGTGGGCAAAGCGTGGAAGGACGGCGCGCCTTCCAACTCATTCAGCCGGCGATACGGAATCGCCTTGGCCTCCGATCGCGATGATGGAACGACTCTTTCTCGCCCGGCATGGGGAAACGCTCTGGAATCGAGCCGACCGTCTCCAGGGTCAGACCGATGTGGAATTGAACGATGCCGGGCGGCGGCACGCCGAGATTCTGCTTTCGCGGCTGCGCCATGAGCACATCGACGTCGTCTATTGCAGCACCTTGCGTCGCGCCGTGCAGACGGCCGAGCCGCTGGCGAAGCAGCTCCGGCTGCCGGTGCGGCAGCGGCCTGAATTGAGGGAGATAGCCTTTGGCGTCCTGGAGGGCAAGGCGCTCGACGATCCGGACCCGGCTGTTCGCGCCATGCTTCGCAGGCGGCTGGAGGACAAAGCTGGCTTCGTTCCTCCAGGCGGCGAGTCATATCGCCAGGTGGAGGAACGTATCGCGCCACTGTTGGAGAGGCTGCATCAGGAGCATGCCGGGCAGACAGTGCTGATCGTTGGCCACCGGGCCGTGAATCGGGTCATCCTCGGCCTCATCCTGGGGCTCCCGCCGGCGGAGTATATTCGATTCGATCCGCGACACCAGACACTGTACGAAATCCGTTTTCGGGAACGGCCCGAGTTACTCGTACACACGCTCGAAGACACTTGATTTCTTCGGTCGAGTTCGCCGCTCGGGTACAGCGTCTCTGCCCGACCCCGAAGCAGACCGCTGCCGGAGTTTTTGGAAAAAGAACCGCAGGACACTGACCATGAAAATCTACGACATTTCACGTCCACTCTCGGCGGTGACAGCGGTGTGGCCGGGGGACGCACCGTTCAAATCGGAGTGGACAATGTCCATGAATCGCGGCGATAGCGTCAATGTCGGGGCGGTTCACATGAGCGTGCACGCTTCTACTCACGCCGATGCACCGCTGCACTTCCTGGCCGACGGGCTGGCGATCGATCAGATCGACCTCGGCAAGTTTATCGGGCCGGCGGCCGTGATAGATGTGGGCGAAGCCGAGGCGATTACAGCGGAACTCATCGACAGGCTCGACCATGGAGCCGGGACGCGGGTGCTCTTCAGGACGGCGGCCAGCTCTCTGGGCGATGATGAGTGGCCCGCCTCTTTTGCCTACCTGAGTCCTGCGGCGGCCGAATTGCTGGGCTCGAGAGGGGTGGAGCTGGTGGGCATCGACACCCCCTCCGTCGATCCGGCTGAAAGCAAGACGCTGGCCGCCCACAAGATTCTGTTGCAGCACCAAATCGTCGTACTGGAGAACCTGTTCTTGCGAGATGTGCCACCGGGCCGGTACGAGCTGATTGCCCTGCCGCTGAAGCTGGTCGGATTGGATGCGTCGCCAGTGCGGGCGGTGCTGCGGAGTCTGGAGCGCTGAACCTCTGCAGAATCTGTGCGTACCATAAAGGCCAGAGATCGCTCTTGCGAGGTCGCGGGACGGCCCGCGTGCACAGCAGGTCCCAGCGGGCCGCCATCTGAGTGTGATCTCTGACCGAGACGTAGTTCTGGCAAGTGGTGAAAAACCTCAAGGGAGATGAAGCATCATGGCAGACTTATGGGAAGACATCCAGAAGACGATCCGCGAGGGAATGACCACAATCGCGGAGAAGACCGAGGAACTGACCAAGATCGGCAGAGCGAAGGTCGAGATCCTCAACATCAAACGGCAGATCGAGCGCCGGTTCACTGAACTGGGTGGCAAGGTCTACCATCTGATCGCGGAGGAAGGCTCGGCACGAGTGGCGAGCAACTCCGAAGTCAAGGACCTGATCGCTGCCATCAAGCAACTGGAGAAGCAACTGGAGGACAAGCGCAAGGAGATCGAGGACCTCAGCCGCCGCAAGACGGAGGCCGATGAGCCGGAAAATGTGGCGGCGGAGTAGGGCAGCCGACCTGCCGCCTGTGCCGGCGTTGATCATGGTTTTGGCCACAGCCGTGGCGATGGCGACCGCCGGGCCCCTGCTTGCTCAGGTTCGGGTCCGCGGCAGCCAGGGCCAGGATTCCGCGATTCCGCGGCTGCCGATGCGGCCGGCTCCCGCGCCGGGCATCACGGTCGCCGCCGTGGGCGACATCATGTTGGGCTCATGGGTGGTGGATCTTTTGCAGCGGGAGGGCCCCGACTATGCCTTTCGGGCTCTGCAGTCGCGCTGGGCGGGCAGCGACCTGGTTTTCGGTAACCTCGAGGCGCCGTTTACCGACGGCGGCACACCCTTTGACAAGAAGTTCACCTTTCGGGTTCCGCCGTCGGCAGCGATCGGACTGAAGCGGGCAGGGTTCAATGTGCTGAGCATCGCCAACAACCACATCATGGATTACGGCGTCGAGGGGCTGAAATCGACGTTGTCGACCTTGAGACGCCTGGATATTGCCACGGCCGGAGCGGATACTACCGAGGAGGCGGCCTGCTTCCCGGCGTATCTGACCCTCACCGGGAAGAGGGTCGCCCTCCTGGCCTACTCGCTTACCTTCCCGGTGGAGTTTTATGCCCGTGCCGACACCGCCGGCACCTGCTTCCCCAGGCGCCTGGAGGAGCAGGTGCGCGCAGCTCGCCGGGTCGCTGACTTCGTCATCGTCTCTTTTCATTGGGGAGCGGAGAAGCAGACGACGCCAAAGCCCTACCAGATCGAAGTGGCCCACCGGGCCATCGACGCTGGTGCCGATCTGGTTTTGGGGCACCACCCGCATGTGTTGCAGGGCCTCGAAGTCTATCACAACCGACTGATCGCTTACAGCCTTGGAAACTTCGCCTTCGGTTCCTACAGCTCCGCCGCAACCGTCAGCATCCTGCTCAAGGTCTACCTCGATCGCCGCGGCCTTGTTTTCGCCCGCTGCATCCCGATCAACGTCAAGAACGTGGAGGTCGAATTTCAGCCCCGGCAGCTGGTGGGAGCGGCCGGCGATTCGGTCCTTGTTTATCTGAATCGCCTTTCGCGAGACTTGAACGGCGACAGGGAGATTCTTTCCGGCCGGGGAATCGTCCTCGGCGAGGGGCCGTTGCTGCCTGTGCCGTTCGTCACCGGTGCCCTGCCGGTCCAGGCGGATGGAACCACGCGGCGAACCGCCGCACCCTAGGGGGCCACCTTCGAATCAAGCTTCGGGGGCACGCACCGCTTCAAGCTTCCTTCAACATCTGCACCCACAGTATTCCCCCAGAACCGCAGGAATTAATTCTTTCGAGGGAGGCATCGCTGCCATGCAGAATCTGACAGAGGCCGACCTCCATCGGCTCTGGCAGCGGGGTGCGCTGCCAAAGGACGGCCTGCATTCCACTGAGGGTCAAGCCGTGGAGATCGTGTTCGCAGGAGTCTGGAATTATGATTCCGGGCCCGACTTCAAAGATGCCATTCTCCGGATCGCCGGTAAGATGGTTCGCGGAGATGTGGAAATTCACCTGCAACCGGAGATGTGGTATAGCCACATGCACCATATCGACCCGGCATACAACGCCGTGGTGCTACATCTGGCACTGGAGGGTGGAGCGCATCGCCCGATCGTACGCGAGGATGGCATCGAGGTGGTGCAAGTACGGGTGCCGGAGAAGGTGGCGGCCGCCCTCACCCTGCCACGGAGTAGCGCTGATATCGACTGGCTGATCGTGCAAAGCTGCCCGCTGCGCCAGCGGTCGAAACAGTTTGTGCGTGAAACCATCCTGGCAGCGGCCGAGGAGCGGCTGATGGACAAGGCGGCGCGATTCGCCGAGCAGCTTGGTGGTGCGACCTGGGACCAGATCGTCTATCGCGGCATCTGTGAGGCTCTGGGCTACGCCACCAACCAGGCTCCGTTCCGGAAGCTGGCCGAACGCGTCCCGGTCGATGTGGCTCTGGCGGAGATGCGCTGGGCCGATCCGGCGGATGCCCGAGACCGCGTGTGGGCACTTCTTTTCGGTGCGGCCGGCCTGCTTCCCAGCCAGGCGCGGCCCCCTGTGGTGCTGGTCGATGCCGAATTGCGTGAGTTTGTCGGCCCACTGGAGGAGCACTGGCAGGAGATCTGCCACCGGCGCCACATTGAACCGATCAGGCCGCAGGAGTGGCAGTTTTTCCGACTGAGACCGGCAAACTTCCCGACCAGGCGTCTGGCGGCTTTGGGTCTGCTCCTGCCCCGCTTTGCCAAGGAGGGCTTTCTCAGCCGCATTCTGCACAGCTTCGAATCGCTGGCGGAACAACCCCGGCGTCTGGCGCGCGAGCTGGAACGCCTTTTTGTGGTTCCGGCCGAAGGTGTCTGGGTGCGCGCCTCCCGCCTGGATCGTGACCCGGAATTGCGTGGCAGGGGGACTCCAGCTTCGTTGTTGGGGAGCGCCCGGGCCAGGGAGATCATCATCAACGTGGTGCTGCCGGTGGTGTACCTCTATGGCGTCGACAGTGGCCACGGGCGACTTCTGAATCTGGTTCGGGAGACGTACAACCTCGTCCCCAAGCTGTCGGACAATCTGATCACGCGGGCCATGAGAATGCAGCTTGGCGATGGTCTGGCCGGCGCCAGGGGAGCTTCCTCTGCGGCGGAGCAACAGGGGTTGGTGCAGCTCCACAAACTCTACTGCCAGGAGCTACGTTGCCGGCAGTGCCAGCAGCTCAGCAGCGTCTGCGATCGCATGACGTTGCGCCTGCGCGACAAGATCGAGGCACTGCGCAAAGGAGAGATCCGGCCGCAGCCGGCGGCAACACCGAAAGGCAACCTGTGACATGCGCCGGCTCATGCTATCGGGTTTGTGGCCGATATGGGTTGCAGAGGCAGAAAAGTCTTGACTTTTTGGGGCAAATCTGTATATTTTGCGAGTTGGATCTAGCCACGAGGATAGAGAAGGGATGAAGGCAGGAGTGACAGGTTGGATCACCACGCTGGGTGTGGTGGCGGTGAGCGCTACGCTTCTGTTCGCGAGTGCGGTGATTACGGAGTTTCGTGGCGAGCCGGGATACAACAAAGTGATTCTGACCTGGGTCTCGGAGAGCGAGCAAAATCTCAAGGGATATGAGCTCGAGCGCAGCCTTCGTGGCGACCGGGATTACGAGAAGATCACTTTCGTGAAGGCGAAAGGTTCGACCAGCGCCAGAACCAAGTACACCTACGAGGACCACACGGTCTTCAAATCCTCCGGCGGCCGCACCTACCACTACCGCCTCAAGATCGTCAACAAGGACGGGACGTCTTCCTACTACAAGGAAAAGGTCACCGTGACGCCGGTGATTTCGAGCGCACGGCAGACCTGGGGAAGCATCAAGGCCATGTTCCGTTAGGAACCCCCAACAAGCAAAGATGACAAGGCAGCCAGTTCGGCTGCCTTTTTTGTTTTAGAGAGTCAGTTCGATGTAGCGAGCTTCGGCGGACGGCGTGAGTTGTTCCTGCAGCAGGTTTCGGGCGTGAACATCTTTTGTGAAAAGCAGCACCTGCCTGGTTGACGCCAGGGAGACGAGGAAGGAAAGCATGCTCGCCAGGCGTGGGGCGTCGAAGTGCACGAACGGATCATCGAGAAGCAGTGGCAGGGTTTCGCCGGGCGTTCCAAGCGTGTCGGCGATGGCGATCCGTAGCAGCAGGTAGAGCTGCTCGCGCGTGCCCAGGCTCAGTCGTTCGGCAGGCTGGAACCCACGTTGCGGCACCAGCAGGCCGAGGCTGAAATCGCGTGGATCGAGCACCGCCTGCGTGTAGCGGCTTCCGGTGAGCATGGGAAGATGCCTGGAAACGGCGGCCGCCAGCCGAGGCGCAAAGTCCCGGTGGTGCTCGTCGACCGCCGCCTGCAATTCACGTTGGGCCAGGTCGAGCGCAGAGGAGTGGCGCCTCAAGGCGGCTGCCGTTTTCTGTCGCCAGGCGATGGCCTCCTCAATCTCGGCCAGCGGTTCGGCCAGGGCGACGGCCGAAGTTACCCGTTCTCGAATGGCGGCCAGCTCGGCTTCCACCTGGGCGATCAGCTTGCGCAGGCGATCGTAGCGGTGCTCGAGGCGTCGTGCGGGCAGATCCGGGATCTCTTGCGTACCGTTCAGGGCGTTGAGCAATTTGTTGACCCTGCGCTCCAGAGAGGCGGTGATTTCCTCCCACTCCTGTCGCGTACGGCCCCCCAACAGTCCGGCCAGCAGTTTTTCGCCGCTGGCGACCTCGCGGCGAAGCTCATCGTACCGATCACGTCTGGCAAAGACTTCCTCCAGAGCCGCCCGTTCGTCCAGGCCATCGTGCTCCTGGATGCCAGCGGCTGCCAGAGCTTTCTGGATCGTCGTCCGATGCCGCCGGGCTTCGAGCTCGGCCGTAAGCAGGCGCCTGCGGATCTGGTCTCGCTGATCCAGAAGAGAATTCAACTCGGCGCGGCAGCGCCGGGTCTCTTCGACGCGCTCACTGATCTCTGCCAGCATGTCTTCATCGATCTTGTCGACCGCCAGAGGCCGCAGCAGGCGGACCAGGCGCTCTTCCAGCCGGTGCTGATCATCCTGGGCGATTTGCACTTCCCGAAACATGCTGCCGGCTTCCAGGAACTCGATGCGCCGGCTCAACAGATCGGTGAGAGAGCGGGCACCGTAGACCTGCAGCCCGTCGAGCACCTCGCGGTCGAGCCGATAGGCACGCTCATGGGCTTCGCTCAACTCGCTCTCCAGCCTTCGTAGTTGCCGCCGGTGAGCGCTTTCTCGCACCGATAGAAACACGCTCAGGAGCCCGACGGCTGCCAGGCTGGCTCCGCCGACCATCCAGCCCCACGCCAGGTGTTGAAGATACCAGATGAGAAAGTTGACTCCGGAGAAAAAGAGCGTCGCCACCGCAAGCGTGACCTTCAAGCTCGCTGGAAAAGGATGCTCTGCGCGCAGACGCAGGACGTCCTCCTGCAGCCCGGTCATGCGTCGGTGCCAGCGCTGGAACTCCTCCTCTTTCTCCTCGAGCCGCTTGAACTCTGCTTCCGAGAAGCGCGAAAGGGCTCTCAGGTGCTCCGGAGAGAGTCCTCGTTCGCGCATGCGCTCTTCATACTGGCGGGCTTCGTCAGCGTATCGGTGCAGGCGCTTGACGGCGGCAAGCCAGGCGGCTCGAGACTCAGCAAAGTAGTCGTAATCGCCGGGCTGGCAGAGGTACATGGTCTCCTGCATTTTCTGCAGCTTTTCTTCAGCGGCCGCGATCTGACGCTCGATCTGTCTTTGCGTCTCTTCGAGGGCAGCGAGCTCCTGGCGTGTCTGATCGAGTCCTTGCCAGGCTTGAGCGACTTTCTCGCGGCCGTCGGCGGGCAGGGAAGCAAAGGGCTCACACGAAGCCAGCTCGTGGTGCTGCTCGTCGAGATGCCGCTCCGCTTCGAGGATGTCCCGCAGACGCTGCGAGGCGTCGCGATGCCGGCGCACTACCATGGCCAGCTCCACCTCTGCGACCTGGCGGCGATACTGCTCCAGCCGGTCCTCGAGTCGGTGGCGTTTGCTCAAGAGCTGAAGCAAGGTGCGCTGTTGGGCTGCTGCGCTCGCCTTGCGGGCCAAGAGGTCATCGATCTCGTTCTCAAGTCGGCCGCGGGGGGTCTCGGCGTCGGTGGCTTCGCCGAGGCTGTGGCGGGCAGCATGCAGCCTGGCGGCGGCATTTTCGGCGGAACTCTCCACCTGCTGGGTGCCGGCGGCACGCAGGATGGCTTCTGAAAGTTCACCCGGTTTGGCCAGCTTCATGATGCTGTTGTGGTTGACCAGGGCGCACGACGCGAAGACATTGCGTGAGATGCCGAGCAACTCAGGCACCGGTGGAATCTTCTTTCTGGGAGCCGGAGTTCCGTTATCCGAGGTGAGTCTCGTTCGGCCGCCGCGGCGGAAGTCGCGTTTGATGACGTATCTTCGGCCGTCGTCGAGTTCGAAACTCAGAGCGCCGCCGAAGCGGCGCTGTCCCCAGGGCCGATAGCCGGAGAGATCCAGCGCAGCCGGGCTGGACCGGCCTCTCGATTTGCCGAACAGCAGGGACACGATCGCCTGTAGCAGGGTTGTCTTGCCTGCCTCGTTTTCGCCGAAAATCAGGTTCAGGGCGCTGCCGAACTCAAAGCGTCGCTCGACAAGCTTGCCGAATCCATCGATGTCGATCCATAGGATCTTCATGGGCCGGGAACCTCCAGGTCCTCGAAGGCCATCAGTCCGGCGTCGATCGCCGCGTCGATGATTTTTTGCTGGGCCCTGCCGCTGGAACGGCGTTGGTCGAGCAGCCGCCGAACAAAGGTGCCGCGAACGGTTCGTTGGCCGGCCAGCTCGTCCAGATTGAAATCAGGCCTGGCTTCGATGCGGAAGTCCAGGTAGAGGTATTGCGCAGCGAGTGACCGGCCGACCGAGGGGAGCCGCGCGTAACCGGCCGGCTGCAGCCGACCCTGTATCCGGAAGCGGGCCACCGTTTGCGGATCCGGTGGGATGAGGGAGCGCAGGAGTTCCTCGACCTCCTGCGCACTTCGGGCATGGCTGACGTCGACGGTCGTCTCGGCAAACCGAAGCCGACGCGTAGGCAGATGACGGACGTTCAGGCTGTCGTCGTCGATGTGCAACAGAAGTGCACCGCCCGTGCCCTGGTTCCCGAAGCCGAGCGACTCCGGCTGGCCGGGATAGGCGAAGCGTGTGCCAGACTCAGGCCCAAAATGAAAATCCATCGAGCCACCGAGAAGGGCACAGCGAAAACCGGCAGCCTGGAAAGCCTCGACATCCAGCGGTGCGATCCCGGCTTCGTGGTTCCGAGCCGGGAGATGAGCCAGGAGCAGATGGATGCTGCCGTTCGCGGCATGGAACCCGGCTGGCAGGACGCTGGGGTCGTTTTGACTCGATGTCGCCGCGCCCCAGAGCGTCACATGGTTCCCGAGTCGCACCGGCACCGGCTCAACCTCGTCGAAGATGAAAACGTTGGCCGGCCAGCGCCACAGCCGGTAGGGCGACGTGCGGGATATTGGGTCTGTCTTTCCCGGAGCGACATAGATGGGCACCCGACCGAGGCGCTCGAATTGCTGAAAGAGAAACTGCAGGGTTTCAGGATGGAGGGTGTCGGCTGCAAATAAATTGCCAGCCACGGTGACGGCGTCGACCTCCTCCTGCACGGCGATGTCGATGAGACGGCAGCAGGCGTCGCGGAGTGCCTGGCGGCAGAACTTTCCGGTCTCAGGAGGCAGGCTGAGACGTGCAAAAGAGGTGTCGAGTTGAAGATCGGCGAAATGAAGAAGGCGCATCGACAGTGAGATCCCTCCTGGAACCAACGAGTTGGCCGGCCGGCTACCTGTGTGTAGATGCGGGCTTCCGGGAGGCTTGCCGGCGAGACCTGGATTGGCGGAAGTTAAACTTTTGCCTGCGTCGCGGGGCAGACGCGGGCAAAAACGCAGTAGCCGCAAACGATGGGACCGGGCGTGGGCTCATAATCATGGGCCAGAATCCCGGTCGCAGCCTTGTGGATTTTTTCCTCGGTAGTTGACAACAATTTGGGGTCAATGCTGCATCGGCCCACAAGGCCGGTGTCGACAAAGCGCAACTCAGCACCTGCAGGAAGCTCGCCGAAAAGTGCCTGATAGGCGATGGCGTAGATACCGAGCTGCAGATTGGCACGCGCCTTCTTGTCGGCCTCCTGCTGGTCGCGCACCTCGGAGGACTTGAAGTCGACGATGACCACCTGGCCGTCGCGGCGGTCGATGCGGTCCCAGCGGCCGGTGATGGTGTATTCACCAAGCTGGAACTTGAACTCTTCTTCGACGAGCTCCGGCCGCACGCCGCGGCGTTCCTCCTCTTCGAAAAATCGCCGCAGTGCCTGCCTGCCCGCTTCCAAGCGCAGCTCCTCATGCTCGCGAGTGATGAAGCCGGTGCTGCGCCACTCCTTTTCGAAAACGTCGATCAGTTCGTCCAGGCTGACCGGTTGGCCACGCTGCTTGCGCTCGTTGTAGCGACTGATGGCTTTGTGGATGGCGTTCCCGTAGACCACCGAATGATGCTGGGCGACCGGAACGTTGAGGATGTGGATGTACTTGTATTTCAGTGGGCAGGTCAGGTAGTCGTCGATGCGCCGATGGCTGAAGTTGGGGCGCTCTCCACTGACAGCGGCATCGCCGGCGGGTGTGCCCGATTCCGGCACAGGGGCGAAACGCTCAATGACTTCGGTGGCGGCTCTGCGGAAGTAGTCCTCATCGGCTCGCGGGTTGTCCAGAGTTTCGAGCACGAACTGGCTGACTTTCTTGGGCCGGGCCCCGCCATAGTCGCGGGCGCTGGTGAGATAGAGTTCCTTCTGGGCGCGCGTCAGGCCGACGTAGAAGAGCCGGCGTTCCTCCTGGAGATGGAAATCTCCTTCCGGCAGCACGTCCTTGGCCAGCGGTTCAGGCAGCTCCAGCGGATCGCGGCGCCGGCGCGTGGGGAAACGCTGGTCCACCAGACTGACGAGGAAGACGACGGGAAACTCCAGTCCTTTCGCCTTGTGAATGGTGAGCACACGCACGGCGTCCATGTCCGGGTCCGCCTCGGCTGTCGCCGGATCGTCACCGGCTTCGAGCAGCAGCTCCAGATGCTGCGCGAACTCGGGTAGCGAACCGTAGGGCGCGACCAGGCGGTACTTGTCCACGACGCGCGAGAAAAAGAGGGCGATGTTCTGGATCTTGTAGTCCGCCTCCTCGGTGCCGTCGGCGAGCAGCCGCTGCAGGTAGCCGCTGCGTTTGAGGAATTGGTAGAGGACGGTGGGCGCTGGCTGCCGTCGCGATTCTTCGAGGTAATCACGAAGGTCGGCCAGGAGCTTCTTCAGTGTCGCCAGACCTTCGGAAGACAACCGCGAATCCTCCACTGCGGCAGCGCGCTTGAAGACCTCATAAAGGGTGCGATGGCTGTTGCCTGCGTCGCTCATCAGCCGGCTCAGATCTTCCATGGGGAACTCGTAGATCTCGGAGGCGGCCAGGAAGTAAAGGCTGATCGAGTCGGCCAGGTTGCTGAGCACGCGGACGAGGGCCAGCAACAGGCGAACCTCAGGGCGGTTGTACAGGCCGCGGTTGCCGGTGAAAGTGTAGGGGATGCCGGCCCGGTGCAGGGCGTTCAGGAACGGATCGGCACTGTTGTTGGCGCGCACCAGGATAGCGAAATCACGGTAGCGGTATTCTCCGTCGGCGACTTTCCGCTCGATCATCTCGGCCACCGCCTCGGCCTCGCTGGTGAGAGTGTCGAAGTGCAGATGCTCGGGCGGGGAGCCGCCGGAGCGAACAGCCCTGAGTCGCTTGTCGATTTTTTCACGGACCTCCAGGCGGTCCGGGTCGTTGTGGCGGATCAGCCGATAGGAGGCGTCCAGAATGGCCTGGGTGGAGCGATAGTTTTGCGTCAGCACGACCAGGGATGCATCCGGGTAGCTCTGCCGGAAGTTCAGAATGTTGCTGATGGCGGCGCCGCGGAATTTGTAGATCGACTGATCGTCGTCGGCGACCACGGTGAGGTTGCGATGCTCAGCCGCCAACATCTTCACCAACTCGAACTGGGCGTAGTTGGTATCCTGGAACTCGTCCACCAGGATGTACTTGAAGCGTTTGCGGACTTCGCTCAGCACCCGGGGCCGCGCCCGCAACAGCCTCAGAGGCAGAAGGATCTGGTCTCCGAAGTCGATCCTGCCGTTCTCGGCCAGCAGTCTCTGGTAGGCGGCATAGGTTTCAGCAAGCTCGCGTTGCCTCTCCGCTTCCTCTTGCAATTCCGAACTCTGCGGTTCCAGCTCCGCCCGGCGAGCTTCTTGGGCCAATTCCTCGGCGTAGGCGAGATATTCATCAGGGGTGACATCCTCGTCCTTGGCCCGACTGAACAGATTCAGAATCTGAAAAATGAAACGCGTCGGATTGCCGAGAGGCCGGAACAGGCGCAGCGGAAAGTCGAACAGGTGCTGGCGGAAGAAGATGAACTGCTCGGCCTGTCCCAGGACTTGAAAATCGGGGTCAAAGCCGAGTTCAAGGGCGTAGTCGCGCAGCAGGCGGTCGCCGAACGAGTGAAAGGTGGAGATGTTGACCGTCGCAAAGCCGTAGGGCACCAGGACGTCGACGCGCTCCTCCATTTCGGCCGCGGCTTTTTCCGTAAAAGTGAGGGCCAGAATCTCCTCCGGCCGTGCCTTCTTGGTGGCGATGAGATAGGCGATGCGGTGGGTGATCACCTTGGTCTTGCCGGTTCCAGCGCCAGCGACGATGAGCAAGGGGCCGGCATCATGCGTCACCGCTGTGCGCTGTTCCGGGTTGAGGCCTTCAAGGACCAGGTCGACTTCAGACCGCGGCTCGAAGAGATCCCCGCTGCTTTGGTCTCGCAACGTCATGCCGGAATATACGAAGGGGCGCCGGAGGATGTCAAGAAATTTGCACCAGCGGCCGAACTCACTCTTGCTTTCCGGGATGCCGTTTGTTATATTGAATCGCGTGATGATGCGCCAACGCCCGTGGCACGGAATGGAGCTGGCGGCATTCCCTTTTTCAAGCCAGGATTCCGGGCTGCGGCAGTCTTCCTGCCGACTATCATTTCCCAGTCTGTTTATAGATCTGCAGCCTTTTGTGAGACACTGTCCGGGATGAGACACTGCGGCACTGTTGCGATAGTGCCGCGAATCGATTCAGCAGCGAAGAATCAGGACGGTTCCAGGGCTGCCCGAGACAGGGGCAAGATGGTTCAGTATTTGCTCGGCCAAGCGCCGTGCGCGCCCATGCACGCTAGCAATCCTACGTCCTGACGTTCAGAGCGGACGGACGGCTGTTTCCGTGTTGAGCGGCACTGGCGGCACCCCCCACGGCCGGCGCATCCTTTCGAGAGAGGATCAAGGTGGCACAGCCCGAGAGAGAGAAGCACCCACCCCATCGCGGGGATCCTGTCGAACCCTCCCAAAACGACCAGGCGACACAGAGTGCACAGCTTGCCGAGGACCGGCCACTGCCCGAACGAGGGACAGCGACGCGAAGTCGTGTCTTCGCCTTCGGCGGCGGTAAAGGTGGTGTCGGCAAGACCGTTCTGGCTGCCTGCTTCGGCGTGACGCTGGCTCGAAGTGGCAAGCGAGTCATCCTGGTGGACGCCGACCTCGGCGGCTCCAACCTCCACGTCGCTATGGGGATGGAAATCCCCACCAAGACGCTGCACGATTTTATGTCCCGCCGCGTTCGCTCGCTCTCCGAGATCGTTTGCGAAACACCGATCGCCAATCTGCGCTTTGTCAGCGGGGCCCCGGGAGTCGCCGGCATGGCGAATCGCAAATTCTGGGAGAAACAAAAGCTCATCCGGCACATCCGACGGCTGCAGGCCGATTTCACTCTGGTGGACATCGGTGCCGGAATGTCCTTCAACGAAATCGATCTTTTTCTGGCAGCCGACACGGGGATCGTGGTGGCCAACCCAGAGCCTCCGTCGATTCAGGAGGCCTACAATTTCATCAAGGTGTGCCTGTTTCGGCGATTGACGCGCCTTTTTGGGCAGGATCCTGAGGTGAGCGCCATTCTGCAATACCGCCAGGATCCATCCCACCACCGGGATACCCGGCTTCTCGCCGACATTCTCGCAAAGGTCCGCAAAGTAGATTCTCGAGCCGCGGAGCGCATGGAGGAGACGATCGCCGGGTTTCGTCCAAGACTGATCCTCAATATGGTGCATCACGCCGATGAGGCCATCGAGGCGATGGCGCTCGAGGTGGCGGTGCACGATCTGCTCGGTCTAACCATCGATAACTGGGGAGAGGTGCCGTATGACCCCGCTGTCCTTCGGGCCATTCGCAGCATGCGGCCGGAGCGCCTGTTGCCCCCCGGAGCGCCTTGCACGAATTCGGTGGAGGCGATTGCCCGGAAACATTTCATGTCGGTGGAGGTGGGCCAGCGGCTAAACCCTAATCTTGCGGCTGCCACCGAGGGCCAGGCGGCTTTCGGTGACGGAGAAGAGGTGATCTGCTCCTATCGCTGCGACCTCTGGGGGAACTGCTCCCTTCAGCACGGCGGGTTCCCATGCCGCATCAAGTACGTCGGGTTTGCCCGGCAGAACAACGGCACGCGGCGTGCACGCGACGTGGTTGCGGCGTGACGCCTGCAAGGGGGAAGGGCTGGACAATAAGGAAGGCATCGTCGCCTTCCAGTGGTCTTCACCCGGTACTGCATCCCTGCAGTGATCTTCGTCCCTGATGTCTGCAGACCACTGGAGTTGCCGAACGACGATGCCTTCTTGTTTTTCTACGGTCAGAGTCTGAAAGATCTTGAACGGCCATCCTGACGCACAAAAGGCCGGCGATCCCTCTCCGGCCCTATCTTGCACAACCCATCACGATCTCTTTTTTCTGCTGATCGGCCGCCACCGTCCCTGATGCCGCCGCGTGTTGATGGGCTCGGCCGAAGCGATTCCTTCTGAAAGCCATCCTCGAATGCCGGGACCAGGCCCTGAGCCTTCGCCCGGTCCGTATTATTTCATTCTCTACGGTCCGCGAAAGTTCCCGTTTCCTGGAAGCCCGTCTGTGTCCTCCGAACTCAGCCTCCCACGCGCCGGCGTTTGATCAGATACTGGAACAGCGCCCGATCGAAGTTCTCGCGGGTATTGAGCAGGACGTAGTCGATGCGGTCTTCCCGGCAGGAACGGCGGTACGTGTCGATGAAGGCCCGTACCTGGCGGCGGTACTCATTGCGGATGTGAACCGGCTGGGTGGCGATCTGTTCGCCCGTCTCGACATCGCGGAACACGGCGTCGGAGGTGAAGTCGAACCGCAGCTCCATCGGGTCCATGATGTGAAAGACGATCACCTCGTGTTTGCGGTGACGGAAGTGCTTCAGTCCGGAGATGACCCGGGCCGGCTCATCCAGGAGGTCGGAGAAGAGGACGACCAGCCCACGGCGCTTGACACGCTCGGCGATGTTGTGGAGGGTGTCGGCGACGTCGGTCTTTTCGCCGGGTCGCACCCGGTCGAGCTCTTTGAGAATCAGGTGAAGGTAGCTGGTGATCGACCGCGGCGGCAGATTGCGCCGGATCTTGTCGTTAAAGGTGACCAGGCCGACAGCGTCGCGCTGGCGCAGCATCAGGAAGGTCAGGGCAGCGGCCAGATAGGAGGCGTACTCCAGCTTGGTTACCTTGCCCGAGCCGAATCCCATCGAGGCGGAGGTGTCGAGCAAGAGGTAGGCCTTGAGATTGGTCTCCTCCTCAAACTGCTTCACATAGTAGCGGTCGGTCTTGCCGTAGACTTTCCAGTCGACATGCTTGATTTCATCGCCAGGCATGTACTGGCGGTGCTCGGCGAACTCGACACTGAATCCATGGTAGGGGCTCTTGTGCATGCCGGCGATAAAGCCTTCCACCACCAGCCGGGCGCGCAGGTCCATGGATCTCAGCTTCGACAGGACCTCCGGGTCGAGGTAGCGCCGGTAGTCGCTTTTCTTGTCGACAGACACTACAGTTTCCCGTCCTGGAGGAGGCGGTCGATGATGTCCGTCGTGCTCATGCCCTCGGCCTCGGCGTTGAAGTTGGTGACGATGCGGTGTCGCAGCACCGGCTTGGCCACGGCGCGGACATCTTCGATTTCGGGTGTCGGGCGACCTTGCAGGACGGCGCGCGTCTTGGCGCCGAGAATCAGGTATTGCGACGCGCGCGGTCCAGCGCCCCAACTGATCCAATCGCGGACAAACTCGGGAGAGCCGTTGTACCCTGGCCTGGTCATGCGCACGAGGTTGACAGCGTAGTCGACGACGGCATCGGAAACCGGCACCCGGCGGACTAAGTCCTGGAGTTTCAAGATCTGCAGGGCGTCTAAAACCACACTCAGCTCTGCCTCATAGGCACTCGTTGTCGAACGAACGATCTCGGCTTCCTCTTCCTTTGAGGGATAATCGACCCAGAGGTTGAACATGAACCGGTCCAACTGGGCTTCGGGAAGGGGATAGGTTCCTTCCTGCTCGATGGGGTTCTGGGTGGCGAGCACGAAAAAGGGCTCTTCGAGTTTGTAGGTGGTGCCGGCGGCAGTGACTTCGTGCTCCTGCATCGCCTGCAGGAGGGCGGCCTGGGTCTTCGGAGGCGTGCGGTTGATCTCGTCGGCGAGAACGATGTTGGCGAATACCGGCCCATGGACGAACTTGAATCGCTTGTAGCCGGTAGCATGATCCTCCTCGATGATCTCGGTGCCTGTGATGTCCGACGGCATCATGTCGGGCGTAAACTGAATGCGGCTGAACTTGAGATTGAGTACGCGCGCCAGAGTACTGATCAGGAGAGTCTTCGCCAGCCCGGGTACTCCGACCAGAAGACAATGCCCCTTGGCAAGGAGGGCGATCAAAAGTTGGTCGATGACGTCCCGCTGGCCGATGATGACCTTACCGATTTCATCGACGATCTGTTGGTAGGATTCCCTCAGCTGTTCGACGACCGCGAGATCGCTCGTTTCTCGAATGTCGACTGCCATTTCGCCTCCAGGCGTGCTACAGGTGCGTCCTTCTTCAGGTCACGGCGATTGCGTCCCTGCACAGGTGCGGGTCGCATGGCGATCTGAAGTGCAAATTCAAACTTCAAGTTACATATTCAACTGCCCAAAGTCAATATTTTATCCCTTGCGCTCAGGCCGCCATTTGTGTAAATTGATGATGTAATTTTTCCGACCCGTATTCAGAAAGATGGCGACAACCCTCATCGATGAGCAAGTCCAGCGACAAAACCAGGCCCTTCAGGAAACATCGCCGCGACTCGCCGCAATCATCCCCTGGCGCCCCCGAGAAGAAGCGGCGCCTGAGGTCCTTTTTTTCTCCGTTCAAGAAGACTGATTTCCGCTGGTGGACAACCATCAAGGGCGGACGCCATCGCCGGTAGGTGGATGATTGTGATCCAGTCGCCTGGTCCATCCCCGGCCACTGTGATCCGGGCGGCTTCGCAGCCGTCCATTCGTTTGTGGTTTTCTGCAAGAACCTGGCCTGCTTGTGGAAGGGTTTTTGCACCAGGCAATACCAGCCTTGACGCTGTGCGGGCTTGCGGACTTTCAGGGATGAAAATTTTTCGCAGCCGGTTCAATCCTGCCTGCTAAACGCAATTGTATCAAACGACCGGCGTGCCTCTGTCAAGGCCTTCGAGTTGTAGGACGATGTATCCGTGGTGGTAGCCATGAAGTCTCTACTCCCCCTCCTGCTGGGAGTCGGCCTCCTGACCGCCTCCCTGGGCTGCGAGCGTGGCAGCCCCCTCTCTCCTGACCCCCCGCGCACGCAGTATTTTGAAGTGCTTGCCTCACGAGTGTTTGTCTCTCCCGGCCAGACGATCACCCTGACGGCGGTGCCGCCGAACCGTGCTCTGATGGCGGTTCCGTACCGGTGGCAAGCCACTGCCGGCGAACTGCAGGCGGTGACGGGACTGCAAGTCGCGTGGCAGTCTCCGGATGCTCCTGGAAGCTACGCAGTGTCGTGCAAGGCTGTCGACCCGGACGGGCGCGAATGGCGGGGCGTGGTTCACCTTCGGGTCGATCGGCAGCCAGCGCAACAGTTGCGGGTAGTTTTTGTGTCCGACCGGGACGGCAATCCGGAGATCTTCACGATGAAGCCCGACGGCTCGGATCTGCGCCAGCTTACGTTCACCGCGGATGTCGGTCACGCCGACCCTGTCTGGTCGCCGAGCGCACAGAGGATCGCCTTCGTCCGCTACAGTCTGGCAGAGCCGCGGCGTCGAGATCTCTACATCATGCACGCCGACGGGCGCTTCGTGCAGCAGATGACGCAGGACCCCTTTCAACAGAACTCGCCGAGCTGGGCACCGGGTGGTCTGAAAGTGGCCTACGGCACGCGCACCTTCTCCGGCTTCCTGATCGTCGCCGTGCTCGATGTCGATGGCTACCCGGAAATCCGCCTGAGCACGACGCTTGGCGGACTGTGGCCGGATTGGTCCAGCCGCAACCGGATTGTCTTTGTGAAACGCGCCACACCGAGTGCCCAGTTGGCGATTGTGCACAGTGGTGGCGGTGAAATCGCCAGGTTCGCCCCGAGCCATGATCCCGCCTGGCCGGCTTGGTCGCCTGACGGCCAACGCATTGCCTACATATCGAAGACGGCGCCGGGTTCCATCTTTTTGATCGACAGCGAAGGCTTGCACGAAACTACGCTGAGGACGGGCCTTGCCGAGGTGGGACCGCCAGCCTGGTCCAACGACGGCAGCCGCCTTGTCTTTGCCGGGCGCCGCGATGACGAGGACTGGGACCTGTATGCAATCTCTGCGCAGGGTGCCGATCTGAAGCGCCTGACCTTCTCTCCGGCAGCCGACTACAGCCCCCACTGGGCATGGCTCCAGTGAGCGCCAGCCCAACTGGAAGCCATCGTCTGCGGCACAGACAACTGCGCATGATCGCGGCATATCGCAGCGGCGAACGCGCCTTGGCTGGCACCCGTGCGTTGTTCTCGTTCTGCCGCTGCTCGCCGCCGGACATTGCCGCGGCGGCGACTTCTTCTACCAAGAATCTTCTTGCAAACCGGCCCTTTTTGCGTTACATTGGATGCCATACGGGGAAGGCGAAGCGCATGCACGGGGTACGGGCGGGTGACTTTGCCGCCCAGGCCGGGGACCGATCTTAGAGTCCGGCGCGCGTCGATGGCCAGCGCAGCGAAGCGGGCTCGGCTGGACCTGCCTCAGCGGCGGTGAAGAGACGTTTCAAACAGCCTCTGGTACTGTTTCTCTCTCCTGAAGACGGCGTGCATCCCCATGTCGATGGGGATTACGTGCTCGCGGGCCGTTCAGCCGCGCACTCTGGCGGTGGAGACAGGAACTCCAGGTGTCCTTCAACCCCGATGTCGTTTTCGACGTCGGGGTTCCCAGCCACCACTCTCTACCCCATTCGTTCGCTCCCCTGTCGTCACCAAAGATACCCATCTCCGACAAGAAAGGTTACGTGCATATGGACCGTTTGAGAGGACGTGTCGCGCTTATCACGGGGGGCGGAAGCGGCATCGGCCGGGCCACTGCGGAACGGTTTGCTGCCGAGGGTGCTGCCGTGATGGTGACCGGTCGCCGCGAAGAAGCATTGGCCGGGGTTGTAGCCGCCGTCAAGGATGCCGGAGGGAAGGCGGCGTACTGCCAGGGAGACGTCTCCATCGAAGCCGATGTTCGCAGAATGGTCGATTCGGCGGTGAGCACGTTTGGCGGGCTGGACATCGTTGTGAACAATGCCAGCGTCCTCCGCCGCGGCGAAGATCTGCGCGAGACGACCGAGGCGGAGTGGGACCGTGATCTGGACGTCAACCTGAAGGGCGTCTTCTTCGTCATCAAACACGCTCTGCCGCACCTGGAGAGCGGCCACGGGTGTATCGTCAACGTGGCATCGCAACTCGCCTTTGTGGCCGCGCCCGGTTACGCCACATACTGTGCCAGCAAGGGCGGGGTGGTTTCGTTCACCCGTGCGGTGGCCATGGATGTCGCAGGAAAGGGCGTCCGGGCAAACTGCGTCTGTCCTGGCCTGGTCGACACGAAGATGGCGCGCCTGGAACGACCGGACTTCGAAGAGCGGCGCGACGAGTACGATCAACTCCACCCGCTTGGTCGCATCGGCCAGCCGGACGATATCGCCAATGCTATTCTCTTCCTGGCCAGCGACGAGGCAAGTTGGATCACTGGACAGGCATTGATCGTGGACGGCGGTTTCTCAAGCCGCTGAAGGCCGATGGTTCCTCGCTTCTGGTTCCTGGGACCCGATTCCTGACATCTGATGCCCATCAACGGAGGTGCCTATGCCTGATTTGGAACGCCTGAAAGGCAAGATCGCCCTGGTGACCGGCGGTGCCCGCGGCATCGGCAGGGCCATCGGCCTGCGATTCGCTCGCGAGGGTGCCGACGTCATCCTCTGCGATATCGACGGGCCGGCAGCCGAGAACACGGCTTCGGAGATTCGCACCCTCGGCCGCGGGTCCAAGGCCTACAAAATGGATGTCTCGGTGTTGCGGGATGTCCAGGAGACGGTCGCCGCGGCGCTGCGCGACTTCGACCACATCGACATCCTGGTCAATAACGCCGGCATCGTCATCTTCCAGAGCCTGCTGGAGTGCACCGAAGAGGCCTGGCGCCGCCAGCTTGATGTCGACCTCACCGGTGCCTTCTTCGTCACCCAGACCGTCGGCCGGCACATGGTCGAACGCGGCCAGGGGGGACGCATGATCTTCAACACTTCGGCCGGGGAAAAATACCCGGCGCCATACCAGATCGCCTACTGCGTCGCCAAGGCTGGAATGAACATGCTGGCCAAATCCGCGGCCATGGAGTTCGCCCCGCACAATATCACTGTCAACTGCATTGCTTCGATGGGGGCGCTCACCGACATCAACAGGGAACAGTTCGCCGACCCGGAAGTGATGCGGAAATTCTGCGATGCCGTGCCACTTGGCCGCATCGGCACCGTGGAGGAGATCGCCGCCATTGCCGCCTTTCTGGCGTCCGATGAGGCCGGTTACACCACCGGGACGACCATCCCGCACGACGGCGGCATCTGGACCCGGGCGCTTTGGTATCGCTGAAGAGAGTTGGACACCACGGAGAAGGAGAAACGGATGGCGTCGTACAGTCTGGATATCCTGAAAGTCGGGCAGACGGAGGTGCCGGGGTGCGAGATCTACTGGATGGACAAGCTCTTTGAGTGGGAGCCGCTCTACTTCCTCATCGGCGTGGCTCGGGGTCATGGGCGCACCATCCTGATTAACACCGGGCCGCCCCTCGACTACGGCGACTTGAACAAACACTGGATGGCGTGGCAGGAGCGCCACGAGCTGGTCGTGGCCGATGATGAACGCCCGAAAGCGGCGCTGGCAAAGATCGGGGTGGAACCGGAAGAGGTCAGCCACATCCTGATCACACCCCTGACCGCCTATACCACCGGTAACATCGACCTGTTTCCGAATGCCGAAATCTGCCTGTCGAAGCGAGGATGGGCTGATTTTCACATTCCCGACCCGGTGGTGCCGCAGTTGCCGCGTCACATCTACATGCCGCGAAACATCCTGGTTCATCTGGTGACCGACGCCTGGCCGCGGGTGCGGCTGCTCGAGGATGAGACCGAAGAGATTGTGCCCGGTGTGCGCTCCTTTTTTGTGGGCGGTCATCATCGCAGCACCATGGCCTTTGTCATCGACACGCCCAAAGGCCGCGTCTGCCTGTCGGACGTCTTTTTCAAGTACCCAAATTTCGAACAGAATCGACCCCTTGGCATCTCAGAGAGTCTGGAGGAGCATTATCACGCCTACGATCGCATCCGAAAAGAGGCCGACCTGATCGTTCCTCTCTACGATCCGGCTGTCTTTGATCGTCACCCGAACGGTAAGGTGGCGTAGCGTTCCGGCGGCCGCACGGCTCCCCTGAGGAGTCGCTGCCGCGCCTACTCAGGCGGGGCCGATTCGGCTGATGGTGTGCCAGGCTCACGGAAGCCGCAC
>CAZGRP010000048.1:0-32367 GCA_964527995.1 uncultured Cytophagia bacterium | reverse complement strand
GGAAATTTACGCAATCGGTGGCGGGAATGCAAGGGGTTTGTAAGGACGATCAACCCAGTAACCCTCCATCTTCGCAGGATGCACTCCCTCCAGCGCTCACCTCAACGCCACCACCCGGAAGTTCTTGATCAGCGCCTGGACGTTGGCGCCGATGGCGCGAAACCCGACTTTGCCGTCGGTCGGCAGCGGTGTGGGCAGCTCTCCGGGATCGGTGAATTCGTGGGCCAGACGGCCGTCCACGCCAAGCTGGAGATGACGCCCCTGTTTGACGATGCGGACCCGGTACCACTTCCCGATCTCCTTGCACAGATCCGGCCCCTGGCTCATCAGGTGGAGCCCCGGGTTGCGACGCCAGTTCGACACGCCCGTGTGCCTGCCCTCATCGTCGTAGCGACTGACCGAGACGTGGTAGGATCGCAGGCGGGCATCGGCGCCGGTGTATTCGTTGAACCTCCCTTCCCGGGGCGGCAGGCCCGTGATCATATCCTCGCCCTCGAGCCCCTTCATGGCGACGAAGGTGATGAGCAGGCCGTTGTTGGTCAGCACCTTCAGGTCATACTCGATGGCGATGCTATCGGGAAAGTCTTGCCGGCAGAAAGCCTGAGCACCGATGCCGCCCTGTTGGCTGCCGATGCACTCGACCCGCAGGACGCCTGGCTCGGGGATAAAGATGCGTCCTCCGCCCTCATGGTGCCAGTTGGAGAGGTCGGTGAACTTCGCTTCGAACAGCACGCGACCCTTGGGCTCAATCAATTCCCCGGAAGCCTGCGAGGTGCCCTCCCGATCGCGGCAGCCGATGGCCGCCAGCAAGATGACTTCCGATAGAATCCATAAAACCATCCACCTCATGACGCTTCCTCCTGATGCCGGCACAGCCGGATCGATTCGTCGTCGTCTCGGAAAATGTCTGCGCGCAGGGGGTGCACCTTCGCCTGATAGACCAACTCCTCAACCGTCGACCCCGCCTCCAAGCCGGATCGAACTGCACAAGTGCATCCGGCCATGATGCTCATGGCTTCGTTCGCGTGGCCAGTAAAGAAAAAGGCGGATGTTACGCTCTTGCAGAATCTCCTGAGTCCGTCTGATCTCGGCAGCCAGGGTCTTCTCATCGGGCAGGGCCATCCGGTATTCGGCGGCCATCACCTTGTTGGGCAGGCCCTGGAGCGCGCAGCGGGCGACGGCCTCGTCCTTCTGGGCGCATAAGATGAGCCCTACCGGCGGGTTCTCGCCTTCGTGCAGCCAGTGTTCCCGCGCGTAGTTGAGATAGAGATGCCTCGGGCCGGACAGCGTCTTCGGGCGGGGCTTGTTGCCCCTTGCGCAGCATGGCGACTTTGTTTCGGGATAGAGCCGTGCGTTCGTAGAATTGAGAGTTGATGGCGGCGAGCTTCACCACGCCGATATCAGTCGGCTATACAACACCCCATCTTGCTCTGAGACGACTTCCAGCTCCCCGCCACGCTGGAGGGCCTGGCAGATCTCCTCACGTTCCGCTGCATGCAAACGATGTGTCCCGCTGAACCAATGCAGGTCAGTTGAGACGCGATGTCCCTTCTGCTTCGTTTTTTAACATAACCAAACAAACGGCGCAGTGCAATCAGAAAGTCGCGTCTCCAAAAGTTCCATCATCCCAACCATCCGGCAGAGCTTATCAACCTCGGGCCTAAATAAAAAAGCAGAAGGCCTCATTTCTGAGGCCTTCTGCTGGGGTAGTAGCGGGGGGAGGATTTGAACCTCCGACCTTCGGGTTATGAGCCCGACGAGCTACCAGACTGCTCCACCCCGCGATGTTGGGCCCTCATCCGGGCCGCTGTATAATATAACACACCCCGGCTGAAAGTCAAGCGCTTTTTCGCTCGCTCAGGGATCGCCGGCGACCCGAATCTGCACGTCGCCGGAGGTCATGCTGCGCAGGTGTTCGACCAATTCATCAGCCTGGTCCTCCGGAACCGACAGAAGCAGGCTCACCCTCTCCCCGTAGTCCTCGGCGACGATGATCCCGTCCAGCCGCGCGATCAAATGCTGCACCGCCCCGATGTGCTCATACCCCACCACAACCTCCAGGGTCGCGCGCGGAATGTGGATGACCACGCTCGCAGCATCGAGCGCTGCGAAAGCCGCGGCACTGTAGGCCCGAATCAAGCCGCCGGTTCCCAGTTTGGTTCCGCCAAAGTAGCGCGTCACCACCACGACAACGTTCGTAAGCCCGCGCGCCTTGATCGCCTGCAGGATGGGCCGGCCGGCCGTACCAATGGGTTCACCTGCATCGCTGCTGCGCTCCACAGCGCTGTCGCCGAGGCCGATGCGGTAAGCGAAGCAGTGATGCGTGGCATCCGGGAAACGCTGCCGGACCTCGTCCACAAAGCTCTCCGCCGCCGGCCGATCCTGCGCCGGGGCTGCATCGGCCAGGAAACGCGAGTCTTTGACCCGCGTTTCGGCGTGCGCCGGAGCTGCTAGAGTTTTTGTTTCTTCCATGAAACCAGCGGGAAGAAAAGCACAGGAGCTCGTGTTACATTGGGACGGATGATTCGTGCAGCGTAATGGCGCTGCCTGATTCCAACAGTTCCAAACTTAGGGAGGTATAACATGACCAAGCGCTTGGCCTCTGTCTCAACCACGGTGCTCGTCACCGTGCTGGCTTTCGCGTTTCTGGCAGTCGCCAGTGAAAAGCCCAAAAGCATCACCGTGACGGGTGTCCTAGTGGACTCCAAATGCTATGCGGCGAACGGCTTCACCGCCAACAAGCATGGCGATACTGCAATGTGTGGCACCATGTGCGCCAAGGGTGGCATCCCGGTCGGCGTGCTGGATCAAGAAGCCAAGAAGGTATACCTCATCGGCGGCCCAGCGGGCGCCTATGCGAATTTCGTCGGTCAGGAAGTCCAGGTTGCAGGCAAAGTTTCTCCGCGCATTGGCAACCTACTGATGCCTGAAACCTTCAAGGTCAAAGAAAATGGCAAGTGGGTCACAAAGAAGATCGGTAAGACCATGATGTAATCCACCCGTGACCTGAGACGGACGGCGAGGGCTGCGCTGCAAGAGCGTAGCCCTTTTGTTTTTCAACCTGCCGGCGCTGCGAAACAGCCTGCGCTCGAACCGGCGGCCGCCCGCCAGGGTCACATGCGTTGCCGTGCCTGCAATCGAAACAGGAACCGGGTGATCCGTGCCCTCGCCTCCTCGCTCAGGTCGATGTACTCGACGCCGGTCAGATAGCATCGTCCCTGGGCAGTGGTCAGTGGTCGCACGCGCACGACGCGCCCGAAGGAATTGAGCGGGTTAGGCTGGTCAGGCAGGTAGATCTCCATCCACAGCCGATCGTTGTGTTCGAAACGTTCTTCCAACTGCAGCAGCAGACCGCCGGCACTGAGGTCACGGGTGTAAGTCGCCTTGTCGACCTCCTCGGGACGATCTCCGTGGCCGCCTTCCCAGCGGTAGAGAATCTTCACCTTGACGTTCACACGGAAATACTGGCGGCGCTGAATACGATGGACCTTCGTGTCGTCGCGTCGCAGGAAAAGCCGCACCACCGGCCGCGTCTTGCTGTCAAACACCTCGGTGGACATCGAATAGAGAGCATCGGGCCGCACAAAAAACAGCTCGGCAGGGGTTCTCTGTGGCACTTTCTCGCTGACATCGCTCTGGCCGACCGGCTCCAGTGTCAGGCGATCCTCACCCACTTCTCGAATGACACCGACGACGACGCGTGTCTGGCTTCCCTCGCCCACCTGAAGCTCTACGGTCTGGTTGACAAAGAAAAGTTCAGCCATGATATCAAATCCCCGGTTGAGTTTGTCAGCTCGCGTGACAGCCGGTCAGGGCAATGCCAGCGCTCAAAGCTCCTGCCTCTGGCGGCGCTCGATGATGTGCTGCGCGCTGCGGTGGGCGATCGCCATGATCGTCAACATCGGATTGATGCCCGCGGAAAGCGGGAAGACACTGCCGTCGCACACAAACAGCCCCGGCACCTCGTGGCTTTCGCAGTGTCCATTCACCACTGAACGAGCCGGATCCGCACCCATTCGGCATGTGCCCATCAGATGGGCGGAGAACAGTGCCAGCGCATTCGGCGCCACCCCCTGGCGGTCGACTGCCTCGAAAAAAGGGGCCAGGGCACGATCGGGGTCAGGATCGGCGTCCCGGGAAGCGGCGGTCAGTCGGCTGTGCAGGCTCATGACCCGGCGGGCCCCCGCTGCGAAATGGATGCGAGCAGCCGCCTTGATGCCGGCGACCATTGCCTGCTTGTCCGGACTCGACACGGCGTAGTGCACGACCGGCTCGCCGCGATCGTCGACGCTGACCGAGCCGGAGGAACGATCGCGCACCAGCACGATGAGCCCACCGGCATGAGGGTACTGAGCCATGAGGCTGCGGTGCGCCTCGCCGAGTTCCGGCAACGCCATGGCAGCCAGGCCCGGATATCCAGGCACCGCCTCGATCCAGTAACCGTATCCATCCTCGTCGAGCTGAGACGAGTACGCCGATTGCGGGATGCCGTAGCTCATGTCGATGCGCTCGTCATAAAGGCCGACCACGGCGGTGGTCAGATGCAACGACAGATTCCGACCCACCATGCCGCTGCGGTTGGCGACGCGCGAACGAAGCAACAAAGCCGGCGATTGGATCGAACCGCCCGCGACGACAACGAGTGGCGCTTCCACCCGAAAGCGCCAGCGCTCCCGGGTTTCTTTCGGAGCATAACTGCAGTGGATAACCTTTGCACCTTTCGTGCCAACTTCGATGCGCTCGGCTTTGCAGTCGGCGTACAGCCGTGCCCCGGCGGCATCGGCATCTCGCAGGTAGGTGATAAGGGTGCTGAGCTTGGCGTCGTAGGAGCAACCCAAGCCGCAGAACCCGCAGCGAATGCAAGGCTCGACCCCCACCTGTCTGGCCAGGTCGACATCGCTGACCGCGTTTCTCGAAATCACCCCGACCGGCATTCCCAACCTGGCTGCGCCGCGCAGCAAAACAGAGTTGTTCGGGTTGTGATGCTCTTCCGGGACCGGGCGCACGTGCAGACGCTGCTCCACCTGCCGGTAGGACGGAGCCAGCTCTCCCATGGTCAATTCCGCCAGCCCCGAAGATCGCCGCCACTGCCCCAGGACGCTGTCCGAAATCCTCATCGACGTCGTCCAGTTGACCGTCGTGCTGCCTCCCAGGCATTCTCCCGCCAGGAGGATCACGGACAAGTCCTCGGTGGTCAGTAACCCTCGCTTCATGTAGAGCTTGGGCACCATGTCGCGCTCTTTTTGATTGAAGTCGGCCTTGCTGTAATGGCCGCCCATCTCGAGCACGACCACGTCCATGCCTGCCTTTGCCAGCTCGGCCGCCACCACCGCACCCCCGGCTCCGGAACCGATGACGCACACTTCAGCTCTGACCTTCTCTTCGGGATCCGGTCTCAGAACCCGAAGCGAGTCGGGCTCCTTCGAGAAATTGCCCCAGGGACCATCGTAATCGATGGCTGGCCAGACATCGGGGTGGGTGTAGTAAGCGAAGACCGTCAGGCGTTTCAGAGCCTGGAAGCCGGCCCGCCGCTGCGGCATCCAACTGGTCATCCAGTCTCGCAGGTAGGCCGTCTGGTCCTCTGGTGACATCCTGGTGAAAGGTGTGAAGCGCAGGTCAAACAGAAGAGCGACGAATCGATTCCCCAGTGTTGACAGCAGCTTTCGGAAGTCCTTTTGCACCTTTGGGTCGGCTTCGAGCATGGCCTGCTCGATGTCACGAGCCACGCCGAGGGCGATGGGATCCGGCCAGCCCGGAGCGGGAGCGATGAGGCGCGTCACAGCCTGCCGCAGCACCTGCCACTGCGGCTCGTCGAAGTCGTTCTTGCTGCCCTCACCCACGATCGCAGCAAGCTTTGCGGGCCGGCCCAAAGCCGCCACCAGGGACAGGGTGGCGGCCCCTGCCAGAAAGGATCTTCGGCTGCAGCGTGCCGCAGTGAGTCGCAGCAGCAACTGGTCGAACTCATGTTCTGTCATGCTCAGCCGACCATCAACTTTTCGAGGGCCGATTTGGCCGCCTGCTGCTCAGCCTTCTTCTTGCTGTTCCCCATGCCCTTGCCGACCGCCTGGTCTTGGATGCGAACCTCGACGGTGAACGTCTTGTCGTGGTCTGGACCCTGCTCGGCCGTCACCACATAGATGGGGGCGCCAAGATTGCGGCCCTGGGCGTATTCAAGAAGCAAACTCTTGTAGTTGCGATGCTGCTCCTGATGAACGATATCATCCATGCGCGACAGCAGGTGCTTCTGAACGAAAGAGCGCGCCGAGGCCAGCCCCCCGTCCAGGTAAATCGCACCGGTGAGGGCCTCGAAAACATCGGCCAGGATGGACGGACGATTCCGCCCCCCGGAACGCTCCTCCGCCTGGCTGAGAAGCACGAAGTCCCCGAGGCCGATCTGGCGAGCCGAACTGGCCAGAATCTTACGGCTCACCATGAGCGACTTCAGGGCCGTCAAGTCGCCCTCTTCCTTCTTCGGGTAGAGGCGGAAGAGGTGCTCTGTGACCACCAGGCCGAGCACTGCGTCGCCGAGTAGCTCCAGCCGCTCGTTGGAGTCGACCCTCCTTTCATTCGAAAAGGGCAGGTAGGAACGATGCTTGAGGGCCTGGATGAGGAGAGCTTTGTTGACAAAGCGATAGCCGATGACGTCGGATAGGCGCGCCGCGTCCTCGACCCTGCCTCTCAGAGGCCGATGATCGCCGGGAGCCAGACGTTTCAACCATGCAGTAAATCGACGCAAAGATACCACCTACCTTGAGCTGGGGGGAAATTACTGCGGGCCTCTGCGCACCACGAGGCAGACATTGTGGCCACCAAAGCCGAAGGAATTGGAAATGGCGTGTTCCACCTCGCGGCGAACGGGCTCATTGGGAGTGTAATTCAGATCGCATTCGGGATCCGGTGTCTGATAGTTGACGGTCGGATGAATGGCACCGTCGCGCACGGTCAGCAAGGTCGCCACCAGCTCGACCGCACCCGAGGCGCCCAGCAGATGACCGATCATCGACTTCGTGGAGCTGATGTTGACCTCGTAGGCATGCTCACCGAAGACCCTTTTGATCGCGGCGGTCTCGGCGGCATCGTTGTGCGGTGTCGATGTGCCGTGGGCGTTGATATATTGAACTTCGCCTGCAGGAATCCCGGCATCTTCGAGCGCCAGCCGCATGGCCCGCGCCGCGCCCTCGCCTCCTGGGGCAGGCGCCGTGATGTGATAGGCGTCGGCGGTATAGGCCACCCCGGCGATCTCTCCGTAGATCCTGGCACCGCGGGCCCGGGCGTGCTCCAGCTCCTCGAGAACCACGATGCCGGCCCCTTCACCCATCACGAAGCCGTCGCGGTCGGCATCGAACGGACGGCTTGCGGCCTTGGGGTCGTCGTTGCGCGTCGACAGTGCCTTCATCGAGTTGAAGCCAGCGATCCCCATCCGGGTGATGGCGGCCTCGGTTCCACCGGCAACCATCAAGTCGGCCTCACCGCGCTGGATCATTCGGAAGGCATCGCCAAGGGCGTGGGAGCTGGAGGCACAAGCCGAAGTCGTGCAATAGTTCGGCCCTTTGAGCCCGTGGCGAATGGAGATGTGCCCGGGGGCGATGTCGGCGATCATCATCGGAATGAAGAAGGGGCTGACCCGGCGTGGCCCCTTGTCGAAGAGCACCTGACATTCACGCTCGAACACATGCATCCCACCGATGCCGGAGCTGACGATCACTCCGAATCGTTCCAGGTCCTCCTTTTCCAGCTCCACCCCGGAATCCTCAATCGCCTTGTCCGCAGCGACGACGGCAAACTGAGAGAATCTGTCCATTCGCCGGGCCTCACGGCGCTCGAGGTGATCGGTGGGATTCCAGCCTTTCACCTCAGCAGCAAACCGCGTCTCAAACTCGCTGGCATCGAAGGCGGTGATCAAATCAGCGGCGCTTTCGCCCTGGAGCAGGCGCCGCCAGAACTCCTCGATCTCGGAGCCCAGAGGCGTCACCACGCCGATCCCGGTCACGACCACTTTTCTAGCAGCCATCAGCAGCACCCCCCTCGCAAATGCTCATCCCGGCAACAAAGCGGCTGCGGACCGGGCAGAACGGTTCTCCGATCACGATTCCTTGTCAGCAAGTTTCTCCTTCAGGTAATTGATGGCGTCGCCGACGGTGCTCATCTTTTCGGCGTCTTCGTCAGGGATCTCTATGTCAAACTCCTCCTCGAACGCCATCACGAGTTCGACCGTGTCCAGCGAGTCAGCTCCGAGATCATCGATAAAAGAGGCCTCGGGCGTCACCTCGTTGGCGTCGACACCCAACTGCTCCACGATGATGTCTTTGACTTTCGCTTCGATGTCAGCCATTGGATTTTTCCTCCTCTTCGGGTTAGCAGATGATGATCGCACAAGTTCAAGTACACGATTTCTTGCCGAGAGTCGCCCGACGTGTCGGCTCACATAACCATACCGCCGTCGACTTGAAAGACCTGCCCTGTGATGTAGTCGGCATCGGCAGAGGCCAGAAAAGCCACCAGGCCAGCCACCTCTTCCGGGCGACCCACCCTGCCAAGCGGGATCAGGTCGGTGATTGCCTGGCGCTGAGTCTCTGACAAGGCCCGGGTCATGTCGGTCTCAATGTATCCTGGAGCCACGGCATTGACCTGAACATTGCGGCTGGCCAGCTCCTTGGCGACCGACTTGGTCAGGCCGACAATGCCCGCTTTGGCGGCGCAATAGTTCGCCTGCCCAGGATTTCCGCTGAGACCGACCACAGAGGCGATGTTGATGATTTTGCCGGCCCGTTGCTTCATCAGTGTCTTGGTGGCAGCCCGGATGCAATTGAAGGTTCCCGTCAGGTTCACCTTCAGGACCGCCTCCCATTCGTCCTGTGACATGCGCGCCAGCAGGTTGTCACGGGTGATACCGGCGTTGTTGACCAGGATGTCGATCCTGCCGAAAGTTTCCCGGGTCTTCCGAACCAGCTCCTCTGCTTGAGAGTACACCGCCACATCGAGCGCGGTGGCTAGAGAGCGCCGCCCGAGGGATCGTATCTCCTCGGCCGTCCGCTCTGCTCCCTCCGTGGTTGTGGCCGTCACCACCAGATCGGCTCCCTCCCTGGCGAGGCGCAGGGCAATGGCCTTGCCGATGCCGCGCGAGGCGCCGGTGACGATGGCCACTTTCTCCTCCAGCCTGTGGCTGCCCATGCTTCTCCGCCCTCCTCAGTTCGCTTCGATCGAGTTCAGATCCTTCCAGGTGCCAACGCTGATGCATCGCCGCGAACGGTCGATGCGCCGGAGCAGTCCTTTCAGCACGGTGCCCGGCCCCACTTCGTAGAACCGTTGGGCACCGTCGGCGATCATGTTCTGAACCAGTTCCGCCCACAGTACCGGGTGGGTGATCTGCTCCTCGAGAAGTCGCCGGATCTCGTCGGGCTGCGTCATCGGCTTTCCGGTCACGTTGGCGTAGACAGGAATGCGCGCCGGCTGAATATCGACCTGGCCCAGTGCCTCAGCAACCGCCTGCCGCGCCGGTGCCATGAGGGGCGAGTGGAACGCGCCGCTGACGACCAGAGGTGCGACACGCCGCGCCCCACGCTCGGACAGGATCTTGGCAGCTGCCTGCACGCCCTCTATCGAGCCGGATATGACAACCTGGCCCGGCGAGTTGAAATTCGCCGGCTCGACCACACCCACGGTCTTGCTGACCTGGCTGCATACCTCCACGACGATGTCGTCTTGCAGGCCGAGCACGGCCGCCATCGTCCCCGGGTTCTCCTCGCCGGCGCTCTGCATCGCTTCGGCGCGAATTTTCACCACCTTCAGGGCGTCGGCGAAGGTCATGGCTCCGGCGGCTACCAGAGCCGAGTATTCGCCCAGGCTATGCCCGGCGGCCATCGCCGGTCGGAGGCCGCGTTCCTGCAGCAGTTCGCTGACGATGATGCTATGCACAAAAATAGCTGGCTGGGTCACCTGTGTCTGCTTCAGCTCTTCTTCAGGCCCGTCAAAGGCGATGCGGGCGAGATCAAAGCCGAGCACGGTTCCAGCCAGTTCGAACTTTTCGCGGGCCAGCGGGACCGCTTCGTACAGGTCGTGGGCCATGCCGACGAACTGAGCCCCCTGGCCCGGAAAAAGAAAGGCGATGGTCTCGATCTCTTCCTCCGCTCCTTCCATCCTTGTCTACAGCCGCACCACGGCTGACCCCCAGGTCAGTCCCCCTCCGAAGGCGACCATCAGCACCGTATCGCCGGCCTTCACCAATCCCTTCTGGCGCGCTTCTGTCAGGGCCAGAGGGACGGAGGCAGCCGAGGTGTTGCCGTACTCATGCACGTTGACGTAGACCTTTCCGTCCGGGAGATTCAGCTTTTTCGCAGTGGCCCTGATGATGCGGATGTTGGCCTGATGTGGGATGAACAAATCGATCTGATCGCTGCCAAGCCCCGTTTTCTCCAACACTCGCTGCGAGGCTTCCCCCATGGCATTGACTGCGGCTTTGAATACCTCCCGACCTTCCATGCGCAGGTAGAAAAGATCCTCTTCCAGGGCCACTCGGGGCGGCACCTTGGTACCGCCACCCGGCATGTTGAGAAGATGCGTCAGCCGCCCGTCGCTCTTGATATAGGTGCCCAGAATGCCGCGGCCATCTCGGCCATCGGCAGGGGTCACCACAGCGGCCCCGGCGGCATCACCAAAGAGAACACAAGTCGAACGATCGCTCCAGTCGACAATACGGCTGAGCACCTCGCAGCCGATCACCAGAGCGTTCCGGCAATGCCCCGCGGCAATCATACCATCGACCAGGGTGAGGCCATAGATGAAGCCGGTGCAGGCGGCGCTGATATCCATGGCGGCGGCGTTCACGGCGCCGATCTTTTCCTGGACGAAGCACGCCGTCGAAGGGAACGTCATGTCCCCTGTCACGGTGGCCAGGACGATCACGTCGATCTCTTCGGCCGACATGCCAGCATCGCTCAATGCCTGGCGCGCCGCCTGCGCACTGAGGTCCGAGTTCAGCACGTTGTCACTGACAATGTGGCGGCGTTGGATGCCGGTCCGCGCCGTAATCCACTCGTCCGACGTATCGACCATCCGCTCCAGATCCTGGTTGGTCAGAATCTTATCGGGAACGGCCGCCCCGATTCCCCTGATCATCGAATGAATCTTCTGCGGCAACCTTGGCTCCAGTTTTGGTTCGCTTTTCTTGGTTTGGCACGAGTTCGCGGTGGATCTCGGCGTTGACGTTCTCGCTGATCATTTTCCTGGCTTCTTTGACGGCATTGCGGATCGCTTTGGGCGTCGAGCCGCCGTGGCAGATGATCACCGTGCCGTTGATGCCCAGCAGCGGCGCACCTCCATATTCTTCATAATCGAAGATCTTCCGCAGCCGGCGAAACGTGGGCTTCAACAGGAACGCGCCGATGTTCGAGAAGATCTTGCGACCGATCTTTCGCTTCAGGTTGCGGGAGTAGACGCCGTTGATGCTTTCCGCAAACTTGAGCACGACATTGCCGACAAAGCCATCGCAGACAACCACATCCAGCTCGCCGCCAAGGATGTCGCGGCCTTCGACGTTGCCGACAAACTCCACGAACGGACTGCGCTCGAGCAGCTCATGGGCTTCGAGCGTCAACTCGTTGCCCTTCACCTTTTCCTGGCCGATGCTGAGCAACCCCACGCGCGGATTGCGGATCTCCAGAACCTTGCGCATGTAGACGCTGCCCATGATGCCGAACTGCAGCAGATTGATCGGCTTGGAGTCGACGTTGGCGCCGACATCGATGAGCATACTGACGCACTGGCCGTTGGGGAGGAGCGAGCCGATAGCCGGACGGCGCACGCCCCGGATGCGTCCAAGGCCGAGCAGTGCCGCCGCCATCACGGCCCCTGTGTGGCCGGCCGAGACCACCGCATCCACCTCGCCGTCCCTGTGGAGCTGCATGGCGATGGAGATCGAGTTGTCGGGCTTTTTCTTGAGCGCCGCCATCGGCGACTCGCCCATCTCGATCCGCTGGGAGGCGTGCACAATGTGAACCGGCAGGTCATGGGTACGAAAATGGCGGGCGATCTCGGCCTTGATCTGCCCTTGATCACCCACCAGCACAATTTCATACTCGCCTTTGGCAAGACGTGCCGCCTCGAGAGCACCCTGAACTGCGGTCAAAGGTGCATAATCGCCCCCCATGGCATCGACGGCTATTCGCATCCCAGCCTCGTCCGTTTACGGCTGTCCATCCGGGTGCATTTCACCACCTCGCCTCCCGCCCGAGGCCCTCCCCATGGAGCCGGCTCGACGCTTCCGTCCTCAACCCAAGCCGCATACCGCCCGCAGGCTACACTTCCTTCGGGATGAAGACCGAACGTCCACGGTAGTAGCCGCAGTTGGGGCACGCCCGGTGCGGCACCCGCGGATGGTGACAATTCGGACAGGAAATCACGGTCGGCGCAGAGAGCTTCCAGTGCGTGCGCCGTTTGTTCCGCCTGGTCCTTGTATGACGCCGTTTTGGTAGTGGCAAGACGTACCTCGCTTTCCTTTATTGGTGCGAATAATGACGCAGTTGCTTCAAAGCAGACCACCGCGGGTCGACTTCGTCAACTCGACAGTCGCAGCTCTCGCGATTCAGGTTGGCGCCGCAATGCGGGCACAACCCGCGGCAATCGTCGCGGCAAAGCACCTTCATGGGCACAGCCAGCAGAAGGGCATCGCGCACGTCGGCTGTGAAATCAAGCTCGACCGCATTCGGAGAAAGAAACACCAGGTCATCATCCACCCGGCGATCGACATAATCCGGGTCCGTCGAGTAGACCTTGTCGAAGTGGTCCTCAACAACCCGGTCGAAGGTCTCGAGGCAGCGGTCACACTCGAAATGCGCCACCGCCCGCACGGTGCCGGTCACATGCAGGTGCCGCCTGCGCTTGTCAACCTCGATGTGAACGTCGACATCCTTGGCATAGGGGCTGTCGGCCTGCACTCCCAACTGTTGAGGGGTTTCGACAAAGTCGAAGGAGTGCACCCCCTCACTCAGATGAACGATTTTGATCTTCATTTCTTCATCACCACCCCATACAAAATATCAAATTTAACACCAGCCCGCCTAAGAGTCAAGCTAAAATTCCCCAGCCCCTCTCACCCGCACCCGCCGACCCTCCACTTTGACCCGACCCTCGGCGAAAAGCTGCAGAGCCCTGGGATAGATCCGATGCTCCACTTCCAGCACTCGCGCTGCCAGAGACTCTGCATCGTCATCTTCGCGCACCGGCACGCACTCCTGCACCACCGGCGGCCCGGTGTCGTAGCTCTCATCCACTAGATGAACGGTCACGCCCGTCACCTTGCAGCCATACTCCAGCACCGCAGCATGTACGCGGCGGCCGAACATCCCCTTGCCGCCGAAAGCGGGCAAAAGGGCGGGATGAATGTTCACGATACGGGAACGGTACGCACGCACAACTTCGGCAGGGATCATCTTGAGGTATCCCGCCAGGGCGATGAAGTCCACCTCATGGCGGGACAGCACGCCGAGCAGAGAGGCAATGTATTCGGCCTCATTCTGAAAACTGCCCGGTGGCAGCGAACAGGTGGGAACCTGATGCCGGTGAGCGATCTCGAAAGCGCCGGGCTCGGGCTTGTCACTGACCACCACTTTTACCTGCGCATCGAGCTCACCACGCTCGATGGCATCCAGGATCGCGGCCAGGTTCGAGCCTCTCCCCGACGCAAAAACCGCCAGTTTCAGAGTAGCCACAGAGGGTCCGTCCTTCGCGTCTGCGCAGCCAGGCTGCAACTACGGAACGCTGACACGACTATGCAGCTCGATGTCGTTGCCAGAACCCAACATCATTCGATCAGCCGTCTCTATCTCAATAGCGATGGTGCAGTCAAACCACTGCCGCTTCCAGGAGCTCCAGAGACCCTTCGTCGGAGTTGACACGGCACTGCACGCCGATCGGCATGGTGTACTTGCGCTCGCCGTGGCCATAGGCAAGACCGCAAAGCACTGGGATGGGCCGTTTTGTCAGATAGTCGGCCAGCACTTCCTCCACCGGAAAGCTTGGCGTTTCACCCGTGGGGACACAGTCGAGAAACTGACCCAGGACCACGGCGCCGACGCGCTCCAGGATGCCGGCGTGGCGCATCTGTGCCAGCCAGCGGTCGACACGGTAGGGGTCCTCCTGGATGTCTTCGATCAGAAGAACTGCGCCGTCCCATTTCGGCATGAACGGTGTGCCGATCAGGGAGCCGACCAGCGACAGACACCCACCAAGCAATGTTCCTTCAAAGCCGCCCCCCTGGTGCAGGACGTGCAGGGCCTCACCATTCGCCAGGTTGCCGAGCGGTTCGGCCGAGGTCAGCGTGCGCCAAAACCACTTCTCGGTGAAGGGATCGATGCCAAGGCCCATCTCCACGGCCACCATCGGCCCGGAAAATGTCACCAGGCCCGCCTTTCGCCAGATGGCCAATTGTAGGGCCGTCAGGTCGCTGTAGCCAACGAGAATCTTCGGGTTCTGCCGGATGACGCTGTAGTCGATCCGGTCGAGAAGGCGCGGAGTGCCGTAGCCACCGCGGCTGCAGAAGACGGCCCGCACTTCGGGGTTGCGGAACATTGCCATCAGATCCTCGGCTCGGGCCTCATCGTCGCCCGCCAGGTAACCGGTGGCGTCATGAACGTGCCGCCCCAGCTTCACCCGATAGCCTTGGGATTCAAGATAGTCGATCCCCGCCTTCAGCCTCTCCGGTTTCATCGGGCTGGCAGGAGAGATAACGCCAATCGTGTCCCCCGGACGTAAGCGCTCTGGTTTTATGGTGGGTAGGCGGGCTGTCACGGTTGAGTTCAGAAAGTCAGCGAACGTACTGGTAGAAGAGCTGAGGATAACGCAGCTTGAATTCGCCGTATCCCGTCACGTCGATGAATTCCAGAACCAGGTTGCGGTTGTAGTAAATCCAATATTCCTTCGCCTTGATGGCGCGACCCCCGAACGGATCGAACGGCACCTGGCTGTCGGTCTCGTACCGTTCCGGAAACGGCTGCCGCTCCACATCGTCGGGCGGCCCGAAGGTGATGTAGACCATACCGCGGTCGGTCTTCCAGCCATCCGTGTACGTCCCGAAATTTGCGTCAGCATAGTTGACACGGCGAAAGTATTCGTCGAGGAGTTCATTGGTCTCGGTCCCCGGCGTCGGGTCATACTTCTTCCAGAAAGCCAAGAATCCGCGCAGCTTGTCTTCCTTCTTGAGCTTCTTGAGCTTCTTCAGATCGCTTCTTCTGGCGATGTAGCGCATCTGGTCGATGGCCAGATCCAGATCGGCCACCGTCGGAGGGACTCCTTGCCAGCGAATGAGAAAGGGCGTTTCTTTCTTGACCTTCCTCTTTCCGTCCGACACCTTCATCTTGAGCCGGTAGCTGCCATGCACGAGCTTCCTGGTGTCGATGCGGATGAAAGAGCTGCTGCGCTCCCCGGATGCCGGAACATCGAGCCGGTCACGAAACAGTCGATGCCCCTTCTTGTCCGTGATCTGGTACTCGACGACGTAGTCCTTGGGCGGGCGGGGGTCGTAGATCTCGAAATAGGCAAACAGCTCACCGCGGCCGGTCTTTTCAAAGGAGACTTTCGGACGCAATACCAGGGTGCCGGTCGAGTCCGGCTGCACATAGTCGGCAAAAAGGACATCGCTGAGCATCAACTTGTCTCGATCATAGTCGCTCAGTTCAATCTGTCGCTTCTGACTGTTGGTGGAGTTGGTCTCCAGATCAGTGAGGCTGACCGACACGGTGTACTTCCCAGGCGGCAGGCTGAACCTCGCCGACGTCAGATGGAAGCGCTTTCGCGAATTGGTGGCATCAAAATCATTCGCGTAGATGTCTTCCTTCCACACCTTGCCATCCATCTGGAAATTGTCGCTGTCGAGAATGACCACAGACGCCTCGTAGCGCCCGCGAAAGCGGCCGCTATCATCCTTCACGAAAACAAGCGCATCGTTGGCCAGCTTGATGTAGACGTCGAGCCGACTCTGGCCCGGCTTGTCGTCGCGAAGATTGACAACGTCAAAGTCGAAGTACGGTGAGCGCGGCGTCGCGTTTTCCGACAGCTCCACCACCTGGGCATCAAGCTGCACCGCCGGCAACACCCACAAGGTGGAAACCAGTAGTGCTGCCGCCAGACTTAGCCGTCCGAACATCCTGACCTCCTCGGAACCACGAGGATCCCTTGCTTAAACACCGACATGGTACGGCACGTGTGACTCATCTTCGACCACTCTGCCGACCAGATCGCGCCCCACGTATTCCACAACCTGGATCTGACAAAAGTTTCCCGCGGGTACGGCCTTGTCGAGTTGCACGACACCATCGATCTCGGGACAATCCCAGCAGGTGCGACCCAGGGCCACCCCCAACTCCTCATCCAGGCCATCGCCGAGGACGCGCAGCGCGCGGCCTACCAGAGAGGCGTTTCTCTGTTCGACGATCTCGTTCTGCAAGTCCGTCAGCACCTGCCACCGCTCCCTTTTGACCTTCTCCGGCACCTGATCCGGAAAATTGTAGGATGGCGTGCCCTCCTCGCGAGAGTAGGTAAAAACCCCAAGATGTTCGAAGCGAACCTGTTCCACGAAGTCGACCAGCTCGACGAAGTCCTCCTCGGTCTCTCCAGGGAAACCGACGATCAGGGTGGTGCGCAAGGCGATCTCGGGTACCCTGCTGCGCAAGGTATCGATGATGCGTTCAATGCCGGCTCTGTCGACCCGGCGGGCCATCCGCTTCAGCAGCCGGTCGCTGATGTGCTGAATCGGGAGATCCAGATAGTTACAAATCGTTGGCCGTTCAGCAATAAGGTCAGCCAGATCGTCGGTGAAATTGGCAGGGTAGGTGTACAGAATTCGGATCCATTCGATCCCCTGAATCGAAGCAAGGCGATCGAGCAACGGTACCAGCCGCTTGTCACCGTACAGGTCTTCGCCGTATTGGGTCGTGTCCTGGGCGATGAGAATGAGCTCCTTCACCCCCATCTGCGCCAGACGTTCGGCCTCGGCAAGCAGGTCTTCCATCGGCCGACTTTGAAACGGGCCACGAATGCCCGGAATGGCGCAGAACGTGCAGGGGTGCTCGCAGCCCTCAGAGATTTTCAGATAGGCATAGTGCTTGGGCGAAAGAAGCTCGCGTTCGCCGAGGATCTCGGTGCGCAGATCGAGTCGATGCGCCAGGTCGCGCACAATCCGACGCAGGTCGCGGTTGCCGTAGAAGCCATCCACCTCCGGAATCTCTGCTGCCAGTTCCCGGCCATACCGCTGCGAAAGACAGCCGGTGACGAACACCTGGTCGCAGCGGCCCTGCTGTTTCAGCTTTACGGCGCTCAGAATCGCATCGATCGACTCCTGCTTGGCAGCGTCGATGAACCCGCAGGTGTTGATAATAATGGCCTCGGCCTCCTCCGGATCGTCGACGAATTCCACAGCGGCGCTGCGCAGACCTCCGGCGAGGACCTCCGAGTCGGTGAGGTTCTTGGGGCAGCCGAGGGTTACGAGGCTGATTTTTTTCTTGCGCATCTTTCGCTTACTCGAAAAGCGCTTCGGCGTACGCCTTGGGATCGAACGGCTCCAGGTCGTCGAGTGCCTCGCCGACGCCGACGAATTTCACCGGCACGTGCAGCTCATCCTGGATCGCCAGCACGATGCCGCCTTTGGCCGTGCCATCCAACTTCGTCAGAATGATTCCGCTGGTGCCCACGGCCTGGGTGAACTGCCGAGCCTGCGCCAGGCCGTTCTGCCCGGTCGTGGCATCCAGCACAAGTAAAACCTCGTGCGGTGCACCTTCCATTCCCTTGCTCAGGACGCGGCGGATCTTTTGGAGCTCGGCCATCAGGTTGACTTTGGTGTGAAGCCGGCCCGCCGTATCGACGATCAGCACGTCGATGTTGCGCGCCCTGGCCGCCTGCAAAGCGTCGAAGGCGACGGCGGCAGGATCGCCGCCAGGCTGACCCCGAACCAGGTCGGCTCCGATGCGGTCGGCCCAGATCCCGAGCTGGTCGGCGGCGGCCGCCCGAAAGGTGTCGGCAGCCGCAAGCAGAACACGTTTGCCATGCTGCCGAAAGTGATGCCCGAGCTTGCCGATCGACGTCGTCTTGCCGGTGCCATTGACACCGACCACCATGATCACAAAAGGTTTGACCACCGGGCTGAAGTAGTCCTCCGCCGTCGCCTCCTGCCCGTTTTGCCGCTGGCTGAGGCGCTCCGACACCAAAGCCTCCAGGAGGTCATACAACTCCGCCGGCTGGCTGATACTCCGCCGCCGCACCTCCTGGCGCAGACTCTCGATCAGGTCGATGGAAGTGTCTACACCGACGTCGGCGGCGATCAGCAACTCCTCCAACTCGTCGTAGAGTTGGTCGTCGATTTTGTTCCGGCTGAAAATCAGCCGAGAGATCTCTCCGACCAGCCCCGCGCGGGTCTTGGCCAGACCATTTCGCAGTTTTCCGAGTACGTTTGCCAAGGGAATCTCTTTCGAAAATCTGATGCGCGAACCTCAGGCTCGAGCACGTCCACACTTACTACGAATCGGCAGCCACGCGGCGTCGTGAAGGCGGCAAAGAGCCGGAGCGAACGAACGTCTGGCGCAAATGCACGAAACGCTGGAGATAGTTTGCGGACGAGATGATCAGCATCGCCAGGGCAGCCCACAAGAGGATGATACTGGCGAGTCTCCACTCGAGCGTATAGACGATGATCAACAGTGCCAGCACCGTGGCCGTCACTTTGCCGTACATATTGGATTCAACGATGTAGTGGTAGCGCCGAGCGATGTACAACCCCACAATCAAGATCGCCAGGTCGCGTGTAAGGGCGACCGCCACAAACCAGAGAGGAAACCCGCGTTCCACGGCCAGGATGACGACGATCGCCGCAATGGCGATCTTGTCGGCCAGCGGATCGAGCACGCGGCCGACATTGGAGGTCTTGTGCAGCCGGCGCGCCAGAAAGCCGTCGAGCCAGTCGGTCAGCGCCGCCAGCAGCATCAACAGCACGGCGTCGATGTTGGCCTGCGGGCCACCCCGGCGCAAGAAGTAGATGATCGGCACGACCAGCAGTGCCCGGCAGATGCTGAGGGCATTGGAGACGGTGATGACCCTTTCGTCTTTCGGCATGTCTCTCCACAAATCGGCGGCTGACCCGCCCCTCCGGAATCCGCTCGCGGCTCCATCCCGTACAGCAGAACCGTCCCGGACCAAGCTGGACTCTATCCCATGAACGCCTTGATGGCTTCAAAGATGAGCGTTGGATGCTTGAAGAGTGCGGACTTGAAAATATTGACCAGGGTGCGCTGTTCGGGCGGCAGGCTGAGAACAGTCCTTGCGGTCCGATTCAAGTCTTCGTCTGACAACCTGTGCACCGCCTTCTTCACCCTGTAAAGCCGCTCGTGGTTCTTCCCTTCGAGGCGATGCCATTGCTCGGGGTATTCCTGCAGCCGCCTCTCCGAAACATCGTCTTCTTTGACTGCCGCCGCGGCCACCTTGCCGGCGATGCGTCCAGCCATCATGGCGGTGACAATGCCGCCGCCGCTGATCGGATTCGCCTGATGGGCGGCATCGCCGACCAGCATAACGCCGTCGCCGACGATCTTCTTCAGGGTCGGGGCGCACGGTACTCCGCCAACAACGGTGTAGAGGACCGCCGCATCCGGGAAATTCCGATCGACGAAGTCTTTCAGATAGTGGGCGGCGGCGCGGCGGCGGGCGTAGTCCCCCGAGATGCCGAGGCCGACGTTGGCAACGGTATCACTTTTTGGAAAAACCCACAGATAGCCGCCTGGAGCCACCTCCTTGCCAAAATACAACCAGATGTAGCGACTGTCCACACGGATGTTGGCCAGCGTCATCTGCAGGCAGCTCTCCATGTCTTTGAGTTTGATATTCGTGCGCAATCCGGCCCAGCGACCCACGCGCGACTCCACCCCATCGGCACCGATGACCACTCTAGCCCGGATATCGTAGCTCTTGCCCATGTGGCGCACGCGCACGCCCTCCACCTTGCCGTTGGGCTTCAGAAGCCCACAGACGTACGCTTTGGTCAAGACGTCGGCGCCAGCCTCCGCTGCCATCATCGCCAGGTCATAGTCGAAGATCTTGCGCTCCAGGACATAGCCACGCTCTTTGCCGTTCTCCAGCACCACCTCCTGGCCATCCGGGGAGACCAGCACCGCCCCGGTGACGATACTGGCGATCCAGCGATCGCGCGGCTCGACCACCATCTTCAGGCTGGCCTCACCGACACCTTCGGCGCAGCGCACCGGCACACCCACCTCACGATCCTTTTCAAGAAGGAGAACTTTCAGGCCCGCGTCGGCGGCATGCTTGGCAGCCCAAGAGCCGCCCGGACCGGCACCGACTACAATGCAGTCGTAGCTGTCTCGCATCCCTCCTCCTCAACGACCTTCAGGGGGGCCAGCGTCTCAACCGGGCAAATCCACACACACAACATGCAGTCTGTGCAGCGCTGCTCGCTGATCTCGATCCTCGATTCATACAGATCGATAGCATCGAAAGGACAGACCGCCACACAGGCGCCGCAGAAATCACATTTGTCGTTGCGTACTCCTATCATCAGGCCTCCAACCGCGCTCACACGGAAAGACTCGGATACTCGATGCCAAAGCGAAAACGGTAGTACCATTTGGACGCCAGGTAGACGGCGAGCAAGACCAGGAAGTAGGCAGGCCAGTTTACGCAGACATAAAGCGCCAGGAGCAAGATCGACCACTTGACGGCGCGCAGCACGTCGCGCATCTTCTGGGTGTACACAGCCCAGAGGAAGACAGGTGCCGTAAACAGAGCCGGATAGAACAGGATGGGGTCCCTGTCCAAGAAAGAGCCAACCAGGGCGGCCACTTCCAACAACGCTCCCAGCGCCAGGGTCCACTTTTGGCCGAACCGAACCGAGAAGGTTACCTTGCCGCTCTGCCGGTCGCCGCTGACATCCGGCAATGTCGTGTAGAGAAAGACGGCGCTGACAGCGAAGACGTATGGCAGAGCCCGTTCGACCGCGATCACCAAGTCGCCCCGCTGAAGCGACCACCCGAGGAGAAAGATGAAAAGCCCTCCGGCTGCGTTGGCAACCCAGCCCCGCAGTGGGTAATCCTTCCAACTGAACGGGCGCACGCTGTAGAGTACCCCGGCAACGGCCAGCAGCGCCAGCATCAGAACGAGTGGCAAAAGACCGGCAACGACGCTGATCAGCAACCCTGTTCCAATCAGCAAGTAGGCCTCCCTCTCCGCCGTCTCCCGAGGCAGGTGGCCCTCGGCCACCAGAAAGAGTTTCTTGTTGGCCCGGTCGCTGCTGACGTCGTGAATCTGGTTCAGAACAAAGATGCCGCCCATCAGTAATGTGAGAGCGATGCCGAGCGGCAGGAAGTCGGCAACACTGGTTGACACGCCGTTGTCGGTTGCGGCACTCACGGGCTGGTTGCTTGCCGCCATTCCGGCGGAGAAAAACCCGGCCAGGAATATCGTCCATACCGGAAAAAACAGAGTGGGCCGGGCCACAAAAACATAGTCCAACCATTTCAGCCAGCGACGTGGTCTTGCGACCCGGGACTTGTTCGGCTTCATTCGCCCGTTTCCTTGTTTTCGTGCTGAAATTTGCCCACATTCTCGGGCGGCACCGGGTAGTTGCCATCGAAACAAGCAGTGCAATACCCGCCCTGATCCTGAGGGACCGCACCCAGCAGACCTTCCATGGAAAGATACTCCAGGCTGTCAACGCCGAGATAATCCTTGATCTCCTCGACGCTCTTGTGGGCAGCAATCAATTCTTTCTTCGTTGGGAAGTCCATGCCGTAGTGGCATGGCGCCACGATCGGTGGCGAGCTGACCCGAACGTGCACTTCCTTCGCTCCGGCTTTGCGGAGCATCTGGGTCAACTGGCGCAGGGTGGTGCCGCGGACGATGGAATCCTCCACCACAACCACCCTTCGGCCTTCGAGCACGCCGCGTACGGGATTGAACTTGATTCTCACGCTGAAATCGCGAACCGTCTGGTCGGGGTGGATGAACGTGCGGCCGATGTAGTGATTGCGGATGAGACCGATTTCGAACTTGATGCTGCTGCGCCGCGAGTAGCCGACCGCCGCCGTGTTGGAGGAATCGGGCACAGAGATGACGATGTCGGCATCGGCCGGCGCCTCCTGGGCCAGGTTCTTCCCCAGTTTGCGCCGCGCCTTGTCGACATTCTCGCCAAAGATACGGCTGTCCGGACGAGCGAAATAGACATACTCAAAGATGCAGGCATACCGCCCAGCCTCTTCGGGCAACCGCTCGGAACGGAGTCCAGCCTCATCGATGATGAGAATCTCGCCGGGTTCGATATCGCGCTCATAGTGCGCACCAACAAGATCGAGGGCGCAGGTCTCGGAAGCCACCACCCACATGCGATCGCGTCGGCCCAGGCACAGCGGCCGCCAGCCACGCGGATCCCGGACGGCGAACAGCCTGTCCCGACTCATCAGAACGATCGAGTAGGCCCCACGGATCTGGCCGAAGGCATCGCGGATCTTGCCGACCAGATCGCCGGCGCGCGAGCTGGCCATCAGGTGCAGCGCCACCTCGGTGTCGGTGGTGGTTTGAAAGATCGACCCTTCCTCCTCGAGTCTGCGGCGAAGAGAGCCCGAATTGACAAAGTTGCCGTTATGGGAGATGGCCAGCGGTCCTTCCTTGAAATTGACCAGGAAAGGCTGGCAGTTGGTGAGGAAAGTCGACCCGGTGGTCGAGTAGCGGTTGTGGCCGATGGCCAGATGGCCGTTCAGTTGCCGCAGCGTCTCTTCCCGCGCAAAGACATCCGCTACGAGCCCCATACCGACATGCTTGTAGACATGCCGACCATCGCTTGTGACAATGCCGGAACTCTCCTGGCCACGGTGCTGCAGAGCATAGAGAGAAAGGTAGGCGATACGCGCCGCCTCCGGATGACCGTACACACCGACGATGCCACAGTTGGAGTGCGGCTTATCGATTTCTGGCTGCGTCATCTGTCTCCAAAAACAAAAAAGACGAAACGTGATCGTCGTATCAAGGGTACGGCCTGATCGGATTTGTCGTTGGCATCACGAAGCAAGGCCCGGAACTCGGGAATCCCGGTTGGCGGCCCGCCGGCCCCTACGTGCGCGTGCACTCTATGTCAGCCGTCACATGCCGCGAATCAACAAGGCCACGGTGACCGCCCCCGCCAAATCAGCGACCAGGTCTTTCCAGCTCGGCGTTCCGTGACCGATGTCGCGCAGCTCCTTGGCCGCGCCGAAGACCATGGAGATCCCGATCCCCACTCCGGCAGCGCGGCCGCTGCTGATGCCGTTCTGCTGGCGGGCCAGATAATACCCCATCCCCGACAGAAAGCCGCTGGCGGCGAAGTGGTGAATCTTGTCCTGCGCAAACCAACGGTCGGCGCCGACCGGCACACTTTGGGTCGAATCAGCTCCGCCGCGCGTCTGAGCCACTGCGGCCACGGGCAGCACCACAAGCAGGACCACCCATGCGAACCGAAGCAAGAGCACAGCTCCTCGTTTGCACCACCCGCCAGAAAGTCCACGCAGCTTCCTCAGGAGCGGGAAGCCACATACAACAGCTAGAAGTACCGGCCCGTGACGGCAATATAAGCCAAAACGAAGAAAATTGCAATAGGACAGATAAAGCGCACGACGAAGCCCCAGGAGCCGCTCAGCGGAAAGCTATTTCCTCCGGTTCTGACTTCCGAGACCGCTGCCGACACGCCCCATTTGTACCCGATAAAAACGGAGATGAAGAACGCTCCGACGCTCAACGAGTAGTTGCCGAAAAGAGCGTTCATCAGGCTGAGAAAGTCCATGGCGACCACCGGCAACTTACTGAACCAGGCTGAACTTCCCTGGGAGATGGCCGACGGGATACCGAGAACAAAGGTGAACAGGCCTGTCAGCCCGACCGCTTTTTTTCTCGTCCACCCTTTCTCATCGACAAGGTACGATACCGGCACTTCCAGCAGCGAGATGGTGGAAGTCAGGGCAGCCACAGAGAGAAGGAGAAAAAAGCTGCTGCCGAAAAACCAGCCTCCGGGCATCTTGGCGAAGATCGACGGCAACACCACAAACACCAGTCCAGGGCCGCCGGCCGGGTCGAGTCCGGCAGAGAAAAGGGCGGGGAAGATCATCAGTCCGGCAAGCACGGCGATGAGCGTGTCGAAGATGGCAACCGAGACGGCCGCTTTCGGAATGTCGTCACGCTTCGAAAGGTAGCTGCCGTAGGTGATCATCGCCCCCATTCCCAGGCTCAACGAAAAGAGCGCCTGGCCCAGAGCCTGAGCGACGGTCTCAGGATGGATCTTGCTCAAATCCGGCTTCAGGTAAAACTCAAGCCCCTTGCCGGCGCCCGGCAAAGTGACCGAACGAATGGACAACATCAACAGCAGCAGAAAGAGCAACGGCATCAGGATCTTCGACCAGCGCTCGATGCCCTCGGAAACACCCCGAACGACCACCAGCATGGTGATCCCCATGAAGGCGGCCAGGAGGGCGATCGCGATGGCGGGGTTGCCGATAAAGCCGGTGAACAGCTTCCCCAAGACCTCCGGTGTCATGGCACGATTGAAGTCGCCCACCAGCGCCTTGAAGAAGTAGCCGAGTGTCCAGCCGGCGACGACAGCATAGAAGGACAGGATCGCCACCCCGGTTATCACCCCAAGCATGCCAAGCCAGTGCCAAGACGTGCCGGGAACGATTTTCAGAAAAGCGCCAACCGGATTTTTCTGGGTATGCCTGCCGATGGTCAGTTCGGCGATCATCACCGGAATGCCGATCAGAGCGACAAAAACCAGGTAGATCAGCACGAAGGCCGCACCGCCGTTTTGCCCGGTCATGTACGGAAAACGCCAGATGTTGCCCAGACCGATGGCCGACCCGGCGGCAGCCAGAATGAACCCAGCCGTCGAACCCCAGTTCCCTCTCTCCTGCTGCGTTGTCTCCAAGGCTCATCCTCCCAGGTTAGTGAGCAATCACCAGAAGCTCAAAACCGAAAGCGCACAGCCAAAACAATCCCCTCCGATCCATCGGAAGCCGGCATCACCCTGGCCGACAGATCCGGACCGGCATCAAAATCGGACAGGTAGGCGTCGACGTAGGCATCCAGCATGCTGAGAAGAGTTGTGCCCCCCAGCCACCAGAAGGTCAGATTGCGCCGATCCTCCAGGCGGAATCGTTCCGCCTCGGTCTTCGCTTTGTGGAGCTGGTTGTTGGCAACGACGATGCGAGCAATCAAGGCAGTTTCGACCGTCAGCGCCACCACTGCCTTGATTTTCTTGCCGTTGTACCATTGTCCCCAGCCCGGGAATACCAGCGACCGAAGGAGAGCGCCTGTCGGCGACCTGGCCCGCTGTGCCTGCCGGACTGTATCCGGCGCAACCGGTCGGTGATTCTGTGAGCCCTGCGCCTGAACCGCAGAAGGAAAAAGAAGCCAGAGAAGCAGCAACCCGAGCAACACCGGCCCAGAGCGCGGCGGACGTGGCGGAAAGGTCACGGCACTACGGCGATGGCATCGATCTCTACTCGCGCCCCGGCAGGGAGCTTGGCCACCTGCACCGTGGAACGCGCCGGTGGCGCCGCGGCAAAAAAGGATGCATACACTTCGTTCATGGCCGCAAAATCCGCCAGATCCTGGAGGTAGACAGTGGTCTTCACCACATGCTGCAGTCCACTTCCGGCCTCTTCCAGCACGGCACGAAGATTCTCCAAGACCCGGCGTGTCTGCACCGCGATATCGCCTTCCACCATCTTGCCAGTCTGCGGGTCGAGGGCCACCTGCCCCGCCGTGAACACCAGACGGCCGGCTGCGGCCATGATCCCCTGGCTGTAGGGCCCGATCGCCTTCGGAGCGCCACCGGTCTGGACGACGCGTTTCGATTCCGTCATGGAAATCCTCCGGTTAGAATGTCGAAAACTCACGCCCGGAACTGCAGGCGATACAGCTTGCGGTAGATCCCAGGCCGCGCCACCAGCTCCTCGTGGCTTCCCTCCTGCGCGATGCGGCCGTGATCGAGCACGACGATGCGGTCGGCGTTGAGGATCGTAGACAGCCGGTGCGCGATCACCAGCGAGGTACGGTTCTCCATCAGCCGCTCGATGGCCTGCTGCACGAGCATCTCCGACTCGGTATCCAAAGCCGACGTGGCTTCGTCAAGGATGAGGATCGGCGGATTCTTGAGCAGCGCCCGGGCGATGGCGATGCGCTGTCGCTCTCCCCCTGAGAGACGCACGCCGCGTTCGCCGATCACCGTGTCGTAGCCCTGCGGAAACTCCAGGATGAAACGATGGGCGTTGGCCATCCGCGCCGCTTCCATCACCCGAGCCATTGGGACCTCCTCGAGACCATAAGCGATGTTTCGAAGCACGGTGTCGTTGAACAGAATCGTCTCCTGGGTGACGATACCGAGCAGCGAGCGAAGACTCCAGATATCCAGCTCGCGCAGATCGACGCCGTCGAGCGTGATGCGGCCTTCGGTCGGATCGTAGAAGCGTGGGATCAGGTCGACCAGAGTCGACTTGCCGGCGCCGCTGGCACCGACGATGGCGACGATCTCTCCTCTGCGCACCTCGAGGTCGATGCCGTCAAGAATGAGATCATCCTCGTAGCGGAACGACACGTGCTCGAAACGAATGCAGTCACGAAAAGCTGAGACCCGCCGGGGCGAAGGCGGGTTCTGGACGTCGGGGCGGGTGTCGAGCAGCTCGAAGATACGCTGGGCCGCGCCCAGCGCCTCCTGAATGCGGTTGTTGACGCTCGACAATTCTTTGACCGGCTGCATGACCGAGAAAATCACCAGCAAGAAGGCGATGAACTCCTCCGGCGCCAGAATATCCCCCCGCAAGACCTGTGTGCCGCCGAACCACAGAATCCCAACGCCAACGAGGGTGCCGAGAAACTCGGTCAGCGGCGACGCCAGATTGCGCACGCGTGTCATGCGCAGCAGACTACGAAAATGGCGCTGGGTTGCTCGTGTGAATTTGGCAACTTCGAACTTCTCCATGCCGAACGCCTTCACCACACGGGCACCCGAGACCGTCTCCTGCAGCACCGAGGTGACATCGGCGATATTCTCCTGGGAAACAACACTCTGCCTGCGCAAACGAAGCCCGAGGCTGGCAATCACGACGAGGCTGAGGGGTAGAATCAGCAAAGCGACAAGCGTGAGCTGCCAGCTCAGGTAGAAGGCGATGGAGAGGTAGGCGATGATGAGCAACGGGTGCTTGATAAGCGTCACGAAGCTCGCCGAAATGCCATTGTTGATCAGCGTGACATCGTTGACGATGCGCGAAATCAGTTCTCCAGACGAGGTGCGGGTGAAAAACGACAGGGACAGCGAATGGAGATGTCGATAGAGGTCGACGCGCAGATCTCGGATGACGCCCTGTTCGACATAGGCCATGAAATAGCTCTGTAAGTAGCCGAACAATCCCTTCAGGAAAACGATCAGCACCAGGATGAGCGAGACGCGGAACAGCGAGGAACGCGGGTTGTCGCCGAGAAAAAGCTGGTTCAGTTTGCGCGTGAGTTCAGCCCGCTTGTGTTCCAATTGACCCGGGAGCAACTCACCACCCGGTTCGGCGGCGTTCAGAGAGGGCGCCGCCTCCCGCGGGCCCTGGCTGACCACTGATGTGACGGTCTGTGTGTAAAAAATCGTCCGCAGAAAAGGGATGATCGAGACGACGGTCGCACTGCTGAAGAGGGTAAAGAGGACGATGCAGAGAAGTGAGCCGAACAGATGGGCCCAATACGGCCGGACATATTTGAGGATTCGCAGGTAAAGAGTCATTCTGTGTCAACGACAACAAGCTCGTCCATCACGCGGCATCAGCCACTCGAGTACCACGGACACGCCGCACCCACGCCTGCCGTCTTGCGTGTCTTCCAGGTCACGCCACATCCCGGTGAAGACCAAACCTTCCGGCCGTCCCGCTTCGCTGCTCACAGCTCCTTGTACTTGGCGTCCTCGATGTCGGCATCGTCGAGATCGAGCGGCGGCTTGGTTTTGGGTTTCCCGCGAACCTGGGAGCGCGGCTGCCGGGGCTTCAGGATATTGGTGACCAGCCGGTAGGCGAAGTAGAAAATGAGGCCCCAGAAGATAAGTCGAAACAACAAAAACATGGCGCATCACGATTTTTGGGGTGAATAATACTGCGTGCCCGAAATCGGGCGCTGTAACTGGCGCAGGAGGTCTTCCAGATCCTCTTCATTATGAACGAAATCAATCTCCGTTGCGTTCACGATGAGCAACGGTGAATCGTCATAGTGAAAAAAAAACTGATTGTACGCCTCGTTCAAGGCACGCAGGTATTCTTCGGTGATGTACTTTTCGTAGGAACGGCCACGGCGGCGGATGTTGGCCATCACCCGTTCGGTGCTCGATTGCAGGTAGATGACCAGGTCGGGCCGCGGGATGTCGCGTTCCAGAAGGGTGGCGATGTGTTCATAGAGGGCCAACTCGCGCGCTTCCAGGTTGATCGAGGCGAAGATGCGATCCTTGGCGAAAAGATAGTCCGCAACCAGAAGATGATGGAACAGATCGCGCTGCGGGATGTCCTGCTGCTGGCGATAGCGGCTCAGAAGGAAGAAAAGTTGAGTCGGGAAGGCGTAGCGACGGGGGTTGTGATAGAAGTCCTCGAGAAAAGGGTTCTCCTCGTGCTGTTCGAGCAAAAGGCGCCCATTGAACCTCGTGGCCAGGAGTTGAGCCAGGCTCGTCTTGCCCACACCAATGATCCCTTCGATGGCCACATATTCAAGGCGCAACGCCCACCTCTCTTCTTTCCATGTGCCAGAGAACGTCCGGCGGCGCCACCTTTCGGACGACACCAGGATCAGGCGACTGCTCCAGGAGTGCCGCGATGGTCACTCGCTGCAACGGAAACTCGACCTCCGGAGCGATTTCAGCCAGCGGCACCAGAACGAAATTACGGCGCTTCATCTCCGGATGAGGAATCGACAACTCGTCGGATGCGATGACACGATCGCCCCAGAGCAGCAGATCGATGTCGATGGAGCGCGGGCCCCAGCGCCGGATGCGGCGCCGGCCCATGCGGTGCTCAACCTCCTGCGCCACCCGCAGCAGCGCCTCGGGCTCAAGGCGACTCCGCAATTCGGCCACCGCATTGAGAAAGTCCGGTTGCTGGCGAACGCCCACCGGTTCGGTCTCATAAAGACTTGAGACGCTGATCACCTCCACGCCAGCGATTGCGTTCAGAGCTGACAGAGCCCGACGCAGCGCCATAAGCCGATCCCCAAGGTTGGCACCCAGACCGATGAAAATTCGTTCCTCCAACCTACCCCTCGCCTCGGATGATTTCCACCTCGATGCCCTCGGAGATACCTGGAATGGGGGAATGCGGCTTGCGCACGCAGACGCGCAGCCTGTCGACCCCGAACCGCTGCTGAACCGCCGCAGCCACGTGCTCGGCCAGCGCCTCCACGAGCTGGTAGCGGCCGGAGGTGACGATCTCTTCGACCGTCTGGTAGACCTTGTACAGATCCACGGTGTCCTTCAGTCGGTCTGACCTGCCGGCAGCGCTGGTGTCCATGAAGATCTCGATATCCACCTCGAACCTCTGCCCGACTTCGCGCTCTTCATCCCAGACGCCGTGATGCGCATGAAAGGTCATGTTGCGCAGCCGCAGAATATCGTCCGCCATCCGAGCCTCGCAGAAAAATGCGCCGCCTAAGTGCTGGTTTTTTGGTGCTCCCAATATATCAAAGCGGCCAGTCTTTGTCAAGGCGAAAAAGGCAACGCGCCGGCCGGCAAACCGGTGCCCGACCGGGACTTGACTTTCCTCGCCGACTTGCGTATTTTGCCAGCCGCTGCGGCGCGGGGATGTGACGGATCGTGCAGGCCGGTTCGAGATCCACGGCGTTCCGCCGGGAAAGTACGAAATCATTTTCCAGCGTCAGGGCTATCGTACCGCGCGCAAGACGATCGAACACGGCGCCGCAGCACAGGCCTGAACGCCAAAGCACTGATCCGGATCTCGGATGAGGAACGCATCACGCTTGCCTACCAGGCCAGCAGGCAGCCGTCGGTCCCGCGCTACGATGTCATCGAGGTGCAGAAGGATTCTGTCTGGCGGTACGAACCGCAGGAGCGCGATCTCGGCTACCTTCGCCTGCGCACCACGCGCAGAAACCCTTTCTTCGACACCGCAACCGTCACTGCATCGCTACAGCGACAGTTCGAAGCACGGATCCGGCAGAAGCCCGGCAGCGACCGCCAGCGTAGGGACCGGTTCCGGGTTCTGACTACCGGAGTTCAGTTGCAGCTGGACCGCCTGCTCTCCCCGGCCACCTACCTGGTGTATGGCAGCGAACTCTACTACGACGTCGTCTCGTCGCGCTCGAGTACGCTCCGAACAGGTGCGGGCCAGGAGGCTCCGCGAGCTCCGCTCTATCCCGACGGATCCACTTTCTTCAGCCTCGGTGTCTTTGCCCATGTCGAAACGAATGTGCTGCCGGTATGGAGGCTGAGAGCCGGCACCCGCTTCAGTGCCTTTCGGCTGAGGGCTCCCTTTTCTCGAATCGCAGGCTTCGCTCTCGACCTCGGCGCGGTCGTGCAGGCTACAATGGCCTTCACCTCGAGTCTGGGCACGGAAGTGCGGCTGCCCGGAGAGCTTTATCTGGTCGCCAACATCGGCCAGGGCTTTCGTGCTCCCAACCTCGATGACGTCGGCAAGCTCGGGCCGGGTAAGGGCAATAGCTTTTTCGAAATCCCCAACCCTGGCGTCAGGCCTGAAAAGACACTCAGCTTTGATGCCGGCCTGAAACTAAGCAAGGCCGGGTTGCGGGGGCATCTGGTGGGGTTCTACAATCGGGTCACCGACCTGTTGATGCGTCAACCTGCCACCTATGAGGGAAGGCCATTTATCGTGGAAGATGGAGACTCCCTCGCCGTGTTCAGGAAACAAAACGCCGGGCGAGCGTACACAGCGGGATTCGAGATGGACGCCCGCGTGGCGCTCAGCGGTAACCTGAACCTGTCCGGCAACCTGGGTAGGTGATCCGCCAGAACCTCACCGACGCTGAACCACTGACAGGCATTCCACCCCTGCACGGACTTGTGGGCGTTCGGTGGAAGGCCAAGCGCCACTGGTTCGAGGCCTACAGCCGTTTTGCCATGCCGCAGGAGCGGCTTTCCTCCGAAGACAAGAAGGACCTGCGTATCCCCGAAGGCGGCACACCCGGATGGTGGACCATCAATCTGCGCTCCGGGATGCGGCTGAGCGAACGCGTGTCGATTCGGTTCGCCGTCGGGAATCTTCTCGATCGGAACTATCGGGAGCACCTGAGTGGGTTCAATGCACCGGGAAGAAATTTTGTCATCGCGGTGCAGGTCGGAAGCTGATCGCTCCGCGCCCTCTCCTCTCCTTCATGCCTGGGTGTACAATCCGTTGGGGCATATGAAATCGAAGCGCCTGCATGGACCCGCAGCGCTCATTCTGGCGTTTAAGGTGCATTGTGTGGTTCTACTGCCAACCAGCGGAGAGGTGAATCATGAGTACTGGTTCGTTTGATTCAAACAACTACAAGGCTGGACAACGACAACAATGGGATAATGTCGCTGCAGGTTGGGGAAAATGGTGGGAAACTCTCGAGAGAATATCCCAACGGGTCAGCGAACGTCTGATACACCTTGCAGACATTCAACCCAACCAGCGAGTGTTGGATATTGCGACAGGTATCGGCGAACCGGCCCTTACCATCGCCCAGCGGGTTGGAGACGGCGGAATGGTTGTGGCAACCGATCAATCTCCAGAGATGCTGTCCATTGCTCGGAATCGAGCCAGTGCGCTTGGCCTGACCAACGTCGTGTTTCAGGAGTTGGATGTCGAGGAGATGAATTTTCCCGACGGCCATTTCGACGCGATTGTCTGTCGCTGGGGACTCATGTTTCTGCCTAATCTTGAAATCGTATTGCGTTCGATTCATCAAGCGCTGGTTCCCAATGGGAAGTTTGCAACCGCTGTCTGGGAAGTACCGGCAAGAATCCCATTTTTTAGTCTTGCTGTTCAGACTCTGCAGCAAATGTTCCAGGTTCCTTCACCACTACCGGGAACACCAACTATGTCTGGTTTGGCAGGAGGGGTGATAGAAGACAAAATGACGCAGGCGGGTTTCACTGATATTCGGACGGAAGAAGTAACCCTTGCTTTTGAGTTTTCATCTGCAGGAGAATACGTCCAAATGATGAAAGATGTTGCTGCACCTCTGCGTGTCATGCTGTCCGAACGAACCCCCAAACAACAGGCTGAATACTGGCAGACTCTTGAGCAAACTGCTGCTCAGAAATATGGTACGCCAAACGGTGGAGTTCTACTACCAAGTACAAGTCTTTGCGTAGTTGGAGAACGATAGTATTCTGAA
>CAZGRP010000047.1:0-32430 GCA_964527995.1 uncultured Cytophagia bacterium | reverse complement strand
TTCGGGAACGCATGGGTGCCTGGTGGCCTCCGCGGTCTTCAAAACCGTTGCTTCGGCCTTCGCGGGTCGAAGGGTGGGTTCGATTCCCACACGTTCCCGCCAACCAGGGAGCGCAAATCGTGGCGCTCCCTTCTGTTAACCGCCGAGACCGCGAAGGGGAGCTGGGCACACCGCCTGCCGCTCGAACCGTTTCCGCCCGAGCACTCTCGGCGCTTCCTTCGCGTACTCTGCCGGTCAAGAACGGTGTCTCCGGTGCAGAAACGCGCCGATCGAATCGCGGCCCGAGGCGACAGCCAGTTTTCTGCTTGCAAGTGGCTAAGAGTGTCTCATTTCCACCTTTCGGTGTCCTGTCGGTGTTCATAGACAAGCAGTGTGAACGATGTTAGTTGATGTAAAACGCCTCCCCCTGGCCCTGGCCGTGGCCGCCGCGGCCCTGCTCTTCACTCAGTGTGGCAAGAAACTGGACAATCCCGACGTCGTTGCCCGGGTAGGCGATGATGAGATCAGCGTCGAGGAGTTCCGCACTCGTTTCAGCTTCACCCCCCACCTCGGCCGCCGCCCCAGTCTCGAATTCGGCAAAGGCCAGGTTCTGGCATCGCTCATCGGCGAGAGAATCCTGGCCCAGGAGGGAAAACGGCTCGGTGTCGACTCCGACCCCCACATCCAGCGGTTCACCAAGGAGATCGAAGACGAGGCCACTGTCGAGGCGTTGTTCGAGAAAGAGGTCGGTTCGAAAGTAACGGTCAGCGAGGAGGAGCTACGGAGGGCCTACCTGCGCTCCAAACAGGAACTCGAGGTGGAGTATCTGACCTTCGACGACAAAGAGGCTGCGCAAAAGGCCTACCAGAAAGTGAAGGCTGGTGAAGAGTTCCGGCGGGTGGCGCGCGAAGTTCTCGCCTTTGGCAGCGACGGCGTCAAAGCCGTACCGAAAAAGACGGTCAAATGGGGTCAGGCCGATCCGAGACTGGAAGACGTGGTCTTTCAACTTCAGCCCGGGCAGGTGAGCCAGCCCCTTACTATCGATGGCGTGACCTTGCTGCTTCACCTGGTGAACCGCAAGACCGACATCTTTACCACGCGGCAGGACTTCGAGCAGCGTCGCCCCTCGCTCGAGAGGATTCTGCGCCGGCGCAAAAAGGAAGCGCTGTTTGCCGACTATTTGCGCAAGGTCATGGGGCGCACCAGGCTGAGGGTCTCGGGCCGCACCTTCGCCGCTGTCGTCAAGGAACTGGAGCAGGCAGCCAATCTGAATGAGCGCTGGGCCCAGGCAAAGGACGGACGGCCGCAATCGATCAACCCGCGAGATCTCGAAGCCGCCAGCAACAACCTGGGTGATCTCCTCGACCAGCCTTTCGCTCGCTTCAGCGATGGCCGCCAGTGGACCGTGCGCGACTTTCTCCAAAAGCTGCGTGTCGGTCCCTACCCGCTGAATTACCGCTCGGAGCGCACTCTTGTCGCCAGCCTGCGCGAAGCCATCGGTCGCATGGCGGAGCTGGAGCGGTTGGCACAGGAAGGCCGCCGCCAGGGCCTGGATCAGTCCACCTACGTCCGCCGAGAGGTAGCCATGTGGCACGACAGCATCGTCGCCGAGCGGCTGCGAAAACAGTTGACGGATTCGGTGCAGGTGACGCCGGAGGAGGTGGCCGCCTTCTATCATCGCAACCACCGAAAGTACAGCGTCCCTGAACGCGTCAAGATCCAGGAAATCCTCGTCTACGACCGCCGTCTGGCGGATTCACTCCTGGCGCGTATCCAAGCCGGTGAGGACATGGCGAAGCTGGCCAGGCGCTTTTCACGGCGGACAGCAACAGCTTCCAAAGGCGGCGTGTCGCCCTACCTGGTACGAACGGCGTGGGGCGAACTGGGCAGGATGGCGTTCCAGACCAAGGTCGGGCGACTGGTTGGGCCGGTGGAGGTGGCCAGAAATCACTGGTCGATTTTCCGCGTCCTGGAACACACCCAGGAAGTTGTGCGGCCGCTTGAACGGGTCCGCAAGAGGGTGGAGGAGGACGCCCGCAGGGAGAAGCAGCAGAGAGTTCTGGAAGACTTCCTCCTTTCGGCAAAGAAAAAATACCCGATTCAGGTGAACCACGCGGCTCTCGATTCGACCAGGGTGGTCGATGCCAACATGTGGGTGTTCAAACGCCAGTTCCCCGGCCGGACCATCGCCCCTGACGTCTACCCCCTCGACCGCCTGACGCGCTGGCTGTACTCGCTTCGGCCCATTCTGAAAAGACAGAAGTAGAGGTGATGGAAGCTCGTATCGACGGTGAGAGCGTGACCAAGTCCAGGTCCTCTGTGCTTGCAGGTCGCTCCGTCTCTCCCTCGAGAAACATCGCCAGCAGGTGGGGCAGCCGGGCCGTCGTCGCAACGCTGTGCGCTCTCCTCTTCCTTCTTGCCACGCAGACGAACACAAGCGCCCAGGATCGGAAACATTTCGCCGTGGGAGTGAACGTCGGCTGGTACCACTCGTTCACTCGGGAATCGGGACAGGCGACCGGCACGACATCCGGCGAACCGTCTCCTCTGCGTGATCAACCTGCGATCGCCATCGACCTGTTTCGCAGAGCCTTCGTGGATACGGCGCAAGTTTACCGCGTCGGGATGCGCTTCGCGTATCTCTCGGCTCAGCAAGCAGTCCGCGCCCCGCTCGATTTTCCCGCCTATCAGGCACTGCGGCCTCGTCGTGTCTATGCAATGCTTGCACTCTGGGGAATCGTTCAGGCCAAGCTGCAAGATGTGCGTTCAGCCCAAATCCTCCTGGAGCTCTCCGGAGGAGTCGCTGCGGTGCACTCCCGACTCAAGCCTTCGGGCATCAACCAATGCGACGCCGTACTTTGCCCACCAAACTGAAAATCTAAAAGCCTTTGTCATTGCGAGAGTCTTGCACGCCCGCCCGCGAGGACGAGCTTTACAGACGTGACCATGAACTGTGTCCACTTCCTTCGGCCACGTCTTTTGCCGACACTGGCACTTGACTTTCCGAGACCCTGTGTGTAATATGGTCGGCAGGAGGGGGCTGTCAAAAAAGTCGAGAATTACCCTTGGTTTGTCATTCCTGCGAAGCTTGTCCTCGCGGAAGCGGGGAGCAGGAGTCCATGACAATCAGCAGGTTTTAGATTCCCGCTTCTACACAAGAGTGGCCCTTCCGGGACAGCCGCCGGCCCACTGCCGGTCCGGTAACGTGAGCACGAGGAGGAAGCAAGATGAAGAAAGTCGCCGCCGTATTACTTGCCGTCGCACTCGTCAGTGCGGTTCTATGCGCTCCGTCCAGTGGCTGGGCGAAAACGGGGAACTCAACCGACGGAAGGCTGCGGGAGATGATCAAAACCACCGTTGACCAGGACTACGCTTACCTCGACAGCCTCTACACGCATCTTCATCTGAATCCGGAGCTTTCCTTCCACGAGGTGAAGACATCGGCGCGCATCGCCCATGAACTCCGGAGTCTCGGCTTCGAGGTCACCGAGAACGTCGGCGGCCATGGTCTGGTGGGGGTGTTGCGAAACGGCGACGGCCCTACGGTGATGGTGCGCACCGACCTGGATGCGCTGCCGGTTCAGGAGAAGACAGGTCTGCCGTACGCCAGTCGCACCACCACAACCGACGATCAGGGCAACGAGGTGCCTGTCATGCATGCCTGCGGGCACGACATGCACATGACGGTGTTCGTGGGCACAGCGCGGATGCTGACGCGATTGAAGAAGAAGTGGAGCGGAACGCTGGTCATGATCGGCCAGCCAGCCGAAGAGAGAGGCGCCGGCGCCCGGGCCATGATCGCCGATGGGCTGTTCGAGCGCTTCCCGCGCCCTGACTATGCCCTGGCACTGCACGTGAACGCTTCCCTGCCTGCCGGAAAAGTGGCTTACCGGGAGGGATATGCGCTCGCCAATGTGGACGCAGTGGATGTCACTATCCGCGGCGTCGGCGGCCACGGCGCCTATCCGCACAAAACCAAAGACCCCGTGGTGATGGCGGCCGAGACCATCCTGGCTCTGCAAACGATCGTCAGCCGAGAGATCAGCCCTCTGGAGCCGGCAGTGGTCACGGTGGGTTCCATCCACGGCGGCACCAAGCACAACATCATCCCGGACCAGGTGCATCTCCAGCTCACGCTGCGCTCCTACTCGGATAAAGTGCGCAACCAGACCATCGCCGCCATTCGCCGCATCACGCGCGGAATCGCCGAGGCAAACGGCGTCCCCGAAGATCGCATGCCCATCGTCACCGTGCAGGATGAATACACTCCAGCCACCTACAATGACCCGCAACTTACTCGCAGGATCGCTAAGGCCCTCGCCGCCGCTCTCGGCGACGAGAATGTCATCAAAGCTGAGCCGGTGATGGGGGGCGAGGACTTCGGGCAGTACGGCCGGGTGGAACCACGCATACCGATCAGCATCTTCTGGCTGGGGGCCGTGGATCCCGAGAAAGTCGAGGAAAGCAAGCGACTGGGCAAGCCATTGCCGTCCTTGCACTCCAGCCTTTTTGCCCCGCTTCCGGAACCGACCATCAAAACCGGGGTGACGGCAATGTCGGTGGCAGTGCTCGAGCTGCTCCGCGAGGAGTGATCGTCCCGGGCCTCTGCGGTTTAACGTGATCGGATCGCCTGATAGTTTTATGAAGATTTCGTAAAAACCTCTTGCTTTTGTTGGAAAACTACGTATTATCTGTGACACACGAGTGGGAGGCCGTCCCGCACCTGTATCTTCACCGCTTACGGTTAGGGACTGGCGATATCTGCTGAGTCTCTGAAGTTCTTCTGCATCTGGGGTGCTCTCACAGAAGCATTCGGAAACGCGGGGTTTCTTGCCTATCGACGGCTTCCCGAGATCTTCCAGTCCATTCACCAGAGAGGGGGAACGTCGTTTGGATGTCGTCAGGTTCTGACGACCTGGACGTCGTGCCATGGCAGTCGGCAACGAGGACAAGAGCCCTCACCCAGCACTGAACTGGGGAGTGTCGGCTCTTCCACCGGGCAGGGTGTCGTGTCGATAGAGGTTTCCGAGGTGCTCCTTAGCGCGGAACCCGGCGCCGCCACTCTTTGCCTCCGGAAAAGCTCCTCCGCGTGGGCCACCGTGGCGAGCGTGCCCGTAACGACCGATGGCAACCAGGGGAAGCCGGCATGGTCCGAGATGTTCTCCTCGTCGTCGACGACGACCAGGACACATCGGAGTTGCTGAACAGGACACTTGGGAGCCGATATCAGGTCCTCAGCGTGTCTCATGGGAAGAGGGCTCTCGAGCTGGTCAGCAGGGGAGGCGTCGATCTGGCCTTTGTCTCGAGCTGCCTGCCGGATATGGATGGCCTCGAACTGTTGATGACCCTGAGAACGAGGTATCCTTCCCTTCCAGTGGTTTTCGCCTCCGTCGCTCCGACCGCCAGCCTCATCCTCTCAACCTTCCGAGCCGGTGTCGCCGATTTCCTCGAGAAACCCCTGGACCGCGAAGCATTGCTGGCTTGTGTGCGTCGCACCCTTTCCGGGAGAATGCTGTCCGCGGCGCACCCTTTCTCCGAGATGCGCGTCGCAGCGCCGGGGACGTTCTCACGCCTGCAGCGCCTGGCTCAGCATGCCCAGCAGGCAGCCGCGCGACTTCTCGAACGAGCTCTGGGCCGCCTGACCAGCAAGCCAGCCACGGCGTTTCCCTTGATTGCACTCAACCACCCCGCAGAACGACCTCCAGCGTTCCCAATTCAAACCACCCCAGACGGTCGGCCGATGATAGACGAAGCGTACCCGTCTGACAGGGTACAGCGGGGGCTCGGCCAAAGGCTCGAGCTCTCCGCTCCTTCTCTGGTCGTCTCTTGTCTGGGTGAATTCAGAGTAGTCGTCAACGACACGGTCATCAGCCAGTGGCCAAGCCGAAAAGGTCGAGCCCTTTTTGCCTACCTGGCGATGAACCACAACAAGCGCACCTACAGGGACGTGTTGATGGACAAATTCTGGCCGACTTCGTCTCCCGACTCAGCGCGAAACTGCCTGAACGTCACCGTGCACGGCGTCCGACGATGCCTGCAACAGGTGGCGCCAGGTTATGATTTCATCTTGTTCAAAGACGAATGCTACTTTCTGAACCCCGAGATCGACGTATGGCTCGATGTCGAGGAGTTTGTCAAGCACTGGCGAGTGGCGCAGAGCACAGAGCGGCAGAAAGGGATCGGGGCGGCCCTGGCAGAATACGAGCTCGCCGCCTCGCTCTACAGCAGGGACTTCATGGAAGAAGAGCGCTACAGCGACTGGCCGATCCAGGAGAGGGAACATCTCAGAGAGATCTACCTGGTGATTCTCGATAGACTGAGCCGGCACTACAGCCTGGACGGAAAAGCGGAGACGGCAATCAGCCTCTGCGAGAGGATCCTGGAGAAGGACAGTTGCCGGGAAGACGTTCACCGGCGCCTGATGAAATGTTATCTGAGTTTGGGATACCGCGACAAGGCTCTGAGACAATTCCAAAAGTGCGCCGAAGCACTGCAGAGCGAACTCGAGGTTGACCCAACGCGGGCGACTCTCGAACTCTACCAGGAAATTAAATCCTGGCAGGTCCGTGAAGCCGACGTTTGATGCGCTTTAAGCGAGAATTAACCCTCTTTTAATGCCCCTCTAACTCGGCCCTCTTATCTTCTGCACAGGTTCGCGGGAGATCTCCCCACCCACCGAAACCAGAACCGCGACGCTACGGCCGGAAGTTGAGACGCAGCGCGAACAACGTCCAGGTCTGCGAGCCTGTCCCAACTGCCTGCGAGCGTCGCAGCACAGAAGAATAGGAGGATCACACCATGTCTCACGTGTTGACGTTCGAAGATCTCGGCCCGGGCGTCTTTGAGTGCTCCGGGACGGCCCGGATGTTTGAGGTAGGCGGAACGGCGCCGCTATCGATCGTGCGCACCGACCAGGCCTGCTACGTGGAGTTTGACTGGCAGGCCAATGGCTGGCTGTGTGCGTTCCTGCCGGGGGAGTGGCAGCTACGGGTTCATCTCGAGTCCATCGGTCCAGGACCTGACTACACCTTTGGACCGGCAACGGTGCCGTTTCTCCTCTCAAATCCGGCGGACTATCCGCCGACCAGGGTGAACATCGGAGCCGGTGCTGTAGTCCCTGGCAGCTACAGGATGGTGGCGAGCATCCTCAGCCGTAACGGTACCACCCCACTTCCGGTCGCTGGTTACCTGGAAGGTCCGATCGTGCAGTTTATGGCGGTGTGACCGGTCAGTGGCTCCTCAAAACGGATCGACCCACGGGGGCCGCGTTTCCGCTTCCAGCGGCAGGCGCGGCCCGTGGGCTGTCGTTCCCCCGGCCGGTGCTGTAGCTGCTACTCCGGCCGGTGGGCACGACTGCTACGCTTTCCGCTCCAACACCAATCATTGGGAGTCGAGCCATGCCAAACTCCAGAACCGGTGCAGACCGGTCTTCAAAGGCACAAAAACCGAGAAAAGCGCTGCTCGAAGAACTTGATAAGACGGCAGCAGCACTGCAGTCGTCCGAGTCGGAACTTCAACAGGCGCGAGAGCAATTGGACCAGATGACGCAGGAGGTCTCTCAGGTCAAGGCCGAACTTGACGAGCTGAAGCAACTGAACCAGGAGCTCCGTTCACAGAATGAATCACTGGACCGCCGCCTGCGCCAGGCCGAAGAGGACTCCGCCAGACAGGCCGAAGCGGCGAAGACGGAGAAGCGAGAGGCTGAGCGTCGGCGCCTGCAGTATCAGACCGAGATCGAGCGCCTGCAGAGAACCATCGCTGTGCTCCAAGAAGAGGAACCGTCCCGTGCAGAGCATCCCGAGGAGCACATGCCCGAGGATTTCGCGGCGGCCAAGGCGAGCTTTCGCATCGATCTCTACCCCCGCCAGGGGCAGTATCAGGGCAGAATCGAACATACGCTGACGCGCGACAAGAGAGCCTTCCGCGGAGTCGACCAGGAGGCGATTGCCGAGTTCATTTCCAGCCATCTCCCCACGATGGAGGCAGAAGTGTCGCAGACAGCGGCAGTCGAAGAGCCACCGGAGTCGACCGCCGCGGAATCGTCACAGGCAAGGCCGCCGTTGATGACCGAGGCCAAGATCCTGGCGGCGCGTAGCCCTCGTCCGACTCGCGTCCTGCATTCCGGCGAACCCTTTGCTGTATGGCTGACGGTCAACCCTGCGGATTTGGTCGCCCAGACGGAAACGCCGCTCTCCTACAAGGCCGCCCTGTACGCAAAGCGGCTCGGCGGAGGTGAGCATCGCCTCATCGGAGAAACGCTGGGCGCCGTCAAGTCGGCCGACCAGCTGACGATTCATGTGGATTGTGTGGATCTACCGCCGGATCTCTACCGCCTCGAGTGCATGGTCACCTTCCAGCAGCCCGAGGGTGAGGAAGTGTCGGCAGGCACGTTTTTGCGGTGTGGTTTGCTGCAGGTTTACTAGCCAGGCTTGGGCCGTAACGGCTCTCTGATACAGCCTCAAGCCGGAGCCTAGTTGGTGCTTTCGAGAGCCTCCATGTATTCCAGCGGCACATACGTCCCCATGTGACGCAGATGGCCGCCGGTGTTGCGCGCCTTCATCTCACCGGTACGCCAGTTCAGGCGCCTCTCGTAGTCGGAGCAATGCGGACAACGAAAGATGATCCAGTCTCCATCTCGGTACGATTGACACTTGTGGTAGTCAGTGGCCTCGGAATCGAACTTGATTTTCGACATGCAATCTCTCCTGGGGATCTTAGGCCCGTCTACGCCCCACCCGCACGGCAAAGCAATTCGGGCTTGCGGCTCTCCGCGCCCGGGGATGAGCTCGGCCGTGTTCACAATCAAAACATCATGGGTTTCAAGGAAAAGTCCAGTGCCACTGGTGGTTAGCATAAACCGTACCACGGCTCGAACCGCAAGCAACCCGGCTCTCACAGGCCATAACCCCTGAATTTCCAGCCGACGCCTGCCCAAACCTGCAGGTGCGACGAGGCGAAAATCTCCCGGGGTAGGAAAATCTTGTCCATCTTTGAAAAGGGCGGTTTCATTTTGTACCCTGATCTGCAGGCGGCAGGCACAGAAAAGCCGCCGGGTTGCCGGCGGCCGGTGGGGGTGAAGGCGGATGCTTCCGGATGCTGAAATCCGGGGCTATTTCCGCCTCATTGAAAGGAACATGGCTCCCGCGGCGAGTGCACCGAGTCCGGCAGCGGTCAGGATGGTTGCTGAATTCCGCCTCACATATCGGGCCGCACGGCGGGCACGGACCTCAACCAGGTCTGCCAAATCCTCTGCCACCCACCGCACCTTGGTACCTGTCCGGTCGACAATTTTCTGGGCTTCATGCAGCACTTCCTGACCCCGATCAGAGAGGGTGTCCGTCACATCATGCATGGTGCTCGACACGTTGTTGTTCCCTTTGAGAAGCGTCCTTTTCATGATGCCTTTCACCTCCTTCACGCTAGGCCTTACATCGCGATGACATTTGCTGCTGATCCCCCTGCCAGGTCTCCATCCGTTTGAACTCAATTCCGACCTCTCCGGGTCCAAAAAGCACCTGCCAGGAAGTGCCCGCCATTTTGGCAGGCTTGTACGGTGTTGTGAGATCTTGCAAATCTCTTGCCAGTGGTTCTTTCCCGGCCATCCTCTATAGATAAGGACAGCACGAGTGCTGCCGAATCCGCCCCGGAAAGGGTGAGGTCCGGGGCGGCGCGCAGGCAGGCCGAGCCGCTTCCACAACCGGGGCCGGGAATTCGGCCTGAGCAAGAATCAAACGGTGCCCAGTCATCGTAAAATCACCAGCCAAACAACACGATTCTGAAATAGTTTAAGATTGAAACTAAACGTTGACAATTATTTACAAAGATGCTATATTCGGACTTGGTTTTTTGACAGCCAGGCATGATTGCGGCCACAACTTCAGTTCGAGGGCCAGCAAGAAATATTTAAACCGGAGAAGCCGTTAGAAGGTACATGGTTTTTGAGGTTGCGCCTGCTCATGCGGACAGGATCACGAGCTTCTGGCTGCTGGCCAGCCGGCTTCGCCTTCGGGCGCTGGAGCCTGAACCGTGTGCGCCGCTCCAGGGTCAACGCCTGGTGCAACCGCTTCGAACGGTTGCGACGCACATCAACGGTTAGAAACGACTCATGCGGGTGCTTCGAGGCTTCTCAACTTTCGCTTTTGTCATGTTGGCCGCTGGCCTGCTTGCGGCCCAACAAGGGAGTCAAGGCCAGCGCTTCAGTCTGTCGGAGAGTATCCGCCGCGCTTTGGAGCGCAGTGTCGAACTCCAGGTGGGCGAGCTGAAGGTTGAGTCGGCCAGGGCCAAACTCAGCCAGGCAGCGCACGCCGGTGTCCTGCCGAAGTTCGAGTGGAGGGAGACGGTCGGGCCCATCCCCCGCGCACGTGGTCACATCGACCCAAAGACCGGCTTCATCGTATCACCCGACACATCGACCAGGATCCCGCAGGATTTGCGCTATTTTATCCAGACCGAGATCGACCTGGTGCAGCCGATTTACACCTTCGGAAAGCTCTCGGCGATACGACAGGCGGCTGCCCACGGAGTGGAGGCAAGCGAGGCGGCGAAGCTGGCCAAGCAGGATGAAATCGAACTACGTGTAAAAAAGCTCTACTGGGCCGTCTTGCTGGCAAAGGAGGCGCAACGCATCGTCAAGGACGCCCAGGACAAGCTCGACGAGGCCGACCAGAAGCTGGAGAAGAAACTCGAAGAGGGTTCGGAAGAAGTTTCGCAAAACGATCGGTTCAAGCTGCAGGTATTTGGCTACGAGATCGCCAAACGGCGCATCGAGATCCGCTCGCAGTCGCGAGTTGCCCATGAGGCGTTGCGGATGATGTTGGGGCTGCCCGCCGGCGCCAAGTTCGATATTGCCGACGACTACCTAGAACCTGTGACATTCCGTTTGGACAGCCTCGACACATACCTGGCGTTGGCATCGCAGCGCCGGCCTGAAGTCCAACAGCTCAAGGCTGGGCTCTACGCTGCCAAGAGTCTCGTGCGTGCAGCGCGCAGCGACTACTACCCGCAGCTCTTTTTCACTGGCGGCATCCGCCACAACTTTGCGAAGGATCGATACGATCCGAAGAACCCGTTCGTGTACAATCCCACGAACTACTTTCGTCCGTTTGCCCTGATCGGGTTCCAATACTCGCTCGACTTCTTCCGCAAACGGGACAAAGTTCGGCAGGCCCAGATCGCCGTGCAGACATTGAACGTCAACGAGCGCCTCCTGAACAATGCCTTGAGGCTCGAAGTAAGGAAAGCATACGAGAAAGTGATCGAGACGGCGAACAAGATGCAGGAAAGCAAAAAAGCAATGAAGGCCAGCGAGCGCTGGCTGCGCGCCGCCTCGATGACGTTCGATATCGGTGTTGGGGAAATCAAAGACCTGCTTGATGCGTTCAAAGCTAATGGGGAAATGCGAGCGGAGCACTTCCGCAACGTTTACGACTACAACGTCGCCGTGGCGACGCTGGAGAAAACCGTCGGCCAGCAGCTTGTCGACTGGTCGCAGTATCGGCCGCAACCGTGACGAATCTGATCTAGAGGAGGCCGCCAGGCTTCCGTCTCCATACAGGAGCATCTTTTGATGTCGCAGCGTTCGCTCTACAAATCTGTTGTCTTCGGCTTCCTGATAGCGATAGCGTCTGTTGCCGCGTTTCCGCAAGACGTGCAACCACAAACAGACGGCTCGCCATCCCCTCTGGACCTGATCCGGACACGCAACGATTCGGTCCGTAAGATCCTCGCAGCATACCCGGACAGCGTCACCGACGAGGTGCGCCAGCAGCTCAAGGAGATCATCAACGGCATCATTGATTTTCGAGAGCTTTCGCGTCTCAGTCTGGGCAAGTACTGGAAGCAACGGACGCCGAAGGAGAGGAAGGAATTTGTCTCGGTTTTTCGCGACCTCGTTCGTAACTCGTCGGTAAAAAAGTTGGAGGTTTATCGCGCCGACCGCATTGAATACGACCCTCCGGTGTACAAGAAAAACGGCAGGGCGATTGTGGTGACGCGGGCCTACAAAGGTCGCAACGAGGTTGAGATCATCTACAAACTGCACAAGGTCAACGGACGTTGGATGGTTTATGACATCGTGGTGGACGGGGTCAGCACTGCGCAGACTTACCGCGATTCGTTCTACCGGCAAATCGCCAAGGGGTCGTACCAGAAAATGTTCGCCAAGCTAAAAAAGAGGCTGGCCGAAGAACAAGGGTAGTTTAACTGTCCGTCAGGGACAGAACGAGCGCACAACCCCTATCCCGGGGGCCCACTTACGGGGTCCCGAGAGCCGCCATGTCGATCTGATGTCGAGGTTCGATTCGACAGGCAAGGGAACAGGCAACTCCCAGGGACAGGGCATGCGACGAGCACGATACAACAGAGGATCTCCACCCGCCCCGTGCTCGACCGGAGAGATACGACGGGGGGACATGAGTTTGAGGCTCATGTGCGCAGGGTTGGGAGAGGAGACAAAGGTCACTCATACCGGAGGGAAGCATGTGCGTAGATACGGAGTCGATACGTCCCTTACCAACAACGATGCCCGAACAGAAAACGCGAATGGAAAACAACAACGGCAAACATCGCAAGATCCAACAGGCATTGATTCTGGCCGCTGGCAATGGACGACGTCTCAACGGCTACCAGGGCGGGCGACCCAAGCCCTTGATCCAGGTGGCTGGCAGGCCCATGCTCGAACGAGTGATCCTGACCGCCAAACAGCGCGGCATCGAGAAGTTTGTCATCGTCGTTGGATACAAAGGAGAGGAAATCCGGCGATGGATTGACTCGCGAAACCTGGGCGTGGAGATCAAGTGGGTCACGAACCCGTACTGGAAGAAGAAGTCCAATGGGGTATCGCTGCTGGTGGCCGAAGGCCACATCGACGCACCCTTTGCTGTGTTCATGGCCGATCATCAGTTCAATCCTCAGGCCGTCGACGTCCTTCTCAAGAACGCCCCCGAAAACGGCGAAAGCGTGGTCGTCGTCGACCGCCGTCTGGACCAGATTTTCGACCTTGAAGATGCTACCAAGGTCAGGCTCCGCCAGGAAAAGCCGGTGAAAGTAGGGAAAACCATCGACGACTTTCATGCCGTCGACACCGGCATCTTCGTCTTCTCCGAGGAAATTTTCCCGGCCTTGCGCAACTCCTTTCAGGAAGGCGACTGCACCCTGAGCGACGGCGTCAACCACCTGGCTCGAAAAGGAAAGATTCGCGCTGTCGAGATCGGCGATCTTTTCTGGCAGGATGTCGACACCCGCCAGGCTGCCAAGTACGCCGAGCGCATGCTGGTACGCTCCACCCGCAAGCCAACCGACGGCCCGATTTCGCGCTACCTGAACCGGCCGATTTCCAACTGGGTCACTCGCTGGCTGCTGCATACGCGTGTCACCCCCAACCAGGTCTCGGTGGCCAATTTTATCCTTGCCCTCGGCGGTGCCGCCGCCTTCGCCACAGGAACCGCTTGGGGTGTGGCCCTGGGCGGGCTGGTCATGCAGCTCACCTCCATCCTCGACGGCTGCGACGGCGAGTTGGCGCAGGTGAAGATGATGGAGTCTTCCAAGGGCGCTGCTCTGGATACGGCCATGGACAACGCTTCCTACCTTTCGTGGTACCTGGGCATCATAGCGGGCACCCATTTCGCTTTCGGCAACCCCATCCTCGATATCGCCGCCGGGGGATCCGCCGTGCTGCTCGCGGCTGCTCTGGCTCTGAGCTACCGCTTCGTCCGCCGCAAGGGGTCGCACAGCATGCGTGACTTCGACCGCGCCATCGTCCGCGCTCCGGGCAAACGGCACGGAGTCGTTTTCCGGTTCTTCCGCAGGCTCCACTTCCTGGGACGCCGCGACTTCTTCAGCTTCGGAGCATTCCTTCTTTCGCTGACCGGCAGCGTGGCGGTTATGTACGGCATTTTCGTTGCCATGGCCGTACTTTTCTCGGTGGGCGCGGTGATCTCGCTCAAGGCAATCGGTCGTCGCGACACGCACAAACGGCCGGTCCGCAGCAAGCCGACCCAGGACCTCCAGCCCGTTCCTGTGGAGCAGGGCGCCTGAAAGGCAGCGCCTTCCCACGTCCGATGTCATTCCGGGAGAATCCAATATGCTCGTCGACGTGACGACCGAGTCATTTCGGCAGCAGCTCCGGCGCGTCCGCCAGAAACTGAAGCCGGCCGGGCCCGCTGCTGCTTCCGTACCTGTGATGGAGTACCTGAAATACCACGCATTTTCTCGGTTCACTCCATCCTTTCCGCAGATCCTTCAGATCCAGACCCAGTACGGCTGCAACGCCCGCTGCGTGTTCTGCCCGATGGGTCGCGAGCAGAATCAGATCCGCGGCCGGATGGACGATGCAACCTTTCAGCGCGTCGTCGACGAAGCCATTGAAAACAATGTCAAGGTCTTGAGTCCATATCTACAGAACGACCCGCTCGTCGACCGCAAGATGCACGAGCGCATCGCTTATATTCGCCAAAGGCGCGGCAGGAAGCTCTTGCCGAAAACCAAGCTGATCACCAATGGCGCCCTGCTCACCGAGGACCGTGCTTACGAGCTGGTCCGCGCCGGCCTCGAATACATCGTTTTCAGCGTACACGGCATCGATCCGCGTATTTACGAAGAAATCATGAACGGGCCGCGCTTTGAAACGACGATCCGAAATATCGAGACCTTGGTGCGCATCAAAGACGAACTGCGATCGAAAACGCCGCACATCGAGGTCTGGGCCGTACGCACGCGGGACGTCGAGCGCCAGCTCGACGACGTTCGGGCGTTCTGGAAGGAACGCCGGATCAAGTTCAAAGCCAGGGAGCTGGACAATCGGGCCCATCCCGAAATCACGGACAATGGGGATCTCGCGCTCGAGGATGTCGAATGGCAGTACGCCACCTACTGCACCATCCCATTCTGGCGTGCCTGGATCCTTTGGAACGGAGACATGGTCTTGTGCTGCGTGGACTGGGAGCGCCGGCACGTCTTCGGCAACATTCACGAGCGCTCGATCAAAGACATCTGGAACAGCGACGCATACCGGCAATACCGCGATCGAATGCGAAACAACGACTTCGCCGGTACGCTGTGCGAACACTGTCAGGGGACCTGACCCCTCGCACGAGTGAAAGAGAGGTTTCCCTTTGAGTTTGGATATCGAAGAAATCGCCACGAAGAGCGAACTGTTGTGCGACGATGGCAATGGGCCGCTGGCTCAGCCTGCCACCGAGAAGAAGCTGAAAGTCCAGGCCGTGATCGTCCTCCATCTTGGAGGCGCTGCGGACCGGGCAGACCTGCCGGCAGCGCTCAAGCCGATCCTCGGCCGCAATGCCTTGCAGCGTCACCTGGTCCATCTCGCCCGCCTCGGCCTCAGGCGCTGTGCCGTTCTCATGACCGGCTCGCGCATCAGCGACTGGATCGACACGGTGCGGCGCTCGGTGCTCGAAACACCGCTGTCACAAATGTGCGTCACCTTGTGGCCGGCCGAGAGCGTCGATACGGCGACGGTAACGGCACAACTGGCCGACCAGGTCCTCTGGGTGGAAGGAGAGGCGGTCTTCGACCCGCGTCTCTACAGTAGCGTATGGGCTGCCCCTGCGCCGGTTCAACTCAGGGACGGCAGGAAGCAAGACAGCAGCGCAGAAGCAACAGCCTCTGCCCTTTCTTCGCTTGAAGGTATGGTGGGAATTGGTCTGGCCAAACTCGGCTCCGACTCCGCCGTCCGGCTGCTTGCGGCAGCCCAAAACGGCTCGATCACCAAGGCAGAGCGTGCCGAGCGCGGGCCTTCGTCAGCCTCTGGTCTCATCGATGTCGGCGAGTTGCCCGATTACGTCCCCGGACTCCGCCGCCACTTGAGGCCCTACTGGTGCCGGCTGCGTCGCCGCGATGATTTTCGCCGGGCCGAGGGCATGCTCCTCGATTCGGCTCAGAAAGGGGTGCTTGATTTTCCGGCCCGGGTGCTACATCCCATTCCGGAGAACTTGCTGACGCGTCTTTTGGCCCGGACCTCGGTGACCCCGAATCTGGTCACGGTGGTGACGGGCGTCATCGCTTTCGTGGCGACCTATCTCTTCGCGGTTCAGTCGTACGCCTGGGGATTGGGCATCGCCCTGCTGGTCAACGTGCTGGATGGCGTGGACGGCAAGCTTGCACGAGTGAAGCTGCTCAGCAGCCGCTTCGGCGACCGGCTTGACCATTTTCTCGACGTTTCGTTCGAATTCTCCTGGTATCTGGCGCTCGGCTGGGGCTTGTCTGCGGGCACTGGCAACTGGCAGCCGCTGGGGCTCGCTCTGGGGCTGGTCGCGGTGATGCTGGCCGCACGTGGACTTTCCGGGGTCTACAGACTGCTGCAAGGCCATCAGATTCACGACCACCGCCCCTTCGACCGCGCCTTTCGTTGGGTAGCCGGGCGGCGGAATATCTACGTCTGGCTCTTTGTACTCGGCGCCCTTCTCGGCCACGTGGACCGCGCCTATGAAGTCGTGCTCGGCTGGGGTGCTGCGACCATGACCGTCTATCTCGTGCGTACCGCCATGGCATTTGCAGGTAGAAATAAGTGACGTGGGGTTTGTGTTCAGTAAGAAGTCAATGCACAAACAGTTTGTGCAGTTGATGGGCGACTGGAGGCGAGTGGCGGAGATGGTGCGTGGATCGCCCGACTACTCCGGGTAGCGGGCCGTCTTTTCTACGGAGCGCACGCCCCATCCTCGCGATGCTCTCGCCGCCTCTCCTTCACGTCGAACAAGTCACCCATTGTGTTCCGTAAATCGATGCGCGACCGCAACACAGAACAGCTGCAACCTGAAGCCGCAAGCGAGACCCTGCGCGATGCCACCGATCTCGCTCGTGGCGCCGCAGTCAATCTGCTGGGCACGCTGGCCAAGATAAGCAAGGCGGGCTTCGTGTTCTTTGCGGCGCGATGGTATGGGACGCAGGAGCTTGGCCTCTATTTCCTGGCCTACAACGCCGTGGATGTCCTCTCCAAACTGGCGCTTTTCGGTCTGGATCGCAGCCTCATCCGCGAGGCAGCGCGCCGCGGTGACCGGGATCATCTTGGGGCTCTGCGCTACCATCTCGGCGTCGGCGCCATCCTTACGCTGGCCGTCGGCCTGATTCTGTGGTTCGCTGCTCCCTTGATTGCCACGCTGATTTTCCGCGAGCCAGAACTCACCTTGCCGATCCGTCTGGCCACGCTGGCGCTCCCCTTTCTCATCGCCACGCAGATCCTTCTCGCCGCCGTCAGGGCAAGGCGAATCATGCGATACGACGCCCTCATCCGAGGTGCCATCGAGCCCCTCGTCCTTCTCGTTGTGGCGGTGGGCTTGTGGCCGCTGCACTGGGGCGCGGCCGGCTTGATGGTGGCACAGAGCGGTGCTTTCGCTGTGAGTGCCCTGCTGGCCTTTGCAGCGGTTCGGCGTGTCTATCACACAACGCGGCTGTCGGGTGCGCCTCTGACCAGGACCGAAAAACAGGCAGCGCTGCGCTTCGCGGCGCCGCTGGCGATCATGGATGTGCTCAATCTCATGGTCGCCCGAATGGACCTCTTTCTGGTCGGCACCTTTATGAACGCCACCGCTGCCGGCGTCTACGGATTGTTGATCGAGGTGGTCTCGGTGATGAAGCGGGTGCGCCAGGCTTTTGAACCCATCTTCGCCCCCATTGTGGCGCAACTCCACTATGGAGCCGACCGACGCCGACTTCAGCGCAGTTATGGTCTGGTGACGCGCTGGTTGCTGGCAGGAACATTGCTGCCGCTGCTGGCGTTGACCCTTTTTGGGAACGAAATCCTAGAGCTCTTCAAAGTCAGCAGCGCCGCGGCGGTGACTGCCCTGGTGATCCTGGCTGTGGCGCAGACGCTGTTCGGTACCTTCAGCGCCTCGGAGAATCTTCTGGTGATGTCCGGCTACTCGGGGCTGAATGCCCGACTGGCCTCGGTGATGGTGGCTCTCAACGCAATCGCCGGGGTTGTCATGATCCCGCGGCTTGGGTTGTCGGGTGCCGCACTGGCGAGTCTCCTTGCCTATCTTGTGGTCAGCGTGGCTCGGGTGGGAGCCGGGTTTCAGCGAGTAGGAGTTCAGCCCTTTGGTCGGCATCTGATCTGGCCGATCTTTTCGGGAGGAACAACCTTTGCGGTCATCGCGACAATCAGATTGATTGCCGGACCCATCTCGCTGGCATGGGACCTGGTGCTCTTCATCGCCACGATCGTCCTCTACGCCACTTTGTTGATGGCGCGCGCAGACCAACCGGAAGAACGTCATCTTCTCTACCGGTTTAAGGGGCTGATTCGGACGCACGTGTTGGCTCGCGCTTGAGCCCGACCTCCTGGCCAGCCTGAACGAAAAGAACGGATGTCATTATGAATAGAAGATCTTTCAACTCTGGACGACTCGTCGATTTCATCATTCGGCACGCGGTGTGGGTGATCCTTGCAGCGATGGCGCTGGCCGTGGTGGGCGGCGAGCTGACGCGGCAACTCCGGATCCAAACCGACATTGCCGAGCTGCTCCCCGAGACATATCAGAGCGTGCGCACCCTTCATGAAATCCGCGACAAGGTGGGGTCCGTCACCACTCTACGAGTCCTTATCGAAGGAAACGACTTCGAGGCGATGAAAGTGTATGCCGACACCCTGGCTGCGCGCATCGCCCAATCTCCGCTTGTCGCTATGGTAGACTACAAGCGGGATCTCGAATTTTTCGAGAAAAACGCCTTGCTCTACGCACCGCTGGAGGACGTCAAAACCATCCGCGATCGCCTCAAAAAGAGGATCAACCAGGAGAAGCTGAAACTCTCACCGCTCTACACCGACCTGTTTGGAGAGGAAGAAGAGAGCACGACAGACAAGCTCAGCTTCGAGGACATAGAGAAGAAGTACCAGGCAACCGACGAAAAGCGCTACTACGTCAACCCGGACAAGACCCTCCTGGCTCTGGTCGTTTACCCAGAGGGCGTCAACACCGACGTTGCGTTCGCACGGAAGTTCTACAAGGACATCAAGACCCGCGTTGACGCCACTCATCCCGAGTCGCTGAATCCGCCCATGCGCGTCTGGTACGGCGGCAATTTCAAGAACAAGATCGACGAGTATGCCGTGATCATGCGCGATGTGAAAGGCACCGCCATCATCGGCTTGACGCTGGTCTTTCTCTCCATCGTATTCTACTTCCGGCATCTTCTCGCCGGCCTTCTGGTTGCAGTGCCTCTGGTGGTCGCTCTGGCCTTAACCTTCGGGCTTGCAAACCTGGTAATCGGGCAGCTGAACACCTTTACCGTTTTCTTGTTCGTCATCCTGTTCGGATTGGGAATTGACTTCGGAATCCATATCCTCGCCCGCTACATCGAGGCCCGGCGGCGGGCGGCGTCCTACCGTGAAGCTCTGGTCGAAACGATCCAGGGCTCCGGCCGTGCCCTGGCAACTGCCGCAGCAACTACCAGCGTCGCCTTTTACACCCTTATGTTCACCGACTTCCGTGGCTTCTCCGAATTCGGTTTCATTGCCGGAACCGGCGTTCTCCTTTCGCTCATCGCCATGGTCATCGTCCTTCCGGCCCTCATTGCTGTCTCGGAAAAGCTCGGTATCTTCCGCATCAAGCCGAAAGCGCAATACCAGAAGGACTATCGCGGCAAGCGCTACCCCATGGCAAAGGGCGTGCTGGTGGTCGGTCTGGCCTTTGCCCTGTTTTCTGGCTATGCCGTCACCCAGATCAAGTTTGAATACGATTTCACCAATCTGCGCGCCAACTTGCCCGAAACCAACCTGGTAAAGAAAAAGCAGTCGGAGATTTTCAAGGAGTCCGACTCACCCGCCATCGTCATGGCGGAGTCGCCTGAGGCGCTACAAGAGATCACCAGGGCGCTCGACAAAAAAATCGCCACCGACCCGACGCCGACCATCGACAAGTATCGCACCATCTACTCTCTTCTGCCCGACCACCAGCAGGAGAAGATGAAGATCATCGCGGAAATCCGAGATCTTCTCAACCGTGATGAGGTCAAGTTGCTGTCGAAAGATGAGCAGGAAAAGGTCAAACGGCTGCGTGAGCTGACCGACGTCCATCCGCTTACGGTCGAGGACCTGCCCTATAAAGTCAAGCGGCCGTTCCTTGGCAAAGACGGCAAGATCGTGAATTTCGCCTTAATCTATCCGAGCATCCTGCTGCGTTTTGCCGACAAGGCGATCGAGTTTGCCGACGATGTTCGCGAAATACGAACCGAATCCGGAAAAGTCTACCATGCTTCAAGCCCGGCCATTGTCCGCACCGACATGCTGCTGACCATGCTCAGGGAAGGTAAGGTGGCCATTGGTGTCGTCTTCGGTGCTATTTTCCTCCTGATCCTCGCCGACATGCGCTCGCTGACGCGCACGCTCCTGGTGCTGACTCCTTTGACCGTCGGTCTGCTGTGGATGCTGGGGATCATGTACCTTGCAGGCTGGAAGTTGAACATTTTCAACATGGTAGTCATCCCGAGTGTTCTCGGCATGGGGGTTGATAGCGGTGTCCACATCTACCATCGTTACCGGCACGAGGGTCCCGGCTCGATTGTCAAAGTCGTGCGCTACACCGGCGGCGCCGTCGCCATGGCGACCATCACGACAATGATCGGATTCCTGGGTCTCGTGCTGGCCTACCACCCCGGCCTCAAAGCGATCGGGTCTTTAGCCATGGTCGGTCTGGCAAGCACCCTGGTCAGCTCGTTGACCGTGCTGCCGGCACTGCTGCAGGTACTGGAAGACTGGCAGCAAAAGCGGAAAGCCATCCCGGGGACCACCCGGACCAAGAAAACCGATCGTACTCCTGCCGCAGTCGTAGGGAAATAGCGAGCTCAGAAATCGTGTTCTTCTAATGCCAGGGCGATGTGGGATCGCCCTTTGTTCTTGTCCTCCACCTCGAATAGGAATAAAGCATGAAACTGAAATGGACCCTGGTCGTGTTGCCGATCGTTTTTCTGCTTCATCAGAGCACAATTAGCTTCGAGCAGGAGGATGGCCGCGCCGACCCAGTCACATTCATCGCCGATCGGTACCAGCAATTCCAACGGCTGGGGCGTCGCACCGCGATCTGGGACACACCGGAGGGAATGACCTTCGTAGAGGCGAGCGTCGGCGTGCGCCGCCTGGCGATGACTCTGCTGTCCCAGCAGTGGGCCCGCCTTCTTCCTATCGAGCGCCAGCGGTTCGAGGACGCTCTGAAAGTCTCACTCCCCAAGAGACTCACCAGGGTGCTGCGCAAGCTCGACAGTCGAGGTCGGCCGGAGCTGCAGCTCCTCGACCGAAAGCTGCGGGGGCGCTACGCTGAGCTCACCTACGAGCTGTCGGGGGATCTCGGTTCCCGTCGAGTGAAGGTGTTCGCCAACCTGGGGGACGACGGCTGGCGGATCAGCAACCTCAAATGGGACGGCAAGACCTTGCAGAAATACTATTACTCGCTCTGCAAGAAAATCCTGGATCGTTACCCGCTCGCGGTGTTGATCGGTGAGATCTCGGAGCGCGGCTACATCATTCTCGAGGATTTCGAAGACGACGAGGTCGGTAAGCTGCCGCGCGGCTGGGGCTGGCGCGACCGCGACAACGACAAGGAAAAGCCTTATTGGGTGATGGAGGAAAACGGCAACAAATTCCTGCGAGCCGAAGACACCGGCCAGTCAGTGATTCTCGGGAAGGAGTTTCGCTGGAACATCAAGAAGTACCCCTACATCAGCTGGCGCTGGCGCATCCGTGCCATCCCCGAAGGCGGCGACGAACGCTACGGTCCGACTGTGGATAGTGCCGCCGGCCTGTACGTGACCTTCAGCAAGAAATTCGGGCTGATCCCGAAATCTGTCAAGTACGTGTGGAGCTCCACCCTTCCTGTGGGCTCAGCGATGCGACGCAGTGGAGTTGGCAAGCCGTGGATGATCGTGGTTGGCAGCGGCACGGCTGGGCTCAACGAATGGCACACCTTCGTCTACAACGCTGTCGAATCCCATCGCAAAACCTTTGGAGGCGACCCCAACAGCGACGCTCTCGGCATCGGCATCCTCTCCGATGCCAACAGCACGCACTCGCGCGCCTTTGCCGACTACGACGACATTATCGTCTTCAAGAACGCCCAGCCGACCGGCACGGTCACCGAGATTCTGCAGGCGGAATAATTTTGCATTCTTTATTTTGCATTACTCATTTCATCACAACAAGATTCCCCGCCTCATCCACCTGAACCTGCCACCCCGGCGGCACCACCGTCGTGCTGCTGTACTCCACCACCAGAGCCGGGCCTTGAAAGCGACCGCCGGCCGGCAGCAGTTCGCGGCGATAGACCGGCGCCGAGCACCTTCGACCTGCCACCACCATTTCGACCTGTCCACACAACGCCCCCCGTGGATCCTCGTTGCCGCCTGGAGGTCCCGGAAGTGACGGCTTGTCCGTGACACCCACGGCTTTCAGCCGCAGAGCCACCACCTCCGTGGCGCGCTGGGGCTGTGCGTAGCCATAGACCCGCTCATGTTCCTGGTGAAATCGCTCTTCGAAATCGGCGTCCAGTGGCACCTCGATCTCATATCCCTGCCCGACATAGCGCATTGCCAGCGTGGCGTGAAGCTGGACACGGTCGGCGGCTACGCCCTCGGCGGCCAGATCGCTGATAGCGCGCTCCTCGAGCCCGCGCAGGTGACGCCGGAGCTGCGACTCCGACAGGCGTTCTGAGGGCTGCATGATGCTTTGCGAATAGTCCTTGACACGGTCCGCAAACAGCATACCCAGCGCCGAAAGCACTCCCGGGTCGCGGGGCACAAGCACGGTGGCGATGCCAAGGCCGGCAGCGAGTTCACAGGCATGCATCGGGCCGGCGCCTCCAAAAGCCACCAGGCAGAAGTCGCGGGGGTCAAAGCCGCGCTGCTGGGAGATCACGCGGATGGCCCTCGTCATGTTTGCATTGGCGACACGGATGATGCCCTCGGCCATCTGCTGCGGTCGCATCTCGAACTCCTTGGCCAGGGCTACCATGGCCGCAGCGACAGGCTCCGTCTCCAGCCTTTTCTCACCGCCGAGAAAGTGATCCGCCGACAGCCGGCCAAGAAAAAGGTTGGCGTCCGTCACGGTCGGCTGCGTCCCCTTCCCGTAGCACACGGGACCCGGGTCGGCACCGGCGCTCTGTGGCCCCACACGCAACGCCCCTCCGGCATCGCGCCAGGCAAGCGAGCCGCCTCCGGCACCCACCGTATGGATGTCGATCACCGGGACGCGCACCGGCAGTCCGCCGACATCCGATTCAGTGGTGCGGCGAATTCCGCCGGCACTCAAGCTGACATCGGTACTGGTCCCCCCCATGTCGAAAGTGATGACGTTTTCGAAGCCCGACTGGCGTGCCACCGCCACCGCCCCGACCACACCCCCGGCAGGCCCGGAGAGGACCGTGTGTACCGCCCTGCGTTGCGCAGAGGCCAGCGACAGAGTGCCTCCGTTCGATTGCATCACCTCGATCGTGAACTCGGGCAGGCGCGCTCGCAGGCGCTCCAGGTAGCGAGCCATCACCGGCGTGACATAGGCATTGACGACGGTGGTGCTGAAGCGCTCGTACTCGCGAAATTCGGGAAGGATGTCGTGCGAAACAGACAGGTAGAGGCCTGTCTTCTGCGCAAGTCTCCGTGCGCTATCCTCATGGGCCGGATTGGCGTACGCATGCAAGAAACAGATGGCCAGCGATTCGGCGCCTGATGCCACGATGCGGCGTAACGCTTCCCTGACGGCCTGCTCATCCAGCGGCGTGAGCACCTCTCCGGTGTGCAGCATGCGCTCGCTGACTCCGAAGCGCAACTCGGCAGGCACCAGCGGCTGCGGACGCTCGACGAACAAGTCGTAGATGCGCGGCCGGTTCTGGCGGCCGATCTCGATCACGTCTTCGAATCCCGCCGTCGTCAGCAGGGCCGTGCGCGCCCCCTTTCGCTCCAACAGGGCGTTGGTCGCCACGGTGGAACCGTGGATGACCCGTCCGCTGGCTGCGCCCACGAGATGGCGGACGCCCTCGACCACAGCCCGCGCCGGGTCGCCCGGCGTTGACGGCCGCTTGTGCACCCGTAGTCCCTGGTCAGTCCAAAGCACGAAGTCGGTGAAGGTCCCACCGGTGTCAACCGCCAGGCGAATGAAGTCGGCCATAAAGTGCATTCCTCCCTGTTCGGACCCTATCCTGGGATGCGGAAATCACACTTCCTCCTCCCACCTCCGGCCGCGCGGCGTCGGCTGCCTCTGCACGGTCGATGCGGCGCCAGATCGCCGCACCGGCGACGCGGGTCCCGACGCGATAGTGAGCGGTGATCCACCGTTCCAGTCGAGGAAAGGTGCTCAACGGGTAGTGCTCGAAGTGATGAATGGCCGCGGGCGACGTATCCACGATGATTTCCGGACGGCGTGCCTCGAGCTGGGCCAGCAGCGTATCTCTGTCCGCTTTCCTGACGACCTCCTCAATGCGCGGCATCATCCCCTTTTCGAGCAGAGGACCCGAGCCTGGAATATAGCCTGAGACGCTGGTGTCGGTCAACAGAAATTTCGTTGCCGGCAGACGTTTGGCCCAGTAGTAGATCGGGGCGGCGAATCCCCAGACGAAGATCCTGCCATCTTCCGGTGTGTGCCTCCGAACATAGCTGCCGATCTGTCTCCAGTATGCTGCGTCCTCTTCGTTCGCTTTCTGGATTTTTCGGACGACGCCGAGGACGACACTCAATGCCAGCGGCACAATCAGCAAGACCGCAATAACCGGCTGGACGCTCCTTGCCGAGGCAGGCCTGGCCCTGAATCGCGAAATCCAATAGGCCAGGCCGATCCCACCGGCTGCAAACAATCCTGGATAAAACTGGATGAAGTAGTGCGGGTAGAAGCGCCCCATCTGCACCGGTATAAACGTCAGCAGAACGAGAAAAAGGAAAACCCACACCTCATGACTCACCCGATTCTGCCTGTACGCCCGAATGGCACCCACATACCCGATCCAGGCGAGAAGACTGCCACCGGCCATCCAGAGAGGGATCTTGAGGAACTTGTAGAGGTATCGGCCGCCGCTCGGGCCGGAAGCGATGTAGCCGAAGTTGTAGGAGAACGTCCAGTAGAGCATCTGCTTCAATATGCCAAGAGAATTTGCCCACGCTGCCATGGCCAGGCCCATCGCAACGAAACCGGCAGTGATCCAGGACAGCCGGCGCAGCACCAGCGGCCAGGAGAGGCCCGATTTCGTCCGCGGCAAGCCAGCCCAGAAGAGATGCAGGCCGAAAGCCGCCAGGGTGATCCCCGCCTGCGGTTTGACCCAGAAGCCCACCCCGACGAGCACGCCGGCGAGCAACATAGCGAGATCGGAAGACCATCCCCTGCGCCGGAACCCGTTGATGTATGCAGCAAGCGCAAGGGCAACCGGCAGATTGAAGATCACCTCATTGTCGGTCGACAGCATGTCGTGCCACTTGTAGGAAACCGAAAGGACAACATACAAGACGGCAGCCCAGCGTGCGCCGTCTCGACTGATTGGACGCAGTGCCAGGTAGACGGCCCAAATGGTGATCCCGACGACCAGAATCGTCAACGCGTGGACAAAGCGCAGATCGAAGGGGAAAACCTCGAAAGCAAGGCGGTAGAAGAACCACTGCAGCGGAGGCTTGTGATCGACAAAGTCGATGTAGGGAATGCCGCCATGGGCCCAGGCCCAGCCGGCAGTGGCGTGAACGGTTTCGTCCAGGTCGAACACCTGGATGAAGAGCGTCGGCAGTCGACTGACGATCAGAATTGAAGCAATGAGCAGAAAGAACTTACGAGGAGAAAGCCGCTCGAGCCGCGATGTGAGATCCACTCAACATCTCTTGATGTTGGTCAGAACATTTCAAGACTTCCGACTCCAGTACCGAAGCACCATCAACGGATCGGCGTGGCGCGACAGCGGCTACGCTGGCGGTGCGGCAGACAGCTGAGGCGATTCTTCTTCCACGGCGGCCGACCGGCTCGCTTCGCCTCGCAGCCAGTCCGGGAGAGCAGCGTGCTCGTCTCTATCGAACCCGTAGCGGTTGCGGACGATGTAGAGCGGCCGGTCCCTGCTCTCGTTGAAGATTCGAGCCAGATACTGTCCCACGACCCCGACCGACAGAAGCTGGACGCCGCCCAGAAAGAGGATGGCGACGAGAAGCACGGTCATGCCGGTGACCGGATGACCTTGCAACGCTTTGGCCAGCAGCACCCCGGCGGAGACGAGCGCAGACAGTACAACGCCAAGGCCGAGATAGCCGAAAAGGCTCAGTGGTACGGTTGAGAAAGAACAGAAACCATCCCAGGCCAGCCTCAGCGACTTGGCCAGGGTATACTTCCGGGTTCCTGCAAATCTGGCATCGCGGTCATAGAGAACGCCGATCTGCCGAAAGCCGATCCAACTCACCATTCCGCGCAGGTATCTGGACTTTTCGCGCATCCCTTTCAGCTGGTCGACCACCTGGCGGTCCAGCAGCCTGAAGTCACCGACGTCCAGGGGAATGTCGACGGGGGCCCATTTGCTCAGAAGTCGGTAAAACCACCTTGCGGTGACGACCTTGAAGGCACTGTCGCCCTTTCGGTTCTTTCTTTGAGCGTAGACGACTTCGTAACCTTCCTTCCACTTCGCCACCAATTCGGGTATGACCTCTGGCGGGTCTTGCAGATCACTGTCCATGACGATCACCGCGTCGCCTGCGGCGTGGTCAAGGCCCGCTGTGATGGCGAACTGCTGTCCGAAGTTTCTCGAAAGGTCGATCACCTTGCAGTGGTCGTCCCGGCGGCACAAACGCTGCAGCACTTTGAGGCTGCCATCCGTACTGCCATCATTCACGAAGATGATCTCATAAGGATGATACTGCCTCAAGGCTCTGGTTAGTCGCCGATACAATTCCGGAAGCACAGCTTCCTCGTTGTACACGGGAACGACCACCGAGATCACCTCGAACTGGCGATCCTTCGCTCTCATGTCTGCCCACCCCTCCAGATGGAGTCGTTGGTTCCGGGAGCCTTCCCCCAATGTGAAGATGGCCAGCGCGATCCAGGTGTCCCGCTGGCCAGGCGATTTCTCCCGTTCTTGTGGCCTGTCGGTCCAGACGATGCTGCCAAGGCGCTCTGGGAAGTCCGGCCTTTTCACTCCTCCGCGCCGCGCCTCCAAACTTACAAACCGTGCTCAACAAAGTCAACAGGAAACTGGCAACGGCCGGAGTCGAGGGCCAGCGTTCGCAGCGGCTCGATACGAGGGATCTTGGGGACACTCTGCTGCCGGGCGGAAGCGTGTTGGCCGAGAAACGGCTTGCGGGTTTCAGTCACATGGATTATCTTGGTCCCCAAGAACTCTAATCCATCCACACAAAACGAGACAGCGGTATGAAGACAGCTTACCTTGTCACTTTTCTGGTCTTTGCCCTAACCCCTCGACCAACACTGCCACAAAACCACGGAGCCCGCATGCACAACGCCATCGATTCGACAGCCACGCCGACCTACATCAGCCACAGGATCTCCGGCGACCTCTCCCTGAGCGGCCGGCTCGACGATCCTCGCTGGCAGGAAGCCCCCGCCATTCAACTGGTGGATGCCATCACGGGCAAGTCCGGCAGGTTCGCCACCGAGGTGCGCCTGCTCTACAACGATCGCTATCTGTACATCGGCTTTCGTTGCGAGGACGACTACGTCTGGGGTACGGTCACAGAGCGGGACGGGCCGGTTTACGATGAGGAATGCGTCGAAGTGTTTCTCAACCCGGCAGGGGTCGCCTACCAGTACTACGAGATCAACCTCAGTCCAAAGAATGTCGTCTACGACGCCTGCGTGCTCAACCGCCGGACTCGTGAGGATCCTTTCAACAAGTTCATCGCCTTGCGAGATTTCGACCTGGCCGACCTTCACACCGCGGTTCACATAAGAGGACAAAGCGATGCTCCCGGCAGGGCCACAGGGTGGACAGCGGAATACGCAATTCCTTTCGACGAGCTGTTTGGCGCTCCAAACGTGCCGCCGCGGCCAGGCGACACCTGGCGCGTCAACTTCTACCGTATCGACTCACCCGAGAAGGGACAGCGAGAGCACTATGCCTGGAGCCCCACCGGCCGCCCCGCCTTCCACTTGCCGTGGAGATTCGGGACGCTGCGCTTTGGCGAATAAAGCACACCGCCGTGTGGGGCCGCAAACGCGTCCGTCCGAGGCCCTTTGGTATCGCGGGATGGAGGTAACGAGCCCAAAGGCGCAAGGAGCGAGCGAGCACGGCTCGCTACGGCATCATGCTTCGCCACCGGCAGGGGCCCACTTCGACACGATACCGGTGACCACAAAATTCACCACCACGGCCCAGATGCCGCCGTGAAAACCGAGCGGGTGCGGCCACAGAATCAACGTTGCCACCAGAGTCAGCATCGCGGCGGTCAGACCGGTGAGAACGCCGGCAGTCGTATACCGGAACCGCTGCGGATAGAGTGCCCCCATCACCGCTGGCCAGAGCTGCAGCGCCCCGGCACCCGATAGGCTTACCAGGATCACCAGAAATTCCAGGCGGGTCACGCTGAGCGCGAACCCCACGATCAGCAACCCAACCACCACCAGCCGGCCCACGAAGACATAGTGCGCCTGTGATGCGTTCGGCCGCAACGTCCGCTGGTAGATGTCGCGGGTGAGGACGGTCATGTTGGCGTGAAGGATCGAGTCGAGGGTGGACATGGCAGCGGCAGTGCCACCGGCCAGGATGATGCCCGTGAGCCAGCCCGGTGCATATCGCAGCAACAGCTCCGGGAAGATGCGGTCAGCCACCTGCAGGTCCGGAAGCACGAGGGCTCCGCCCAGCCCAATCAAGGCCGCCGGGATGTACAGGCTCATGAGGTAGATCGGGGTCGTGGCCCCCAGCCAGCGCAGTGTGCGCGCGTTGACAGCCGTGTAGTAGCGGAGGAACAAGTGCGGCTGCAGAACGATCCCCATGGAGAGGACGATGCCGAGGCTGAACCACATCGGATAGCTGAAGAACCCTCGCGGACCCGGAAGGGTGAGCAAATCCGGGCGCTGCGCAACCACCGCTCGCCACAGCTCCAGCGGTCCACCAAAGAGTTCCCAGGCCAGAACCAGGGCCCCGACCCAGATGGCGATATACATCCATACGCCCTGCAATACGTCCGTCCAGTAGACCGCCCGAAGTCCTCCGGCCATCAGGTAGATGGCGGCAACGCCGAGCAGAACAGCTACCGCTATGGGATAGGGAATGTGGCCCCCGGAGGCGGTCGTCAGAATATAGCCCAGTCCCTGAGACTGGACCTGGATATAGAGAATCGTGAAGACGACCGAAATCGCCGCCGTGGCAAGGCGGACCGCCTCACTCTGATAGGCATCCGCCAGCAGGTCGGCAGGGGTGATGTAGCCGTGCTCCTTGCCCAGGCGCCAAATCCTCACCCCGAGGGTCATGGTGGCGAGACCCACCAGAATCGTCCACACGCCCGCGTCCCAGAAGCCGATGCCGTGGGTATAGAAGAAGCCGCTCGACCCCAGGAACGCGAAGGCGCTGTGATACGTGGCGACCACGGTGAGATACAGAACCACGAACCCAGCCCGGCGGCCGTAGAGCAGAAAATCCTCGAGGTCGACGCGCAGGCGTAGATTGGCAACCCGGCCGATCAGCAGCGTGATGAGAAGGTAGATGGCAATGAAGCCGGTGGCGATTTGCCAGGCAGGCATTTCAGTCCTCCCTCCGCGCCAGGCCGATCAGCAAGGCGATGGCCAGAAGGTAGATGACCAGGAGATAGACGTATAAAAACGGTACACCATAAAGCGTCGGCTCGATGCGGTTCGCCCAGGCCAGAAGCGGCCATTGGGTCAGTCCAAACAAAAGCAGGAGCACCCCGTACAGCCAACGTGCCGAGAAGACCGGCATAGATCCACGCCTTCGATCCGAAGCCATGCTCGCTCCTTCAGCTAAGTCTCCTGTCCTTCGAATCTGACTTTGTAAGCAAATCACACGCTGCGCGCAGCGCTCGCTCTGTTCGTCCCGGTTGCCGTATGGATTCGTGCCGCCGCCGGGCAAAACGGTGGCAATATAACAAAGCGAACCGTAAAACACAATCGACTGCACCAGGAAATTCAGCGCGGGTTGCCACCCCACCCTCGCGGCAATCTCCGAAGCCGTGCCTCGCCGTCAACTCGGCGGCCGACATCGCGTCCTTGACAACAGAAGAGGAAATCGCTACCTTGGCGCGTGCGTGGTCGAACAGCAACTGACCCTTTTTGTAGTGAACCCAATCTGGAGTGCATTTATGTTGGACTTTCACTTCCTACTGCGCACGGACCGACATCAATGTGAGGGCCGTGGCCTCGATCGGGTCGTGGAAGACGCGTGCTCAGCCGGAGTGCGAGCCGTATGCCTGGGTGAGCTTGACCTCAGCTCGCGGCTGCTCTGGCACCTGGCCTCGAAGATCGCCGCCGTCTGCCAGCGCTACAACGCCAGGCTGCTGCTCACCGACCGCGTCGATCTGGCCGTGGCGGTCGGCGCCGCCGGTGTCGTCCTGACATCCGAGAGCATGCCGGTCGAAGCGGCTCGCAAAGTCATGGCCGGCGGCCTCATAGGCCTCGCCATCCACAGCGCGAGCGAGACCGCGACTTCCAGCGCGCGGCGGCCGGACTTCTTTCTCTTCGGCCCTGTCTTCGAGGAGTTCGTCGTCCAGAGGTCCTCGTCGAAGAATCGCCTTGGCCAGCTGGCCGAGGCCGTGCGCTCAGCCGGCATTCCTGTTTTCGCCTATGGCGGGGTAACTCCTTTGAACGTGCCCCGATGCCTGGAAGCGGGCGCCCACGGCGTGTCGATGATGTCTATGGCGATGTCTTCCCCCAATGTGGGATTGCTCATCGAAGCCTACGCCAGAGCTCTTGGCGATTTGTAGAGCGGAAGCGGAAACAGAAGTCTGAGTTTGGGGTTGGATTTCAAATATTTCCGGTTTTCCTTCTCACGAAAGCCACAAAGGCGCCGATATACAAAGTACAGGCCCACCTTGTAAATCCCGAAAGTGAACCCGACTCACATCTCACCCGCGAAACAAGGGCTTTTCCATCCCCCAAAAACACTGAAGGAGGATGACCATCATGAGATGTGGAGCCAGATTTCGAGTTTTATCGGCACCAGCGCTTGTTTTCTTGCTCTTTCCGGTTCTGTTCGGTCTCTGGCCAAACCTGGTCTCCGCCGGTCAGGAGCTGTGGCAGCTGTGGAGCCGGGATTACGTCCTGATCGTGACCAACGCCACCACCCCTGAGGAAGCCCGAGCGCTGCGAGATGCTGTGGTCCAGGAGGGCGGGCAGATCACCGTCATGCTCGGCAGCCGCCTGATGATCGGGAAAGTCCCTGCAGAAATTCGCAACGTGGTGAGAGCGAACGGTATGGTGTCAGCGCTGTACGCGGAGCCTGTTCAACCCGACTCGATCCCGCAATTATCCACCACGGATCACTGGTTTGTCGAAGCCTTCAACCAGATACGAGGCAGCACTGGCGGTCAGTTGACGCGATCGTCGACTTTACCCTATGAGCCAGCGGGTAGGCCCGGCTTCTCCCTCGGGAAGGGTCGGTCCACTGGACCCCAGACATCCGGAAGCGATGCCAGGCAGCGTCCCGACGACATCCGCCTCAACTCCCTGGCTGTCTCCACCACCAATGACTCGATGATCGGCGTCGTCGATGTTGCCTTGCTGTTCGTCCAGTCCAACGGCACTTCGGACCCGCAGCTCTATGTCTGGACCCGCAGCGCCGAAGACACCGCGCTGGCGCAGATCGCTCTTGATCTGGCTGGCTGGAGTCATCAGGCCGCGGCGTACGAAAAGCAGCTGACCTTCCGCCTGGTGCCTGTCCGTCACGATGAGGAGCTCGTGCAACAGCCGTACGAGCCGATTCTGCATGCTTCAGACGACGACTCTCTGTGGATCGATGCCATCATGGCCAAGGCCGGCTTCAGCGCTGGAGGCTACCTGCAGCGCGTCGCAGCCTTCAATGACTCACTGCGACAGAACGACGGCACAGACTGGGCTTACACAGGCCTGCTGATTTACAATCCGCCACCTGCACCAGCAGCCTTTCAGGATGGCACCGCCAACTATGCCTACCTCGGCGGACCGCTGGTGAGCGTCAACTACCAGAGCGGCTTCGTGCGGTATCTCCCCAACGCTGTCGTTCCCAACATCGGCGGTCTTTTCGCCCATGAAACGGGCCACATCTTCTGGGCCCTGGATGAATACAGTTGGAGCAGCACCGGCTCCGGCGCCGCTGGCGTCGGACCGCGCCCGGAGATCCCGAACGGCAACTTCCAGGGAGACAACCCCCTCAGCGTTCCATGCGTGATGCGGCTCGACGAAATCACATCGATGTGCTCGTACACGGCGGCGCAGGTGGGATGGATCCAGAAGCCACACTTCACCACATTGACCACCGAGCCGGCCGGCCTCCCCATCATCATCCCCGGTGTCGGCGGCGAGCAGTTTGTGGGGCCGGTGCGCCTCGCCTGGGCCTA
>CAZGRP010000046.1:0-33514 GCA_964527995.1 uncultured Cytophagia bacterium | reverse complement strand
GGCCAGGGACACGTTTTCCGATACTGGGATGAGCTGACGGAGGCACAGAGGCAAAGGCTGCTCAGCCAGCTCTGCGCCATCGATTTCGACTTGCTGAACCGGCTGAAGCAGGAGTTCATCTTGTCCTCTCAGCGGCCCGTGTTTCGCGGTGTGATCGAGCCCGTAGATCCCATCCCCGTGCCACGCACCGACTCCGAGCGGCAGACGCGCAGAAGGGCGTTGGAGGCCGGCGAAGAGGCCCTCCATGAGGGCAAGGTGGCCGCGTTTTTGGTCGCGGGAGGCCAGGGAACGCGCCTGGGCTTCTCGGGCCCCAAGGGCACGTTCCCCATCGGACCGGTGAGCGACAAATCACTTTTCGAATGGCACGCTCAGAAGCTTCTGGCTCTGAGGCGGCGATATCGCCAGCCGATTCGCTGGTACATCATGACCAGCGAGTCCAACCACACCGATACGGTCTTCTACTTCTCCGAGAACAACTTCTTCGGACTCGACCAGAATGACGTCCACTTCTTCCCGCAGGAGATGATCCCGGCTCTCGACGAAAGTGGACGACTGATCCTCGATGCCAAGGATCACATCTTCACCAGCCCGAACGGACATGGTGGATCGCTTCAGGCTCTGGTGAAAAGCGGTGCCCTTCATGACATGAAGCAGCGTGGTGTCGAGTTGATCTTCTATTTCCAGGTCGACAATGTGCTGGTCAAGATGTGCGATCCGGTATTTCTCGGATACCACCTGCTGGAAGGAGCCGAAATGTCGGTGAAGGTGGCCCGCAAGCGTGATCCGTGGGAGAAAGTCGGCGTGATCGGTCGTATCGATGGGCGATTGGGAGTTGTCGAATACAGCGATCTTCCGGACGGTGAAAAAGCCGCCCGGAACCCTGACGGGACCTTGAAGTACGATGCCGGCAATCTTGCCATCCACATCCTTTCGGTCTCTTTTGTTGAGAAGGAGACGGCCGGCGGGTTGAGGCTGCCGTGGCATGTAGCCCACAAACGCATCCCTTACCTGGACGAGGCCGGCCAGCTGGTATTTCCGCAGGCGCCGAACGGCTACAAGTTCGAAACCTTTGTCTTCGACGCGCTCGGTGATGCCGACAAGGTCGCTGTGCTCGAAGTGGAGCGGTCGGAGGAATTCAGTCCTGTCAAGAACGCCGAAGGTGTCGATTCGCCCCAAAGTGCGCGCCGCGATCTGTCGAATCTTTTCGGCCGTTGGCTGGAAGGTGCCGGCGTGCAGGTGGCCCGCGATGCTGACGGCAATGTCACCGCTGCTATCGAGATCAGTCCCCTGTATGCCTTGGATGCGGAGGAGCTGAAGCGAAAGCTCGCACCAGGCTTCAGGTTCGAAGGCGATCTCTACCTGAAGTGAGTCCGATTTTCAATTGAAATTGTGCCGGGGATTGATTATCTTTCGAGGGATTTCGGGCGATTAGCTCAGGTGGTTTAGAGCGCTTGCCTTACAAGCAAGAGGTCAGTGGTTCGAGTCCACTATCGCCCACTGTCGTGCGGCGCCTGACCCGGTGGTGAAGGTCAGGCGCTTTCTTGTTTCTTCTGGTCTGCCTTCGTGGTCTTGGCGACCCTCTTTTTTCTCGCCTTACGCACCGGCGCCTTGCCGTCTCCGCTACCCTCCTTCTGCGCCGCCACATCCTGCTTGGCCAGCTTGCCGTTCAAGATCTCCCTCAGCTCGTCCCCTTCGACCACCTCTTTCTCGAGCAGCCGCCGCGCGAGGATCTCCAGCTGCTCGAGTTTTCCGCGAAGCAGCCGGCGCACATCTTTGTAGGCGCCATCAATCAGGGTCCGGACCTCTTCGTCGATCTCGGCAGCGATTTTTTCGCTGTAGGGCTCGCCGCCGGGCATTTCCGCGCCCAGAAACATGGCACGCCGCTCGCGCGCATAGGAAAGAGGCCCCAGCTTCTTGCTCATGCCGTACTCGGTCACCATGCTGCGGGCGATCGAGGTGGCCCGCTCGAGGTCGTTCTGGGCCCCGGTGGAGATGTCACCGAAGATGATTTCCTCCGCCACCCGCCCGCCGAGCAACACCTTCATGCGGTTGATCAGCTCGGTGCGCGTCATCAGATAGCGGTCCTCGGTGGGTAGCTGCAACGTGTAGCCCAGGGCCGCCACACCGCGAGGGATGACCGACACACGGTGCACGGGGTCGACGCCAGTCAGGGTGCCGGCGACGATGGCGTGTCCCGCCTCGTGGAAAGCAACGATGTCTTTCTCTTTGCGGTTGAGCACACGACTCTTGCGCTCCAGCCCGGCGACCACCCTGTCGACCGCTTCCTCGAGATCGGTCAGCTCAATGGCCTTCTTGCCCTTCCTTGCGGCCAGCAGTGCAGCTTCGTTGATCACGTTCGCCAGATCGGCGCCGACGAAGCCGGGTGTCCGCGCCGCCAGAATGCGGAGATCGACACCCGGTGCCAGTCTCTTGCCGCGGGCATGCACTTTGAGAATCGCCTCCCTGCCGTTGATGTCGGGCCGGTCGACCACGACCTGCCTGTCAAAGCGGCCGGGCCGCAACAGCGCTATATCGAGTATTTCCGGCCGGTTGGTGGCCGCCATGATGATCACGCCCACGTTGGGGTCGAAGCCGTCCATCTCCACCAGGAGCTGGTTCAGCGTCTGTTCCCGTTCGTCGTGGCCGGCAAACGGGCTCAGGCCGCGTGCCTTTCCGAGAGCGTCCAGCTCGTCGATGAACACGATGCAGGGAGCGTGTTGCGCCGCCTGTTGAAACAGATCGCGCACACGCGCCGCACCAACCCCGACGAACATCTCCACGAACTCGGAGCCCGACAGGCTGAAGAACGGTACACCGGCCTCGCCAGCGACGGCACGGGCGAGCAGCGTCTTCCCTGTGCCTGGTGGGCCGACCAGAAGAACCCCTTTCGGGATCTGGCCGCCGAGCTTCCTGAACTTCTCGGGGTGCTTCAGAAACTCGACGACCTCTTTCACCTCTTCAACCGCCTCGTCCAGCCCGGCCACGTCCTTGAACGTCACATCGGTCTTGCCTTCCATGTAGACCTTCGCTTTGCTCTTGCCGATGGACATCAAGCCGCCTTGTGGGTTCATGCGACGAAAGGCGAATCCCCAGATCACGAAGAGAATCAGCAGTGGCAAGATCCAGGTGAGCACCAGCGCCTGAAACCACCCCTCCTCGGCCTTGCCGCGAAAGAGCGGCACCTTGGCTTCCAGCTCCTTGACCAGGTCAGGATCGTCCACACGAACCGTCTTGAACGGCAGTTTGCCGCTCTCTGGCCGTTTAGAGAACGAGAACAGCGCCGGGTTGCGCTGCTCCCCCACCCTGCGAAGAAGAGTGTCCGGTGGCATCAGCGTCCCGCGGATCAGATCGCGGGAGACGGTGGCATCGACGACTCGACCCTCTTTCAGGAACTGCTTGAACTCACTGTAGGGAATCTCAATGGCGCGCTCGCTGAAAAAGAGATTCTGGAGAGCGAGCATCAACAGGAAAGCGCCGACAAGATACCAGATCGAGAAATTGACTCGACGGCTGCCAAGCCTTGGCGGCGAGGACTTCTTGTTCGGCTTCATCGGCAGGTGCTCCGTATGGGCGTCTGCGTTTCTTCCATCAATATAGATTCACCCCCTTAGAATGTCAACAACTATTTGCCAGCCGACGGTTTCCCTGCGAGGCCGCAGCAACAAAAAAAGGCGCTGTCGAGGGACAGTGCCTTTCACGCTCGAGCTTGCCACCATGCCCGAAGTCACACCTCCATGACTTCGGCTTCCTTCTTTTTGAGCAACTCGTCAATCCTCTGAATGTACGTATCCGTCAGTTTCTGGATTTCCTCGAGCCCCCAGTGCATCTCGTCCTCAGAGATCTCATGCTCCTTCTCTGCTTTCCGCAGGTGCTCATTGGCGTCACGACGAATGTTCCGGATGGCGATGCGCCCCTCCTCGGCCAGCTTGTGGCAGAGCCGAACGAGGTCCTTTCTTCGCTCTTCGGTCAGGGCGGGGATCGGCAGGCGTATCAGAGTTCCGTCGTTGATCGGATTTAGTCCGAGATCCGACTTGAGGATGGCCTTTTCGATCTCGCCGATCATCTTTCGATCCCACGGCTGAATCGTGATCAGCCTGGCCTCTGGCGTGCTGATACTGGCCACCTGCTTGATCGGCACGCTGGAGCCGAAGTAGTTCACCCGCACGGCGTCCAGAAGAGCGGGCGTCGCTTTTCCGGTGCGAATTCTGGCAAACTCCGCCCGGGTGTTTTCGACCGCTTTCTTCATCCGCTCTTCGGCATCTTTTTTCACCTTCTCGACCATGGCTAGACACCTGTCACTTTGGTTCCGATCCGCTCGCCCAGAACAACCCGCTTCAGGTTGTCTTTGATTGTGAGATTGAAGACGATGATGGGGAGCTGGTTATCCATACACAGCGTGACCGCTGTGGCGTCCATCACTTTCAAGCCCCGTTTTACCACATCGAGGTAAGTCAGGTGATCGAACTTGACGGCGGTTTTGTCCAGGACGGGGTCGGCACTGAAAACCCCGTCCACCTTGGTTCCCTTGAGGATGGCATCGGCCTCGATCTCGATGGCGCGCAGGGAGGCCGCCGTATCCGTGGTGAAGTAAGGATTGCCGGTTCCGCCGGCAAAGATCACGACGCGACCTTTCTCCAGATGGCGGATGGCCCGGCGCCGGATGTACGGCTCGGCCAGCTCTTCCATCTTGATCGCGGTCTGCACCCGTGTCTGTACGCCATGCCGTTCCAGGTAGTCCTGCAGGGCCAGCGCGTTGATGACGGTGGCGAGCATCCCCATGTAGTCGGCCTGCACGCGATCCATCCCGCGCGCACTCGCCGACAGGCCCCGGAAGATGTTGCCGCCACCGATGACGATGGCGATTTCGACGCCGAGGTCACGAACGTCCTTGATCTCCACGGCCGTCTGTTCAACGACCTTGGGATCGATTCCCAGACCTTTCTCGCCCGTCAGCGCCTCACCGCTGAGCTTGACCAGTACCCGCCGAAAGATCGGGCGTCGGGACGTCGCAGGTTTCGGAGAGGACTCCTCGATCGCGGATGCCGTACCCCCAGTGGCCATACCTACTCTCCCAGTTGAAATCGGACGAAGCGCCGGATCGTGATGTTTTCGCCCAGCTTGGCAATGGCCGCGGTCACCACGTCGCGAACGGTCTTGTTTGGATCCTTGATGAAGCTCTGCTCCAGGAGCACATTCTCCTGATAGAATTTCTCAAGTTTTCCCTGCACGAAGCGCTCGACGATGTGTTCGGGCTTGCCTTCGTTCTTGGCCTGGACGCGGTAGATTTCAAGCTCCCTTTCGACCACCTCTCGTGGGATGTCCTCGCGGCTGACAGCCACCGGGTTGGTCGCGGCGATCTGCATCGCTACGTCCCGCGCCAGGCGAGTAAAGTCTTCGGTTTTGGCTACGAAGTCGGTCTCACAGTTGATCTCGACCAGAACGCCGAGCTTGCTTCCCGGGTGGATGTAGGCTTCGATCAGACCTTCGTTCGTGGCCCTGCCTACTTTTCGTTCCGCAGTCGCGATTCCCTTCTCACGCAAAATCTCAATGGCTTTATCAAGATCTCCTTGCGCCTCCTGCAAAGCGGATTTGCAGTCCATAATACCGGCGCCGGTTTTCTCCCGCAGTTTCTTGACCTGATCTGCCGTTATCGTCATCTGCACTCCTTCGTCTTGATGTCGCTCCCACACCTCCCTAGGACTGCGCCGCCTGCCCGGCCTCCATCACCGGCTCAGCTTCGGCTGCCTTGGCAGCCTCGGCCGCCTCGGCTTCCTCGAGGCTTTTCTCGCGCGCATGGAGACCCTCGAGCACCGCATCGGCGATCGTGTGGGTAATCAGATTGATCGATTTGAAGGCATCGTCGTTGGCTGGGATCGGGTAGTCAATGGGGTCGGGGTCGACGTTGGTGTCGACCATGGCAATGATGGGGATCGCCAGCTTGTTGGCTTCGGCGACGGCGATGGCCTCTCTCTTGGTGTCGACGATATAGACGGCGCCGGGAAGGCGATTCATGTCACGGATGCCGCCCAGCACTTTGTCCAGCTTCTCCCTTTCGCGCTCGATGCGCAAGATCTCTTTCTTGGTCAGCTTTTCATACGTACCGTCCGTCGCCAACTTTTCGAGGTTCTTCAGCCGCCGAATGCTCTTTTTGATCGTGGCAAAATTCGTCAGCATGCCGCCGAGCCAGCGTTCATGCACGTAGAGCGCGCCGCAGCGCTCCGCCTCGGCCTTGATAATATCTTTGGCCTGCTTTTTTGTCCCCACGAACAGGATCTTCTCGCCGTTGCGGGTAATATCGACAACCGCCTGGTAGGCCCTGTCCAGGCATTCCTGAGTCCTTTTCAGGTCGATGATGTAGATGCCGTTGCGTTCCATAAAGATGAATTTCTTCATCTTCGGATTCCAACGGCGCGTCAGATGGCCGAAGTGAGCCCCGGCCACGAGCAAGTCTTGTAAAGTAACGTCCGGCATCATTCTCCTCTTGATTGGGGTTGTTCCTCCACCCGGCTTGTCACCAGTCGAATCGGCTCTTCACCGACACCCCATGCCCCACCGGGTGAGCGTGATCGTAAATGGTTGATTTAGCGTTTGGAGAACTGGAAGCGCTTGCGGGCTTTGGGACGGCCGTATTTCTTGCGCTCCACCATTCGGGGGTCTCGAGTGAGGAATCCAGCAGCCTTCAGGCGTGGCCGAAGATCCTCGTCAGCTTTGGCGAGAGCCCTGGCGATTCCGTGCCGCAACGCGCCGGCCTGACCACTGAGGCCACCGCCTCGCACGTTGGCGACGATATCGTACTTGCCGAGGGACTCTGTCAGCACCAATGGCTGCTCGATGATCATTTTCAGGGTTTCGCGCTTGAAGTATTCCAGAAGCGGCTTGCCATTCACGGTGACCTGACCATTGCCCGGGCTCAGCCACACGCGGGCGACGGCGTCTTTTCGTCTCCCAGTTGCAGGAAACCTGACAGCTTTCATATTCTCCTCATGTTATCGGTACCGAAGCTCCAACGTCTGCGGTTTTTGCGCCTGATGCGGGTGCTCCTCGCCGGCATAAACCCGCAGCTTCTTCAGCATCTTGCGGCCGAGGCGATTGTGTGGTAGCATCCCCCAAACCGCCCGCTCGATCACGGCCCGCGGCCTCTTTCGGATGAGGTCTTGAAAACTCACCGATCTCAGGCCGCCCGGATAGCCGGTGTGCCGGAAGTACTGCTTCGTGGCCGCCTTCTTTCCGGTGAGCCGCACCTTCTCGGCGTTGATTACGACGACGTGATCGCCGCAATCCACGTGCGGAGTAAATTCCGGTTTATGCTTCCCCCGCAAGATGGCTGCGATCTGGCTGGCCAGTCGGCCCAGTACCTGACCGTCCGCATCAACGACGTACCAGTCCCGTTCGATTTCCTCTTTTTTCGCCATAAAGGTCTTCAAAGCTACAGCCCTCCATCAATCGTCCAAGCGTTAAATGTAAGTCTTTCAAAATGAATAGTCAAGCTATTTTTCGCCGCCCAACAGCGTACCCAAGGAACTTGTAAGCCAGCCTTGCCGCTGCGAAATCCGCCCGCGCCGCGCCCGCCTGCGGGCACAATTCCACAACATCGAAACCAACCACTTCCCTTTCGCGCGCCAGAACCTGCAGAAACCCCAGCAGCTCATTCCATCGCAGCCCCCCGGGCTCAGGCGTGCCGACCGCGGGCATTTCCGCGGGGTCCAAGGCATCCAGGTCGATCGTGACATAGACCTTCGCTCCCTCGATGCTGTGCACAACCCGCTCCATCCAGGAGGCGTCGGCCCTCATCTCGTGGGCATACACGAACCGCGACGGCGGCCGAAGGCGATGACGCTCGCTGCCGTCGCTGCTGCGGATGCCCACACCCACAAACGGTGCCACCTCTTGCACCCTGGCCATCACACAGGCGTGGCTCCATCGCGAACCCTCGTATGTATCACGAAAGTCGCTGTGGGCGTCAATCTGAACCACCCAAAGGCCCGGAAACTGCGCCGCATGAGCTCGTACCAGCCCCACCGTCACGGTGTGCTCACCGCCGATCCCGACGACGAATTTCCCCGCCTGCAGGAGCTCCCGGCAGTCGCCAGCCAGGCGAGCGATGGCTTCCTCCTCGCTCAGCCCGGCGTCTTCGAACGGATCCAGAGTGCCGATACCCAACTCAGCGATCACCCAGTCGAGCTCCTCGTCGTAGAGCTCAACCTGCTGGCTGGCAGCGATCAACGCCTCGGGGCCGGCGGCGGTCCCTTTCAGATATGACGTGGTGCGCTCATAGGGGATCGGCCAAATCACGGCTCTGGCCCGATCAAACGAGGTATGCCAGTCCGAGTCAGCCAGTTTGAGGAAGTCCCAGCGGGTCGAGAACTTGAGCATGATCTATTGCAGCATCACCGCAGCGGCGATCACGGTCGTCCACAGGCCTTGCTTGTCGCCGACGGCGGTCTGCGTGATATTGCGTGTCCTGACAATCTCGCCGCTGATACGCCAGATCTCCTTCTTTTGATCCCACGAGGCATCGGGATCGAATTCAACACCCAGGATCGTCGCCAGCATGCTTGCCGCCAGGTCCTCGGCGTAGTCGCCAGCGACGTCCTCCTTCTGCCCATAGCTGTGGTGCTCCGACAGGTAGCCGTACTGATTCGAGTCCTTTGGGATCGCCAGCCCGATCGAGGCGGCGATCAGCCGGTGCGGCTCGTTGGTCTGGCACTGGCTCATGACGCACGGCACGATCTGCCCCGGCGTCAGGCGAGCCAAACCGGCTCTCTTGCCGATCACCCGGCAGTGCGGCGGAAAGATACTCGACACCCGAATCAGATTGAACTCCGCGATCCCGGCATTGCGAAGCGCCATTTCGAAACTGCTCAGCTTTTCGCGATGTTTACCCACTCCCTTGGTCAAGAAAATCTTCGTCGGCACGAACAACGCTCACACTCCTCCCTCCGCTACGCGTCAACCATGTGAAGCCTCCCACCAGCGACCGCGATTGTAGACCCCAAGAATGGCCCCCTGAAGGCGCCAGCCGTCGAACGGCGTATTCTTCGATTTGGAACGCGACTTCTTCTTATCGAACACCCAGGTGGCTGTCGGGTCGAACACCACCAGGTTCGCCGGAACCCCGCGGCGCAAAACGCGCTCGCCCAGGCGCAGGATTTCCGCCGGCCGCACCGTAATCTTCTGCACAGCCTCGATCAGGGTGAGAATCCCCGGCTCGACGAGTTCCCGCATGATCAACCCAAAGGCCGTCTCCAAACCGGTGATGCCGAAGGGCGCGGCATCGAACTCCACCTCCTTCTCCTCGATGGAATGTGGAGCATGGTCCGTGGCGATGGCATCGATGGTGCCGTCGCGCAGGCCCTGGCGCACCGCCTCGACGTCGCGCGCCGTTCGCAAAGGTGGGTTCATCTTCAGATTGGTGTCGTAGCTCTCCAAAGCCTCGTCCGTCAGGGTGAAATGGTGCGGTGTCACCTCTGCGGTCACCCGGACGCCGCGTCGCTTGGCCTGGCGCACCAGCTCCACGGCCCCGGCGGTCGAGATATGGGCGATGTGCAACGGCGCGCCTGTGAACTCGGCCACGAGGATATCGCGAGCCACACATACTTCTTCCGAGATCGATGGGATGCCGGCCAGGCCGAGACGCGACGACATGGCGCTCTCATTCATCACGCCGTCACCCGACAGGCTCAACTCTTCGCAGTGTTCGATGATGGGCACTGCGAACATACTGGCATACTCCATCGCCCGGCGCACCAACTCGGCTGACGCAATCGGGCTGCCGTCGTCGGAAAAAGCCACGGCTCCGGCGTCGATAAGGTCGGCCATCTCCACCAGCTCCTCACCCCGACGCCCCTTGCTGGCGGCTGCGATCGGGTACACATCCACCAGCAGCGAGCGCGAACGATCCTTGAGAAAGTCGATGACCTCACGCGTGTCGGCGGCAGGTTCGGTGTTGGGCATGGGGCAAACCGCCGTGAAGCCGCCAGCCATCGCGGCCCGGCAGCCGCTGGCGACCGTCTCCTCATCCTCTCGGCCCGGCTCGCGCAGATGCACATGCATGTCGACAAAGCCAGGGGCGATGAGCTTGCCGGTGCAGTCGATCACCTTCCCTGAGAAGGCCGAGGCATCCACCTGGCCGAGTTCCTCAATCTGACCATCTTCGACGAGGAGATCGGCTTTTTCCTCCACGCCACGATCGGGGTGCACGAGCGTCGCGCCCTTGAAAAGCACCTGTGGCAGAGGGACCGAATCGTCGTGGGCCGCTTTGCGATCCAGAAGGACGGGTTGCCGAGCTGACATAAGCCCTCTACTCTCCGATGACTGCTTCACCTGCTTCCTCTCGGCCGCTGAGCAGATAGAGAACCGCCATGCGTACCGCCACCCCGTTGGTCACCTGATTCAAGATCACCGAAAACTCCGAATCGGCCAGCTCGCTCTCGATCTCCACACCGCGATTGATTGGCCCGGGATGCATGATGACGACCTCTTTTTTTGCCCGTTCCAGTCGCTCACGGGTGATCCCGAAAAGCGCATGGTATTCGCGAATCGACGGAATCAGAGCCTTGCGCTGGCGTTCGAGCTGCAGCCGCAACACGTTCAACACGTCGGCCCATTCGATGGCCTCGTCCACGCTGTGGAAGATGGGGATTCCCCATTGTTCGGCCTCTACCGGCATGAGTGTCTTCGGGCCGCAAATCGCCACCTCAGCTCCAACAGCCTGAAGCCCGTAGATATTCGATCGCGCCACCCGACTGTGCGCGATATCGCCGACGATGGCCACCTTCACCCCCTCCAGCCGCCCCATTCTCTCTTTCAGAGTCATCAAGTCGAGCAGGGCCTGAGTCGGGTGCTCGTGGGCGCCATCACCAGCGTTGATCACCGAGGCGTCGACGCACTGGGTGAGAAACTTCGGGACCCCCGCGGCGCTGTGGCGGATCACCACCATGTCGATCTTCATGGCCTCGATGTTGCGAGCGGTGTCACGCAGCGTTTCGCCTTTCAACACGGAGGAGGAGGCTGCGGCAAAGTTGATGGTGTCGGCTGAGAGTCGTTTTTCGGCAAGCTCGAAAGAAATGCGCGTGCGCGTGGAAGGCTCGAAAAACAAATTGACGATGGTCTTGCCGCGTAAGGTCGGAACCTTCGGGATCGGACGGCTAAGCACTTCTCGAAAGGAAAAGGCCGTGCTGAGGATATGGGTGATCTCCTCGGAGCCGAGACCCTCGAGTCCCAGCAAATGCCGCATAGGAAACTCCATCTAAGGCTGGCCCTCGTCTTGGCTCATCAACAGCACCCGGTCCTCGCCGTCCACCTCTTTGAGCTTGACCCGCACCGTTTCGTCACTGGAGGTTGGCACGTTCTTGCCGACGTAATCGGCCCGGATCGGCAGCTCGCGGTGGCCACGGTCCACAAGGACCGCAAGTTGCACTCTGGCCGGACGGCCGAAATCCATGAGCTCATCCATAGCGGCACGTACCGTCCGCCCCGTGAACAGCACATCGTCGACAAGAACGACGGTCTGGCCGTCGATATTGAAGGGGATGTCGGTTGTGCGCACCCGCGGCTGCTTCAACTTGCGCAGCACGTCGTCGCGATACATGGTGATATCGAGGATGCCGAGCGGTAGTGCTCGGCCCTCGATTTCCTCGATCTTGCGATTGAGTCGTTCGGCCAGCGGCACCCCGCGCGTGCGGATGCCGACCAACACCACGTTCTCGGTCCCGCGATTCCGCTCGATGATCTCGTGTGCCAGCCGCGTGATCGTCCGCTTCAGACCCTCTGCATCGACGATCTCGGCTTTGATGCGTTCGCCCATACTTCCTCACATGTGGACACAAAAAAGCCTTCCGACAAACCAGCGGCAGGGGAGGCGTCGACCTGCACCCGTGTGGCTACAAACCGCAGGTAGCAAACGGAAGGCGTACACACCGACACCCCTTGCCGACCTCACGGGATAGGCTTAAAGGGGAAAAATCGACCGCGCGCATATTACGAAAAGTTGCCGTAAGAGTCAAGAAAAAAAAGCCCGGCAGCCACTACCGAGGCGAGGCGTGTTCCAAGAAAAAGATCCACCGCGGCCAGGCATGCAAACTCTGCTTTTGACTCTGAATGCCTTTCCGGGTGGATCTGTGGTAGTCGGTTTCGCGGCTTTGAGTGCCGGGTCGACCGGGCCGGGCTAGTTCAGGATGAACTCCTGCGGATCCTGCGTTCTGCCCTGCACCCAGACCTCGTAATGGAGGTGTGGTCCCGTGGAGCGACCGGTGTCGCCGGTCAGGCCGATCACATCCCAGCGGCTGACCTTTTGCCCAGGTCGGACGAAAATCTTGGACAGGTGGCCATAGAGCGTCTTCAGACCGCCACCGTGGTTGATGATGACGACTCGGCCGTAACCTTCGTTGATGCGATAGCGGCGGCGCGCCAACTCCACCACGCCCGAGGCCGAGGCATAGACCTCGGTGCCGACCGGGGCGGCGATGTCAATGCCATCGTGGTGGCGCAGGCGGCCGATGAACGGGTCGAGGCGGTTGCCATATTTGTCCGTGATTCTGCCCCCGAACACCGGACGGATGGACGGTGTGTGTAAGATGCGGCTCTTGTTCTCCAGAAACTGCTTTTCCAACACTCGCTGCGTGCCAGCCGTCAGGCGGATCCGGTGCTCGAGACCGTCCATCAGACTTGTCATGTACGCGGTTTCCTGCGTCACGTCCTCGGCAACATTGCTGGCAGGTGGCGCCGAATAGAATTCGTTGTCGGCTCCGGCGTCCTGGCGCTGCTTCGGTGGCAAGCCGGCGATGATCTCAAGGGTCTGGTTCTCCTTCTCGAGCTGCCGCAGCCGCTGGTCGACCTCGACCAGCCGGCCATGCATCCCCTTGATCTGCTCCTTCAAGAACTGGTTTTCTGCGATCACGGCCTTCACTGCCCGCTTCTCAAAAGTCGTACGGCTGGCGGTGAAGGCGCCGAGACCGACACCCAGCAGGAGAACCGTTCCAAGACCCAGTCCTGTCAGCATCCGCACCCACCCCACTTCCCACTGGCGCAGCTCACTGGCCCGGGTGTTGAAAAAGACGAGACGTACTCGTTGATCGTGGATCACCTCTCCTCCCTCATCCAGCCAAGTTCGATCCAGCGACTCTAACATCGTCACTCCTTGACTTTGGTGCCTCTCCTCGATGTGCCAAAACCGTCTTAAGCAATACAGGCATCCCACCGTGTCTGCGGAAGCGTAACTCCGCCCGAGCCACGGGTAGCCTCTGCTGTAGAACAGTTTGAACAGCCCGGCGCAATCCCAGCGCCGGGTTTACTTCCGGAATTTCAAGCAGTTCGACCATCCATTAAGTTAATCAGCCTGTGGCAAAAACGCAACGGAAGGATTGTGAAGTTTTCGCAAAAAGCTGCGCCGCAACGCCGGGTGAACTTACGGTGGCGAACCGGTCTGGCTTACGCCGACCAGAACCCCAAAGTTGCGACGATCACTACCTTGCAGCTCAACACTGAGCTTGAAACCCTGGGGAAGGATGAAATCGATACCGCTGAACAGCTGGGGCACAAGTCCACTGCGGAACTCCCCGGTGGCACGGTTGCCCTCGATGTCTCCGACGGGTGTGTTGAGGATCTGCCAGCTTTGCTCGCGTCGTTGGATCATGTAGCCTCCAAGGGCAAGGTAGATCTTCGCCGGCCCCAGTGTCTTGCGAATCGCAGCGGCTCCGGACGCTTCACGCCAGTCGTAGTGTAAGGCAGCCCGGCGGTCAAATCCGGACTGGCTCTGTTGCAGCAGGCGACCCGTCGGCGTGGACTGGAACCTCCACAAGTTCGCCGTGGCAACCAATGACAGTCCGATTCTTCTCAGCTGAATCAGTCGCAGGTTCATCCCCAGACCGTAGGCAAGAGCCGGCGACGAAGTCAGATCGGAAATGCCAGGCTCCGGGCTCTGTATGCGCAGCTCGACGACGCCAGCGCTCACGAAGAGATCCATGCGGCCGGCAATGCCCAGGGCGGCACGGCCGTAGGCCAGGCGCGATCTTGTCGGCCAACCACCCACAACCCGTTCCTGCTGTCCACCGGCGACGGCAAACATGACCTTGCCGGTTCCCTCGCTGAGAAGCGGCAGCCCCAGCGCCTGGGCGCGGGCGCTCGACGGGCTGATGAGCCACGCCAGGAGGACCAGCGGAATGGCTGACCTCCAAATGTCTTTCCCGGACTCTTTCATTGCAGTTTCAAACGGATCGTCGGAGAGGATCGGATATCGTTGCCGTTCGCACTTTTCACTTGGATCGTCACTCGTGTGCTGGTTTCTTTCGCGTTCGGATCTGAAGCATCGAGGTTGTTCGTCAGGGCGACGCTGTAGTCGGTGCGGCCGGGATCACTGGTGATGAGCGTGCCCCACGACAAAGCTCCAGCCGTCGCTTTGGCCGTCAGACTCGACCCGGCCACGATGGGGTTGCCATTGACGTCGTGGATGCGGATCGAGATGATGGCAGATTCCCCTGGTGAAATCGCCGTATCGGATGTCGTGACGGTGAAGAGACTGATGCCACCGCTGAAAACGATCCACGCCGTGGACCAGACCCGGGCGGAGTGACCGGTTGAGTCCACTCCTTCGGTGCTGGCCATCACACGGGCAATGCCATCGTTCTCGCCAAAGTCGCCGACCGAGTTGAGCACCGTTCCGCCCTCGAAATCGGGGATGGGTCCGGGGATCACCACGCTTGGCAAATGAAAATCGGGATGATCGCCGTTTGGGTCGAAAAAGGAGTTGTAGAAACGAGTAATGGTTGGATACGGTTGGGCAGAATGCAGCGTGACCACCGCCACACCCTCCTCGTCGGTGTATCCCGTATGGGTGGAGACGACGCCGCCGGAGGTCGTGAAGTAGACGGCCGTTCCCACCGGCACCGGATTGTTGAACTTGTCGCCGACGACGGCCACCACCTTGGCCGTGTTGTTCACCACATACCAGCCAAAGATATTCAAGGGCTTCGTACCCACCGTCAGATGACTTGTCGTCGCATCGTTGACGTCTTCGATGTAGGGAGGTCCGGCGTAAATGATGATTTCTGTCGAAACGGCACGCACCTCTGGAGTCAGAGGCTGACCATCGGCATCGGTGACCTGTGCCATGACTCGAACCGTTCCGGAGCGGATGCCGCTGTTCAGGGAGACCTGGGCGTGACCGTTGATCGTGGGTACGGGGTTGGTGGTGCTCAGGGCCTCTCCGCCACCCGGAGAGGAGAACAGAGAGAAGGCGACGAAGGTACCGTCTTCCACAGCATTGTTCTTGGCATCTCGTACGTCCGCAGTGATGGTCACGGTCTGATTTCTGCCCGAGTCACGTACACCCAGTGAAGACGGGTCGAAGGAGAGTAAGATGCTGTTCGGTGGTCCAGGGAGAAATCGAACCGTTGCCTCGCCGGCCACCAACCCAGCCCGGGCTGTGACTGTGGCGAGCCCCGTACGGCTGCTGGACAGCTGCACCTCTGCCACCCCGTCCACCGTGCGCGCACTCGGATTGATGTCGCCCAGCGAGGTCTCGAAGTTAACGAGAGTGCCGTCCATGACCGGGTTGCCCACCTGATCCATGACGAAGGCGCGTACTCGCGTGCTGGTGATGCCGTCCGCCGGCAGCGCCACTGAGTCGGGAACGACCGTGACCGCCGCGGGATCGCCGACGACATAGCGCACAACGACGGTTGCTGCCAGGTCTCCGACCCTGACCGTCACCAATACCGAATCCGGTTGCGTGCTGCTCGTCAGCGTGCTGGTTGCCACGCCCTGGGACGTGGGCTTCTGCGGCTCGATGGTGCCGCTGCCACGGGTGATTTCGAAAGTGACGATGGTGCCATCCGGCACAGGGTTGTTGCCTTCATCGGAGACGGAGGCCGTGATCGTCGAGGTACTCCGGTTGTCGGCGATCAAGACCGTCGGGTCGGCGGAGACGGTGAGGTACTTGGGTACCGATTCCCAGAAGTTGACTTTGACCGTATCGGCGATGAAGTCACCGTAGCTCGCCACCACAGTGGCCGTGCCAGTGTGCGTATCACTGGTCAACTCGACTTTGGCGACACCGCTTGAATTGGTGACCGCGCTGCGGGGAAGCGTACCCAGGTCGGTGCCAAAGGTGACTTCAGCACCAACGATGGCGAGGTTGGTGGTGGTTTCTTTCAGGACGGCGCGCACAGAGCTCTTGCTGCGGCCGTCAGCAATGAGGGAAAGCGGGTTCGCCGAAACCGAGAACTTCACACCGAGGAACAACACGCTTGCGCTCCCTTGCACGCCCAGCGCTGAAGCCGTCACGGAAGCAGGCAGGTCGCGATCGCTGGCCGGAGATACCAGGACAGCCGTGGCAACTCCAAACGAATCGGAAAGCGCCGTCGGGGTGATCGTGCCGGCAGTGGATGCGAAAGCGACCGATTGCCCCTTCACTGGAAGACCCGCGGCATCCCGGAGAAGGGCCTGGACAGCCGTCTGCGCAAACCCGTTGGCCAGGAGCCGGTTGCTCTCTACATCGACCGTAATAGAAACGCTGCCGTTCTGCGAGGCTGCATTGGCCTGAACAAAAAGCTCGGTCGACCGCACCTGCGATGTGCCGTAGCGCGCGGTTACGGTCACCGTGTCCGGCTGGGAGGGGGCCGTAAAGATCACCGCGGCAAGTCCCTCGGAGTTGGTCGTGTCGCTCGCCGTGATCTGCCCCGCGCTCGCAGAGAAGCGAACCACTTCTCGTGGCAGCGGCCGGCCGCTGCCATCCACCACAAGGGCCTGCACGGTTGCCGTCATTCCAGGAGACAACTGACGCGGCTGAGCCTCGATACCGGCCAGGAGTTTCTCCTGGGCCGTTCCGCCCGTGGTCGGATCGAGTGGCTGGCTCTTGCTGCAGACGAGCGATGAAAGACTCGCCAACAACAGCAAGGCCGTAAGAGAAAGCCTATTTTGACTCAAACCGATACGATGCATTCCCTTCTCTTCCGCGTCGGTGAAGCCGGCAGTGGCCGACAGCGATGGAGCAGGCGCTGACATTCCTTCCCGGGCAGAAGGCCGGCTGCGATCTTAGGTAATAAGGCTATTCAAAATATCGTCAACACCCGGTCGAACTTGATGGTCGGTGGCCGGTTTACGAGCATTGCTGCTGCCGACGGAGACGACGGCCGACAGGTATCAGCGTGGCCCGATCCGGCGTGAGGTCTGGGGTTTGCGATCCTGTAGGCCTGCGAAGGCCTTGAACTGACCAAGAGAGGAAGTTCCGGCACAGCCGCTCCGCGGAAGGCCGAGGGCGGGGCTGAAACAAGGTGGCCCGGGAAGAGGGGGGTAGGGTCTCCCCACTTCCCGGGCCGAGAATCTACACGTCCTAGTTACGTTGGTGGCTGGGGATCGAACAGGTCACGGTCCCAGTAGTCTCGTTGTAAGTCAAGGTGCCGCCGCTCGGGCACGTCGGTGCCTTGCCGGTCGGGAAGAACGGGTTGCCGCTCGAAGCCATAATCGATGCCGCAGTCGGGAACCTGGCGTTGCCAGCCGCGGCGGAGTCCGCATATGCCATCGATGCGGCACTCTCAATCGCCGCCTGGTTCGCCTTGCAAGCGCTGGCTTGGGCATTGCCGCTCAGGTCCACAAATTTCGGGACCGCCACAGCAGCAAGGATTCCCAGGATGACGATCACCATGATCAGCTCGATCAAAGTGAATCCCTTTTCACTCTTCATGTTGACCTCCACTGCAGTTGAGTAAATACGCTCTCGATGGTTCATGCCGTCCAATTCCGGGAGAGATCCACGCTGACTCGTGCATGGCAGGTCTCCTCCCTGCCGGCAGCGAGATGCAAACCCTCCGCCGCCCGCAAGCGGCTGGAAGGGATGGCTCCTCGACAGGACCGGCATGCCATCGCGGAAAGGACTCGGGTGCACTGAAACGGGTCGGGAATTTGGGCCAAAACCTAGTACCTCTTGCTACTGGCTGGCGCCAGCTTCGGAAGTAGGGTGTGCTTGCCAGCGCCAGGCCGGCTATTGCCCGGCGATTTTCGTCATGTCCCACATCGGTAAGAAAATAGCCAGCGCCATGAACAGAACAACCACACCCAAGGCAACGGTCAGCAGTGGCTCGATCATCGAAGTGAGCCCCTCGACCGCGTTATCTACTTCCTTATCGTAATGTTCTGAGATATTCTTTAGCATTTCATCCAGGGCACCCGATTGTTCACCGATGGCGATCATGCGCACGACCATGGGCGGGAACAGATTGCTCTGCTTCAGAGGGGTCGCCAGCCCCTCACCTTTGCGGATGCCAATGCTCGCTTTTTCGATCTCCATGCCGATGACGGAATTGCCCACTGTCTTGGCAACGATCTCCAGAGTTTGCAGAATCGGCAATCCGCTGCTGTTGAGCGTCTCAAACATCTTGGCGAAACGTGACATCGCGTTCTTGAGATTGAGGTTGCCCAGAATCGGCAGAGAAAGCAGAAACTTGTCCCACCAGAGTCGTCCTCTCTCAGTAGCAGTAAACTTTTTGAAGGCCACCCCAGCCACCACAATCACTCCGAGGACGACGTACCAGTATCCCTGGAGAACCGCGTGGAGACCGATCATTATGCGCGTCGGCAGCGGCAGGTCGAGCCCCAGTCTCGTGAACATGTCCACAAACTTCGGCACGACCATCATCATCAAGACCAGAAAAGCGATGACGAGTGAAAGCACGACGATGATCGGATAGCGCATGGCTTTCTTGATCCGCGTCCGGGTGTCGCGCTCATGCTGCATGAGTGTGGCCAGCCGCATGAGCACTTCATCGAGGGCGCCACCGGCCTCACCGGCCCGGATAGAGTTGACGTACAACTCGGAGAACACCTTTGGGTGCTTGCTCAGCGCCTCCGAAAGACTCTTGCCACTCTCGATGTCGACGTAGACCTGCGCAATGAGCTCTTGCATCGCGGGGCTGTCGATCTGCTCGGCGAGGGCTTCGAGGCAGGAAAGCAGGGGAACGCCAGCCCGCAGCAGCGTCACCAGTTGCCGGGTGAAGATGATCACCTCGTCGACCTTGATTTTTTTCCCACCGAACAGATCGGCGTTCAAGGCGCTGGTGCGGCGCTCCGAGATCTTCAGAGGAGTGTAGCCGAGCTTCTGCAGTTTATCCGCAACAGCCTCGCGATTGGGCGCCTCCATCGTATCCCTGCGGATGGCGCCAGAATCGGTGACGGCTTTATATTCGAAGACGGGCATGATGTGCGCTTCCTCGGGACGCTACTGGCGAACAAGAGGAATGTTATACTTCTCCAACTTTCGATACAGGGTGGTGCGGCCGATGCCGAGTACGCTGGCGGCATGCGACAGGTTGTAGTTACTCAGCTTGACGGCGTGGGCCAGCACCTCTTTCTCCACCTCCCGCAGGGGTAGAATCTCCCTGGTCAGGCGAACGGCTGTGCGCAAATCGATGGGCTGCCCATTGCCGTGGGACCCGCCACGCGATGAAATGACGAAGATCGGCAGGTGCTCGGGGAGCAGCGTGGTACCTGTGGTATTCAACAGCGACCGCTCCATGACGTTCTCAAGCTCCCGTACGTTGCCAGGCCAGTCGTAGTGCACCAGATAATCCATGGCCTGGGCCGAGATGCTGCGCACCTGCCGTCCGTGGCGCTTGCTGTACTTTTCCAAGAACTGGCCCACCAGTGCGGGGATATCCTCGCGGCGCTCTCTCAGAGGCGGCAGAAAAATCGGGTAGACATTGAGACGGTAGTAGAGGTCCTCGCGGAAACGACCCTTTCGCAGTTCCTCCTCCAGATCCTTGTTCGTGGCGGAGATGACTCGTACGTCGACGTCAATAGGCCCGGAACCGCCGACTCGCTCGATCTGGCGCTCTTGCAAGACACGCAGCAGCTTGACCTGAGTGGCCGGCGACATCTCCCCGACTTCATCGAGGAAGATGGTGCCCCCGTCGGCCTGCTCAAACTTACCGATTCGACGCGCCACAGCACCCGTGAAGGCACCTTTTTCATGGCCGAACAGCTCGCTTTCAAGCAGGCCGTCCGGGATGGCAGCACAATTCACGGCGACAAAGGCGCCGTCCTTGCGTGGACCGTTGAAGTGGATGGCCCTGGCTAGTAGCTCCTTGCCGGTGCCGCTTTCGCCGCGCAGCATCACCGACACATCGCTGGCGATCACACGGTCCACACTGCGGAACACCGCCTGCATCTTGCTGCTGTGGCCGACCATGCTGGTAAAGCCGTATCGCGACTGGAGCTGGCCACGCAGCCGGCTGACCTCGCCACGTAGCTCTCGCGTGAGCAAACCATTGTTCACCGCCACCTCCAGCCGGGTCCAGTCGACGGGTTTCTGCAGGTAGTCATAGGCGCCAAGCTTCATTGCCTCCACCACGGTGTCGACCCTGCCGTCTGCAGTCAGCACGACCACTGGCAGAGCGGGATCGATCTTGCGGATACGTCGTAGAGTAGCCAGACCGTCGATCAGGGGCATGAACATGTCCAGGATGACCAGACTGTAACCGGTGAGCCCGACCTTTTCCAGCGCCTCATATCCATTGGAGGCGGTGTCCACAAACCAGCCGCGGCGTCGCAGCAAATCCGCAAGGGTATCCAGAAACTCCAGTTCATCATCGACAGCCAGAATCGTGGCAGGTTGGGCCATCGTGGTGCACCTCCGCAGTGTCGTTCGCAGCCGACCAAGTGAGCTGCCAGCCCCTCTGACAGAAGCCGGTTCCGTGATTCCGAAGGCGTCCGGCCTGCGGCGCGGCAAACCGCAAACCGTGTCTCAGCGGCCATATTGAGGCACAGGGTGACATTGCCCCAATCTGTGCGGGTTCGACAGTTAGGATAGCGGGTCGAACAAGACCTCGGGCATGAGGCAACGCTTTAGTCGTCCGGCGGAGCGACGCGGAGCACTTCTTCGACCGTGGTCACTCCCCTGGCGACCTTCAGCATACCATCCTCGCGCAGGGTCCGCATGCCATGCTTGCGAGCTACCCGTTTCATCGCGTCTGAATCCGTCCGCTCCATGATCAGAGCCCGAATCTCATCGTCGACGTCGAGAATCTCGTACAGAGCCAGGCGACCCCGATAGCCGGTGTTGCGGCAGTTGCGACACCCGACGGCCTTGGGCACGGTCAGCGGCGCCCCGTCGGTTTGAGGTAAGAGGGCGCGCAGCGCCCGCGGCGCCTCGATCTCGGTCTTGCAATCGGGACAGATCCTTCTCACCAGGCGCTGAGCGATCACGGTCTCCAGCGCTGATGCCAGCAGGTACGGCTCGACATCCATTTCGACCAACCGTGTCACCGCACCCGCGGCGTCGTTGGTGTGCAGAGTGGACAGGACCAGGTGGCCCGTGAGGCTGGCTTCGACTGCTATGCGGGCCGTCTCTTTGTCGCGAATCTCGCCCACCATGATCACGTCCGGGTCCTGCCGCAGCAGAGTTCGCAGCCCATTTGCAAAGGTCAAGCCGATCTTCGGGTGCACCTGCGACTGCCGCACCGACTCGAGCTGATACTCGATCGGGTCCTCCAGCGTCACCACGTTTCGCTCCACCGATTCGATGGAGCGCAACGCTGCGTAGAGTGTCGACGATTTACCACTGCCCGTTGGGCCGGTGACCAGGAGAATGCCGTTGGGCTGCCCCAGGCGCCGTTTCAGCAGCTCAAGCTCCCGGTCCTCGAACCCCAGATCCTCCAGAGTGAAGAGACGCTTGCTGTCCAGAAGCCGCAGTACGACGGCTTCGCCGTGGAAGGTCGGCATCGTGGAAACACGGAAGTCGATGTCGCGGCCTTCCACATTCATCCGAAAGCGACCGTCCTGCGGCAGCCGGCGCTCGGCGATGTTGAGGTTGGCCAGAATCTTGATGCGCGACAGGATCGCCGTCTGCAGATTCTTGCGTGGCTCATAGACCGGATGCAGAACGCCGTCGATGCGGTATCGAACCCGCAGGCTTTCTTCCAGCGGATCGATGTGGATGTCGCTGGCGCCATCGCGTACAGCCTGGCTCAGGATCAGGTTCACCATCTTGACGATGGGCTCTTCAGCCGCCTCCTGACGCAGGCGGTTGGTATCGACCCTCTCTTCATCCTTCTTGGCCGCAGCGGCATCACCCAGGGCCTGCACCTGCCGACGGACTTCCTTCGACCCATAGTACTGGTCGATCGCATCGACGATTTCTTTCTCGCTGGAAACAATCGGTTCGACCTTCAGCCCGGTCTCACGACTCACTGCATCGGTGGCGATGATGTCGAAGGGGTTGGCCATGGCCACGGTCAGCGCGTCGCCGATCAGGAACAGAGGCATCAGCACATAATTGCGGGCAACATTCTCCGGCACCAACTTTACGACGCGCGGATCGATCTGATAGCGATCCAGCGAGACATACTCGACGCCGAGCTGCTTGCTGATGGCCTTGATCATCCGGTGTTCGTCGAGGTAACCAAGGTCGATCAGCGTCCGACCCAGCCGTCCCCCTCTCTCGCGCTGAACCTTCAACGCCTTGTGCAACTGATCTTGGGTGATCAGACCTTCCTGAACCAGAAGATCGCCGAGAAGAATGTTCTTCTTTGCCAAGGTTATCCCTGCCTTGAAATGAGACTCGTCAGCCTTGTCTACGGCGCATCGCCGGAAAGTCCGGAGAACGTGCGCACGGGTTTTCGACCGCTGAGCAGGTCGTCGATGACCTGCAGGAGTTGGCGATGGTTGTACGGCTTGGTCAGGTATGCATCCGCCCCGACCTCCATGCCCAGCTCCTTCTCGTGGTTCATCGCTCTGGCCGTGAGCATCACGATGGGAATGTGCTCGTATTCCTTGTCGTACTTCAGCAGGCGACAAACCTTATACCCGTGAACCTTCGGTAGCATGAGGTCCAGGAGAATCAGGTCTGGCCGTTCCTCCCGGGCCATCTCCAGACCCTTCGAGCCGTCCGCTGCAGCGAGAACCTCATAGCCTGCCTTTTTCAGGCGGATCTTGAGGCTCAGCACAATTTCGGGTACGTCCTCGATGACAAGGATCCTGGGCGCCTGACGTTCTGTGCTTCTGTTCATCTTCAGCCTCAGCTAGTCTAGGTTGGTAACACGCATAACCTCCTCGACCGAGGTCCAGCCGCGGATCACCTTGGCAAAACCGTCCTGCCGCAAAGGGCGCATGCCGCCGCGGAGCGCAGCCTTCTTAATTCTATCGGAAGACTCACCGCGTGTCGTTAATTCCCGGAGTTCTTCAGTCATGATCATGATCTCGTAGATGCCCAGGCGCCCCTTATAGCCGGTCTGCTTGCAGTAGGGGCAGCCCTTTCCCCGGTAGAACACCCACTCCCGATTGCCCGGGTCGAAGCCCAGTTCTTTCAACAGGCTCGGTTTCGGGCGATAGGGCTCCTTGCACTTTTCACACAGCCGGCGCACCAGCCTCTGGGCGATCACGCCGACCGTGGCCGAGGCCACCAAGAACGGTTCCACTCCCATCTCCGTAAGACGCGGCAGCGCCCCGGGCGCGTCATTGGTGTGCAGGGTCGACAGCACCAGGTGCCCGGTCAGTGCCGCTTCGACCGCGGTCTTGGCGGTCTCGGAATCACGGATTTCCCCGACCATGATGATATCGGGGTCCTGACGAAGGATGCTGCGCAGGCCGGCGGCGAAGGTCAGGCCGGCTTTGTGATTGACCTGCGCCTGGCGAATCAGCGGCAGGCGATACTCCACCGGATCCTCGATCGTGATGATGTTCTTCTCGGGCGAGTTGATCGTCTGCAACGCCGAGTAGAGCGTCGTCGTCTTCCCACTGCCGGTGGGCCCGGTGACCAGCAGGATGCCATAGGCGCTGGACAGCAGTTCCTTGAACCGTGGTAACAGGTCGTCCATCAGCCCGAGGTCTTCAAGGTTGATCAGCAGGCTGCCCTTGTCGAGAATGCGCATGACGATGTTCTCGCCAAAGACCGTCGGCAGGGTCGAGACACGCACGTCCACCTTTCGCTGATCGAACATGATCTGGAATCGACCATCTTGCGGCATTCTGGTTTCGGCGATGTCGAGGTTCGACAGGATTTTGATGCGCGAAGTGATGGCCGCCTGCAGCTTCTTCGGCGGACTGAAAGCCTCGTGCAGAACGCCGTCGATGCGGTTGCGGACCCGCAGAATGTCTTCCTCCGGCTCGATGTGAATGTCGCTGGCGCCGTCACGAATCGCCTGCGCCACGATCAGATTGACCAGCTTGATGACAGGGGCGTCCTCTGCCATCTTGGCCAGTTGATCCGGGGCCGCCTCCTCGCCCCTCTCCTCCTCTCTCTCTTCCTCCTCGATCTGATCGATGACCTCGCTGATCGAAGAGTCGTAATGCTCGGCGGGACCAAAGTGCTGCTCGAGGGTGGCGAGGATCTCGCCTTCGGCCGACACCGCTGGCTCAATTTCCAGTCCGGTCTCCTGCCTCACCCGATCGATGACGGTGACATCGCCGGGGTCGGACATCGCTACGGTCAGGACGTTGCCGATTCGGAATACCGGCAGAACCCGGTACTTGAAAGCGGTTTCTTTCGACAGCAGGCGGGCAGCCTCTTCGTCGATGGAGTAGTCGGAAAGTTCGAGGTAGGGAAGCTCAAGCATATCGGCGAAGGCCCGCAGCACTTTGTCCTGCGGCGCGTATCCCCTTTTGACGAGTACTTGCAGCAACGAGTCGCCGGTCGACAGGTGGTCCCGGATTGCGGCTTCCAGTTGGCTGCTATCGATGACACCGCTTTCCACCAGGTATTCGCCCAGCTTGTCGTCCGTCTGCCGCAGCATCTTATTCCACGAGATTCAAAAGCTCACGAGAGTTTTGCACCTCCATCTCGATGAGCGGCAACTGCGCCTCCAGGTCGTCCTCGGTCAAGTTCAGTTCTTCGAGTGCAAAGGGGTTGATCTCCGGCACCAGGGGGTCGCCGCCCGACCCGATTCGCAGGCGCCGCGCCAGGACGTCGCCGACATGAGTGAGGCAGACCAGCTGTGGATTGCTCCGGATGATCGACGGGGAGTGGTGAAGCGCTGCAGCCTCGACCAGTGCGTGGGGCAGCTTCCAGCGCTCCATCAGGTATTCGCCCAGCTCGGCGTGGCAGGTGCCAAGGACTTCGCGCTCCGCCTCGCGGACGAGTATCTGTTTCTCAAGCGCGAGGTTAAGTATGCGGGCAAAGTACTGAGGCAGATAACTATCGAGGAAAAGCTTGCCCAGGTCGTGCAGCACCCCGGCAGGAAAAGCATCCTCGAGTTGCGACAGCCCCAGGTTTCGGCACAGGCTGGTGGCAATCAAACCGGTGGCCATGGAATGCTGCCAGAAGCCGCGCCGATCGAAACCAGTCGGCCCGTTGCTCTTCAGAGAGTCGAAGACGCTGATCGACAGCACGGCGCTTCTCACCGTGTTGAAGCCGAGGAGCACCACTGCCTGCTGCACTTTGGTGATTTTGCGACTGAAGCCAAAGAAGGATGAATTCACCAACCTGAGGATCTTGTAACTGATTGCCGGATCGGCTTCGATGACGGCGGCAACGTCTTCAGCCGCGGCGCTGTCACTCTGGATGAGAGTATCGACTTTTGCGTAGACTGTAGGAAGGGTGGGCAGGTCGGTGATCCGGTCCAGCATTCGGATCAGGTTTTCTGTCTTTATAGCCGCCATCGGTTTTGCTCCTACCGCCATGTCAGAATCTTCCGCCGCGCCTCCTGGGGTCATTCCCGGCGCTGGACGGTCCGCCGTACCGGCAGTCCGAGGTAGCGAAAGATCAATTTCATCAGCTCCTTCGGGTCATACGGTTTGAGGATGTACTCGTCAGCGCCTGTTTGCCGGCCGATCTCCTCATCGCTCTTCTTCGAACGAGAGGTGAGCATGAAGATCGGAATGTGCCGGTATCGGGCATCAAACTTCAGAAACCGGCACACCTTGTAGCCGTTCAGTTTGGGCAGCATGATGTCGAGGATGATAAGGTCCGGCATCTCGTCGCGCGCCAGCTTCAGCCCCTGCTGGCCGTCGTAGGCAGCCAGGACCTCGAAGCCCGCTGCTTCGAGTCGCATCTTCAGGATCTCGACCACGTGGGAGTAGTCCTCAATGATCAGAATCCGCTTGGCCATCGCCTCTATTTGGGTAGACTGAAATAGAAAGTGCTGCCCTTGCCGACGGTGCTCTCCACCCAAATGCGACCGCGGTGCCCATGGACGATCTCTTTGGCGATGCTCAATCCAAGTCCGTAGCCACGTTCCGCACCCGGCAAGAGATTGTCCGACTGCTCGAATTTCTCGAAGATACGCTCGAGGTCATCGGCCGCGATTCCCACGCCTGTGTCGCGCACACTCACGACGATTTCGCTGGCGTTCTCCACGGTCTTTACCTCGACCTCGCCCTGTGGCGGGGTAAATCGCAAAGCGTTGTCGATCAGGTTGACAAACACCTGGGTGATCCGATCTCGGTCACCCTGGACCTCTGGGATGTCATCGGGAATCTGCACACGAAGAGCGATCTGGCGTTCCTCAGCCAGCCACTCGAACGAGTCGGCCACCTTGCGGGCGATGTAACTCAGCTTCACCGAGTGCCGCCGATCCAGCTGGGCCTCGCGGCGATCCAGCACCGACAGGTCCAGCAGGTCGCGCAGCAACTGGCGCAGTCTGCTCACGTCGCTGTGGATCACCTCCAGACAGCGCTCCTGCCGTTCGTTCAGATCACCGATTTCCCTGTCCAATAGCAGGTCGACGGCGTTCTGCACCGAAGCCAGGGGTGTATTGATCTCGTGACTGGCCACCGAAAGCATCGATTTCATGCGATCCACCTCCCAGGCGGCGGTGACATCCCGCAAGGTAAGGAGCCAGCCGATCTCCTTGCCGCCGGGCTGGCGCAACAGTTTGATGTTCACACCGACAATGCGCTCTCGCCCCTCACCGGTCGTGAAAATCTTGTTGAGTTCAAAGATGCCGTGCTGCATGGCCTCGTTGATGAAGGCAGCCAGGCCCATCGTTTCCATCGCCCGCGAAAGAGTCGCGCGCTGATCACCGTCAGGGTCGAGATCGAGAAGCCGCAGCGCCGAAGGGTTATGAAACAGGATCTGCTTGTGCCAGTCGCAAAGGATGTAGCCCTCCAACGAAACTTCCAGCAGGGCGTGGTAGCGATCGCGCTCGCCGAGGATCAGCTCCCATAGCAGCCGCAACGCCTCCGCGGCCTCACGTGCCTTCCGGCGGATGAGCTTCTCCTGAGAGCGGGTCCACAGCCGCGAGAAGGCACCCAAGACGATCACACCGGCTGGCTCACCATCCATCGACACCGGGAGTGCCAGCGTCTGAACCAGAGGCTCGGCCGAGCCATCATCGGCGGCGCGCGCCGAGCTACCGTTCACAGAAAGTTGCAGGGCCGCTCCGCCTTCCATCAGCCCTTCCTTTCGTGCAGCCGCGCGCACCTCATTCTCGAGATGCTTCAGATCCGCGTATCTCAGCGGCCGGGAGGTGGAAACGTGCACCACGGATGAGTCTGGGCTCCAGACCGCCAGACAGGTCTTGCGCCCCCACAGACTGGTGGCGGCCAGGCGCACAAGGTCGAAAAAGCCGCGTCGTGACGAAGCCCGCGGCCCGACGTCGGCCACTGAGGTGCCTGTCCCCGCCAGCGAATTCCGATCCGCTACGAACTCCAATTCTTCTCCTTCCTTGCTTGATTCCATTTGCGCGCTGCGGTCTCGGTTCGGTGCATGCGGCAACCGCGGCATTTCTCTGCCGGGCATGAGAGCGGCCCGGCCAATGTGACCTCAGGCATCCGCGGCAGAACGTCGAGAGGCCCCCGTCAGTACCCCAGAAGTCTCAGGTAGGCCTTCAGAAGTTGATCGCCGGCAAGTGTGAACACAATGGTCGCGGCGACGATAAAGGGCCCGAAGGGGATCTCCCGGCGTGCCTGAAAGCGGTGGACCGCCATCACCACAGCCGCTACCGGCGCCGCGATGAAAAAAGCCAGGAGCAGCACCAGCACAACCCTGGGTCCCAGGAAAGCGCCGATCATCGCAGCCAGCTTGACGTCGCCGAGCCCCATGCTCTCCTGTTTCAGAAGCAGGTTGCCGACCAGCCGGACGAGGTAGATGAAGCCAGCCCCCGCCAGAATGCCAATCACGGGTTGTTGCCAGCGGGCTGGGTTGAGCAGGAGCTGCAGGACCAGGCCGAACACCATCCCAGGGAGAGTGAAAACGTTGAGGATCAGCTTGTACTCGAGATCGATGAAGGCTACGGGGATCAGGATCGACGCCAGCACAGTAAAACGGACGAAGTCGACACTCCAACCGGCGCGGGCGAAAAAAAGAACGAAGAGAATCCCGGTCAGGACCTCCACCAGGGGGTATCGCGGCGAGATCCGCTGGAGACAGTGGCGGCATTTGCCCCTGAGCAGAAGAAAGCTTAGAACCGGGATATTGTCCAGCGGCCGAATCTTCTGGTTGCACTTGGGGCAGTGCGAGGCCGGAGCGACAATCGACTCTCCACGAGGAAGCCTGTAGATGCAAACATTCAGAAAGCTTCCCAAGATACAACCGACCATGAACACAAACAGATAATCCAGTGGCATCCTTGCGGCCAATGTTGCGGGCGTCACTCGCCGAAACCACCTGTGCCTTCCTTGGCGTGACCGTTGTTGTTGACTTTCTGCACGGCACTGTTCAGCGTGTACCCCTGATCGAGATAATCCTTCACCCTTTTGAGCACTTCAACATCGCGCAACGAATAGCGCTTGAACTCACGCGACCCCATGGTGACCAGCTTCGGTTTCACGATCCCCTTTAGCTCCCAGTAGTAGAGTTGCCGGAGGCTGATGTCCAGTTTCCGGGTGACCTCCGAGCTGCTTAGCCAATGCGTGTTCTTCATTCGCGGATCCCTTTCTAATTTCCAGGTTCTCTTGCATGTTACATCGGCATACGACCGTGAAACATTAAGGCAGTCCCGGCGTGCCATCGGGCTCGTCTCGATCCATCACCCTATTTGTATATCGACGCCTTGGCGTGCATACTTTGGCGCCGCAAGCGCCGAATGGCGGTGGAAAAGGTGTCAGAACCTGGATCGAGAATCAGAAAGTGGCAGGCGGCTCGTGCAGTCCAGCGGAGGTTCTTTTTCCAAGACAAAGATCTGACCGCGGACAATACGGACGAGCACAAAATGCCCCTGCTTCCTTTCCGGTGAAACCCGGTGGGCTTCCGTGGTCAGCAGATTTGCTTGCTCGCAGGTGGGTGGAGAGACGCAGTTCGAATGGGGAATTGGGGTTGAGAGGATTCCCTTCGTTCAGAAAGCTGGATTCCGGGACGGACTACGGGAGGCGAGCGCACACGACGGCCTCATCCTCCATGAAAGGCCGTGTGGTTGCGTGGCAGGCAATTTCCTGGCGTTGGTCTCACACCGGCTCAGTTGGTGGTGACCCAGCGGGTCCAGTCCGGATCGCTGATTTCTCCCCGAGCAGTCGAGTGTACCAATTGCAGGTTGCCAAAGCCCTTGCGATCCACAAAAACGAAATCGACGCCACCCTGGATGGAGAAGTAGTGCCAGATTTCGTAGGCCCTTGATCCGCCGCTGCTCGGAAAACGTTCGATCTCGTCCGGCCGGCCGTAGATCAGCAGAACGCGGCCGCGGTCGGTGCGCCAGCCAGCGCCCAATCCTCCGAACTTCGCGTTGGCGTAACGAAGGCGCTCGAGATAGTCTTCGCGGTATTCGTTGTTCACTGTCCCCGGTGTAGGATCACGACGAGTCCAGAAGTCGATGAGGAACTGACGCTTCTGTTCAATGGTGAGCTTCGCAAAGGCATCGGCTTCTCCCTTGGTGGCAATGTAGCGCGCCGCCTGGAACTCCTCGTCGAGTCGCTTGGCAGTGTACTGCCTGTACTCCAGACGCCAGTCGCTACTGTCGGCTGCCTGAGCGTCGGGTGCGCCTGCGCTTGGGGCTCCTTTGAAGACGTAGAACCTCTTCTCGGTGCTGGCCGACTCCCCAGTCTCTTCGTCGGTGACCGTCAAACGCAAATAGTACCGGCCGTTGGCCAGACTGACGACATTGATTCCGCCGACTTCCACCAGATTTGCTGCCGCCTTGGCCTTGGTCTTCACCGGCAGCCTCTTGACGATGTTCTTGTTCTCATCCAGAATCGTGTAGGCGACAGTGTAGTTCTGGTCGCTCGGGTGCAGGTTGTAGATCTCCGAATAGCTGTAGAGCAGCGGCATGGGAAGCCCATACACGCCGCTCGGGTTCGGAACGACCGTCAAGCCGTTTTTCAGATAGAGCGTCTCAAGGGTGTCGCGGGTGATCCGTGCCGAAAGTTCGATGTCACTCAGGGTGATCCGGTCTGTGGGCAGGGGAGCGATTCGGACGATTCCCGCCTTCTCCCCGAAAATGCCGGAGTTCAAGTCGGTGACCCGTGTTCTCAAACGGTAGGCGCCGGGTAGCAAAGTGAAGCGCGTTTGCGTGAACACTTTCTGCGTCGGCGTGACATCCTCGAGGGTGTTGGCCAGTGTGCGCAGCGTCCACTTGTCCCGGGCCACCAGCGAATCTTGTTGCGTTAGCCAGATCTCCACAGCGAAGCGGGCCTCGAATCTTCCATCAGCGGGAAGAAAGGTCAGACGGTGGCGGAACAGCGAGTAGTACACCTCCAGTTGCACATATCCGCCGCCCATTTTGAACTTTGCATAGTCCACTTCAAACGGCAGCGACTGTGCCCGGTCGCCCCCTTGCTGCGCTGCAGCCATCGGCACGCGACAAAGCCAGGCTGCGGCAAGAAGCAGCAAGCCGTAGGAAACGCGTCGTGACCACTTCATGGGAATCAACCTCCCTGAATGGGCGAGACTTCATTGAGGACATCCAGCGGAGTCACACTTCGAGGGACTCTGTCTGCGACGAGAAAACCACTCCAGCCGGCGGAAAGTTCCATACGCGGATCGACATGCGCGACGTGGCCGCTTGCCGGGAATGAATCGAGTGCCGGCATGATTTCCGAGCATGTTGCAGGCACGGTTGGGGGGCGGCGCGGGACATGGAGTGCCAGAGCCGTGTGAAGTCGCAGGCAGGCCAGCGCGCAGGCGCGTAGCCGCTACGCTGCCTCCTCTGTCTCCTCGAACTGGACTGAGACGACCTTGGAGATTCCCTCCTCCTCCATGGTGATGCCATAGAGTGTATTGGCGGCACGCATCGTCAGCTTGTTGTGCGTGACGACAATAAACTGAGTATCGCGTGAGAAGTTCCGCAGTGCCTGCACGAACTGGCCGATGTTACTGTCGTCCAGAGGCGCGTCGACCTCATCGAGGATGCAAAAGGGGCTTGGCTTGACCAGGTAGACCGCGAACAAAAGAGAGATGGCAGTCAGTATTTTTTCGCCGCCCGACAACAGCGTGATCGAACTCAAGCGTCGTCCCTTGGGGCTGGCCTCGATGACGATGTCGGCCTCGAGCGGGTCCTCATCGTCGGCCAGACGCAGCGTCGCCTGTCCATTGGGGAAAAAGTTCTGGAATACACGCACAAAGTTCTCGCGCACTTGGTCGAACACAGCCATGAATTTCTGGCGCGCAGTCTCGTTGATCAACCGGATCGTCTCGTTCAGGTTCCCGGCGGCCTCAAGCAGGTCGTCCCTCTGGCTCACCAGAAAGTCGAGCCGTTCCTTTTCCTTTTCATATTCCTTCAAGGCCAGCATATTGACCGCGCCGAGCCCCTTCAGGCGGTTCTTGACGGCCTCGATTTCCCGCTCCATCTCCTCCGGGTCCCGGTCCAGCGGCTCGCTCGATCGCGTAACCTCGATCTCATAGGCCTCGCGGATATGCCGGCGGGTGTTCTCCAACTCCATCTTCAACTCGGCGATGCGAAGCTCGGCCTGGTGCAAGAGCTCGGAGGCCTGATCACGTTCCTGCCGCACACCCCGGAGGGCGCGGTCGCGCTCCTCCACTCTTTCTTTATGCGCCCGATACGTTGCCTCGAGCTCCGACACCTCCTTTTCTATCTCCTCACGCCGGCTGAACTCAGCCCCCAGCTCCTGGCGCAACGCCTCGACGCGCTGGTCCAACTCCTCCTGCTCGCGGCCGATGTCAGCGATTTCCTGGTGCCGCTGGCCGATAGCCTCCTGGATCTCCGCCATCGTCTGGCCGGCCCGCCGGATCTCCTGCTGCAGGTTGCGCTCCTCCCCTTTCAGGGCGACCAGCGCAACCTCGGCCTGGCGCACAATCTTGCGCTGTGATTCCAGCTCGGCCTCCAGCTCGCTGATGGCCTGAACCTGCGACAAATAGTCGGCGTCCAGCTCGGCCCGGCGCTCCTCCAGCGCCATCATCTCTGGAGAGGCAGCCGCCGCGTCCCCCTCCAGCTCCCGCAGTTCTTCTTCGAGGCGGGCGACCTCCGACCGGTACAACTCGCGCTCCTCCTCCCCTTTGCCGACTTCGAACCGAAGCTGCGCCAGCTTGACTTCACACTCCTGCAGGTCATGAAGCTTTGCCTCGACCGTACGGCTTGCCTCGGCGCGCCGCGTCGCAAGCTCCTCCAGTTTCGCCTCCAACTCGTCGCGGCGGCGCTCGTGCTCGTGGCGGCGATGCGTGATCGCCTCCAGCTCGACGTTCAGCTCATCGATGTGAGCCCGGCGCCCGACTACGCCACTTTCGACATGACCGTTGCCGCCGCGGATCGGACCCCAGGTCGAAATCAGCTCGCCTTCGAGTGTCACGAAGTTGAGGTGCCGGTCTGCCAGGTCGCGCGCCATTCGCCGGGCCGCGTCCAGATCCGACACGATCAGGGTATCGCCGATCAGAGCTTTGACTACTGCAGCGTACTCGCTGTCGGTTTTGACAAAATCATACGCCCAGCCATGAACATCCTGCAATGCAGAGAGATCCAGCCCCTTGGAGGCCCCGTTGCCATTCTGCCGAAACCTCTCCAGGGGCAGGAAGGTGACCGAGCCCTTCTCGCTTTGTTTCAGCGCCTGAATTCCTTCGAAAGCCTTGTCGGACTGGGCCACAAGAAGAGATACAGCAGCCTCGCCAAGCGCCGTTTCCAGAGCCCGGCGATACTTGGGCTCGACATCGATCACGTCTGCGAGCGTGCCGAGGCAGGAGCCGTTGAGGCCGCCTTCGAGAAGCAGGTAGCGGACGCCCTCCGGATGGTCTTCGTAGTTCTCCAGGAAACGCTGCAACAAGGTAATGCGCTCGCGCAACGTCTGCAGCCTGCCCTTGTCCTGGACCAAAGCCTGACGGATCTCGTCCAGTTCGTTGCGCACCTGCTCGATCTGACGTTCGCTTTGCCGAAACTGATGCTGGAGCGATTCGATTTCGCGTTCCAGATCGATCTTCTCCTGCTCCAGGGCATCGAGTTTTTCCTGCCGCACACGCTCGAGCATCTCGGACTCCTCGGTTTGGCGGCGCAGCGTCGCCATACGCTGCAGCAGGTGGTCGCGCTGGGCCTTCAACCGTTCCGAAGCGTTGCGCATCTCGCTTACTTCATTGACCAGTTCCAGGCGGCGCGCCTCGAGTTGTTGCAGGCGGGTACGGCGTTCGCGGTACTTTACTTCCACGGCCTGGAGCCTGGCCTGTTTCTCATCGAAGGCTGTCTCGGCATCGCGGATGCGGCTGAAAAGAGTCTCGAGA
>CAZGRP010000045.1:13616-34088 GCA_964527995.1 uncultured Cytophagia bacterium | reverse complement strand
AGCTGCGGGACATGGCTGTGGCCACCAGTGGCGACTACGAGGAGGCCGGTTCCATCCTCATCGATCCGCGCACCCTGCAGCCCGTGCAGCTGGGTGGCAGCGTGTCTGTCGTTGCTCCGACCTGTGGAGAGGCCGACTGCCTGGCGACCGCTCTCAGTGTGCAGCCGGATCTGTCCCTGCTTCCGGCCGAAGCGGCGGGCGTCGTCGCCCGCCTGACTCCGGATGGTCTGCATGAAGAGGCAACGTCCAACCTGAGCAGCTCAGGGCGAACGAGCCGGACCCAGGGGCCGCAAGGATGACCGCAACGGAACGCCACGGAGGAGCACGGAAGGTTGAGCAAGGAGAGTCAGCAAGGCGGACCGGCTCGATTCCGTGGTCGTCCGTACCAACGCTTCTGTTTTTGTGCGAGAAAGGAAGTCGTGGGAGAACACTACATCAAGCAAAAACTCGGGAGGAAAACGAATAGATGCAGCGATACCGGCATGGATGGAGGATCATTTGCCACGGGCTTACGGCTGTAGTTTTCTTTGCGCTGATCACGGTTGATGGATTGGCTCAGGAGAAGGGGAAGGAAGAAGGGAAGAAGCGGGTGGGCGTGCCGCGCGGGATCTATGACAAGCCCTACATCGCTCGACTCGGCCGTGGTACAGCGATAGGTGGCTATATGGACCAGGAGCTCGAGTTCACCTTCGACGATGAGAGTGGCCTCAAAGCGCTGACTTTCGACCAGCAGCGTTTTATCCCGTTTCTCTACTCTGAAATCACCGACCGTCTGCATGTTGCTACCGAAATCGAGTTCGAGCATGGCGGAAATCCCGAGGAGGGCGGCGAGGTCAAGCTGGAGTTCGCGGCTCTCGACTTCATGATCCGGGAATGGCTCGTCTTCCGCGGAGGCATCATTCTCAGTCCGCTGGGCTACTTCAATCTCGTGCACGACAGTCCGTGGAACGATCTGACGGCCCGGCCCCTGGTGAACCGGCAGATCATCCCCACGACACTCGCCGAGTCCGGCATGGGTTTCCACGGAACGATCTACCCGAACGACCTCACGGTGCTGAACTACGAGCTGTACCTGGTGAACGGCTTCAACACTGCCATCCTTCAGGATCTCGACGGCGATGGTACTCCCGATCAGGTCCGCATCCGCAAGGGGCGCGGCAGCCTGAAAGAGGACAACAACAAGGGAAAGTCGATTGTCGGTCGGCTAAGCTGGAGCCCGCGGTTGGGCGTGCAGCTGGGCGGATCGTTTCATGTCGGGCCTTACTCCGACACGGGAAGCGACTATCTGTCGATCTACGCCCTCGATGTTGAATTCAACCGTGGCCCGGTCCAGTTTCTCGGCGAATATGCCAGCGCTCGCATCAGCCTCGATAATTTCAGACTCGATGCCCAACGCCAGCACGGGTTCTATCTGCAAGGCAACTACCACATCCTCGCCGACCAGATTCTGCCCGGAAGCGTGTTCACGGCGATCGTGCGTTACGACTACGTGAACTTCGCCCTGAGCGGTCCCCTTTCCGACGAAACCGACGACACTTTGACCCTTGGCCTGAATTACCGCCCTGTCGAGGATACGGTGTTCAAGCTCGATTGGGGATTCAAGTGGATCAACCCGCCTGGAGGTGGTCGAGTCTATGCGGGCAGCACCCTGTTCTTCAGTCTGGCGACCTACTTTTGAAATGCAAAATGCAAAATGCACAATGCAAAGTGGGCGAGGGCAAGCGGGCCTGCGGCGATGGATTCGGGGGAGGGGGGCGCGAACTTTCGGCGGCCGCGTGAAGGGCTGGGTCCTGGCCGGCGCCTGGGTGTTGCTGGCCATTCCCGCACTGGCACAGCCCGATGGCGATGTGCGGGTCTACCTCACGGTGGAGCAAGCACTGAAGGAGGTGTTCCCGTCGTCGAAGGACTATATCACCGAGAGGATCACTCTCAGTGCAAAAGAGCTGCAGGCGGCCCAGGCCTTCCTGCGCCGGAAGAACCTCGACTCCACATTCGAGGCGGTGCTCGCCTACGGTGAAAAGGGGCAATTTCTCGGCTACGCGGTGATCACCGAAGAGATTGGCAAGTACCGGCCAATTACATTCATCGTCGGGGTGACGCCGAAGTTTCGGGTGAAAAAGGTCGCCGTCATGGTGTATCGGGAGAGCAGAGGCGGCGAAGTCCGCATGCCGCGATTTCTCTATCAGTATCGCGGCAAGGCCGCCGATGACCCCATTCGGATCAACCGGGACATCATCAATGTCAGTGGCGCCACCATCTCGGTGAGAGCCTTAAACGCCGGTGTGCGAAAGGTGCTGTATCTCGTGCGGCAGCGTTATGTCCGCAATCCTCCCCAACCGACTTTCTCGGCTGAGAGAGCTACCATTTCCAAGAACTTGGACCGTGATTAGAATGGATCTTCGCCTGCGGGATTTACGTGGCACGCCACGGCTGTTCGTCACGTCTTTCCTTGTTGTGATGGCCGTGGGCTATTTGCATGGAGTCTATTTCGTTGATTTTACCACGCATTCCAGCCTGAAAGGGACCGCCACAAACTTCCGCGGCAACGAGGATCTGCCCATCGAGCAGGCGGCCGAGTTGAAGTACGCCAAGACGTTGCCGGAAATGCTCAACATCCTTCACACCCACATCACGTCGTTTGCCCTGATCTTCTTCGCAGTTGGAGGGATCTTCCTCTTCAGCTCGACGAGGGATCGGCTGAAAGTTCTTCTAGCGGTCGAGCCTTTCGTTGCCACTCTTGTGCTGTTTGGCGGGATGTGGGGAGTTCGCTATGCTCCGGAGGGCCTGGCGGGCCTTTTCGCCGGACTGATGCTGCTGGCAGGGGTCACCACTCTTCTTTGCTTCCTGGCCATGGTGTCGATTTCCCTGTGGGAAATGTGGGGCAAGGCGTAGGATCAGGCCTCTTAGGACCCCGTTGATCAGAAGAAGAACGCCCCCGGGCGCCGGCATCTAGAGCTTGACACAGCCGGCGGCAGCAGCCGCGGGGGCACGCACCCGATCCTTGTTGCAGGACCCGGACGATGGTCCGGTTCAACACGATCCTGGAAGTCCAGGTCCGCGGGCACAAACCGCGGTTGAAGCCGGCCCTGGCCTAGCGCTTTCAGCCCACCTGACTCCCGTGCACGCTGTCGTCTTCTTCGTCGCCATTGTCGCGGTGTCCATCATCATCCTCGTCCTCGAACACCTCGAGAGAGCTTTTGATGTTGTGCTCGATCACCTCACGGTTGGCCGGGTCTCTCGGATCGAGCGGGTTGCCGTTGCTGTCGACGAACCATCGGGACATGTCGATCAGCAGCACCACGTTGGTGGAAGGGGTGTTCACGTCGATCACAAGAGGAGGATTGAATTCCCGCTCCTGTTCTTCGCTGAGATCACTGGTGAACACGAAGGGTTGGGTGCTGTCCCCATTCACGAAGCCGGTGACGCGGATGCTCAGATCGCGCAGTTCCGGATAATCCAGGTATGCCTGACCATCTTCCGGCTCGAGATTGTCGATTTCGATCTCCGATTCTTTGTACGTGCCGAAGGGCACCGGAATGTTTTCAAGGACATACAGCGTATCCAGGGCGTTCAGGTCTTGGACAAAAGGCTGCGGCAGTCGAAAGTCGAGACTGTCGTCCAGCGAACTCTTGAACTTGATTTTCTCAATGACGATTTGCGCAGAACTGATCACGGCTGCATTGCTCTGAACCAGGGTCTTATTTAACGGATTCGGACTGACTTTACGGATGCTCAATTTGATCGTGCCGATTCCGCTCTTTGATGGGTCGAGCGGGTTCTGGTCGCACGCTATGACGAGGAGCGCGAGCGTGAGGCCACCGACCATTGCCCAAATTGATAGCCTTCTCATGGTTGTGTCTCCTATTACTTGGGTCCGTTGGAAAGTCTTGATCTCTTGAGCGGCACGACTATCCGAGTCAACAAGCGTGCCAGAAGCGTGCAGACCGTGCGAGTGGCCCCACCGCCAGGACGTCACGGCAATTTTCTTGATTTTCAACGTGTTATGGCTTGGATCGAGTGGTCAGGTTCCAGGGATGATTGGGGGCCGATTGAAGGGTGGCGAGCAAGCTTTGCACAGGCTGTGCACGTCGTGCGCCGGCCCGGCAAGAAACAGGCCCCTGCCCACTTCCTATGTGCAGGGACCGTATGCCCTCGGTACTGCTGGCGGGACCTTCCTTAGATCCCTCGAATATCCGCTCCGCCGAGGTAGAGGTAGGCCTCCAGGACCGAAATCTGCGCGTGGATGGGCAGGGTGGGCAGTGGTGTTGTGGCCTCCTCCTGGGTGCCAGGGATGCGGCGCAGGAGGATTCTGGAATAGCCAATTTCATAGGCCGGCTCGAGATCGAGCCGCCAGTCCCCGTTTTCTCCGTGCTTCGCGTCGGGAACTTCGTCCATTTCCTCTCCCTCACTTTCACGCGACAACTGTACGGCGCTGGCCGAACACCCGTCCGGCTGGTACGACATGGCTGTCGAATGTACGGTACAAAACCTGTGCCTGTGGAGGTATCCGACGAGTGTTTAAAGCAGGAATTCGTCGGATCGGTGCAAGATGTGACCCGTGATAGGCGCATCCGCCGTGCATCATAGCGCAGGGGACGCGAGAATGGCGCCAGTTATGGGTGTCTATGCGACGATGGGTGCGTGATTCGAGGAAACGATGAAGATCAATGAGGAAGAAAAGTGTAACAGTTGTGAGACAGGTGTTCAAAAGGAGTCACATTGGAGGGCTTCGGAAGGAGAGCGCTGCCGGGAGTCCGGCACAAGCGGTCGGCTCTGCGGTCATTTTGGTTCCCTGGCCCTGAAGGCGATGTTGTAGCTCTTGAGTCTCCGGTAGATTGTCATGCGATTCACTCCGGCGACCTGGGCCATGCGCGAGACATTTCCGTTGCACTTCGAAAGTAGATCGAGGAGGTACTTCTTTTCAAACTGCTCCAGCCACTTCCGCCGCGCTTCGGCCAGCGGCAGTCCGGTGTACTCGGCTGGCAGACCGGTCTCGCAGGCACTCTTGATGGGCTCCGGTACGTCTGCGAGATCCAACTGGTTTCCTGTGGCCAGAGAGGCCATGCGTTCGATCACACCCTGGAGTTCGCGGACGTTGCCTGGCCAGTCATAGCGGACGAGAAGTTTCAGCGCCTCTGGAGCGACGTGCATCACTGGGCATTGGTTTTTCTCGCTGTACTTGCGCAGAAAATGCTGAATCAGCAAGGGGATGTCATCGCGCCGTTTGCGCAAGGGCGGTAATTCAATCGGCACGACGTTCAATCTGTAATAGAGGTCTTGTCGGAGTTTGCCATCTATGACCGCCTGCTCAGGGTTGCATGAGGCGGCCGCGATGACCCGGAAGTCCGCCTGAATCGGCTCCCTGCCGCCGACGCGCCGAAATCGGCCTTCCTGCAGCGCTCGCAGCAGCTTGGCCTGCAAGTCCAGACCTAGCTCGGTAATGCCGTCCAGAAACAGGGTTCCTTCCTGAGCCAGCTCGAGAAGCCCTGGTTTGCTCTGGGTGGTGCCTCCGAACAGGCCGCCTTCGTAGCCGAACAGCTCGCTTTCGAGGAAACTCCCTGGCAGCGTCACGCAATCGACCGCGATGAAGGGGGACTCGGCCCTTTTACTCAAAGCGTGGATTGCTCGGGCCATCAACTCCTTGCCCGTCCCTTTTTCGCCAAAAATCAGCACGCTCGCCTCGGTTGGTGCCACTCTTCGGATGCGATCGACCACCTGTTGCATCGCCTCATCTGAGGCGATCATGTTGTCGAGGCTGGCGGCCTCCTTCAACTGGGAGCGCAGGTAGGCGTTCTCATCGACGGCTCGCTGTGCGGTCTCGCGGGCGCGGCGCATCTCCTCCTCTGCCTGCCGCCGGAGCTCGGCGACGACAAACACGTTGTCGATGATGTTGACCAGCTCGTGCTGCCCGAACGGCTTTCGCAGCCACAGTGTCAGCCCCATCTGCATCAACTCCAGCCGCTTCGGGTGGTCCTCTTTCAGCACCGTCAGCATGATGACAGGAATACCTCGGACATGCTCAAACTCGGGGCTGGCTGCCAGTCGCTTGTAAACGTGATAGCCGTCGAGCTGCGGCATCATGAAGTCGAGCAGCACGAGATCCACGCCGCCGCTCTTGATCCACTCCAGACCGCGATTGGCGTCGGACGCGGCCAGGAAGCGGAAGCCAGCCTTCTCAAGGAAGCGACGGCAGACGGTGTGCATGTGGGGGTCGTCGTCGATGAGGAGGATGGTCTTCGAGGTGCGGGTCACGGTTGCCATGATCAAGCCTTGATGTCGTGCCGGTTGCACTGTCGTGGAGTCAGATCGCGCCATCCTGGTGTTGTTCGCGGCGCTGCTACCGAATTCAAAAGCGACAAATTCGATGCCACACCGCCTCGCCGTCCTGGTGGGTAAGATTTGCCGGAAAATCAGACCCGCAGCGACTGTCGCGCCGGGTCGACGCCTGTCACAGAGTTGTTTCACTGTGAGACATTTGTCACAGTCCGGGTGGCGCCGTTCAAGATTCCGGTGCCTGAGACGATAACCTGGACGACATGGCACAAAAGGGTGGATCCCTGTTTCGCGCAAAGGAAGATCTTGTCTCGTCGTCGAACCATGCCTTCCAACGGTAAGGATGCCGAAGAGTTAAAGCAGCTACGCCACGAGAATCTCTGCCTGGAAGAACGCCTGCGACGCTGCCGCCAATTCGCTCAGATGGCGGCGCATGCCCTCAAGACTCCCCTGATCTCGATGCACGGCTACGCCGACATCTTGAATGAAGAATACACCGCTGCACTCGACCCCGAAGGCCGGGTGCTTCTCCAGCGGCTGGGATACCTCATTGACGTGGCTCTCGGAGTGGTCTCATCGGTTCACGAATACAGCATCGTGCAGGATGTTTGCGAGCGCAAGAACTCGGTGCGTGTGGGCGAGGTGGTGGCCGGGGCCATCAACCTGAATCGCCGCCTCATCGACGAGGTCGGCGCCGAGATCGTGGTCCCTGCGGATCTTCCGACTGTGTGGGCCGACCGAGACTTGCTCGGCCTGGCGTTCTCGCATCTGCTCGCCAATGCCGCCGAGGCAGTGCGAACACGGCGGCGGCCCCGCATCGAGATCCGCTGGCAGCAAGAGCCCGGGCGGTATCGATTCGAGATTCGTGACAACGGTGTCGGTATTGCCAGGCGAGAGTTGCGCACCATCTTCGAGCCCTACCGCAGATTGACCCCCAGGCCCGGCGCGGGTCTCGGGCTGAGCATCGTCAAGCGCATCATTGAGAAGCACGGAGGCGAGATCGGAGTCGAGTCGCGCAAAGGCCAGGGTGCGGCCTTCTGGTTTACCCTGCCCTCCACGACGAAAAAGGATTGACAACATTCCGGCCGATGCGTATATTTGCCTTAGCGTTGCCGCTGCAAGATCGCCGACATGGCGCGGATGAGCAGTCCTGCATCAGGATGATGGATGCGACAGGCACGAGTTCGATTTCTCCTTCTCTCTTCTCTGCTGGTTCTGCCACTCTCCTGCCAGTATGACCACGGCATCGACCCCATTCTAAGCAAAGTCACTGGAAAGATCGTCTTCGTCGGTGAGATGCCGGCCAACACCGACCAGGTGCGGGTGGCCATTGCGGTCAACTTTCCGCCCACCGACATCTCGGAGCTTCTGACCAGCGAACCCCTCCCCAAGGGAGTCGATACCGTCTCGTACGAGATTCTGGTTCCGTACGGCGTCTATGAGGCCGTCGGCGTCATCTGGAAGGCCAAGAACGAGTCGTGGTCTCTGACCGACATTCTCGGCATCTACAGCGATGTCGCCGGGTTTCTGCCGAAGTCGGTCGAGGTGACGCCGGAGCGTCCTGTGGCCGACAGCGTCGACATCGTGGCCGACTACCGGCTGGTGACGCGCGGCGCCCACATCAGCGGTCGCGTCACGTTTTCCGGGGTATGGCCGCAGAACACCGAAATCGTTGCTGTCGCCGCTTTCCACCGGGAGCCCCGCACGGTCCTCGACTTGCTCGATCCGGAGAACATCTCAGGGTTCGGCCTGGTGCCCAAAGGGGTGACCGCGTACGACTATCGCATTGCGGTTTCGCCCGGAACCTACAAATACGTCGCCGTTTTCTGGGTCGAAAAGATCCAGCAGGGAGAGTTCCCCCGGTTCGATGTGATCGGATTCTACGAGAGCACCGCCAGCCCTGGTGTGCCGGGAGAGGTTTCGGTTGAATTCGGAAAGGTGGCGACCGGAATCGATATCGTCGCCGATTTCACGCGGCTTGCGCAGGCGAAATAGCCGACGGCCGGTGCGAGTCCCGGATCAGCAATCTGCGTTAGACCGGCAACCCGATGACAGGCTGGCTTCGGTGGCGGAAAAGGCTCCAGGCTGTCGGCCTGGGTCAGGGTGCCGGCGCTGATGATTCTCACCCGATTTCTTGAGAGGGCCTTGGGAAGGAAGAGCCCACATTTTGTCGTTCCAGGCTGCTGCCTGCTGCTGATCCTGGCCGTGAGCGTGCCGTCGGCGCCGGGGCAGGCGTCGAGCACCGGCCGAATCGTCGGCCGTGTGCTGGACCGTGACAACGACGCGCCACTGGCCGGTGCGAATCTCATCCTTGCTGGCACCGTGCTGGGTGCAGCGGCAGATGCTGACGGCCGCTTCCGCATCGTCAGGGTTCCGCCCGGGACCTACACGCTCCTGGCATCGGTGATCGGCTACAAGACAGAGAAAAGGCAGGTCCTGGTTGAGCCGGGGCGGACCGTCTCAGTGGTCATTTCTCTTCAACAGAGCCCGATCGATTTCAACCCTGTGGTCGTGACTGCCAGCAAGCGGAGTCAGACGCTCGAAACCACCTCCAGCAGCGTTTCGATTCTGACCGGAGAGGAGATGCTGGCGCGCGGTCGCTTCCGCCTCGATGATGCCCTGGCCGAGGTGCCAGGCGTCAACTTCATGGAAGAGACCATCAACATCCGCGGCTCCTCGGGCTATTCGCGCGGGATTGGCAGCCGTGTGAGTGTGCTGGTCGACGGTATTCCGGTCAACAGCGTGGATCTGGACGGTACCGACTGGGACATCCTGCCGGTGCTGGCGATCCAGCGTGCCGAAGTCGTCAAAGGAGCGCTGTCGGCCTTGTACGGTTCCGATGCCACGGGTGGCGTAGTGAATTTGATCACCGTCGATCCGACAGCTACACCCAGAACGCGTGTGTATGCCATCGCCGGCGTCTATGACCGGCCGTACACGGATGTCTTCAAGTGGACCAATCGTTTGCTGCGGTACGACGGCCTCGAGCTGAGCCACAGCAGAAGCTGGGGAAGGCTGGGACTCTACGCCGCACTCGGCCGGCACGAGTCCACGGGCTACCGGCAGAACGGACACTATCAGCGCACAAAGCTGGCCGCCAAGCTGACCTACCGGTTCAACAATGCCGCCCGGCTCACCCTTTTCGGCACCTGGATCAAGGAGAAGCGCGGCGAGTTCATTCAGTGGCGCGACCAGAACCACCCCTTCGAAGTCCCCAGCTTCGACGCGGAGAATCGTGTCAAGCTCAATCACGTTTTCGTCTATGCCAAGTACGACTGGCCGCTCAACCCCCGCCTGCTACTCCGCCTCCGGACGTCCCTCAACAGCGCGCTGCTGGGCAACCAGTTCGCCATCTCCGGAGAGTTCAACCCTGGTCAGGGACTCGGCAATGAGGTGCAACTGACCTACATGCCGCAGGGTCACGTCCTGACTTTCGGTACGACGTACCGCTTCGCCCGCTCCGAGTCTAAGTTCTGGCAGGGACGCCATGACGAGAATGCCTTTTCATTCTACTTCCAGGACGAGGCCCGTCTGGTTGGAGATGTGCGTCTGAACCTGTGGCCCGGTGTGCTCAACCGGCTGGTCAACGGCGTCCTGGGTATTCTGCGACAGGCCGATTTCACGGCCGGAGTGCGCTTCGATCGCCACACGATCAGCCACATCAGCGAACAACAGCTCAACCCAAAGCTGGGACTCAGCTATCGGCCGCGGCGCGGGACGACGATTCGCGCGTCGGTCGGCAAGGGATTCCGCTATCCGTCGGTGGTCGAACGGTTTGTGAACATCGACTTTGGCGGTTTCAATATCATCGAGAATCGCAGACTTCGTCCCGAAACGGCCTGGACCCGCGACCTCTCTGTGCGTCAGAGCGTGACGGCGAACTGGTACTTCGACGTCAGCGTCTTTGAGAACAGCTACCGCGACTTCATCCAGGCGGTGGCCGACGCCGGCGGTACGGTGCAGTTTCAGAACGTCAGTCGGGCCCGCATCCGCGGTGTGGAGATCTCGACCCACGGCCAGTGGTGGAAGCAACGACTGTCTCTGTCGGCGGGGCTGACGCTTCTGGACCCGAAGGATCTCGAGTCCGGCCGCACGCTGATCTATCGCCGCAAGGTGGTTTTGAGCGCGGTGCCGGCTCTCCGCCTGGGCCGACTGGAGCTGGGCGCACGCTACCTGTACGGCAGTCGCGTCGAAGAGGTGGAAATCTATCCGCTCGACCAGCGTGTGCCACAAAAGCAGCTCGATGCGCACGTCACCTACGATTGGGGCCCAACTGTGCTGGGGATCGAAGTGCGGAATGTCCTGAACTACCACTACACGCAGATCGAACGGAACATGCGCGAGATCCGCAACGTGCGCGCTATCGTCCGCGCCCACTTCTGACCCCCGCGTCAGTGTGAAAAAGTTACCCATCCTGTCCGTCCGGCCGTGCGAGCGCCGCAGGGCCGGGCACTCCTTCCTGTAACCCGAGAAAAGTCATTGGGCTAGCGAGCCCGCTCTTGGAGCCCACCGTGTAACTCTTACAGAACAAAGTGCATGCTTTGGAAGCGCTGAGCTATCAGAGGGGACGAGGCATGCTCTGTAACTCAAGGATTTCTAACAGATTGCGGCAGGCACCATAGGGTTTCATTTGGACATGGCACGCCGTTTGTGAAGCATTCCAGCGGTTTGATGAAAAACTCAAACGTGCGCGACGAAGGGACAGCAGCGGCAGGCTGCTGCTCTTCACCTTTCCTTCCCTCTCTTGGGGGCCGGCTGCCGATGCGGGTTGCTCCGTGCCGCCGGCCCCCAGTGGCCTTTCGCTATGGATCGACGGCCCAGTCCGTTGCGCCGCCGCTTTTTATGGAGGTGTTACCATGATCAAACGTTTGTTTCTGACCCTGCTGTTTCTGCCGGTCGCCTTTCTGCTACTCGACCCGGCCGAAACTCTCTTAAGTCGAATGCTGAGGCTGGAGCAGCCGGTCGCCCATGAGATCAAGCGTGGAGAGTACTTGAGTAAGCTGGCCAAGGAGTATTATGGCGATGCTTCCTACTGGCGAGAGCTGGCCCTGGTCAATCGCGCTCCGAACGCCGACTACGTCCTGCCCGGCGAGGAGATCCTGGTACCCAGTTTCGAATCGATTCAGCGTATCCGGCGGGCTCGTACTCTTTCGCAGGTGAACCGGGCGGTGATGGAAGTGCAGGCAAGGTTGCAGCGTGTCCCTCCGCCGGCCACGCAGCCGGAGCCTACCGCTGCCGAGGGCGCTGCGAGCGGCGCGGAAGTTGCGGTGCCGGCTCAGCCGAAGACAGGCACCCCTGAACAGCCGACGCAGGACGAGCAGCGCTCCAGCGTGGAGCCGATGGCGGACGCAGGCAGCAGTGGCCACGGCCGCTGGGTGATTTTCGGGCCTGTCTTGGGCATCTTGGTGGTTGGCGGCATGGTGATCTGGCGCCGTCGCCGTCGCAGCGGGTTTGGCGATGAAGCCGGATTCGTTTCAGCCGCAAAACGGGATCGTGAACGGAATTTTGCTCTCGAACCGCTTTCTGATCGAGTGTCCGAAGCCGACTTCGCTGATAGCGAAGCCACGTCAGAAGACAAGGCCGAAGTGCTTTCGTGAACAGGGTGTGATGGGCTGAGCGGGTGGTAGCGCGAGAACTTCGGCAGCCGAGAGGTTCCATCCTCTAAACTGCGCAGTCCACGGAACCGCCGGGATCCGTGGGCTGCGCTTTTTTCTTTTCGGTTTCATGGAGCTGCGGGAGGCCGGTGGCTGTGGCTTGGACGGAGTGAGCGGGTGCGCTCTCAAGATCAGCGAGGGGTGCAGTAGAATCGATTCATAGGGCTGCGGCGAATTCTTTGCCGCGGAGGGGATCTTGAAGGGAGCTGGATTCGTTGTATCCTTGTGTGCTGCTTGCCTGGGCCCCAGGCGCTACCGGCGAAAAGGGCACGGGCGGGCGTTTCGATGAAAGTTGCTTGAGTGAAGATTCGCATGCGCAACCCGGCTACTCCTGATTCTACACATCGATGAGGCGTCTCTCTGGGCTGATCGCAAAACTCGCATCCGGGCGCTCGCTACGCATCCTGGCAACGCTCGCCATCCTCGCCCTGATCTTCCTGAAGTTGGACTTCCGGGCCCTCCAACCTCTTCTGAACAACCTCCGCTGGAAGTTGGCGGTACTGCCGCTTCTCGTTCTCGGGCTGCAAATGATTCTCGGCATGCTGCGCTGGTGGGTAATTCTTCGCGACCGCGGCATTCCACTTCCCTGGAGTGAAATCTCGACCTACTACCTGGCCTCGATCGCAGCGGGCGTGCTGTTGCCGACCCAATTGGGTGGCGAATCGGTGCGCATGTATCATCTCTACAAGGGCCGGCGAGCGGGTGTCGACGCTTTCACGACCATCATCTACGAGCGCAGCATCGGTCTCGGCACTCTGACTGCAATTGGTGCCTTCGCCGCCGTCACAGCGGTGGGAAAGATCAAACCGATTGTGCTTATTCTGGCGTGGGGCATGTTCATTGCCGCAGCCGCCGGGATCTATGTGGCCGTCTTCGCACGGCTGACGCCCCGTCTGGTCGACCGTCTGTCGCGGCGCTGGCCCGACGGCGTCCTGTCCCGCCTCTGGTCTCTCCTGCGTTCGCTGACGGAATTCCGCAGTGCTGGCCTCCTTGCAAAGACCTTTGCTCTGTCACTTCTGTTTCAAGGCACGAACATCCTTCTGGTTTATCTCAATTCGCGCCTTCTCGGTTTGGCCTTGCCTCTTCGTTATTTCCTCGTATTGGTGCCGCTGATCGGCATTCTGGTCATGCTGCCGGTATCGGTAGCCGGGCTTGGCTTGCGCGAGTATCTCTACATTACGCTGTTCGGCAGCGTCGGTCTGCCTTCGGAGATCGGCTTCTCCCTGTCCATCCTGATCTTCATTGAGACGCTGCTGCTGGCGCTGCCCGGCGCCCTGCTTCTTTTACGGCCGGTCGCCACCCGGAAGCCGCATTATGAGCCGGCGGCCGTGGTGTCCGATTCCGCTAGCGAGGTCCGTTAGCCTCTCTACACGACCTCCCTGCACCACGATTAGGTCTTGTGGTTTTCGAATAGCCGAAGTAAATTCAATTGATGGAATTTCTTCGACCGATGAAGAGTTGGGGATGGTTGATGGGAGATGGGGCTGCGGATTTCGGATTTCGGAGGCTGTGGCGTCTGGCACGTGAGGGCCGGTGGAACGCCGGTTTTGATTGCGGGTTTTGGATTTCGGACCGCGGATCTTGGATTGCAGGTGGCGGTGCGCCGAGACAGCCGTGGTGGCTCCGGCCCAACGGAAGACGGCGGCCAACGGACTCACTCTGATACCCGGTCCCTGATGCCTGGTAGCTGATCTCCGACGTCCCGTATCCAATACCTGACTACGCAAGATGAGGTGAAACATGCCGCTGATTAAGATCTCTCCCGGATGGGAGATTCCGGAACGACTTGCGACCCCCGAAGAAGTGTACATGGACCGCCGTCGTTTTCTTCAGGCGCTCGGTTTCTCCGGCCTGGGGGTCTGGGGACTGCTGTCGGGATGGATGGGGCCTTCCGCGCTGGCGCAAAGTGCGGGCTCGAGCTGGCAGGGTGTGCGCCGAACCATCCCCAAGCCCGAAGGCGTCTATCCGGTGGCGCGGAATCCCAAGTACATCGTGGATCACCCGCTGACGAAGGAGGAGGTTGCGGCTTCCTACAACAACTTCTATGAGTTCTCCTTGCAGAAGGACCGGGTTTGGAGGCTGGCGGAGAAGTTCGAGACCCGACCGTGGGAGATCGAGGTGACCGGCCATGTCCACAAGAAGAAGACCTACGACTTGGACGACCTGGTTCGGCGAATGCCTCTGGAGGAGCGCCTCTATCGTTTCCGCTGTGTCGAGGCCTGGTCTATGGTGGTGCCCTGGGTCGGATTTCCGTTCAAGAAGCTGATTGACGAAGTGCAGCCGACCTCCAAGGCGAAATACGTGCGCATGCTGACGTTCCTCCGTCCAGAGCAGGCTGTGGGGCAACGGACGCAGCCGTGGTATCCATGGCCCTATTTCGAAGGACTGACCATGGCCGAAGCCACGCACGAGCTGACGATGCTGGTGACGGGGATCTACGGCCACGCCCTTCCGAAGCAGCACGGCGCACCGATTCGGCTGATTACACCCTGGAAATACGGCTTCAAGAGCATCAAATCGATCGTCCGGATCGAGTTTGTCAGCAAACGCCCCGCCACTTTCTGGAACACGCTGGTGCCGAATGAATATGATTTCTGGGCCAACGTCGATCCGAAGGTGCCTCATCCCCGCTGGTCCCAATCCACCGAACGCGTCATCGACACCGGCGAGCGTATCCCGACCCTGCCGTACAACGGCTATGGGGAGTTCGTGGCGCATCTCTACCAGGGCTGAATTCAGGCGGGGTGTTCACTTCACCACGGATCTAACACGAAACATCCTGTTGATCCTGTCGAGAGGTGATCGAAATGTCCGAGTCGATGTCGCTCAAAGAGCTACTGAAGACCTATACCGCAGAAGGCGAGCTTTACGAAAAGCTGTCTGATAACGCCGTGCGCTGCTACGCCTGCGGTCATGAGTGTCTGATCAAGGAGGGCCGCGACGGCATTTGCCGAGTGCGCTTCAACGAAGGCGGCGTGCTCAAGGTGCCCTTCGGCTACGTCGGCGGTCTACAATGCGATCCCACCGAGAAGAAGCCGTTTTTCCATGCGTTTCCGGGCTCATTGGCGGTGACCTTTGGAATGCTGGGCTGCGACTACCACTGCCCCTACTGCCAGAACTGGGTGACCTCCCAGGCACTCCGCGATCCGCGGGCCGTGGCGCAGCCGAAACGGGTGAGCCCCATCGATTTTGTTGTGCTCGGGAAACGGTTCGGCGCCCGGCTTGTGGTCAGCAGCTACAACGAGCCGCTGATCACCAGCGAATGGGCGGTGGCCGTTTTCAAGGAGGTCAAGAAGGAGGGGTTCGTCACCGGTTATGTCTCCAATGGAAACGCCACCTCCGAGGTGCTGGACTACCTGCGCCCCTGGTGTGACCTGTACAAGGTCGACCTCAAAGGCTTCAACGACAAGAACTACCGCAAGCTGGGCGGTGTGTTGCAGCACGTGCTCGACACCATCCAAATGGTTCACGAGCGCGGCTTTTGGCTGGAAATTGTTACGCTGATCGTGCCCGGCTTCAACGATTCCGAAAGCGAGTTGCGTGACATCGCCCGGTTTATTGCCAAGGTGTCGGCCGATATCCCGTGGCATGTCACCGCGTTTCACAAAGACTACAAAATGACTGGCCCGGACGATACCTCAGCGCGACAGCTGGTGCGGGCCGCCGAGATCGGCTATGAGGAGGGGCTTCGGTTCGTCTACGCCGGCAACCTGCCGGGCCGTGTCGGTCGGTTCGAACACACCTACTGCCCGCAATGCGACGCCCTGCTGATCGAGCGCTACGGATTTCTGGTGCGGCAGAACCGCCTGCGTGACGGGCACTGTCCCGAGTGCGGTATCCGGATTCCCGGCCGTTTTTCTCTGGCCGACTGCCAACAGGCACGTCGAAAGGCGGTTCTTTCCACAGAATCCTAAACCTCTCCCACGCGCGCCTGCCCGACTACCACCGACAGACGCGGAAGGGATCACGAAGCGTCTTCCTGAAAAAAATGAGGCCAGGGGAAGATTCTGCTTGACAAAGGGCTTTCGGGGGCTTATATTTGGGCCACTTTTATCAGGAGCTTGAACCGAATATGGCATTCGCCGCAACGACAATGGATCGAATCTCTTCCCGCGGGAGCACCGGCCTGCGGTCTGTCGTTGCCGTGGTGCGCCTTCCTCTGCCGTATGCTGTTCGAGTTACCCTCCTAAAGAGCCTCGCTCTAGGTGTGATCGCTGGCTTGATCCGAGTACTTGGGTAAGCGAAGCCAGAGGTCACACACCGCAAGCGTTTCCACTTTTCCGTTTCTATTCTTCAAGCACTTGCACTCAACTTAGCTGTACCGCTTCTTGTGTGGCCTCTGGTAGGCAGGGGTACGCCACAATCCAAAACAGAGGTCTGCAAGTCGCGGGGGCCCCTGGGGCTTCCAGGACGAGCGGCTGCTACTTGGAGGTAGAACATGAGAAGCGACACCATCAAACGCGGCTTCGAGCGCGCGCCACACCGGAGTCTACTCAAAGCAACCGGCCTCCGCGATGAGGACTTTGACAAGCCCTTCATTGCCGTCGCCAACTCTTTCGTTGAGATCATCCCCGGGCACGTGCACCTGAACAGGGTGGGCGAGATCGTCAAGCAGGCGGTCCGCCAGGCAGGTGGCGTTCCGTTCGAATTCAACACCATCGGCGTGGACGACGGCATCGCAATGGGGCATGCCGGCATGAAGTACTCTTTGCCGAGCCGCGAAATCATCGCCGACGCCGTCGAAACCATGGTGCAGGCGCATTGTTTCGATGGCATGATCTGCATCCCCAACTGCGACAAGATCGTGCCCGGCATGCTCATGGCATCGGTGCGCTGCAACATCCCGACGATCTTCGTCAGTGGAGGGCCGATGGCGGCCGGCAAAACGCCTGACGGCCGCACCATCGATCTGATTTCGGTATTCGAGGGCGTGGGTGCCTACCGGGCAGGCAGAATCGATGAGACTGCGCTCAAAGAGCTCGAGGATTTCGGCTGCCCGACCTGTGGATCGTGCAGCGGCATGTTCACGGCCAACTCGATGAACTGTCTGTGCGAGGCGCTTGGGGTAGCGCTTCCGGGCAACGGCACGGTGCTGGCCACGAATCCCGGCCGCCGCGAGCTGTATCAGCATGCCGGCCGGCAGATCATGCGCCTGGTCGAGATGGATCTGAAGCCTCGGGACATCATCACCCGAGACGCCATCGACAACGCCCTGGTACTTGATATGGCCATGGGGGGCAGCACCAACACGGTCCTGCATACTCTGGCCATCGCCCACGAGGCAGGCATCCAGTACGACCTTGCCCGCATCAACGAATTGTCCGCACGCACTCCCAACCTCTGCAAGGTGGCTCCTTCCTCACCGTATCATGTTGAGGACGTCGACCGCGCCGGCGGCATCAGCGCCATCCTGAAGGAGATCAGCCGCATCGAAGGCCTCCTTCACACCGATGCGGTGACCGTGACCGCGAAGACGTTGGGCGAGAATATCAGCGAGGCCCAAAACCGGGACGCGGAGTGTATTCGCTCGATCGAGAGGGCCTACAGTCGCGACGGTGGTCTGGCGATCCTCTTCGGGAACCTGGCGCCCGAAGGTGCCGTGGTGAAGACCGCCGGCGTGTCAAGCAGCATGTACCGCCATGAGGGGCCGGCGGTGGTGTTCGAATCGCAAGAAGAGGCGTGCGAGGGGATCCTGGCCGGAAAGGTGAGGCCCGGGGATGTGGTGGTCATCCGTTATGAGGGCCCCAAAGGCGGGCCGGGCATGCAGGAGATGTTGGCGCCGACCTCTTACATCATGGGGCAGGGTCTTGGCGACAGCGTGGCGCTGGTCACTGACGGCCGTTTCTCCGGCGGCACGCGCGGCGCCTGCGTCGGCCACGTCTCCCCGGAAGCGGCGGAGGGAGGGCCCATCGCCTTGATCGAGCCTGGTGACATCATCGTGGTCGATATTCCGCAAAGAAAGCTGGCTACCAAGATCTCGGAACGCGAGCTGGCCCGGCGCCAGCGGCAGTGGCGACCACGCCCGCCGCGGATCGACTACGGCTATCTCGCGCGGTATGCACGCATGGCAACCTCGGCCTCGAAAGGGGCGGTTCTGCGATGGGACGCGAATGGGTATTAAATCGGGAGGAACCATGTCCATCGGATTCGCTGAACAGACGAAGCGGCAGATCGGAAAAGACGAGGGAAACGGTCAGACCCGGACATCCGGCCTCAAAGAGATGAGCGGCGGTGAAATTTTTATCCAGGCCCTCCTGGACGAGGGTGTCGAGGTGGTGTTCGGCTATCCCGGCGGAGTTGTGCTGGGCGTCTACGACGTTCTCTACCGGACGTCCGGACTTCGGCATATTCTCATCCGCCATGAGCAGGGCGGGGCGCATGCCGCCGATGGCTACGCCCGCGCCACCGGGCGTCCCGGTGTGGTGCTGGTGACCTCGGGCCCGGGAGCGACCAACACCGTCACCGGCATTGCCACGGCGTATATGGACTCGATTCCGCTCGTGGTGTTCACCGGGCAGGTGCCGTCGGCCATGATCGGCAATGACGCTTTCCAGGAAGCCGACATCCTCGGTATCACCCGGCCGATCACAAAGCACAGCTATCTGGTTCGCAACGTCGATGAACTGGCCGATGTCATCCGGCAGGCGTTCTACATCGCACGCACCGGAAGGCCGGGACCCGTGCTGGTCGACCTGCCCAAGGACATGCTCATGGCGAGGGCGTTCTACTCGCCGCCTGCCAAGGGGCTGCACATCCGTGGCTACCATCCGAGCGTCGACGGCAACCCGCCGCAAATCGCCCGGGCCGCTGCTCTGATCAGCGAGGCGAAGCGCCCGGTACTCTATGTCGGTGGCGGCGTGGTGGTCGGTGATGCCTCTGCAGAGCTGACGGAGCTGGCGTTGAAAGCGCAAATCCCGGTGACCACAACCTTGATGGGGCTGGGTGCCTTTCCGGAGTCGCATCCGCTCTCCCTCGGCATGCTTGGCATGCACGGCACCTGGTACGCCAACATGGCCGTGACCGAATGCGATTTGCTGATCGCCGTCGGGGCTCGTTTCGATGATCGTGTCACCGGCCGTCTCGAGGCTTTCTCCAAAGAGTCGAGGAAGATCCACATTGACATCGATCCGGCCTGCATCAGCAAGAACGTCCAGGTCGATATCCCCATCGTCGGGGACGTGAAGCGCGTGCTGCCACAGCTTACGGCGCAGGTGAGGCCGGCCGACACCGCCGACTGGCTGCGGCGAATCGACCGCTGGAAGAGGGAGCACCCCCTGCGCTGGCGCCAAAAGAGTGATCAGATCATGCCGCAATGGCTCGTTCAGAAGATCTCCGAAATCACTCGCGGCGAGGCCATCGTGACTGCCGACGTCGGCCAGCACCAGATGTGGGCTGCTCAGTACTACCGCTTCAACCACCCGCGCTCGATGATCAACAGCGGCGGACTGGGAACGATGGGGTATGGATTCCCGGCTGCTATCGGCGCCGCCATCGGGCGGCCCGATCGCCAGGTGTGGTGCATCACCGGCGACGGCGGCTTCCAGATGACTATGGCCGAACTGGGCACGGCGGTGCAACACCGGGTGCCGGTCAAGGTCGCTATCTTCAACAACGGCTACCTCGGCATGGTGCGCCAGTGGCAAGAGCTGTTTTACGGCGGACGATACAGCCATTCCTGCTTGGAGCAAGGCAACCCCGATTTCGTCAAGGTGGCCGAGAGCTACGGCGCGGTCGGTTTGCGGGCAACGAAGCCGGAGGAGGTCGAGCCGGTGCTGCGGCAGGCGCGAGAGGTCAAGGACCGGCCGGTGGTCATCGATTTCCATGTCGCTCGGGAGGAGAACGTCTATCCGATGATCCCGGCGGGCAAGGCGATCTACGAGATGATTGAGGAAGAGGATCTGTTGACTGATGGAGCAGTGGATTGATGGATTGCTGCATTAAAGAGTGGCTGGTTTCCGGATTAGAGTTTCGAGTTTCGAGTTTGGAGCTCCTAATTCCTGACACCTGGTACCTACGCCCATGAAACACACGATTTCCCTTCTGGTCGAGAATCACCTCGGCACCTTGTCCCGCATCGCCGGCCTGTTCAGCGGTCGGGGCTATAACATCGACAGCATCACAGTCGGAGAAGCCGAGGAGCCGGGCCTTGCCCGGATGACGCTGACGACCAGCGGCGACGAGCAGATCATCGAGCAGATCACCAAGCAATTGAATAGGTTGGTGGATGTCGTCAAGGTGATTGACCTGACCTATGAACCGTTCGTCTCGCGTGAGCTGGTGCTGATCAAGGTGGCGGCAACCTCGAGCAATCGCAGCGAGATCATGCAGATTGTCACCATCTTCCGGGCGAAGATCATCGACATCAGCCCGAAGTCGGTCACCGTCGAGGCGACCGGAAGTGAAGCCAAGGTCGACGCTATTGTCAGCATGCTGCGTCCCTTCGGACTCAAGGAGCTGGCGCGCACCGGCACCGTGGCGTTGCGGCGGGAGTTCCAGGGGCAGACGTAGGGTGGGGGTTGGATTGGTGGATTGGTGCAGTGTTGGA
>CAZGRP010000045.1:0-13516 GCA_964527995.1 uncultured Cytophagia bacterium | reverse complement strand
TTCCAGGGGCAGACGTAGGGTGGGGGTTGGATTGGTGGATTGGTGCAGTGTTGGATTGATGGAGGATTGGAGGGTTGGAGAATTGAAGTAGTAGACCGACCCTACCTCGTTCGGGGGATGTTTCCCCGAACGGGCGATGATGCGGGGACTCCGTCCCCCACTCGATCGTTCATGAATTCTCTTTAGCCCGTCGCGATTTCCCGCGCTACCTATGCATGGACAAGAGGCTGGGTTTGTCAACGCGGAGAGGGCAAAGTACGCAGAGTTGATTGCTCTGCGGACTCGGCGAGCTCAGCTTTTTTTGTCGGTTCTTCGGGTTGGCCTGGCGTTCCAAAAGAGAGAGGGTATTGGCGCTTTTTCCGCTACTTCATCATGCAAGAATCCATAGGCCCTCAAGGGCGCGGGCTCGGTACCTTCTCAGCGGACTTTGCGGTCTTGAAAAGAATGATCGAACTTCACAGGCCTGTTGACGCAGATCCGTCATACTAGCGCGTCAAAGATTTCGTCCGGCGTGCTCAGCCCACCAGGGAATCTCTGACAGAGCGATGAGCAGGGAGTTGGACTTCTAACTGGGTGCGATGGCGGGTCCCAGCTGTTGCGTCTTGCTGGGTGTCACAAGAAGGAGCAACGCTTTGCAGCAAGCACGGAATGTCAATTGTCAGGACGGCCGCAGTGTGAAGCCCATATTGACTTGTTCGAAGTGGCGGTCCTTCGTGAAAGCCTGCTTGATCCCAAGCTCTCGCATTACGACAAAGGACGTCAGGTCCGTGAAGGAAATATCCGGTTTGTCCTGGTACTTCTGGCGCAAAGCCCACGCTTCGCGGAATCTGTCGCGATCTATGGGCTCTAAGATCATCTGGCCCAATTCTACTTTTTCGAGGACCGCTTCAGCAAATGCCAGTGACTGTTGGAAGGGCAGATGACGGAAAAGCGCGGTGAGAAGTTCATCGAGGACGTAATCTGTTGTAAGTAGCTGATCTTGCTTGATAGACCGATAGAAGCGAACCGCCTCGCTATGGGCGCTATCCTGGGGATTCGCGAGTGCTAACCAAGCCCACGTGTCAACGAAGATCATTGTGACTCGTCGTAAATGTATCTGTCGTGCTCTTCGGCTAGATTCTTTGGGCCTGGGCAAGTTCCGATCACTCTCTCAAGAGGATCAGGATGCCCATCACCCGGCGGCGTGGTTGACGCCTGTCGCAGTAGCTGATCGATGATTCGCCGAACCTCTGCCAACTGATGTGTCTCGAGCTTTTCCAGAAGATCCTTGATCGTCTTAACTTGGTCCTTTCCCATGGATGCACCTCCACCACGTTCGTTCAGATCAAATGTAGTGCAGCAGGTTTACAAATGCAAGTCTAAGTTCCAGCCCTGTAAGGGATTCCATCCGAAGTGCTCAGCTCGTCAGGGGACTCCCGATGGACGGCTGAACAGGGAGGTGGGCTCGCAAAAGGGCGCGAGATGATGGATCCAGCCGTTGCGGCATCCTGGGTGTCAGCAGGCGCTTATGAGCGTATTTCTTGGTTTGTGGGCAAGAACTTGGTCCACAGGACTGTAAATTGCGCGAAGGAGGCGCGGAGAACGCCGGAGAAGATAAGGAGCAAACAATGAAACTCTACTACGATGACGACGCGGACTTGAATCTTCTGCGAGGGAAAACCGTGGCCGTGCTCGGTTACGGCAGTCAGGGGCACGCGCATGCCCTGAATCTCAAAGAGTCCGGCGTGCAGGTGATCGTCGGCCTGCGCCGGGGCAGTCGTTCCCGGGAAAGGGCCGAAGTCGCCGGGCTGCGGGTACTGGAGACGGCCGCAGCCGCCAGGGCGGCCGATCTCATCATGGTCCTGGTACCCGACCAGACACAGGTGGAGGTCTACGAGAACGACATCCTGTCGAACCTCAAACCTGGAGATGTGCTAGCCTTCGCCCACGGCTTCAACATCCACTACAATCAGATCGTGCCCCCTGAGGCTGTCGACGTCATCATGATCGCGCCAAAAAGTCCCGGGCATCTGGTGCGTCGAGTTTTCGAGCAGGGCGGCGGCGTCCCCTGCCTGATGGCGATCCATCAGGACGCGAGCGGAAACGCCAGGGAGATCGCCCTGGCCTACGCCAAGGGCATCGGCGGTACGCGCGCCGGCGTCATCGAGACCACCTTTCGCGAGGAGACTGAAACCGACCTGTTTGGCGAGCAGACGGTGCTCTGTGGCGGGGTGACCGAGCTGATCAAGGCGGGTTTCGATACTCTGGTGGAAGCCGGCTACCAGCCGGAGATCGCCTACTTCGAGTGCCTGCACGAGCTGAAGCTGATCGTTGATTTGTTCTACGAGGGCGGCATCGCCGGGATGTACCACTCGGTTTCGGATACGGCCGAGTACGGCGGCATGTCCCAGGGTCCCAAGGTGATCGACCAGAGCACTCGGGAGAGGATGAAGGAGATCCTGGCAAGGGTGCAGGACGGCAGCTTCGCCCGGGAATGGATCCTCGAGAACAAGGCCGGCCGGCCGGTGCTCAATGCTTTGCGCCGGCAGCACCAGGAGCTGATCATCGAAAAAGTGGGCAAAGAGTTGCGTGCCATGATGAAGTGGATCGGCGGCTGAAGGACCAAACCGGAAGGAGCAGAAACGATGGAACGACGCATCCAGATCTTCGACACGACCCTGCGCGACGGCGAACAGGCACCGGGCTACAGCATGAATCTTCGGGAGAAGCTGCGGATGGCTGAGCAGCTCGAACGGCTTCAGGTCGATGTCATCGAGGCGGGATTCCCCATCGCCTCGCACGGGGACTTTCAGGCCGTGCGCCAGATCGCTCGACAAGCGCAGTACGCGACTGTGGCCGCCCTTTGCCGCACCAAGAAAGGCGATATCGACTGCGCCTGGGAGGCCGTCAAGGTTGCAAGGAAGCCACGCCTTCACACGTTCCTGGCCACGTCCGACATCCACATGGAGCACAAGCTGCGGATGACCCGCGAGGAAGTGCTGGAAACCGCACGCTGGGCGGTGCGCTACGCCCGATCGCTGGCCGACGACGTCGAGTTCTCCCCCGAAGACGCCACCCGCAGCGACACTGCGTTTCTGTGCCGGGTCGTCGAGGCCGCAATTGATGCCGGGGCCACCGTGATCAACATTCCCGATACCGTCGGGTACTCGGTGCCGACCGAGTATGCCGGGCTGATCGAGACGCTCGTGCGCGAAGTAGGCAACATCGACGGCGTCACGGTGAGTGTGCATTGCCACAACGATCTGGGACTGGCCGTAGCCAACTCGCTGGCAGGAATCGAAGCGGGTGCAACGCAGGTCGAGTGCACCATCAACGGCATCGGCGAACGCGCCGGAAACGCCGCCCTCGAGGAAGTTGTGATGGCTCTGCGAACCCGGCGATCTCTCTTTCAAGCCGACACCGGGGTGAGGACCGAGGAGATCTTCCCGGCCAGCCAGCTTCTGGCGGAGATCACCAAGGTAGGGGTACAACCGAACAAGGCCGTGGTCGGCCGGAATGCCTTTGCCCACGAAGCCGGCATCCACCAGGACGGCGTGCTGAAACACGCTTTGACCTATGAAATCATGACCCCGCAATCGGTAGGAGTGCCGGGCAATCGCATCGTACTCGGGAAACATTCGGGGCGGCATGCCCTGCGCGATCGGTTTCGAGCGCTGGGGTTTGACTTTGACTGTGAAGAGCTGGATCGGGCCTACGCGGCCTTCATCCGCATCGCCGACACCAAGAAGGTCGTTGTGGACGAGGACCTGATAGCCATCGCCAACAACGGCGTCAGCGAAATCGGCAGCGAGTTCGTGCAAGAACAGATGCAGTGCTTTTTCAATGAGACGCCATGACGATTACCGAGAAAATTCTCGCGAAACATGCTGGCAAGGCCAGGGTGGCCCCGGGCGAGACCGTTTGGGTCGATGTCGACCTGCTGATGACCCACGATGTCTGTGGCCCGCCGACCTTCGACATTTTCAAGAAGGAGTTCGGTGCGCAGGCCAGGGTGTGGGACCCCGACAGAGTCGTGGTCATTCCCGACCATTATGTCTTCACGGCCGACAGCTACGCCCGTCGCAACCTCGCGGTCCTCAGGCGGTTTGCTGCCGAGCAGCAGCTACCGCACTTCTACGACGTCGGCACCACCGAATACAAAGGCGTCTGCCACGCGGCCCTTGCGGAGGAGGGATTCACTCGTCCCGGGGAAGTGCTTTTCGGCACCGACTCGCACACCTGCACGGCGGGCGCCTTCGGCGAGTTCGCCACCGGCATCGGGAACACGGACGCCGCCTTCATCCTCGGTACCGGCAAGCTGTGGGTCAAGGTTCCGGAGACGATGCGCTTCATCTTCGAAGGCGAGCTGCCGCCGTACCTGATGGCGAAGGACCTCATCCTGGCAGTGATCGGAGATATCGGTGTGGATGGCGCCACCTACCGGGCCATGGAGTTTGCCGGAGAAGGGGTCTACAGCCTCTCCATCGAGGAGCGCATGACGCTGACCAACATGGTGATCGAGGCCGGCGGCAAGAACGGCGTCATTGTCCCGGACGACGTGACCGTTGAGTACGTGCGTGCCCGAACCGATAAGCCCTTCGAGTTGGTGGAGAACGATACCGATGCACGGTTCCACAGCGAACGGGTCTACCGCTGCGCCGACATCGAGCCGCTGGTTGCCAGGCCGCATTCTCCAGCCAATACGGCCACCGTGCGCCAGGTTCGGGGCACGCGGTTGGATCGCGCCTACATCGGGTCGTGCACCGGCGGCAAGCTGACGGATTTCGTGGCGGCCGCCAGAATTCTCCACGGCAGGGAAGTGAGGGTCGACACGTATGTCGTGCCGGCGACCACCGAGGTGGCCGCGGGCCTGCACCGGCAGCGTGTCGACGGAAAGACGCTGTACGAGGTCTTCGAAGCGGCAGGGGCGAAGATCGGACCGGCCTCGTGTGCCGCGTGCCTTGGCGGTCCGCCCGACACCTTCGGCCGCCTGAACGAGGCCGAGGTCTGCATTTCCACCACCAACCGCAACTTCCCAGGGCGCATGGGGTCGAAGGCGGCGCAGGTCTTTCTGGCCTCACCTTACACCGTGGCGGCATCGGCCGTCACCGGGGAGATCACCGACCCACGCGAGTTTCTGTAGGAGGGCTGAAGGCGAGGAATGCTGCGGGTATTGAAAAACATGCTCTACTATGCCAGACCAAAACCTCCATTTGCTCCAGCACTCCAACACTCCGTGATATGAGTCGCCAACCACAGGGGCGCATTTAACCAAGGAACGACAAGCTCCCCTTCGCGAACTCTGCGCCTTCTCCGCGCGCTCCGCGGTTAAAAAAGACGGAAACCAGACATGAGAACTTTGATCAAAGGCAAAGCCTTCGTCCTCGGCGACGACATCGATACCGACCAGATCATCCCCGCCCAGCACCTGGTGTACAGCCTGGAGAAGCCCGAAGAGCGCAAGCTGTACGGCCGCTACGCCCTGTCGGGTGTGCCGATCGAGCGCTGCGGGTTGCCGCAGGGAAACATCCCCTTTGTTGGCGATGGTGAGGACCAGTCTGAGTACAGCGTGGTCGTCGCCGGCAAGAATTTCGGCTGTGGCTCGTCGCGCGAGCACGCTCCGGTGGCCCTGCAGGTTGCCGGCATCGAGGCGGTGGTGGCTGTGTCTTTTGCCCGGATCTTCTACCGCAACGCCATCGACGGCGGCTTTGTGGCTCCCATCGAGTCCGAACGAGACCTTACCTACGCCGTGCAGACGGGGGACGAGGTAGAAGTCGATCTCGATCTCGGTCGCTTCCGGAACCTGTCGACCGGCATAGAAGCCGATCTGCGCCCCCTTGGCGAGGTGCGCGCCATTCTCGCAGCAGGTGGAATCTTCGAGTATGCCCGGCGAAGCGGGATGATTTAGAAACTGGAAACTGGAAGCCTGGTAACGTCTTAGCTATCTGAACACACACCGTTGTCATTCTGAGTCCGGCGGCCGGTCAGCGGCCCGGCTCCTGACGGGCAGCCGGACGAAGAATCTGTCGGAGGAATTGATCTCCTGAGCCTGAACAGGCGCAGAGATTCTTCAGTCGTCTTCTCACCTCCGCCCCACCTCCGCCGACTCCTACAGGCCGAAGGCCCGGCTGTTGACGGGATGACGCGTTGGGTGTCATTGCTAGAGAATGTCACCGCCCGGGGCATGTGAAGCTCAGAATGACAACGGAGTTACGCTATCGGCTGAATCCGCTTACAGAGAAACATCGCTGAGTAAGCGGATTTAGCAGATCGAGCGGATGAGAGCGGCGGAAGCGCCGCGTTTCGTATCATGAAAAGGAGGCGAGGTTGCCCGACAAGCGAATCATCATCCTCCCAGGCGACGGCATTGGGCCTGAGGTCACGGACCAGGCCATCAGAATATTGGCGGCCGTACAGAAGCGCTTCGGCGTGAGGATCGAGTTTGACGTGCTGCCGGTTGGCGGTGCCGCTATCGAGCGCTTTGGCGTGCCGATCACCGACGAAACCATGACCAGGTGCAAAGAGGCCGATGCGGTGCTGCTCGGGGCTGTTGGCGATCCGCGCTGGGACGAAAAACCGGCGGACAACCGCCCGGAGGCAGCCCTGCTGCGGCTGCGCCGCGAGCTCGGGCTGTTCACCAACCTGCGGCCGGTACGCGTCTTCGAACCCCTGGTGGATTCATCCACGCTGAAGCCGGAGGTGGTGCATGGCGTCGATCTCCTCGTGGTGCGCGAGCTGACCGGTGGCATCTACTTCGGCAAGCCGCGCCTGATCGAGACCGTGGCCGGCGAAGAGCGCGCCGTCGACACCATGGTCTATCGCTCCTCGGAAATCGAACGCATCGCCCGGGTGGCGTTCGAAGCGGCCCGGCAGCGACGCAAGAAAGTGGCCTCGGTGGACAAGGCCAACATCCTCGCCACCTCGCAGCTCTGGCGCCAGACCGTCAGCCGCATCGCCGCCGACTATGCAGATGTCGAGCTGCAGCACATCCTGGTGGACAACTGCGCCATGCAGCTTGTCCGCAATCCCCGCCAGTTCGACGTCATCCTCACCGAGAACATGTTCGGCGACATCCTCAGCGACGAGGCGGCCATGCTCACCGGCTCCCTCGGCATGCTGCCCTCCGCCAGCCTCGGCACTCACCACACCCTCTACGAGCCAGTGCATGGGTCGGCACCCGATATCGCCGGACAGGACAGGGCCAATCCTCTTGCGACGATCGCCTCGGTGGCGATGATGTTTCGCCACACCTTCCGGATGGCAGAGATTGCCGCCGCCATCGACCGCGCCATCGAAACCGTGCTCGCCGATGGCTACCGCACAGGCGACATTCACACCCCCGGCACGACCCTCGTGGGGACGGAGGGGATGGGCGAGCTGGTGGCCGATGCCGTGGGATGAAGCGTTCATGGCCACCGATTGTGACGGATGACCACGGATCTTCTTGGAAAAGGCGGGCTTGTATTACCTGACTTATTCGACCGCCATTTCTGGTCTCTAAGGGGTGATCGCTCCCCGATCTTGTTGCCGCAGGTCGAGACGGGCGCAGGAGCGCGGAAAACCTACGCAGATTTCGCTTGCTTTTCGCCGTTCCTTTATTAAATTAGATCGCGACTCCAAGTTCCACAGTTTCTCGAACCATCTCAGCTTGGGCGCCAGCGCTGGAAGTCAAGGCGGCGAATCGCGGATAAGTTCCTGAATCCTCCCAAACCTCCGACCCCCTTCTTCCATCAGGCCGCGCGGGGAACCTTCCAGTATCTCCTTCAGTGCCTGGGAAATTACACCGGAACCCACACTTGATTCTTGGGGATGTTCAGTCGGCCACACTCTATCGTTGTTGCCTCCGTCGCGGCCCTGCTTGTGGCCAGCGTGCTGGCCTCGAGCGGCCACACGTCTGCACGCGGCCGAGGCAGTCCGAGGGGTCGCCCGGCTGTCGAGGCCGCTGTTCAGGCCGACGGCGTGTCCTGGCATCTTCTGCCGAGCCCGACAAGAGAACCTATTACTCAGTTGTTTTTCATCAGCCTGAACAGGGGCTGGCTGATCACGGAGGCGGGACGGCTCTTCGAGTTCGGTGGCGAAGGTTGGAAGGAAATGTTGCCGCCCGCGGGGGAGCATGTGGAACGTTTGTTCGCGGTCTCGGACAACGATCTCTGGTGCGCCAGCTCGAACAACCGTTCGTATGTCTATTTCATCCGTCGCAGCCAGAACGGCCGCTGGACCGACGTTGCTTCAACTTCCGACCGTATCCTTGATTTTGCCTTCAGCTCTGCGGAATCTGGCTGGGCCGTTGGGGAAAACGGCCTCATCCTGCGCTACGACGGTCGCACTTGGGTGCCCGTTCCTTCACCGACTTTGCTGCACCTGCGCCGCGTTAGCGCACCTTCTGCTAACGAAGCGTGGGCTGTCGGCGAGTACCGCGACCGCGGAGCTATTCTCCACTTCGATGGTAAACGATGGTCCGAGGTAACACCTTTCGCGCTAGGGGAGCTCAGCGCATTGGTTTTCCCTTCTGCTGAGGAGGGATGGGCCGGTGGCAGGGCCGGACTCCTGCGCTACCAGAACTCGCGCTGGTTGCGTGTCGGCGGAAACCCACCGCCCCAGGGCAGGCGGCTGACGGCGACGATTGAGAGCCTGACGCCTCTGCCGAACGGCGATGTCGTGGCACGACTCGGTGACGGAGCCACCTTCGTGTTTGAGTACGGGCGTTGGCGCCGCTTGTCGCTTCCTCCCGGCGTAAAGGGCTTCATGGTTGCGCCTGCATCCACTGGCAAGGTTTTCATAGGCGTCACGATCGCAACTACCTTCCCCTCCGAGCCCGCCCATCGCGGGAATGGCACCCGGGCACAACCGCGTTTCTCTCTGCACCCCTTCCCCAGACGACTCGATGACTTCGGGGTCGGTCTTGCCGATCTGGACCTGGACGGCAGCCTCGAGATCTACCTGGTCAACCATGAGAGAGAAAACGCCCTGTTTCGTCTCGAGCCCAACTGGGAGGGCCGACTTTCATACGCCAACCGGGCTGACGAGGCCGGCCTCCTGGCGCCGGTGCAGAACGAGGCGGGTACCAACTTCTATGACAGCAGTGTCGTGTTTGGCGATGTCGATAACGATGGATACGTCGACCTCTTTCTCGCCAGTCTTTTCCTGGAAAACAAGCTCTACAGGAACCTTGGCGGGTTGCGGTTCCGCGACATCAGCGATTGGTCTGGAGTCGGTAGCGGCGTGGCACGCTCCAACGGCGCCTGCTTCGGCGATGTGGACAACGACGGTGATCTGGACTTGTTCGTCACCAACTTTCACTCGTCGAACAGGCTCTACCTCAACAACGGCACAGGACGCTTCAGCGAGGAGACGAGCCAGGTCGGGCTCGAAACCGAACGGGGCGGCGTCGGCGCAACCTTCGGCGACATCGATAACGACGGTGACCTGGACCTCTTCGTAGCGACCTGGGGCGGCCCGAATCTGCTCTTCGAGAACCTAGGCGTCGACCCGAAGACCGGACGGCCCCGGTTTGTCGAGAACGGCCGGGCCCGCGGCCTGACCGATTCGGTCACTGCCAAGCGCAGCCAGGGGGCAGTTTTCGGCGACATTGACAACGACGGCGATCTCGACTTGTTTGTCACCAATGTCGTGACCACCAACCGGCTGTACCGTAACGATGGGACCGGCTCCTTTGTGGATATCACCCGGGAGGCTGGCGTCACCGATTCCGCTCGCAGCAACAGCGCCAACTTCTTCGACGCTGACAACGATGGCGACCTCGACCTGTTCGTCGCAAACCGGGGACGAAACAGGATCTACGCCAACCTTGGTGATGGCACCTTCCAGGATGTCAGCGAGGAGTATGGCCTGGCAGGAGACGACTTCTCCGTCGGCAGCGCCACCGGCGACCTGGACGGCGACGGTGACCTGGACCTGGTGGTGGCCAACTACAACGCCCGCACATTGGTCCTGGACAACGGACACGATCGAGGGGATTTCTTAAAGCTCAGACTGGTTGGCGTCGCCAGCAACCGCGACGCCATCGGGGCGCGGGCGTACCTCTATCCCGCTGGCAAGCTGGGTGTGAACGAGGCACTTCTCGGCATGCGCGAAGTCTGCGCTGGTTCCGGGTACTACTCGATGAGCTCCACCGAGGTTCATTTCGGAGTGCGAATCTCCCGGCGATACGATGTCCGGGTTACCTTTCCCAGCGGTATCTCTCGCGAGTTGCGTGGTCTGGAACCCGGGCAATCGCTGACGGTGGAGGAGCTGAAAGGCTGGGAGGCAAGTCGGATCCGGCTGGAGCAGTGGTTGCACCGGCTGTCTGCTTCCGGCAGAGCTCGGCGAGTTTCCGTCGAGCTAGCTATTCTATTCATCCTCCTCTTTGGAGTCCATCTGGGGGTCCGTCGTCGCTACTGGTGGGAGCGGAAATCTTCCCGCTATCTCTACCTTGTTCCAATAGCCGCCTTTCTCGCTGCCGCGCTTCTCTTCCGTGACAATGAGGGACTCGTCCGGTCTGCCGCCGTCTACCTCGGCACCCTTGCAGCTCTTGCCTGGGCACTGCATTCTGCCCGCCAGGTGGGTCAGTCGTCGGTGAGCGAGAAATACCGCGAGGAGCTGCTCCTGGCATGTTCGGCCTTCGAGCACGGTGAGTGGGCCGCCAAGGCCCTGACGCGACTGCAGTTCCTGCTCCGCAATCTCGAACCGGACCAGCGGGTACCGAGCACGGTCTCGGGTCGCATTTGCGCGGCCATCGCGGATTATCATGACCTGCTCACGAAGGAACTGAAGCACATCATCAGCCTGGCGCAGTTAGCCGGGCTCCAGGAGGCCGCTTCCGTGCTTCGCCACCAGCAGGTTCGCCTGAGCGACAGCCTCGGAGATGCCAGGGTCGGCATCCTGCTTGGCCGAGGCGTACCGAACAAGATCGTCCGTGAGGTCCTCAAGCTGGTTGACGGTCTGCGAGAGCAGATCCGCCTCATGCGTTCGGAAACCGGCGCGTCGCTCTATTGTCGAATCGGTCCTACCCTCGAACGGGTCGCTCGCAAGGTCAGCGGCGAGTCCGGCGTGGAGATCCAGATCCGTCCCAAGCCTATCCCGGACGTATGGGTGAGGATTCGGACCCCGGAGTTGGTAGCCATCCTCGATAACCTTTTCGGGAACGCCGTGGCTGCAATGGACGGCGAGGGAGCGCAGCAGGTCTGCGTCGGGGTGTCGACCGACATTGGCTGCGTTACGGTGGAGTTTTCGGACTCAGGGGTCGGGCTCCCCCGTGATTTGTGGGAGAGGGTGTTCGATCCCGGGTTCAGCACCTTTCACGAAGGGCATGCCGGGTTCGGGCTTTATTTCGCCCGCGAAACGTTGCGCAGGTACGGCGGCAGCATAGAAGTCAAATCGAGTAGCCCCGGTAAAGGGACGACATTCGTGATGACACTCAAGAGGTTCAACCATGAATAGGATACGTGCTCTCCTCATTGACGACGATGACAGCTTTGCCGGCGATTTTGCTGCTCTGGCCGAAGATTCCTTTCAACTGAGCTTCGCGGTATCCGGGGCTGAGGGGTTGGAGATGCTCCGGAAGCAGTCACCGGACGTGGTGTTGTTGGACCTTTGTCTCGGCGCCGGTATGGACGGACTGGAAACGCTGCGCCGCATCAAGGTGATTGACCGGGACCTCCCGGTGATCATGATGACCGAGCATGCTTCCGTCGACACGGCGGTGCAGGCGATCAAGCTCGGGGCGACGCACTATACCTTCAAGGCGCCCAACCTCAAGGAACTGAAGGCCATCATCGACCGCGAGATCGAAAACGTCCGCTGGAAGATCCTGGCGCGGCGGGAGCGCGTGCTTGGTGGGGAGACCATCATCGGGCGAAGCCCCGGTATCCAACGCGTGCGCGAGCAGATTCGCCGGCTGGCACCTACCAACGCTCCGGTGCTCATTCTCGGCGAAAGCGGTACCGGCAAAGAGCTGGTAGCTCGCGAGATCCACCGGCTGAGCCCAAGAGCGCAGCATCCCTTCGTCGATATCAACTGTGGCAACCTGACGCCGCAGCTCTTCGAGAGCCAGTTCTTTGGACACGAGCGCGGTGCCTTCACCGGTGCAGTAGACCGCCACCGCGGCTATCTCGAGGCAGCCCACCGCGGCACCCTGTTTCTCGACGAGGTGGCGAACCTTCCCCTGGAGTCGCAGGCGAAGGTCCTGCGTGTTTTGGATACCGGCAGGTTCGAGCGCCTTGGCGGTAAGGAAAGTCTGAATTCGCAGGCACGTATCGTGGCGGCCACCAATGCGGATCTTCGTGAAGAGGTATCGAGAGGCGCATTCCGCGCCGACCTCTACTACCGCCTGCGAGGGCTGACAATCAAGCTGCCGCCGCTGCGCGAACGAGTCGAGGACATCCCACTCCTTGCCGAGCACTTCCTTCGCCGGCACTCTCTTACTACCGGCAAAGAGGTTGTGACCCTGAGCGATGACGCTATCGAGAAGCTATGTGCCTGCGACTGGCCAGGGAACGTTCGGGTGTTGGACCAGGTGGTTTTTGAGGCGGTGCTTTGGGCCCATGGTACGACGATTACGGCCGACCTGATCCATCTCCCGGACGAGGCCGGCTGCTCGGACGTTTCGATACGACAACTATTCGATCTCCCTTACGAAGAGGCGCAGCGCCAGGCGGTGGAATCCTTTCAACGGGCCTACCTGGAGCATTGGCTGCAGCGCTGCGACGGCAATATCACTCGCACCGCCGAGACCATCGGCGTGCACCGCGCCACCCTGCACCGCATGCTGCGCAGCCTCGAAGATTTGGATCCGCACAAGCACTGAATGACACCGAAATCGCCGGTTTCTCTGGAATGCAGTTTTCGGCCTCTGTTCTTCTTCACCGTTCGCCGATGGCCGAGTTGTCGCGACCATGCAACAGCATTGTCGCGCGCCTGTTTCACCTGCCAACCACCAGTTGTTGTTGACAATTAGCTCCCACGGGAAGAGTCCGTCGTCATCTCCCATGCGACAGTCAGACTCTCAGGCACCTTCCTCCCTCCCGCCAATGATGTCATGTAACCCACTGTATTCTATGCGTCTACACTCTTTGGGACTCGATCTCCTCTTCGTGGCACAACAGTTGTAGGGCAGCGCACCAGCACATCCCGCCTCTGACTTCCATCGTGGCTGAAACGTCTTTTCGCTGCCTGGGGATCATGAAGAAAGTTCTCCTCATCGACCTCGACCCGGCCATTGTCGCCGACCTGCACGCCGCCCTGGTACGGCAGTGCGAATTCTGGAGCGTGCGCGATTTCGTAACGGCTGAAGAGGTCCTCGATGCCGTGGCTGTCGATTGCGTGGTTCTCGGTTTGCGCTCGGACCTGCCAGCGAAGAAGAAAGCGCAGTTACCGGAAGTGCTGCGGCGGTTTTTCTCTCCTGCGCCCCAGCGGCAGTCGGCTCTGGTGTTCTCGCCGCGTCTCATCCAGGACGGGGAAGCCCGTGGGCGACTGGAAGCGGCCTCGGAGGTGGTGGTGAGTGAGGTGGAGGTGGGAGCGTTGACGGGGGTGATTGAGA
>CAZGRP010000044.1:0-34097 GCA_964527995.1 uncultured Cytophagia bacterium | reverse complement strand
ATCAGGAAATCTGGCCCATAAACCGCATGATCGCGCGCAGTAGCTCGGCCGGGTCGGTGGGGTACGGGGCGTTGACCGGATCGAGGATGTCCAACTGCTGCGCCGCCTGCTCGTATTGGCCCAGGGAGAAATAGCTGTGGGCCAGAACGATGCGTAGAGATGCGGTCGTGACCGAGGTGTCGTGCGAGAAAACGAAATCAGGGGCCGCGGAGAGGACGGTCTGAGCGGCGTCGATGGCTTCCTGGAATTCATTGAGGACGTGCAGCACCAGCGCCAAGCCGGCCCTGGCTTCCTGGAAGTCGATGTCTAGAGACAAAGCTTGCTCGAAATCCTGCCGGGCCTGCGTGTACTTCCGCTTTCGCGCCCGGCTCCAGGCACGGCCATTGTAAGCGTCAACGAGCGAGCCATCGTTGGTGATGGCGGTGTCGAACTTGGCCTCGGCAGTGGCGAAATCGCCCGCTTCGAATGCCGACCACCCTTCATCCACCAGTTCCTGCGTTGTCTTGACCACGGACACGTCGATGGAGGCTGAAGTCGTGTCTTTGGCGTCGGTGACCTCCACGGAGATCGTGAACAGGCCCGTGCGGTCCGGCGCCTTCCACACGACCGAGCCGCCGACATTGCCAGAAGGAAACGAGCCGCCGCTGGCGCTCCAAGTGTAGGTCAGGGCATCTCCATCCGGGTCGGTCGCCGACACCGCCACCGTCGTCGTGTCGTTCTTGAAAACGACACTGCGGCTTATAGCCACCGAGTTGATCTGTGGCACCTGGTTGGGCGCATTTGGTCCGCCGCCACAGCCCAGAGCCACGAAACCGAGGGCCAGGGCGGCCCCGGTGCCTGCAAGAATGGGCGCAATTCTCATCCGCTGCTTGCCTCGCTTCATTTCACCAAAACAAGTTTCTTTGTTGCTACGAAGTCGCCCGCCTGCAAACGATAGATATAGACACCACTGGCCACAGGCCTGCCGGCAGCGTCCCGGCCGTCCCAGACAATCTTGTAGCGCCCGGCCGGCTGTTCCCGGTCGACCAGGGTCGCCACCCGCTGGCCCAAGACGTTGTAGACGACGAGGCGCGTGCGACTTCGCTCGGGTAGCCCGTACGCGATGGTGGTGCTCGGGTTGAACGGATTCGGGAAGTTCTGGTTGAGGTAGTAGTCGGTGGGCACCGCGGCGGTCTCCGCGGCTTCGGCCCTGGCCGCTACCAGCATCCGGTAGACCCCGGTCCGTTCCACGCTCGCGGCGACAGAATGGGAGGACCGGTCGACACGGGTCCGCAGGACCTGCCACTGGCCGTCACGCAACTCCGCCACCCGCAGCCTGCGCGGGTCGATGCCCGATTCGTCGATGGCCTCGGGCCGGTAGCGGAAGCGCACCTCGGCGCCACTGGGCAACTTCATCTGTGGCGGCCCGACCGCATAAGCCCCACCCCATGGTTCGAGTCCGTCGGGCACGACGCCGACCTCTGCTTTACCCAGACTGAAATCAGCGTCAGCAGGCATCACCGTCATGTACACGCTCTTCTTCGAGGAGCTTGGTGGCACGCGGATGTCGAAATCTCCGTCCCGGCTGGTGACCTGGCCGCCCGCCTGCAAGCTCATGAGTTGCACGTTGAATTCGAGGGTGTCCGTGCCGGTGACCGTACCGAACCTGTGTTGCGCTTGGGTGATCAAGGTGGCGGTGCCGCTGCCATGAAGCACGTAGTTCTGGTCGGCGAAGACCTTGTCCTCGTCGTCGATGGCACGATAGCCCAAACCGCGCGACACACCGTTGATCACCATCCGCCCTTTCACACTTGATGGATTCAGCGCTTTCGGGCTGAGGGCGAAGACGTCTACGTCCTCCGTGAAAACCGGATTCTGCAGAATGCCAGTGGTCAACTGCGGCACCGAGTTGTCGGCAGGCACGGAAACGATCGCCCGAATAAAGAAATTGAAACCGGCAACGAAGTGGAACCAGGACCCGCGCTCGCGGATGTAGACTGAGGAACGATCGGTCGACACCTTGGCGGTGTCCAGAATGGCCCAGACCGTATCCCCTGGGGCGTTCTCGACCAGCGTCCAGGAGATATGAAACTCTTGTCCCTGGGAGAACTGAACGTTCTTGGCGGAAAAATCAACGAAGTTCCAGGTGATCGACCCCGGTGAGCCACCAAAATCTGTCATATCCACCGAGTCGATCTTCGCCCCAGGCACCGTCGAGGTGTCTGCGTTGACGAACACCCGGACCTTTCCTCCCGTACCAGCCCGCCGCCAGAAAGCGATCTCGGCTCCGAGCAGAGTGAGGTCCGACGGAGCCGTGAAGCGAACCGCGTACGAGTCCCAGTGCTCGCCATTGATTAACATGGAGGGGATGCCCAGTTGTGCGATGATCGTCCGGCTGTCTTCATCGTGATACTTCAGCGTATCCTCGAAGGCCGTCGGTCCACCCGTGCCGTCGGCTGAAAAGCTGTAACCCGCACTGGGAACGCCGAGGCCAGGCTCAAGGATGGGGATGAGGGTAGCTTTGTTGTAGGTCGTGCCAAAGCCGGCCACCGCGGTGCTGCCGTCGTTGTTGGCGTCCAGGTTCAATTCTTCCACCTCAGGCAGCACGCCGATTCCGCGCTTCACCAGACGGGCGCGGAACTGCGGCGTCGTGCCGCTGCCGTTGAAGTGCAGGACCAGGTCCTGGCCGCCCTGGAACTCGATGTAGTCAGCGGCGAACGCCTGCACTGTGCCGAAGGTGTTCTGCACCGGTAGCCCTGCGAACCGCAGCGAGGCCCGAAGCCTCGGCAGGCGCAGCGACTCATAGCCGTAGAGGCCGTCGCCCAGGGACGTGTCGTCCAGGTAGTTGGCCAGAGTCCAGTCGGCGAACACGTCGTTGAAAGTGACTCCCGGGTCCATGGTATCGAGAGCCTTTTGGATCCCCTCAATACCCTGTCCAGCCCTTCCCCTGGTCTTGGTGATCGCGCCGATAAGATCGTTCCCGCCGAAGTGCTCCGACAGATAGACCATGAGCAGGAAGGTCTGATCGTAGTCCGAAAGCTCGTTGCGCCAGTCGGTGAGGCCGTTGTCCGGGTTGTCAAAGAAAAAAGATGGCGGTCGTCGAGGGTAGCCAGTGAGAACGATGGCGTACTCCGACAGGCCTTCGTTCACCCACGACGCCTCCTGCGGGTCCTGGTTGAAGTGAATGAGGTGCTGAAACTCATGGGCCAGGGTGCCTAAGGTGCCGATGGTGTTCGTCTCGATCCCTTCGCTGTCCACGTAGATCATCTCCCGCTCATTGCTACCCGGAAAGTCCACCTTGCGGCGCTGGTTGTTGGGGTCGAAGAATCCGGCAATGAAAGTCGAGACGCTCGAGTCATAGAAGCGGTCGTCCCGGATGTCGTAGACAACAATGGTGACGAGCGTGTCTCCATCGACTCCAGGCTTGGGCTCGGAGCCGAACACGGACGTCTCAATAGGATAGATGTTGGTGTCGAAATCGTTGAAAAGGCGGTCGAGAACGGTGGCGCTGATCGTGATGGTTGTGTCCACGTAGATGTAGGAGTGGGCCCCCTTTCTTTCCAGCCGCGCCACTACGTCGTGCCGGTTGCGCTTGTTGAAATCGAAAGCTTTGAACGTAACGATGTCGCCGATTTCGTCCTGCGGGCCGGCGCTACCCGCAATCGCCGGCAAGCCAGGTTGTGTTTTGAACCGGGGCACATCCAGCAGCGGCGTCCCGCAGACGCCACTCGGGGCGGCCGACAGCTTCTTTTCGATTGAGGCCGCAGTTGGCCTGATGATGGCCCTTCTGGCGGCAAGCTCCTGCGGCAAACGAACGACATTGTTACTTCTTAGACTCGCAGCCAACGCAATCGACAGTGCCGCCGCGCCCCCGATTCCGATGCCAACCAGTCTGATCGTGCCCTTTTTCATTCGTGTCTCCTCGCCCAATCTCGCGTGCCCCGGGCCAACGAGCCTCGCAGCAGCTCGCCTTGTCGGATCGGGTGAAACTCCCGACGGGGGATCGGCTTGCGACCCGCCAGGCAGCGGCGCTGTCTCATTCGCCCTCGCTGTGAACCACTTCGAACCCTACGACTTCCACTGTATCCCGTCCGCCTCCGGCGGATCGTCCGGGGTGCAGGTAGCCGGTCACCCGCACCATGCGATTCTGCAGGCGACTCAGCTCATCGTTCTTTTCGCCGGTCAGGTAGTACACCTTGCCGTCCAACCCTTCCAGCGCAAGGTTTACGAAGGGTTCGTTCCCGGAGATGTAGATGATTCCCTGAATCGTCTCAAGAGGTTGAACCTCACGCCGAGCCCCTTCAGCAAGCTTCCCGGCGCGAGTGCCATCCGTCAGCCGGGGTGTTTCCAAACGTGCGCCGCTCTCTCCGGCCTCCTGCTTGCTTTGCTTCGACTCGCAAGCGAAGGACAGTGAAAGAAATACACCCCCGACAATGCTCCAAACCAAGGCTCTTGTCAAATCATTCCGCGTCATTTTCCACCCCTCCTCCCAATTTATTCGGTTCACGACGCCGCAGCGCCGTGTCTACTGCAGCCTGTGCCAGCACCTCGACTGAGTCGATCACCGGCACAGACAGGTCTAGTTCCGCTGCCACCAAGCTCAATTCAGTACAACCCAACACGATGGCCTGAGCGCCGCGGCGGACCAACGCCTCCGCAAACATGCGGACCGGCCCGGCACCGCTGCCCGCGCCCTTGATGCGCCGGATGACAGCCATAAGATCGCCCTGCTCCCACTCCTCCGGCAGAAGCAGCTCACAGCCGACGCGCGCCAAAGGCGCGGCGTAGATACCGCTCTGCGCCGTGCCCGTGGTTGCAAGCAGCCCCACCTTCTTGACAGGTGGCCTGAGCCCTGCGACCGCGGCAGCCACCTCATCGAGAATGTTCAACACCGGCACCCGTGCCGCAGCCTGCATCTCGTCGAAAAAGTAGTGAGCCGAGTTACACGGGACCACAATGATCTCACACCCGGCCTGCTGCAGCATCTGAATGCCGGCCACCAGCGCCGGCACAGGACTCGGCCCCTGGTTCAGTATGGCTTCTGTGCGGTCTGGCACCCGTGGATCGCTGCAGATGATCGTGGCGATGTGATCCTGGTCGCGGCGGGCCGGGGTGAGCTCCACGACACGCTGGTAAAAGTAGGCCGTTGCCGCAGGCCCCATGCCGCCAAGCACTCCCAATGTGCGTGTCTCCATGTTCATCACCCTGATCGAACTTCTCTACCCTACGTCAAAGCATCGCCTGCCCGGCGAACACTTCGCTGAAATAGCGCACCGGCGGACCGATGACACGCCAAAGGATCGCTGTATCGCCGATGCGACCGAGTGCGATCAGGCCGATCAAAAGAAAGGGCCCATACACCGCTGCGCGCCTGAACAGCTCGGCCGGTCCCTCCGGCAGCATCCCAGCCAGGATCTTCGAGCCGTCCAGAGGATAGATGGGTATCAAATTGAAAAAGGCAAGAATCAAGTTGATGCTGACGCTGTAGCTCAACAGCATCCGCAGCGATGTCGGCCAGAGCCCGGCTCCCGAGAGGGCGCCGCTCTGATCGAAGATACGAAACAGGGCGCCGAAAAAGCCAGCCAGAAGAAAGTTCGACAACGGCCCGGCAAGCGAGATCCAAAGCATGTCACGGTGAGGGTTCCGAAGGTTGTTGGGGTTGACCGGAACGGGCTTGGCCCAGCCGATGAAAGCGATGAAGAGAAGCAGCGTGCCGATCGGATCCAGATGAGGCAGGGGATTCAGTGTCAGACGCCCCATGTCCTTGGCCGTCGAGTCGCCGAAGCGGTAAGCCAGAAGAGCGTGGGCGAACTCATGAACGGTGAGCGCCAGAAGAATGGGCGGCGCTGCCAGCAACAGAAACTGAACGTTCAAAAACCTACTCCGTGGTCGATGCCAGCCTCTGGGTTAGCCGCTTCCGTCGGCTTCGAGAATGAGCAGTTCTTCGTCCTTGTCTACGGCCTGGCGCTCGCGGACAGCCACCTTTTTCACCCGGCCGGAGACGGGAGAGCGAATCTCGTTTTCCATCTTCATTGCCTCGACGACAAGCAAACCTTTCCCGGCTTCAACTCGATCGCCTTCGGATACCTGCACGCGGACGATCAGTCCTGGCATCGGCGCCCGAATCCGCACCTGCCCGACGGCGGCTGAACGATCCTTGACGAGCGAGCGCAGCAGCCGGGCGCGCTCATCCTCAACCTTGACCGTGTAGGAGCGGCGCTCCGTCGTCACCGCGTAGCCCTCGTCGTTCGGCTCGATAAGCAGCTCGTGCGACTGGCCCGCGATCACCAGCGAAAAGAGCGACGAGGTGCCGATGCGACTGAGCTCCGCCTCCACCGCACGACCGTCCACAAAAATCTCCAGCGAAGAACCGGAGCCGCGGATTTCTACTTCGTGTGTCGCCTCCCCGATTGTGGCCAGGAACTTCATCGACCGCCCCCCTCTCCGGCCATCTTTTCACCCCCGTGCCCCAGAAGGTGCTGCCGGATAAACTCGCGGGTGAGATCAGGCATGTCAAGGCCACCCAGGTCATCATAGTGGAACCACTGGGCGTCTTCGACATCGCCGCCTGGACACAAAATCTTGGTCCTGGCCTGCCCCAGAAAGTCCACCAAAACATAGTGAAACCGGATACGCCCACGGCGGTCCCGGTGGATAAAATCAACAACGTCGAGGAGACGGGTCAACTCGACTTCGATGCCGCACTCCTCGCGGACTTCCCGGCGTGCGGCTTCACGAACTGTTTCACCCAACTCCACCATCCCTCCCGGCAGGGACCAGCTTCCACGCTTCGGCTCCTGAGCGCGTTTCACCATCAATAGGCGGTGGCCGTCGACGATTGCGACGCCGACGCCGACGCGCGGTACGGTCGGGTAGGCGCGGCCAGCGGGCAGCTTCTCAGCCGGGCGCATTCCAGAACTCGTCGTCGTCACCCTCTGACCAGTTTTCCTCGTCCCAATCCTCCTGGTCGATCCAGTCGTCTTCCTCTTCTTCCCAATCTTCTATGTCTTCCGACCACTCTTCGCTGTCATCTTCATCATCCCAGTCATCCTCATCGTCCCACTCATCGTCTTCTTCTTCCCATTCGTCATTGAAGTCTTCCGGCCAGCCTTCTTCATCGTCAACAGGAATGCGGGGAAATGCATCCATCGTGAATCCCTCCTTCATCAAGCTCAAGCCTGATGTCGATTGATCGTTCGCACAGCGGTGAAAGCGCGGCTATGTCGGGATAGGGGCCGGCGTCTCTGAAACGCCCCACACCCGATGATAGATCGCCTCCACCTGACCAACCGATCGTTCGAGGTCGAATTTGGCCTCGACACGAACCCGCCCGGCTTTCCCGAACCGCCGGCGCAGAGACGGATCGCGGAGCAGCCGAGAGATGGCATGGGTGAGTGTCGTCACATCGCCGGGAGGTACCCGAAAACCCGTCTCCGCGTCAACGACGATATCGAGAACACCGTCACAGTCACTCGATACCACCGGCAGCTCCATCGCCATGGCCTCAATCAGCACAAGGCCGAACGCTTCGGCGTGGGAAGGGAACACAAACACGTCCATGGCCGCCAACATGCGCGGCACATCGTCCCGATAACCAGCGACGATGACCCGGTCACGAAGACCGTAGGCATCGATCGCCGACAGGATCTCCGCTGCTTCCGCTTCTTCTCCGCGGGTCGGCCCACCAACCAGAAGAAATCTCAAAGCATTGAAGTCGTGGCTCAGTCGTCGCGCCGCCGCCAAGAACTCCGGGTACCCTTTGCTGCGCTGAATTCTACCGACGATGCCGACGATCAACTCTGCAGCCCCGATGCCAAGCTCAGCCCGAACAGCCTCTCGGTCGGCCTGCCGGGGATCGAACCTGGCAAGGTCGACGCCATGGTAGACCAGACCGACACGGTCCGGAGAGACTGGGTGCGTCTGCAACACGTTGCGGTGGATCACCTCTGAGATCGTGATGACGTAATCTACATGCGTATATAGCCAGCGGTGCAGCGGATCACGCTTCGGCTTTTGAGTGCCGACATGCTTGATTAGAACAACGGGCAGCCGTTTGGACAAAAGCATGGCCGGGACCACGCTCCAGAGGTCCCGCGAATAGTGAAGGTGAAGAAGGTCCGGTGGATGACGGCGAAACCAGCGCGCCAGGTTGCGGACAGTGCCTGGACGAAAGTAGCCGTCCGCTGCCAGTGTCACGGGGTTGAAACCACGGCGTCTCAAGTCGTGGAAGAGCGCCGTGTTGGGCGAGCAAATCGGCACAACTCGATACCCCCTTTCCCGGAGCTTGTCCGACAGCACCGCCATATGCATCTCCATCCCGCCCCAGGAACCCGAGGAGCAGAGCTGCACGATACACCGGCGCGGAGCATCAGGCCTCCGCCGTCCGCTGTGCCTGAGCCATGTCACGCTGCCGTCTCTGCGAAGTGCGTGATCCCGCATCCATCGCCGCCAGGTCCTCTTCCATGCGATAGATCTCTTTCATCACGGACCAGGCCTGGTCCAGAAGCTTGGGATAACTCTCTGGAACAACCTCCACTTCTTCCAATTCAATCGGTTTGCCGACCATGGCTCGCACCTTGACCAGCCGGGGCAGCCAAGCCCCCGGTGGCAGGGCCTCACGCGTGCCATGAAGAGCACACGGAACCACCGGCACTCGAGCCAGTTGTGCCAGCCGGACAAAACCGGTGCGCGGCCGGGGACGCTTGCCGTCTTTCCACTTGCGCGTGCCCTCCGGGGCTACAAACAAGATCTCTCCATGCTGCAAGGCACTCAAGGCACGCGAAAACGCTTCCCTGTCGGAAGCGCCGCGCACGATGGGCACCATGCCGATGCGGCGCAACCACCAGCCGAGCAGCGGCACCCTGAAGAGCTCCTCTTTTACGATGCTGCGAGCCCGGAAATCAACCACCAAAGCCATCGCCGGGATGTCGAGCAGGCTGTTGTGGTTGATCACACCGATAAAGGGCCGGTCCTTGGGAAAGTTCTCCTTTCCGTAGACCTCGCCACGGTAGAGAACTTTCATCAACCCCTTCAAGATATAGTATGAAATCCAGTAGATCATTTGGAATAGTGCCAGCCCCTTGCTTTCACATTGCGAAAGTTAGCCGATCGCACAGCGAAATGCAAGCACTTTTTGAGACTTAGCGATAGAGGCCGGCGCTCCGAATGATCGCCTCGACGGCCTCCGGCACCAGGTAGCGAATGGATTTGCCGGCGTGCACTCGCGCCCGGATCTCTGTGGACGAGATGTCCAGAAGCGGCGCTTGCGATAGCACTCGCGCCTGGCTGCGGAAGGGTTCGCGAGCCTCCTCTGCGCGCACACCGACGCGCGGGAAGACGACGACGCTGGACAACTCGAAGATGCGCTCCGGCTGATGCCACAGGTGCATCTCCACAAGGCTGTCAGCTCCGATCATCCAAAACGTCTCATCGTGGCTCAGGCCGAACTGCTGCTGGACTTCGGAGATGGTGTCGACGCTGTAGGACGGCCCCGGACGCCGCAGCTCCACGTCGCAAAGCTCGAAAAAGCGGTTGCCGTCGATGGCCGCCCGCACCATCTGGGCGCGGATACTGGCTGGGGTAGGACAATTCTTGTGAGGGGGATGACCGGACGGGATGAAAAGAATGCGGGTGAGGTCCAATTCCTCGCGGACGTACTCGGCGATGATCAGATGACCGATATGGATGGGATCGTATGTGCCTCCATACAACCCAATGCGCACGTCATTGCTCCTTGTCGAAAGGGGGCTGGGCGTTGGAAGCCTGTCCGTCTGCCTGGCGGCGTGAAGCCTCGAGTTTCTCGCTGACCTCCTTGAGATAGGTCTGCACCCGTCGGGCGAACTTGCTGTTCGGGTACTTCTTGAGGAACATCTCGAAAGCCGAACGGGCCTCCTTGTACTGTCGCAGTTCCCTGTGCATCACCCCTTTCCAGTAGAGGGCGTCGTCGGCATACTTGGTGTCGTAGTAGCTCTGCAGCACGCTGTCGTAGTAGATCAGAGCCGACTCGTAGTAGGCCATCTTTCGGTAGATGGTCGCGGCATCGTAGTCCTTCTTCGCAAGCTTGGTCCGCAGCTCCTTCAGTTTCTTCTCGGCTTCGGGCACCAGATCGCTCTCCGGATAGTCCTCCAGAAAGCGCTGGAATTCCTGAATGGCCTTCATCGTGTAGTCCTGGTCCAGGGGCGCCTTCGGCGAAAGCTTGTAGTAGGACAATGCTACTTTGAACTGAGCGTCGTCGACAAGATCGCTGCGGGGGTACAGGCGGATGACTTTTCGGTACTCCTCGGCAGCCAGAAGGTACTCTTTCAGCCCGAAGTGGCACTCAGCAAGATAGAACTGAGCTTTGTCCACCACGCTGCTTCCCGGATGGTTGAGCGTGATGATCTTGAACTGGGTGCGGGCGTTGAAATAGTCGCCCTTGCGAAACATCTTCAGAGCGACATCAAAGCGCTCTTCTGCGGTCAGGTTCTTCTTCAGGACGCTGTTTCCACAGCCTGAGGTCGCGAACGCAATCGCGAGCAGAAGCACCCAACCACTCCGCCGAACGATATGTCTCATGTCGTTTCAGTTACTCTTATTGTCGTGACGACCGTTGTTGCTCCCCTCCGGGGATTAATTTCGAAAGGTGAAGAAAAAGTAGATCACTGCTCCCGCGGCACCGGCAAGGAAAAGTGGTTCGACGACACCGCGGAGAAAACCTCCGGGATTCGGGACGCGACCGCGAGCGAACGCGGGCGCCCTACCCTCCACTCTGCCGACAGCTGCCACGGCCACTCTGTCGCGCTTCTCAGCTTTGCGCTCGTCCGCCCACAGGATTCGGCCCTGAGGGGACACCAGCTTCGCAGCCACACGCACGGCCGCCGTACGGCGCACAGTGGCACGCTGAAACAGCCCATCGCCACGGCGGTCGGCGTACTCCACGCCGAGTTCCAGCACCCTTAACTCCAGACGATGCCGGGGTCGGCCATCGCCAACATCGGAGGCCCCAGCCTCGACACGATACAGCTCGTGACGGCCCTGGCGCTGCAGTTCGTTCACCACAACCGCCTCCACCAGGTCTGCGACCTCAGGCGACGGCGCCTGAGTCTGCACGTCAAGGCCTCTCAGAGAATCGACTTCAGCAACGCTTGCCAGCTCGGTTCCAATCGACCTGATCGCTTGTGTCAGCAGGTCGAGGTTGGTCGCCACATCGGCCGCCTCCGACGCAACGGGCGGCGCCTGGCCGCACGCAAACAGCGGCGCCATCAGGATCAGCGAACACAGTGTCGATTTCCGGAAGTTCACACGCTCATGAAACCTGAGGCCACAGGTCAAAGTTCCCCCGGCAAATCAGGCACGGTGTGTCCCTAAATGCGCAGGATCAGCGACAGCAGATGCCACCGGTCCCTCACCGCGCCCCTCACCGCGACCGCAAAAGCATAATTGAACATGAAACTCGGATGGCCGAAATGACGATCCGGCCCAAAAAACGTGTCGGAACCCAGCAGCCCAATCCCTCCCGTGATGACGTAGGAATCCTTCCCAGGCCGGTCGTAGAATCCGCCCCGTACAGCCACCTGAGAGAAAATCGTCTGCTCGATGCCGAAATGCGTTTGGCTGAGAATCTGATCCTGTTGCTCGCCGACGCTGCGCAAATCGATCGCCAGCACCGTCGTCGACGTCGGTCGAAGGGCCACGCCCAGGTTGACCGAATCGTTCTGCAGCCGCTCCAACGGCATGCGCACTCGTGTGACCTTGCCGCTCAGGCTCAGATACGACACGCCGATCTGAACCGATCGCGCAGGATGCAGCCAGATTCCGTAACTGACACTGAAACCATGCCTTGCCTCCCCCTGCCTGCCCGAGGTGACCAGGCTGCCCGAAACACCGAGCGCCACCCGGTCAGCAGGCTTCACGCGAATGATGGCCCAGCTCGACTGGTGGTCCAGCAGTTGTGCCGGGTCCAGAATGTCGGCCTGCGGCACATCCTCTGGGCGAAGAAGCGCCTGCTCGCCAAACAGGACCCCTATATCGAGTGCACCCGCCGAAAAAGCCGCGCCTTTGACCAGAAGGCCCACCAGACCAAGGACCTCTTGAGCATCGAGGGAACGATCCCGAACCAGCGTGTCCCAGTCGCGGGCGGCCACCACCGGCCCCACGGCATTCAAGAAGAGCGTCAGCCGGTGGGACCTCGGGCTCCGGTAGAGCGAGAAGGCTCCCGGATTGTAGCCGATGGCGGGCAGGTCGTCCTCGATCGCCATGAAGGCGCCGCCCATGGAAATCGGCCGGGCCCGGGTGGTACTGACCGCGCCGTAATAGACTCCCTGCGGAGAACTCCAAAGGTCCTCTGCCTGGCCGAAGAGAAGAGAAATCGCCATCCATACACCCAACCACCACTTCACGACATCACCACAGGTTTCGGTTCCGACCCGGCTCGTTTTCTCGACCGGGCCACTCTCCAGGGGCCAAGCCATGCAAGAGTCAACGGAATCAGGTTGACCCCAAGCACGGTTTTCGCAAACAGGTCTCCATGCCGCGAGTAAAAGGTCTCCTCCCCGCGCGGAGGCAAATCATCGACGAGCACACCGCGTCGCCAGATACCGAGACGCTTGCGGACCCTGCCATAAGGGTCGATCATCTCCGACACACCCGTGTTGGCAGCTCGGGCAATGCTGATGCGGTTTTCGATGGCGCGGAAAACAGCAATACGGGCATGCTGGTACATCCCCGACGACAGCCAGCGCGCCAGCGTGCCGAACAGCCACTTCGGCCGTCTATTGGCCAAACTCGTGGCCACCCATTCCTTCCCGAACCAGGCATCGTTGGTAACCACCAGAAGCAGTCCAGCACCGCGAGCAATGAACCGGCGTACCAGGTCGGGAAATATCGATTCGAAGCAGATCACCGGCCCGAGGCCCAATTCCCCTCCCTGCCACGGCATGCCAAGCACTACAATCTCCTTGCCAGGGGAAAAGTTCCCCTCCCCCATCTCAAGCCGATCGAGCAGCGCCTTGATAAAGGGCAGGCGATCCTCATACGGCACACGCTCTCCGAAGGGAACCAGATGCACCTTGGCATACGACTGGATGGAGCGCTGGTTGGGAATCAGCAAAAATACCGAATTGTAGGTTCGATAGGCGCCGTTGCCGAAAAACTTGACGTCTGGCGTGCCGGTAACCAGCGGCACACCGAGCGAGTCGACCAGGGCGAAAATCCAGTCAAGATGCTTCCGGTCGATCCGTAAGTAAGCCGGTGTAGCGGTCTCCGGCCAGACGATCAGGTCGGGACGCGAAGAAGCAGCCTCCCTGGTGAGGTCGCCGTAAACATCGAAGCTGAGATGCTGATTCTCCTTCGCCCACTTCATGTACGGATCGATGTTCCCCTGCACCACCGCGACTCGGATCGTCTCCTGAAACTCGTTCGCTTTGGGGATGACCTGACGGCCGTAGATCCAGGGCACCAGGAAAAGGAGGATGAGGATGGCCAGCAGCACCAGCGACCGGCGAATGTTCTGCAAATTGAGCACAATCGCGTAGACCAGGGCATTGATGGTGGCCACCCAAAAGGAGACGCCAAAGACGCTGGTATAGGTCGAAAACTGAATCAGGGAGAGATAATACGACTGTGTATACCCCAACGACACCCAGGGAAAGCCAAGCTCACCGAGCGACTTCAGATACTCAATGCCGGTCCACAGGAAGGGGATGGCGAAGATGTATGCCTGTCCCAGCCGCCGCCGCAGGAAGACGTGCAGGAGGCCGTAGAGGCCGAAATAGAGGGGATGGATCGCCAGAGTGGCCAGGGCACCCGGCACCGTCACCCAGCCGATCCAATAGATGGTGCCGAAACTGATAAACAGACCCGCCAGATAGCCCCAACGAAACGCATCGCCCGGCTGCTTGTCGTCGAGAAGAAAGAAAAGGGGTACCAGCGCCCAGTAGGCAAGAAAACCAAGACGGAACGGTGGAAAGGCGAGCGTGAAGGCCAGGCCGCTGGTCAGGGCCAGAAAGAGATCTCGCCTCATCAAAGACGCACCTCTTTTCCACTTTCGGCTGATTGATAGACGGCGTCGATGATGCGCATGCGTTCAAGACTCTCGGTGCCGGGGGATTCGAGAGGGATCCCTTGCTGCAGCACCTGGATGAAGTGTTCGAGTTCGTTCTGATAGGATCGTTTATAGAGATTCGATGGGGACTCCTTCACCGCGGGAGTTACGTTGACCATGCTGCCGTGAAGCTCCTTGTGGATCCGCAGCGGATTGAGCAAAGCACCGCCCTGGGTGCCGAACAGGTTCGTGTAGAAAACATCTTTCTCGCCGAACAGGCTCCAGCTTGCCTCTATCGAAAAAGCCGCTCCGTTGGTGAACTGGATGAAACTACCGACGGCGTCCTCCACTTCCAGCCCGGCAACGCGGTTGTAAGTAACCGCCTTGACGCTCTCGGCCTTCGGATTCCCCATCAGCCAGAGACCTAGGTCGATCATCTGCACGCCGAGGTCCATCAGCACCCCGCCTCCGGAGATTCGGCGATCGGTGAACCAGGTTTTCTCACCGCGTTTCTCCTTTCTGCGCAGCCAACCTGCTTTGGCGTAGAAGACCTCGCCCAGTTCTCCGCTGGTCGCGAAGTTTTTCAACGTCCTGGCGTCCTGACGGAAGCGCACGTTCATCGCCACCATCAGATGACGATCGTAGCGCTGCGCCGCCTCGACCATGCGCCTGGCCTCCTGGTGGTTGCGGGCGATGGGCTTTTCCACCATCACGTGGAGTCCCGCCGAAAGCGAGTCCACCGCCACCCGCATGTGGATGTTGGTGGGCACACAGATGTCGGCCGCATCCACCAGACCCGACTTGAGCAGGTCGTCTTCGGAGTGGAAAACGTGCGGGATCTTGAACCGATCTGCCACCCAGTTCGCTTTTGCCTTGTTGATGTCGCAGACGGCGACAACCTCCGCTCCGTCGATCTTCTTCCAGAGGGGGATGTGCACCACCTGGGCGATGCTGCCGGTGCCGATCACCGCTATGCGTATCCGGTTCATGTCTTGCGCTGCGAGTGCCTCCGCTCAAGATATCCTTGCAAAATAAACACCGCGGCAAGCTCATTCAACTTGTCACGGTGGCGACTGGGCGATTTTCCAACCTGGCGCAGGGTGCGCGCCGCCTCGACCGAGGTATAGCGCTCATCCCAGAGTCGGACGGGCCGGCCGCATGCCTGACAAACCAGATCGGCAAACCGCTTTGCTTTCTGACTTTGCCGAGACGCGGCGCCGCTGAGATGTAGCGGCAAGCCGACAACGATCTCACTGACCTGATACCGTGAGACCAGGTCCTGCACCGCCTGGACCGCCTCCGAGAGATTGCGAACGTGGATTGTCGGCAAGCCTTGAGCAGTCAAGCCCAGGGGATCGCTGATGGCGATCCCGAGACGTCGCTGCCCGAAGTCGACAGCCAGCACGCGTCCCTCAGCCATTGGGACCCTTGTTCGTTACCGCCACAGCAGGCGGAAGATCACGCTTGCTGTGCTTCCTTCTGGTCTGTTGACTCCTCAAGAACTTCATCCAAAGGTTTCTTCAGAACTTCTTTGAGCAACTTGCCAGCCTTGAAATGTGTTTTGCGGCGGGCCGGGACATAGATAATATCCCCGGTTTTGGGATTGCGGGCCTTGGGCTTCGGTTTGGTGGTCTTCACCTCGAAGACGCCGAAATCGCGGATCTCGATGCGGATCTCCGGATTCGCTTCGACCATGAACTCCCGCAAAGCCGTGAAGACCCCGTCGACGATCTTCTCGGTCAGATAGATCTTCTCGCCGACGATCTTGGCTGTCCGCTTCGCTACATCTTTCTTGGTGACCGTACGTTTCATGTAACTAACTCCTGTTTAGGTGAATGACACGCACACCCTCGCAACCGTCTCGTGAGAGCCGATTTAGGTCTCTTCTGCAGCACCATTTCCCACTTCCTGTGTGGCCCCATCCAGCCGTTCCACGCTGAGTACGCCCTTGACTCGACTCAGGCGGTTGATCACACGAGTGAGATGCTGCAGGTTCTTGACTTCCACGATGATCTGGCTGTGCACCACTGCATCTTCAGCCCGCATTTCCACGCTGACGATGTTGGTGTCAGTTTTGGAGATCTGCTCTGACACGTCACGGAGAAAGTGTTTGCGATCCTCCCCGAGCAATTGCAACCGCACCATAAAGTGCCGGTCGCGCTCCACGTCCCATTCCACTTCGATATTGCGCTCCGGGTCCTCGAGAAGCTTGATGATGTTCTTGCAGTCGGCGCGGTGCACCACAATCCCGCGGCCGCGCGTCACAAAGCCGAGGATGCGATCGCCAGGCACGGGCTGGCAGCATTGCGCGAAAGAGACCAGCAGATCGCCCAGACCGTGTACGCGAACACCCGCATCACGCCGGGCTCGACTGATGAACTTCCGCAGCAACGACTCTTCCTTGATCCGCACCTTTGCCTCGGGGGAAATCTTGTTGACGACTGCCTGGGCGGAGGTGTCGCCACGCCCGATCGAGGCGTACAGGTGCTCCATGTCCACGAAGCCGAAGCTTTGCGCCACATCCAGCAACGTCTCCGGATCCGGTTTCAAATGAAAGCGCTTGAACTGCCGGGTGAGGATCTCCTTGCCGAGTTGGACACTCTGCTCGAACATCGACTCGCGGATCCAGCGCTTGATGCGGCTGCGCGCCTTCGAGGTCTTGACAAACTTGATCCAATCTGGATTGGGCTTCTGCTTGGCCGAGGTGATGATCTCGACGGTATCGCCGCTCTTCAACTGATAGTTGAGAGGCACAATGCGGCCCCCCACCTTGGCTCCGATGCACCGCATGCCGATATCGGTATGGACTTCGAAGGCGAAATCCACCGGCGTGGACCCGATTGGCAGCTTCAACAGATCACCCTTCGGCGTGAACACGAAGACCTCGTCCTTGAACAACTCGATCTTGAGGTTCTCCATGAACTCCGCCGGGTCCTTGGTGTCGTGCTGCCAGTCGAGAACCTGGCGCAGCCAGGCGAGGTGCTTGTCGAGATCGTCCTCCTTGCTGCGGCCCTCCTTGTAGCGCCAGTGCGCGGCGATTCCTTCCTCGGCCGTACGATGCATCTCCTCGGTGCGGATCTGAATCTCAACCTTGCGTCCCTGCGGCCCGATTACCGTGGTGTGCAGGGACTGGTACATGTTCGATTTCGGTGTGGCGATGTAGTCCTTGAAGCGATCATGGAGCGGGGTGTAGAGGTTGTGAACGATGCCGAGGGCGTAGTAGCACTCTTCCACGCGCTGGACGATAATGCGGATCGCCAGGAGGTCGTAGATCTCCTCGAAAGGCTTCTCGCGGCGCAGCATCTTTCCGTAGATGCTGAAGAAGTGCTTCGGCCGTCCGGTGATGGTGGCCTTGATGCCAGCCTTGCGTAGCTCACGCCGGATCGGCGCAGTGACACTGCGGATATAGTGTTCGCGCTCTTCCCGCTTCTCCTGCACCTTGCGCACCAGTTCCCAGTAGGTATCCGGCTCGAGCGTCTTCAGGGCCAGGTCTTCGAGCTCCCAGCGAATCTTGGCAATCCCCAGACGGTGCGCCAGCGGTGCATAAACATCGCGTGTCTCGATGGCGATACGCCGCCGCTTTTTTTCAGGCAGATGGTCGATGGTCCGCATGTTGTGGAGGCGGTCAGCAAACTTGATGAGGATGACGCGGATGTCGCGCACCATCGACAGGATCATCTTGCGGAAATTCTCCGCCTGGCGTTCCTCCAGGCTGTCGAAGCGCAGCTCGCTGATCTTGGTGACGCCATCGACCATCGCCGCCACTTCTTTGCCGAACTCCTGCTCCACCTCTTCCAGCGAAACGCCGGTGTCTTCCACTACGTCATGCAGCAACCCGCCGGCGATGGTCAGATAGTCCATCCGCAGCTCGGCCAGGATCTTGGCCACCTCGAGGCAGTGCTCAAAATAGGGTACACCCGACTTGCGCAACTGGTCCTTGTGGGCTTCGAAGGCGAAGTAGAAGGCCCGGTGCAGAAGATCTGTATCGACATGCGGGTTCTGGCGTTTGAGCCTGCGCAGAATGTTGTCGAAGGTGCGCCGGTATTGATCGAGGTTTTTTTCGGCGAGCGTCTGCATTCCCATTCGTATCAAAAGGGCGCCAGCGGCGCGTGCTCGTTTGCGTGTTGGAGATCCAGGTTGACGAAGGAAACATATTCCTTCAAGAACTTCAGCTTCACGATCCCGGTTGGACCGTTGCGCTGCTTTCCAATGATGACTTCGGCCACCCCCTCGACCTCGGCCGGGGCATACACCTCCGGCCGGTAGATGAACAACACCACGTCCGCATCCTGCTCGATGGCACCGGACTCACGCAGGTCCGACAGAATCGGCCGCCGATCTCCACCCCGGGACTCGACCGCGCGGGACAACTGCGACAGTGCCACGACCGGCACGTTCAGCTCTTTTGCCAGCGCTTTGAGCGCCTGCGAAATCATGGAGATCTCGATGGTCCGGCTTTCCGATCGCGCCGGCCCCTTGATCAATTGCAGGTAGTCGATAATGATCATGCCGATGTTGTACTCGGCCGCCAGACGGCGGGCCTTGGCGCGGATTTCCAGCACAGAAAGCGCCGGCGAATCGTCGATGAAAATGGGGGCTTCAGCGAGCTTGCCCGCGGCATAGCTGATACGACGCCAGTCTCGATCGGGGAGGCGGCCGGTACGCACCTTATGGGCGTCCACTTTGGCCTCGGCACAGAGCATGCGCATCACCAACTGGTAGTCCGCCATCTCCAGGCTGAAGATGCCGACCGGCACCTGGTGATCCACGGCGGCGTTGCGGGCGATGTTGAGGCAAAAAGCGGTCTTGCCCATCGAAGGCCGGCCAGCGACGATGATCAGCTCGGATTTCTGGAACCCGGAAGTCAGCTCATCAAGCTGGGTGTACCCGGTCGGCACCCCGGTCACCACACCCTTGCGATTGTGGAAGGACTCGATGGTGCCGAGGGTTTCATCCAGAACGTGCGACATCGACAGAAACCCTCGCCGCAGGCGACGCTCGGAGAGCTTGAAGATCTTCTCTTCGGCGGCGTCGATGACGTCCAGAGGATCTTTACGTGCTTCGTAGGCATCAGCGGCAATGTCGTGGCTGACGCGGATCAGCTTCCTCAAGAGCGATTTTTCGAGGACGATCTTGGCATAGTATTCAACGTTCGCGGCGGAGGGAATGCGCTGGGTGAGTTCGGTCAGGTAGTAGGAGCCGCCGACGTCGTCGAGCCATTTGAGGCGGCGCAGCTCGTCGGTGAGGGTAAGCATATCCACAGGTTGCTGCTTTTCGAACAGATTCGCCGCCGCCCGGAAGATCTTCTGGTGAGCTGGGCGGTAGAACGGTTCCTCATCGCCGAGGATTTCTATGGCCTTGCCCACTGCGTCCACGTCGATGAGCATCGACCCCAACACCGCCATCTCGGCTTCCACATCCTGCGGCGGCATCCGTTCAATGACTTCCTCGCTTGCCATCAGTCACCGACCTCCCTCGGCGTCTGTCTTCCCCTGTGGTCTTTCGATGCCACGGTCAGCCTGGATCGCCCTTCAGGTTCGCTTCTTGGAATATTGCATCGGCGGCTTGTCGCCTACGCGGTCATCGTAAACGCGCCGTGCCAGTTGCACGTCTTCCCAGGCCAGCCTCTTATACGCCACATCGCGCAGCAGAGCCGCCGGATGATACGTCACCACCACCTGAGCCTGCCCGTGCGCGTGCACCCTGCCTCGCAGAGCGCCGATCGATTTCGAAGTCCTGAGCAGCGCCTGAGCTGCAACGCGTCCCAGGCAGAGTATAACCGCCGGCTGGATGATGTCGATTTGCCGCAGCAGATACGGCCGGCACATCTCCACCTCGTCTGGGTCCGGATCGCGGTTGCTGGGTGGCCGGCACTTGATCACGTTGGCGATATAGACTTCTTCACGGCGGAAGCCGATGGCCGCCAGGATGCGGTCGAGCAGCCGGCCCGCCGGTCCCACGAAGGGTTCCCCCTGCAGATCTTCCTCGCGGCCGGGTGCCTCTCCGATACAGAGCAGGCGCGCCCTCGGATTGCCGACACCGAAGACGAAATGGCTGCGCGACTGCGCCAGCCGACATTTTTGACAGTCTTGGATGCGTTCCTGGAACTCGCTCAACGCCTGCCGTGGATCGCTCTCAGGAGCTTCTGGCGGCTGCCTCGGGACCCGGTCCAACCAAAGCTCCGCCCCATAGAGCTGGCGATACTGGCGGAGGTAGCGCTCCGCCTGTTCAACCCAGCCTGTGGCATCCACGGTCTCTACGCCCATGCTAGGCTCCCGTCCCTTCGACCGCTGCCACGCGCTCCAGGATGCGCCAGGCCACCTGCTGTTTGCTCATCTCGGGGAGTCGCTCGACGACACCGTAGCGATCGATGAGGGTCACCTTGTTGGTGTCCACACCGAAGGCGGCGCCCGGCTCGAGGGGGTTGTTCACCACCACAAAGTCGAGCTTCTTCCGTCGCATCTTGGCCGTTGCGTTGGCGATCTCGTTCTCCGTCTCAACAGCAAACCCAACCAGCACCTGGCTCTCCTTGCGGCGCCCGAGGCCCTCGAGAATGTCAACGGTTTCTTCCAGCTCGATCGTTGGTGTGCCGCGATCCTTTTTCAGTTTCTGGGTCGACACCTTCTTGGGGCGGAAGTCGGCGACGGCGGCCGCCATGACCACCACATCGCTTGTTTCGAAGTGAGCAAGAACCCGATCCGCCATCTCGGCCGCCGTTCTCACCTCCTCGTAGGTGGCGCCGGGCGGCGGCGAAAGGGCAGTCGGCCCGCTGACCAGGACGACCTCGGCCCCCATCAGCAGCCCGGCCTCGGCGACAGCAAATCCCATTTTGCCGGAAGAGCGATTCGTCAACACGCGCACCGGATCCAGCGGCTCTTCGGTGCGGCTGGCGGTCACCAGGATCTTCTTTCCGCTCAGACGCCCTTGGCCCAGGAGCACCTTCTGCACCGCATGCAGGATCGCCCGAGCCTCTGGCAGGCGGCCCCAGCCCCGACCCTCCGTCGCCGTCGCCAGCTCTCCCCATTGCGGCTCGACCACGACGGCCCCGCGGCTCTTCAGCAGGGCGACGTTCTCCTGCACCGCTGGCTGTTGCCACATCACCGAGTTCATCGCCGGACAGAACACGACGGGCCGATCACTGGCCAGGAGAACTGTGCTGACCACATCGTCGGCATGGCCGTGGGCGTTCTTGGCCAGAATGTTGGCTGTCGCCGGGGCCACCAGCAACAGATCACTCCAGCGTGCGAACTCGATGTGGGCGCTTCCTCCGGCGTGGCCGAACAGATCCGTCAACACCGGGTGTTCACTCAACGTCTCGAAGGTCAGCGGCGTGACGAACTCCTGGGCTGCCCGGCTCATGGTTACGCGCACCTCGGCACCCAAGCGGCGCAGGTCGCGGACCAGGCCGCAGACCTTGTACGCCGCGATGCCGCCGGTTACGGCGACGCCGATATGTTTACCGTCCAGCCGCCACACAAGCCCCTCTACAGATACCTGTGATGCCTGCAGGTCACGCTCCTCCCTCCTCTTCGGCCGCCGATTCGACATACTCGAATTTCAGCTTCCCTTCGAGCATCTCCGCGAGGGCGATGCGAGTCGGTTTCGGCAGCTTGGGAAAATCGCGCTCCAAGGCTCGTTTATCGACTTCGTCTTCGTCGTACTCCTCGGTGGGCGGCATCAGCTCTTCTCCGAGCTGCATCTCTTCTTCGATGATCTGCTTCTGCTCGTCGTTGATCTGCCGTGCCCGTTTGGCGATGACGACGATCGCCTCATAGACGTTCTCGACATACTTTTCCAAATCATCCAGGGCAATGGTGCTTACCATGCAACATCCTCCAACGGGTTACGCTTCACGTCGTTTGCGGATGAACTCAAGAACCTTCTCCACCGTCTGGTCGAGGTCTTCGTTCACGATCTGAACATCGTACTGTTTTGCTATTTCCAATTCTGCAGGAACCCGACTCAGCCTCTTGCGAATCTCCTCTTCGGCTTCCGTTTTCCGGGCGCGCAGGCGCTCCTCGAGTTGTTCTATCGACGGCGGCCGAACGAAGATGAGCAGCGAGTTGTCGGGATACTGTTCCTTGACAGCCAGTCCTCCCTGAACATCGAGATCGAGGAGCACGATCCGTCCTTCCTCCAGCCAGCGGTCCAGCAGCTTCCGAGGCGTACCGTAGAAGTAGCCGTGGACCCTGGCCCATTCGACCAGATTATCCGCCTCGACCTCCTTCATGAACATTTCGGGGGAAAGAAAGATGTAGTCCACACCGTCTTTCTCTCCAGGCCTGCGCGGGCGGGTCGTGACCGACACGGAGTAACAAAAACGCGGGTCGCCCCTCTGAAGCACGCGATGAATGATAGTGGTTTTCCCGCCTCCGGACGGCGCGGAGATGACCACCAGAAGTCCTGGTTTTCGATCTTGTTCCTTAGGCGCTCCCAAAGGGCTCGATATCCCGCTGCTTCAGAGGCAGGCCGGCTCCGCTACTCGACGCCGGCACCAGGCTCAGCCGCCCGAAAACGGTGCTTCAGCGTGTTGGTAGAGTTGGCCGAGAGGATGATGTGATCGCTGTCCATGATGATGACGGCTTTGGTCTTCTTCCCCATCGTGGCGTCGATCAGCTTGCCTTTTTCCTTCGCCCCGTTGATCATGTTCTTGATGGGCCGCGAGTCGGGGGAGACAATCGCCACGATGCGGTCCTTGGCCACCAGATTCCGGTATCCAACGCTAATCATGCCGTCCGAAGAGATCCTCATTCGATGTTCTGTACTTGCTCCCGAAGGCGCTCCACTTCTTCCTTGATCTCAACCACCAGGTGTGCGATCTCCGCGTCGCTGGCTTTGGCGCCGATGGTGTTGGCCTCACGGTTCATCTCTTGCAGCAGAAAGTTGAGCTTTCTTCCCGCCGATTCCGGCCTGTCCAGGGCCTCGAGAAAAAGGGTGTTGTGGCTGCGAAATCGCGTGCACTCCTCCGTCACGTCGACCCGATCCGCCAGCAGTGCGATCTCCATCTCCAGGCGCGACTCCTCCACCCTTTCGTTGCCCACCAGCTCCCTGACTTTCTGCCGGAGCTTGTCCATCTCCTCGCGCACCTTCAGAGGGGATCGACTTTCGATCGCCTGGATCTTCTCCTGCAGAATTTGAACGCGGTGGCGGAGGTCGTTCTCGATCTCCTTGCCTTCGCGCAGGCGCATCTCTTTCAAATCGGCGAGTGCCTTCTCGACCGCGGCCTGAACCGCCTCCCACACCCTGTCACTCACCTCGGCGGTCTCACTGAACGTAAAGATATCTGGAAAATTGAGCAGGTGCTCGAGTTTCACCGTGCCGTCGATGCCCAGATTGCGGCGCAGGTCCTCCAGCAATGCCACATAAGTCCGGGCCAAAGCCAGGTCCACGGTCAGCCCCGAATCGCGAATGTCGGGACTCTTCAACGTCACGGTCAGGTTGACCCGGCCGCGGGTCAGCCATCGGCGGATCATCTCTTTCAGGTCTTGCTCATAGACCTGGAGCGATTTGGGCAGTCGCAGGGAGATGTCGAGGAAACGGTGGTTCAGCGTACGGATTTCCGCTGCCACCTCGAGGCCGTTCTCATGGACTTCCCCGCGTCCATACCCCGTCATGCTGCTAACCATCTACGCCGCCCTTCTCCTGGCGGGTCTACGGCCAGGCCTGGGTCAACTCCACCGTTTGGGCCGTGACTCCACTCAATAAGTTCCAAATTACAATCGACTTAGATTTTACAAAAAAAAACCCTGAGAGTCAAACAGATTTTTGAAATTCTTCGGGGGTTAGTACCTGGAAAAACAAAGAAGAAGGAGCTGTCGGCGCACCTTCCGGTGCCGAAGTGAAACCGCCTGCTCCAGGGCAGTCGGACCGCCTTCGGAGGTCCCCTACCGACGCCCCAAACGGGGGTCTTCGATGGTCAACCTGGCGGAGATACGGTGTGTGGTTCCCAACCCGTCGTGGCTCAAGAAAGCATAGTCGACTTCCAATTTCGGCAGCCGCAGGCCGACACCAGCCGCCAGATTTCCCGCATCCGAGCCAATTCTCAGTGCTACCGTGTTGTTGAATTCATATTCCCACCCAAAAAGAAAGTCAAAGCTGGCGCGGCCCAAATTGGCCTGGCTCGAGTAACGCCGGTTCTCAAAGCGAACCAGCACGTCGGCCGTCGGCGTCACCCGGCCGGATAGCAGACCGAGATCTACCGGGTAGGCGGCGCCCAGGCGCAGCGACGGCGGGATCAACTCTTTGGTGCCGCTGTTCCACACCAGATAGGTGGTGGTAAGGTCGGTGAGATTCAGTCCGAGCTGCAGGTTGCCGGTGGGGTTGAACATGGCACCGGCGTCGAACCCCAGTCCCCAGGCGGAGAAGTCGCCAATGCCCTTGTAGATAAACTTGATGTTGGCACCGAGCGACAAACCCGATTGCAGGCTTTTGGCGTAGCTCAGATAGATGGCGTACTCGGCGTCGGAGATGTTCTTCTTCACGTAAGGCCGGTTCTGGCGAAGCTGGCCGTCTTTGTCGGTGTAGAAGGCCCCCAACGGAAGGTTCCGATTGGTGAGCTCCGTCACCGGGATGTTGTCGATGCCGAGGCGGATGAGGCTGATTCCCAGGCTGCCCTCGGAACCCACTGGCAGGGCGAAGCCGGCGTAGTTGTAGTTGATCACCCCGGCGAACTGCTGCGAATGCATCAGCATGATCTCCGGGAAGTCGATGAAGGCCAATCCGGCGGGATTCCAGTAGATGGCCGACACGTCGCGGGCCAGGGCGCCGTAGGCACCGCCCATGCCCAGGGCGCGTGCCCCCACCCCCAGGCTAAGGAACTCACCCCCGTACTTCACAACGGATTGCGCGCTGGCGGTGGAAACCCAGAAAAACACGAGAGTTGTGGCCCATCGTGCAAGAAGCTGTCGACAACCCATCTGCAGACTCCCAAATTGACTGCTTCACCCTTCGCCCACCCCCACTCGTGCCGAGGCCCATGGCGCACGGCGCGGAACCGGTCTTCCGCTGTCGCGATAGCGATGTCGCCCGGCACCCTTTTCAGCAGTAGCGAAGCGCGATAGGCCTGAACCCTCCAGTATGCGTGTGCACCCAACCTTTCTTTCAGCCATCATCGACAAGGCTGCACGAAAACTAAGCAAATCCGGCAACCGACGCAAGCAAAAAATCCTGCCGATCCCAACTCGCGGCCCCCCGCTGGTACTCTCTCAAGCGACAGGCGCTTCGATCGCCGCAGCGCGACTCCGGCTACGATTCACCATTCAGCAGCTTCTTGAGCGACGCCAGCAGATTGAGCGCCTGCAGCGGTGTGGTGTTGTTGATGTCGACCGCGGCGATCTTTTGCCGCAGGCGATGCTCCTGCTCCTGAAAAATGTCCAGCTGCGCCGGAGGCGCCGGCTGGCCGTTGCTGTGATGTCGGGCCAGCTTGGGAACGCGGTGGGGTGTCAATGCTTCCGACTCGAGGTTGGAGAGGACCTCTTTGGCCCGGCGCACGACGGCGGCCGGCAGGCCGGCCAACTGTGCCACCTGGATGCCGTAGCTGTGATCGCATCCACCCTCGACGATCTTGCGCAGAAAGACCACATGGTCTCCCCACTCTTTGACGGCGATGTTGTAGTTCTTCACTCGAGGCAGAATCAGCGCCAACTCGGTGAGCTCGTGATAATGGGTGGCGAAAAGTGTTTTGGCCGCCACCTTCGGATGATTGTGGAGGTACTCGGCCACAGCCCAGGCGATGGAAAGGCCGTCGAACGTGCTCGTACCCCGGCCGATCTCGTCGAGGATGATGAGGCTCCGAGGCGTGGCATTGTTCAGGATGTTGGCCGTCTCGTTCATTTCGACCAAAAAGGTGCTCTCGCCGCCCGCCAGGTTGTCGGCGGCGCCGACACGCGTGAAGATCTTGTCGACCACGCCGATGCGGGCGCGCTTGGCCGGCACGAAGCTGCCCATCTGCGCCAGAAGAACGATGAGGCCGACCTGGCGTAAATAGGTTGACTTGCCCGCCATGTTGGGTCCGGTGATGATCAGGATCTGGTCGGAACCGTTGCTCATCCGGGTGTCGTTGGGCACGAAGCGCTCGCCCGTCGGCAAAAGCTTCTCGACCACTGGATGGCGGCCTTCCTCGATGACGATTTCGTCGTCGGTGGTGATTTCCGGCTTGGCGTAGCGGTTCTCCGCCGCCAGTTGCGCCAGCGCCGAAAGGCAGTCGAGACGGGCCAGCGCCCGAGCGTTCTCCTGGATGTCGCAGCTGTGGCCGGCAACGCGTTTGCGCAGAGCGTCGAAGAGCTCATACTCCAGCACCATGCTCTTTTCTTCGGCATCGAGAATGCGCTCCTCGTACTCCTTCAGCTCCGGTGTGATGAAGCGTTCGGCGTTGACCAGCGTCTGCTTGCGCACATAGTGTTGCGGCACCTTGGAGAGATGGGGCTTGGTGACCTCAATGTAGTAGCCGAACACCCTGTTGTAGCCGACCTTCAGCGACGGAATACCGGTGCGTTGCCGTTCTTCGGCCTGCAGCCGGGCGATCCAGTCCTTGCCGGAGTAGGCGATCTCGCGCAGATGGTCCAGTTCGGCGTTGTAACCGCGTCGGATGAGGCCGCCGTCGGTCACAGAGAGGGGGGGATCGTCAACCAGTGCCTGTTCGATCTCAGAGGCCAGACCATCGAGATCGTTCAATCGTTGGCGCAGTTCCCGGATGGCCGCAGCTTCGGCGTTTTCGAGGACTTCGCGGACTTGCGGCACCAGGCGGAGCGTATCCTTCAGGGCATTCAGGTCCCGGCCCGTAGCCCGACCGCTGCCAACCTTGGCCACCAGCCGCTCCAGGTCACCCACGCGGCCGAGAAGGTCGCGCAAGCGCTTTCGCCGATCTTCATCGAGGAAAAACTCCTCCACGGCATCCAGTCGGCGGCGTATGCGCTGCGGCTGCGTCAGCGGCCGCAACAGCATGTCGACCAGGAGGCGGCCGCCCATGGCGGTCTTGGTGCGGTCGATCACGGCCACCAGCGTGCCGTCGCGGTTCTCGGGCCGCAGCGGCTGCAACAGTTCCAGGTTGCGCCGGGTGGTCGCGTCGATGAGGAGGTGGTCGCTCTCACTGCGGCGAACCAGGCGCGTGATGTGAACCGGCTCGCTTCGCTGCGTCTCCTTCAGATAGTGGAGAATGGCACCCGCGGCGCCGATGCCGGCATGCAGATCTTCGCACCCAAATCCTTTCAGCGACAGGGTCTTGAAGTGGTCGGTGAGGAGCTCATAGCCGTAGTCGCGACTGAAAATCCACCCTTCGCGCTTGGTGAGGGCAAAGGGCAGCGGCCCTTCGATGAGATCTTCGAAGGCCGGAACCTGCTCCTCCGGAATCAGCACTTCCCGCGGCCCGATGGCCAGCAGCTCGTCGAATAGCCGCTGCGCCGGCAGCTCCACCACCTGAAACTCACCGGTGGAGACATCGGCGCTCGCCAGTCCCGCCGTCGTCCCCGCGAAAACGACCGCCGCCAGGAAGTTGTTGCGCTTGCTGTCGAGGAGTTCGTCGCTGAAAGCAGTGCCCGGAGTGACCACCTCGACGACGTCTCTTTTGACGACGGTCTTGGCCTGTTTGGGATCCTCGAGCTGTTCGCAGATGGCCACGCGGTAGCCGGCCTTGATCAGCTTGGCCAGATAGGTATCGAGGGCATGGTAGGGGAACCCTGCCAGTGGCACTTCGGCGGCCTTGCCGTGTGCCCTGGAGGTCAGGGTCAGACCGAGAACTTCGGAGGCCACCCTGGCATCGTCGTAGAACATCTCGTAGAAGTCCCCCATGCGGAAAAAGAGCACCGCATCCTGGTAGCGCGCCTTGATCGCCAGGTACTGCTCCATCAACGGGGTTGTCGCATTCTCCTTAGCCATCTTCGCGTATGTCTTCGCCCCAGTGAAGCTTGGCCCGCAATACGTCGAAGAAGTGGCGGCCTTTGGAGTGCACCAGCCGCACCGAGTAGTCTCCGCGGCGCACCGTCACCGGCAGGCCCTGGCGGATTTCGGCAACGACGCGGCCGTCAGCGTTCACCAGAGCAGTGCGGCCGGCAACCGCCACCTCGATCGTGACGCTGTGATCATCCGGAATGACGATGGGCCGGGCGGTGAGAGAGTGCGGACAGATCGGTGTGACCACCATCGCCCGCATGGTGGGGAGGAGCAACGGCCCCCCGGCTGCCAGGGAATAGGCCGTCGATCCAGTCGGCGTGGCCACGATCAGACCGTCAGCAATGTAGGTGTTCAGATAGGCATCGTCGATGCAGGTGCGCAGCCGCAGAAGCCGGGAGGTCGCCCCCTTGTCGATGACGACGTCATTCAGGGCATGCACGGCCTTGCCGTCGGGAAGTTGCACGCGCAGCAACATGCGTTCGATCACCTGGAAACGGCCGCGCAAGACGTCGTCCAGACTCAGCGGCAACTCCTCCGGCAGCATCTCCGCCAGGAATCCAAGTCCACCCAGCTTCACCCCCAGGATGGGCACGCCGTTGCCCCCCACCCGGCGCGCCGTGTCCAGGATGGTACCGTCGCCGCCGAAAGAGATGACCAGGTCCGAGTGCCGGCCGATCTCATCCCTGGGCACGGGCGTCACATCCCCACCACGCAGGCCCAAGGCCTCGGCGAGATCTTCGGCGACCGCGACCGAGACGCCGCGCTCTGCCAGCATGGCGAGCAGCCGGCGCACATGCCGGTCGAGGCCCTCCTTGCCGAGATTGCCAACGATGGCCACACGCGAAATCGGCCCTGTCTTGTCAATGCCGGCCAAAGCGATTACTCCGGGGATTCCATCGGTTGAAGCTCAAAACCGCCGTCGTCCTTCACCAGCACGTTGATGCGCTTCTCGGCATCGTCGAGTTTCGCCGTACAATAGCGCGCCAGTTCGACCCCTTCTTCGAAAACCCTCAGGCTCTCATCGAGAGGCAACTCGCCCTGTTCCAGCAGGGCGACGATTTCCTCCAGGCGCTTGAACGCCGCTTCGAAGGTCTGCTCCATGCCTACCTCATCCTTCCTCTGAATCGAACACGTCCAACTGCTTTGGCGATGTGCCGGCAGCCGCACGTCGCTTGCGGCCCTGCTTTTTCACCTTGCGCAACGGCCGCGATGTCTCTCCAGCCGCCACATCGGGGATCACGTCCTCGACCGTGCCGAGGATTCGGCCTCGGTGGAACTGCACTTCGATTTCATCGTCCAGGTCGAGCTTTGCGGCCTGGCTGACCAGGGCGCCGTCGCGACGGCGATAGCACAGGCTATAGCCCCGGCGCAGGATGGCTTCGTGGTTGAGGCCTTGCAGGCGCTTGGCAAGCCCCTCCACGGCCTGGCGATCGAGGGCCAGGCGATGGCTGGCAGCGGTCCACAGAGCCCGAGCTAGCTCGTCGACTCGCTGGGCATACTGGAAAACGATATCGCGCGGCCGGCGGTAGCCGTAGCTCGACTCCAGCCGCTTGAGATGACTGCGGGCGCCATCGATGCGGCCCTGCAGGGCGGCGTACGCCCTGCCGATCCCGGCCTGGATCCGGCGCTCCAGCTCAAAACGATCGGGCACGGCCACCTCAGCAGCAGCCGACGGTGTGGGCGCGCGAACGTCGGCAACAAAATCGGCGATGCTGAAATCGACCTCATGTCCGACTGCAGAGACCACCGGAATCTGCGACCGAAAGATGGCGCGCGCCACAACCTCCTCGTTGAAAGCCCAGAGATCCTCCAGCGATCCACCGCCCCGACCGACAATGAGCAGATCCACCTCGCCGTAGCGATTGAAGTCCTCGATGGCCGCAGCGATCTCTGCAGCAGCCCCTTCCCCCTGCACGCGCACGGGTTTCAGGACAATCTCGACCGGCGGGAAGCGACGCTGCAGCACGGTGATCAGATCGCGCACCGCTGCCCCCGCGGGCGAGGTGACGAGGCCGATGCGTGTCGGGAACGCGGGTAGCGGCCGCTTGCGTCCCAGATCGAACAAGCCCTCGGCGCGCAGCTTCGCCTTGAGCTGCTCGAAGGCAAGCTGCAACTCTCCCACCCCGGCCGGCTGCATCTGATGCACATCGAGTTGGTAGGTGCCGCGCTTCTCGTACACGGTGACCTGACCCTGCACCAGCACCTTCATGCCGTCCTGCGGCGTGAAAAAGAGTCCGCCATTGCGAGTCTTCCACATGACGCATTGGATCTGCGCCGCCTCGTCCTTGAGCACGAAATACATGTGGCCGGAAGTGTGGTGCTTGAAATTGGAGATCTCACCCTCCACCCACATGAGCGGCAGAGCGCTTTCCAGGGTCCACTTGATCGTACGGGTGAGCTCGGAGACCGAGAGAATCTCGCGCTGATCATGCGATGGAGAGGCGTTGTGGTGGAAATCCATCATTCCTGTCGTTCCAGCGAGGGACGAGTCTCCAAAGGCCGGCGCCGCCTGGTCTCACCCAAACAGCGACGCAAGGCCGGCCATGTCTAATCGCTTGCCAGGGAGGGCTGTCCGGCATCTCGCCAGGCCGTGTACCAGAACGAGGCCACATCGCTGATGGCAGACTCCAGGCGCCGCTGGGCGATCCAGCGGGTTTGTCGGTAGAGCCCGGAGTAGTAGCCGACATCGTAGTCTTCGGGCTTCTCATACGCACGGCCGGCAGCCTTGGCGTGGTCGTCCGCCCGCAGCAAATCGTCGGCGAACACGTAGCTGTCGAGGACGATGCCGAAAACGGCGTCGAGGGGCCGCTCCAGGTAGCGAGCCGGAGCCGGATGCAAACGGATATCGGGCAGGAAGGCATCGATCATGACCGACTCCCAGCGCTTGTGGATCCCGCGGTTGCCCGTCATCTGGCCGTCGTAGTTCTCCACGGTGTGGAGCGGCACGTGCAGGTCGGCAACGTAGTGGCCCAGGGCAGCGGCGGTCAAGAGCGTTTCATCTCGATTGCCGTCCCGCATAGCACGGCTGAGTTTTCCCAGAAACTCGACGACGCGCCACGGGCCCAGCCCTCTCTGCCGGACGACGTCCTCTCCAAACTTGGCCACGGCGGCTTTGTAGTCACGCGGTAGTTCACGGAAGGGATAGCGACCGTACAGATCGATGTCAATGTAGTGGTGGACGCCCTCGGCCTTGTCCTGGCGGCGCCAGAGATCCGGGTCGACGGCGTGCTCAGCGAGGAAATTGCGGTGGCGAAGAAAGAAAGGCTGCATCTCGGCAGGCAGCAGGGCCACAGCACGATAGTTGATCTGTCGATGGGCCGTGAACCCCCACGCCTGCAGGTTGGTCACCAGGCCGACAAGACCAGCACTGCCAACAACGATCGCCACCCAGACCGATGCCAGACGCGCCAAGGTGGGGTATGGCCGTTGCCCTCTCACGTTTCCTCCTCCGGTTTGTGTTTTGTCCCAGGTCGACGGCGGTGCATCTGCGTGCCGCACCCGCGACGCACCGTCTCATGCCACCGAACGGCGGTCGGACCGTCGCTTCAGGGTCTCCTTGATCTTCTCTTTCAGCTCGGTCAGATCGGAAGATTTGATCACATAGTGGTCAGCTGCCCAGCTTCGGAAATTGTCCTTCCAGACAGCATAGGCGGTATGCAGAATGACCGGTATGTCCTCGTATCGGGCAAGAATATGGCCCATGGCTTCCATGCCGTCCATGCCTGGCAGACGGATGTCGAGAATCACAAGGTCGGGGCGTTCCTCTTCGAGCCTGTCCAGGGCCTCGTAGCCATCGTGGGCGCAGATGACCCGATATCCCTCGTTCTCAAGTTCGGTTGCGAACAACAGACGCTGGCTGACATCATCCTCAACGAGCAGAATGGTGTGCGAGGTTGACTTTTCCACGGTGCAACTCCCTAATTCGATACTTCCAGCTCGATCGCCCCCGTTTCCTGGCCGAGGACCGTCTCACTCAGGACCTGGTCCTCTCTCAGGCTCTGGCGAAACTCCTCGGCCGACCGCCGCAGCGGCAGCGTCAGCGTGAAGGTAGTGCCCACAGAAACCGTGCTCTTCACTTGAATGCGGCCGCCGTGGTCATGAACGATCTGCTGGCAGATCGCCAGTCCCAACCCTGTGCCATGGGGCCGCGTGGTGAAGAACGGGTTGAACATGTTCTCCTGCACCTCTTCCGGAATGCCGCTGCCGGTGTCCTCGATTTGGATTCGTACGTGGTCGTCTACCGCCTCGGTGGTGACCGTGATCGTGCCTCCGTCCCCAAACGACTGCAAGGCGTTCTGGAGCAGGTTCAGCAGCACCTGCTTGATCTGGTTCGGGTCGAAATAGAAGTTGGGCAGACGGTCGTCCAGAAGCTGGCGAATTTCGACTCCGGCACTGCGCGCATCCGCTTCCACCAGATGGCACGCCTCGGCGACCACCCGGTTCAAGTTGCTGCGTTTCGGGCTCGGCTCCGGCAGGCGCGTGAAATTGAGAACGTCGGCGAGAATATTCTCCAGCCGCAAAACCTCGTCGGCGATCACCTGGCACATCTGCTGCACGGCCTCGTTGGCGCAACCGGCTTTCAACATGTGGCGGGCATACCCGCCGATGGTCACCAGTGGGTTGCGTATTTCGTGTGCCACATGAGCCGCCATCTTCCCCACAGTCGCCAATCGCTCGGAATGGATGAGCCGCTGCGATGCATCTTGCAGTTGCTGGTAGGCGCGTTCGAGCTGTTCGGTCTTCACCTCCAGCCGGCGATACGCCTCGGCCCGCTCCAGAGCCAAAGCCGCCTGGTTGCCCAGCAGAGTAAGCAGGTTCACCATGCTTTTGTCGACCGGCTGGTTGTCGTACATGTTGTCGGCCACCATCACGCCGATCACCCGGTCTTTGGCCACGAGTGGAACTGCGACGAACTCCTCGGCCGGAGGGATGGCCTGCACCTGTGGATCCGGTTCGACATAGTTCTCTGCCCTCGTGATCAGGAAGGGGCGGCGCTCCCTCACAGTGCGGCAGAGGACACTGTCAGAATCCAAAGGGACGCATACCTGCTTGACACGGGCGTTGAACACATCGCCGGCAGTGGGTGGTTGCAGGCCGTAGGTCTCGAGGAATGCCTGTAGCGGCATCTGCTCGCCCGACAGCTCGTTCCAGATGCGCGCCGCTTCCTCGGCGGAGCCCGGCCCCACTCCCATGCGGCCGACGAGCATCTCGCGATCCCAGTCGATGGTGAAAATCATCGCCCGGCTGAATCCGAGCGCGCAGCCGGCCGTCATCGAAGTCAGGATGAGGTGCAGCAACGGCTCCACCTCCAGAGTGCCTTGCATGGCCTGGCTGATTTCCGACAGCAGGCTCAGTTCGTAGGCGCGCCGCTGCGATTCGGTGACGTCTTCGAGAATGCCGATAAAGTCCGCCTGCCCCATTTCCATCGCAAACGGGACGATGCGCAGATTGATCTTGATGCGGCGCCCTTTGGAGGTGATGAAGTCTCTGCCCTCGACCACATAGGACTGGCCCTTCTCCATCGAGGACTGCAAGGCTCGAGAGAACGGCTGGGCTCCGAAAATCGTGGAGGAGAAGAGACTCTCACCCTGGATTGGAGTCTGCGTCAGATCGAGCAGGCGCAAGAAGTTGCCGTTCACCTGGCGAATCCGACCGTGGCGATCCGTCGAGAAGATGCCCACGGGGGCGTTCTCGATCAGGAGTTCCAGGTAGGACTGGGTGCGACCGATCTCCTGCTGCAGTTCCAGATTGCGCGTGCGGATCTCGTGCAGCGTCCACACATTCTCGATCACGTTGATCAGCTCGCGAAACCCGAACGGCTTGTGCAGGTAGGCACTCAGCCCCATCTCGAGCATCCGCTGCTGCAGGTCGGCCTCATCCTCGAAGGCAGTCAACATGATCACCGGCGTGTCGCGGAGATCGGCATAGCGCGGGTTCCGGCGCAACTCCTCAAAGACGACCGTGCCACAGATGTCCGGCATGCGCTGATCCAGCAGGATCAGGTCGGGTCGCTCGGTGGAGATCTTTTCCAGACCCTCTTTTCCACCGTACGCGGAGACGCATGTAAACCCCACCCGCTCGAGGAATGTCTTGGCCATCTCGTGCATGGTGGGCTCGTCGTCGATCAGCAGAATTTTCATGGCCCGATTCATGACGCACCCGAACAGAAGTCACAACCAACACGGTTTGCCTGAGTACTTTGATACGTGCT
>CAZGRP010000043.1:25637-34139 GCA_964527995.1 uncultured Cytophagia bacterium | reverse complement strand
GAACCACACGTTGGAGTACTGGTCCACGGACAAGGCCGGAAACACCGAGGCAATGAATAGAGGTCTGATCCACATCGATCTGACGCCGCCGTCTGGCCGGGCAACCTCCGCCCAAATCACTGCCGATCTCAAGATCAGAGTGGAATACGAGGCCAGCGACAACCTCAGTGGTGTGGCTCGTGTGGAGCTGTGGTTCCGCAAAGACTTCAGCTTCTGGATTCGCCAGACGGAGTCGTACACAACCAGCCCCATCCTGTTCGACCCGACCTTTGGGGAGGGAACCTACTCCTTTATCGTCACACCCGTGGATTCAGCCGGGAACCGCGAGGCCCGCGGCGACACGGCTGAAGTATCGCTACTCTTCACCACAACGGGTGTGGCTTCAGGAAACAACAAGGTGCCGAAGAACTTTGTGCTCGAACAGAATTATCCGAATCCCTTTAACCCAAGCACCACCTTGAGGTACGGGTTGCCGAAACCCTGCCTCGTGCACCTGGAGATCTATAACCTCCTGGGGCAGAAGGTACGCACGCTCGTGGACCGCCGGCAGCCGGCGGGCATGTATACGATCCAGTGGGATGGCAGGACGGACAGCGGCGCGCATCTGCCTTCCGGCGTCTATCTGTTCCGGCTGCGGGCAGGATCCTTCGTGGCGGTAAGGAAGATGGTGTTGGTGGAGTGAGGGGGCAGCGGAACTCGCTAGGGCGCAAAGCAGGCTAGCACCGTGGCTGCATCACTCAACAACTTGCGGAGCCTGATCCGAACTGTCTCGAAAATCTCTGCCGCGTCTGGCTCAGGGGCCTCGAATAGGACGTTCCCGCTCTGGATATAGGTGCTCTGACGTCTTTGCAGCCCGCTGCCGCAAACGCCTCCTTCAGGCCGCTGGTCTTCACCCTCGCGCGGCCCGCAACATTGATTGCGCGCATGAAAGCAACGTATTGGGTCATCTGCGCGATCTCATCGGCAAATGGAAACCGTGGTCAGGCGACATTCAGTGCGATGCCTTTTGAAACCGCAAGTCGCTTGCGACTTATAGCTTGTCCATGACGTGCCGGGCGATGAGTCTTGCTTTTTCAGAGGCTAAAGCCTGGTCGTCGAATTCGGTGAGCGAGATGCTCATCCGATAGTGCTTTTTCCAGAACACCCAGAGCTGAAACACGCCTGACCCTTGCAGCGACACCGCCATGTCTCCCAGCCCGGAAATCTCTTTCGGCGTTAGTTTCTCGCCCCCGTAGTCCAGTTGCTTCGTCCCGACAAAGGCCTCCGCCGTCTTCGGATTTTCAGAGTTCCTGTAGTACTTCACCAGCAGACTCACCGACTTCAACCCGGAACCTTTGGCGGAAACGCCGCACATAGAAACAGCCGAATCCGCATCGTGCTGCTGCAGTATTGAATGCGCGGCCTCCACCGGCTCGCCCAGTATCTCCGCCGGGTTGATCTCCGCTAGCAATGCGCACGCGTCCAATTCAACACTACCTGTCTGCTTCTCTTTGTCGGAGCCGCAGTTCAACGTTGTCAACGCTGGGGCGATGAGCAGTAAGCCAGTCGCCAGCGTCAGCGGGGGGAGGAGATGTTTCATAGTTCTCAGCATCATAGTGTCATCCTCCTGAGTTGATCGTAGTGAGCGCCAACCGGAAGCCGCTGTGAGGTCAGGTACCCTTCGAAGATGCGGAGAGAATCTTCCTGTCAGGTGCCGACATCAACGAACCCTGTCGGGATCATTCAGACCTCGCTCTATCGTTGCAGGAGATTGGGGCGCAGGATAGAGTCATGCTCGATCCGGTACCGCAGATCATTGGGCCGTCTTTTGAGCGGCACCGCAATTGCCCACGCCCGCTCTCACTCAATCACTCGTCAATTCCCGGAGGACGACGCATGTTCGTTCATTTGAGCAACAGCATGCGTCTGGCGTTTCGCGCCTGGCCCTTGACCATAAGCTGGTAGTAGTAGACGCCGGAGGGCGCAGGATTCCCCTTGCTGTCCTTGCCGTCCCACGTGACCCGGTAGGAGCCTTTGGACCGCATCCCCTCGACGAGTTTGCGTACCAGTTCGCCCAATGAGTTGTAGACGAGAATGTCGACAGCCCCCTGCTCCTCAGTCCTGTACTCGATAGTCGTACTGGGATTGAAGGGATTCGGGTAGTTCTGCTTTAGGCGGAAGTTAATCGGGGTGCTGGTTTCTTTTCTTTCCGACACGGAGGTCATATTGGATGACACGACAATGCCGATTCCGCCGATGTCGATCCAGTCTGCAGTGCTTGCAAAATTCAGTCTCAGAGCCAGCGTAATTGCCCCGTTCACAGCAACCCCTGCCGAATAGGTTGAGTAGCAAGTCGGCCCGACAGCGGTGAGGTCAGTTGGGTCATCGAACAAAACCAGAGAAAAATCCGGAGTTTTCATGGTAGTAAGTCGAATCTGTGAGATGAAACTTGCCGAGGCGCTGAGCCTATAGCAGATGATGACAGAGTCGATGACCACATTTGAAGGGATCGTCAAACCCAGATACACCCATTGCAGATCACCCGTGCTTGAAGTCTCTACACGTACGCCCGCTGTGACCTGAGTGTTGTGTCTCAGCGTGAGTTGCGACTGATCGCTTGACAGGGTGAGGGGACTGAGCCGGAGGGTGTACTGGGCCATCGATGGCAGTGCGGAGAAACCAACCAGCAGAATGACGAGACAGCTGAGAGCAAACCGTTTCATGTTGTTACCCTCCTTAGTTGGGTTTTGACCGTGCATGAATACCTGCGTCCGACACCATCTGTTTGTGAGGCACGGACCGAATTCTTGGTGTCTTACACCATACGGTCAGCCGATCACCTGCGACCCCGCACGGGATCGGCAGGAGCTTCGCCCTGTCTGGCGGTCTGCTCCTTCAGCGATGCTGGCCGAGCGACTGACATCACCGGAGTGCCAGAGGCGTAGGTTGCGAGCGCGATATGGTTCTCACGACCCATCAGCCCCCATAACTGATCGCAGTCACAAGACGTATCTGCCGAACGAACTTCGCGGTAGAGGAAGAGAAGAGCGCTGAGCGTGTGGTTCTGGGTGGAGGGACGACTCGAGCGCTCACCGCCAGCTAGGTGAGAAACCCGGCGATCTCCGCCTCCCCATCTCGCGTGGGTGGCGTTTGCTATGAAAAAAGAGGATGTACTTGCAGGTCTAGCGGACGTAGGCCGTTCCCGTGCTGCGGCTGTAGTGCCTGGCTTGGATGGCGTGCCGCACCAGATCGAGAAGCCTGGGCGGCCAGCATGAAGGGATCAGGTTGTCTGTGACACGACATTGACCTGCAACGCAGGGAGGGAGCCAAGGGAAGGGAGAGCGGACAACAGAGCTGGTGACGACTTCGCGACACCCTCGGTGCGAACCACTTTATGCGGAAGGCGCCAGAACACCGTCTGGCTACGCCGAAGTTACGAGGGATAACGAACGAACGCAATATACACCGCGAGATGCGCTTTGTCAAGCGGAAACTGCGCTGGCGCTCGGTTTCTTTGGGTTCTCCCCGGCCTACTGGGCAGGATGCGGGATGCTCAGAGTCGTTCTGTGCTCTGCGACGGGCGGCTACTGATTCGCACCGCTATTCTTTTCTGCGCATTGCGCCGCAGGGATCTCATTCGCCAGGCACCGGTCTCGCCAGCCGCCGCACCGCGTCGACCACCTGGCCGACCGTCAGCGGCCGATACAGCACCTGCGCCGGGCGCAGCATCTGCACCACATCTTCCGCCGGGATCGTCCGCCGCAGCACAGCGACGACGGGAGCGTCGCCTGTCAGCCGGCGCAGCTCGGAAACCGAAGCCGCATCCAGGTCCTGGCCGTGGGGGTCGATAAGGAGGATGTCGGCCCGAATCCGGTTCCAGGTGAGGAGCTGGATGGCATCCGAGACCGATTCGAGCCCGGTGGCTTCGAATCCTTCCTCCAGCAACTGGGCCCGCACCAGGGCTCGAAACTGCCAGTCCCTGGAGATCACCGCGACATAGGTTTTTCGGTCTTGCCGCATTTCGTGTGCTCCCTTGTTCCCTCGTGCCAATGCCAAACCGGCAGCGTCTGTTCCCTGCCCGGGACAATTTCTGATTGAAACTACAGGAGTTGTTGACTATCTTTAGGCCGGGCGCAGTGGTGCGTGCGTCACCTTTGCTCTATGCTCGAATGTCGATGAGGAGAAGTCCCGTCAGGAGATGCTGTCTTGGAGAGACGAACCGTATCCCGACGTGCGCGGGCCCTTTCTCCATCCACGTGGTGTGGATCACTGTGGAGAAAGATGCCGGTGGCGGCGGTCCTTTCCCTGGCGATAGTGAGCGCCGGCTGCGGCGATCGCGCCGCTGTGCCGGGACGCCAGCCACTGCTGGTCTATGCCGCCGCCAGCCTGGCCACGGCTCTGCCCCCAATCAGCGATGCCTTCCGGCGGATGCATCCGGGGGTGGCTGTTCAGCATCACTTTGCCGCCTCCTCTCTACTGGCGCGGCAGATCGAGTCGGGAGCGGAAGCCGATGTCTTCATCTCGGCGGACCCGCGATGGGTGGACTATCTGATGGAGCGTGGCAGGGTCGATTCCTCGAGCCGCATCGAACCGATCGCCAACAAACTTGTGCTGATCGTGCCCAGCCGGCGAAAGACGCAGATTTCGAATTTGAAAGATCTTTCTGCAGCCGCAGTTGAGCGGGTCGCAGTGGCTGACTGGTCGCATGTGCCGGCGGGAAGATATGCGGCTGAGGTCCTCCGCCAAGCGGGCCTGTGGCAGGCCGTGCGACAGAAGCTGATACCGGCCGTGGATGTGCGGGCAGCCCTGGCCTACGTCGCCCGCGGCGATGTAGACTGCGGCATCGTCTACGCCACCGACGCCCTCGTCAGCGACGATGTTCGCGTCGTGCAGGTGATTGCCGATTCGCTGCAGCCCCGCATCCGCTACGTCGCCGTGCGCCTGAGCCGGTCGCTCCAGCCGCTGGCTGCGGCCTATGTCGACTTCCTGAGCGGCCAGGAGGCGGCAGCGGTGTTCCGGCGCTACGGTTTCATTCCGCTTACAGGGAACGCCGCCAATGAGTGAGACGCCTGGCATCGTCCTTCTGACACTTCGGGTGGCTCTCGTGGCGACCCTGCTGAACCTTCCTCTCGGCATCTTCTTCGGCTGGCTGTTCGCGCGCCGCAGCTTTCGTGGCAAGACCTTGCTCGACGGCCTGGTGAACGTGCCTCTGGTGCTACCGCCGGTGGTGACGGGCTATTTTCTCCTGGTCGTGCTCGGACCGAGTGGCGTGGTCGGCCGACTCTTGCAGAATTGGTTCGGCCTGCAGATCGCATTCACCTGGAAAGCCGCGGTAGTGGCGGCCGCCGCCGTCAGCCTGCCACTGCTGGTGCGGTCGGTGCGGGTGGCAGTCGAAGGAGTCGACCCGAGACTGGAAGAGGCAGCCCGCATGCTGCGGGCGAACGAGTGGGGCGTCTTTTTCCGGGTGACGCTGCCGCTGGCCCTGAACGGCGTGGTGTCGGGCGCTGTGCTTGCCTTTGCGCGCGGGCTGGGGGAGTTCGGCGCCACGATCCTCTTCGCCAGCAACATCCCCGGACGAACCCAGACGATCTCCCTGGCGATTTTCACTTACTTCAATCAGCCCGGGGCTCAGGGGAAGGTCAATCTGCTGGTCGCCATCAGCATCGCTCTGTCTTACGTCAGCATTTTGTTGAATGAGGCACTGCTGCGGCGGTATCGCCGGCGGGCGAGGCAGGGGAAGGAGATACGGGTTCAGCCTTGAGGCCCTCAGAACGCTCGTGGATGCACTTCTGGCGCTGTAAGCAGGGCATGCACCACGGACCGTCACCGAAGACACGGAGCTCGTTTGGTTCAGATGCTGCCTCTCCGTGATCCTGCGTCCAGGTCCATGATGTTTGGATCGAATTGCATTGGGACGCGAGCCGGTCAGGTGGTGCCTTTTTTCCACGTCGAGAGGCAGCGAGGGTCACCAGGACGGGCGCCGTTGACCCTGAGTTTTTCTTCGGGGCCGTCCAGTGCTTTCGGTGTGTTTGGTGTTCACTCGCTGCACAGAACCCGAGGCAGTCATCACGCAAGCGCAAGGACTGCCTGGCTCGAGGCTCCCTCCCAGCCCGTGTTTCTCTAATGGTAGGCAGTCAAGAACCTCCTCGGCGTTCGCCTCCGGCGTTGGCAGCGGCTTGGAGGCGTGGTGTCCCTTAGCAGGTTATAGGCGATGCTTGCTTTTCATTTCGAAAAACGGTATCCAGGTTTTCACCTGTCGCTGCAGGCGGAGTTGCCTGCCGGCTTCACGGCTCTTTTCGGTCCGTCGGGGAGCGGCAAGACGACGACGCTGAACCTGATCGCCGGCCTGATCCGCCCCGACCGCGGCGAGGTGCGGCTGGACGGGCGGGTGTTGTTCTCTTCGCAAAAGGGCGTCGATGTGCCGCCCCGCCTGCGACGACTCGGATATGTGTTCCAGGAGAGCCGCCTGTTTCCGCATCTCACAGTGGAGGGGAACCTCCGGTTCGGCCTGCGCAGAACGCCGGAATCGCAGCGCAGGTTCACTTTCGATGAGATCGTCGCTGCTTGCGGTGTGGCCGGGATGCTGCATCGCTACCCGGCTGATCTTTCCGGAGGCGAGCGGCAGCGGGTGGCCTTGGGGCGGACTCTGCTCTCGGGCCCGGCCTACCTTCTCGCCGACGAACCTCTGGCGGCGCTGGATTTGCCCGCCCGCCATGGATTTCTGCAGTTCCTCAAAGAGATTCATGAGCGATTCTCTCTTCCCATTCTCTACGTTTCTCACGATCTCGGCAGCGTGCTCAACGTCGCGGACCGGGTCCTGGTGCTCGAAAAGGGCAAGTCGGTTGCGGCAGGTGCGCCGTACCAGGTGGTCGAGCGCCTGAAGTCGGCCCCTCTGGTGGCCACGGAGGGGGTCTCCAATATCTTCCGGGTGACCGTCGAAAAGAACCTGGTGTCTGAGGGGATCACCCTTGTCAAGGCCGGATCGACGCAGTTGACTTTGCCCCTTCTCTCAGAGCCAGAGGGCTCTGAATTCCGGCTCGATATCCCGGCGGACGAGATCCTGGTGGCGACCGAACGGCCCCGCGGCGTGAGCGCGCGCAACGTGCTGGCCGGAGAGGTCGAGTCGCTGCATCGGCTGGGAGACCGGGTGCTGGTGCGCGTGGATGCCGGCGAGAAGTTCACCGTGGAGATCGTGCCGCAAACGGTGGCGGCCCTGGAGCTGGCTCCCGGGAGAACAGTCTTCTTGATTATCAAGGCCAGCTCCTTCCGCCGCCTTGACTAGCCGCGAATCGAGCCGCAGGTCGGCAAGGTTGAAACGTTTCGTGGATGAGCCACAGCCCGACTCTTGTTTCGCCGGAATCCGTTCTCCTCCGGCAGAAAGCACCCCTACTCCTGCACAGAGTTCTGCAAAATCTCCCGCGCCCGCTGGAACACGGCGTCGAACATCTCCTGAGTCAGGCGGCCGGTGAAGGTGTTTTGCTGACTTGGGTGGTAGGAAGCCAGAAGCGTGATGCGCTCGCTGAGCTGCGCCTCGACTCCGTGGCCGAATTTTGGGCGGGGGTTGATGCGCAGCCCGGCGACTTCTTCGAGCGCACCGACCGCGGTTCGGAACGCCACCTGCCCGAGGGCGACGACTACACGCAGGCGAGGAAGAAGCAGCCTCAACTCCTGCAAAAGGAAAGGCCGGCAGTTGCGGATTTCCTCGCGGGTGGGTTTGTTGGCCGGGGGTGCGCAGCGGATGGTGGCCGTGATGTAGCAGTCGGTGAGAAGTTGGCCGTCATCGCGATGTTGCGATGTCGGCAGGGTGGCGAAGCCGAACTTGTGGAGAGTTTGGAAGAGCCAGTCGCCGCTGCGATCGCCGGTGAACAGGCGGCCGGTGCGGTTCCCGCCGTGAGCGGCCGGCGCCAGACCGATGAGAAGGAGGCGGGCCTGAGGGTCTCCGAAGCCGGGGATGGGGCGACCCCAGTAGTGCTCGTGGGCGAAGCGCCGTACCTTTTCCTTCGCCACCCGTTCCCGCCATTCGACTAGCCGCGGACAGCGGGCGCAATTGACGATTTCGTGTCGAAGGTTTTCGAGTTCGCGCTTGGGGTTCATCCTGGCCGCCAGCTGTGATAGAACTTGGGAAAACTGGTTGATTTTGTTGATCTGATGGTTGTACCTTTATATTTGTTGATGTCCCGATGTCGCCTCTGCCGACACGCAACAAGGTAATCGACTCGGCAGACGAGCGCAAGAAGATTTTGCAGAGAGTTTGAACATCCCTCGAACAGCAACGCAGCAATAGAACGTGATAGTTCAGACAAGATAGGGGAGTAAGGGTCTTGTCTGCATCCGCAGGGAGACCGAAGTACGAGAATGCCATGATCCAGGCACCGATCGACGAGGAGCGACTCAAAGAGGTGCTAAAGCAAGCCCCGGTCGAAGTTCTTGAGGGAAAACGGGACTTGCTTTACGACTTGTTGACCCAAGCACTGGAAGACATCGCTCTGGCCAAAGCGATAGAAGAGGGGGAGGGGACGAACC
>CAZGRP010000043.1:19885-25537 GCA_964527995.1 uncultured Cytophagia bacterium | reverse complement strand
GCACTGGAAGACATCGCTCTGGCCAAAGCGATAGAAGAGGGGGAGGGGACGAACCTCGTAGCCAGATAGAGCAGGCGCGAGGTCTTCACGAAAGAAGAAATCTTTGGTCTTGTCGTGGAGAACGATATTGTGACTTTTGTGAGATTCTTGCACAGGAAAGATATCCACAAGTTTTTCGCCTAGCCCATGCTCGTTCAGGTTGCCTTCTCGGCGATCTGCTTCGCACGGTCTTGGGCGATGCGTGTTGGTCTGACACCTTCGAACCCTACATGGCAATACAGCTCAAGCTCCTCACCTACAACATCCACTACGGAATCGGCCGCGACGGACGTTACGACCTGACGCGCATCGAACGGGTGCTCAGGGAAGAGCGTCCGCACGTTGTGGCCTTGCAGGAGGTCGACAACGGACTGCCGCGGAGTCACCACCAGCATCAGGCTCGCGTACTTGCGGAGAGCCTGGGGATGGACTTCTTCTACTGTGTGACGCAGCCCCTGAACGGTGGCGAATTCGGCATCGCCGTGCTCAGTGCTTTTCCCATCGTCCGCAACCACCGGCACAACATCACCCATCCCACCAGCCGGGAGCCGCGCTACTGCCTGCGCGTCGATGTTCAGCTTGCCGACGGGGCGGTTCTGCATGTGTTCAACTGCCATCTCGGCCTCGGCACACGGGAGCGCACCTACCAGCGCCAGCAGATGCTCAGCGAGGCGATGCTTCTCAGCGAAGATCTCCACCACCCCGTGGTTGTCATGGGCGATTTCAACGATCGGCCGCTGCCCGTTGTTCACGATGAGCTCCGCCTTCATTTCAAGGATGCATTCCTATCGACCGGAAAACGCTACGGTCCGACCTTCTGGTGGGGTCCGATTCATCTGCGGCTCGACCACATCTACGTCAGCCGCGAGGTGCGTATCGTCGACAGCCGCATCCGCAACGACGCCCTGACGCGGGTCGCCTCGGACCACCGCCCGCTCCTGGCTACGGTAGAGATTGAAGGTAGACCGTTGAGTGCCGGCGATACCGGGCGGGAAACTGAGAAGACCGGTCGCCCCTGAGAAGCGAGGACTGCATGAGTTCTGCGCTGTTCCTCTATCTGCTCACCCTTGTTCTCATCCCTGTGGTCTTGATGCGCCGCCATGATGCCGCCACGGCAGTGGCCTGGCTTCTGACGCTGGTGTTCTTGCCTGTCCTCGGCGCCCTGCTTTACCTCACCTTTGGGATTCGCCCCGTGGATCGCTCGCGCCGGCGCCGCTGGCTGTCGAACGAACAGATCCGCCGGTCGGTACGCCAGTATCAGGCCAGGTGGTCAGCGGCGCGCCTCGACGGCATGGCGGAGATCCACGCCGATCAGCGCGCCGTCATGCGTCTGACGACGAGCCTCGGTCTGTTTCCGGCCACGGTCGGCAACAAGGTCTCTTTCCATATCGATGCCGGCGAAACCTACGGTCTGATGGAGGAGGCCATTCGACAGGCTGCGCACCACATCAACCTGGACTACTACATTTTCCGGCCCGATGCAACCGGAGAGCGGTTCGCCGACTTGCTGATCGCCAGAGCGAGGCAGGGGATCCGGGTCAACCTGCTCTACGACACTCTCGGGTCATGGTCGCTGCATCGGGACAAGGAGTTCCTGGGGCGGCTCAAAGCGGCCGGCGTTCAGGTACGCGCTTTTCTGCCGCCGCGGCTGCTGATGCGGCCGTGGCACCTCAACCTCAGAAACCACCGCAAGCTCATGGTGGTGGACGGTCGCATCGGCTTTACCGGCGGGCTGAATATCGGCCAGGCCTTCGTGTCGCCACCACGCCGGTTTGGCGTCTGGCGAGATGCCCACCTGCGCATCGAAGGGCCGGCGGTCCTCGAGCTGCAATGGGTCTTTGCGGAGGATTGGCATTTCGCCACGGGCGAGCAGTTGCTGGGCTCGGACTATTTTCCCGAGCCGCAGAGATGCGGCGAGGACGTGGTGCAGGTCCTTCCCAGCGGACCGGACGAGGAGATCGATTCGGCGCACGCCGCCTTCTTTACAGCGATCGCCACGGCCGCGGAGGAGGTTTTCCTGTGTACGCCCTACTTCATTCCGGATGCCTCAATCCTCATGGCGTTGCAGTCGGCGGCCTTGCGAGGAGTGGATGTGCGGTTGCTTGTGCCGCGACGTTCCGATCATCTCATCGTCACCCTGGCCGGCCGCTCCTACTATGAGGATCTCTTGCGCTGCGGGGTGAAGATTTACGAGTTCCTTCCGGGGGTCGAGCACTCCAAGTTGGTGATTGTCGACCGCCGCCTCACGATCGTCGGCTCAGCCAACATGGACATGCGCAGCTTCACCTACAGTTTTGAGATCAGTGCCCAGGTCTACGGCGAGGCCTTCGCCGAGCGAGTCCGTGCGGTCTTCATGGACGATCTCTCCGCCAGCCGGATCGTCGCGCCGGAGGAATTCAGCCGCCGGAGCCTTTTCGTTCGCCTCGCCGAGAACAGTTGCCGAATGCTGAGTCCGCTGCTGTAAAAGGCGGGTGTCAGGGATCAGAAACTTGGAAATGGGAATGAGGTGGACTGGGGACCGTGGGTAAGGGTGGGGTTGCAGTTGGGTCCATTGCCGGCAGTCGGTTCGCCCGGCCCGCAGCCAGGATTCCGAAATCCGCGATCCCAAAATCCGAACTCCCTCGTCTCCCATCATCCATGCTCCATTCTCCATCCGGCATTTTCCCTCTCCCTTTTGCTGCGCCTCCTTGTGTTTTGCTGAATTTCTTGCTATTTTAGGGGCGTTTTGGGCAGGGCTGGAAAGACTTGAGCGAGTAATCTTCAAACCGTAGGGAGGACAGAATGAGTTTTCTGCGTGTGATCGTCGACTGGCTGCATCTGGCCGCCGCGGTGATATGGATCGGTGGAATCCACTACCACGCTGTCATCCTGGCTCCGGCGCTGCGTCGCCTCGAGCCACAGGCTCGCAACGCTCTCGTGCAAAAGGTGCAGGCGAGTTTCTCACGTATTGTCTGGATCAGCATCGTTCTCCTGGTGCTGGCCGGCGGCATGAAGGCCACCTGGCGCGGCGTCTGGCCGATGATCTTCCACAACGCCTATGGAACTGTCTTCGGTGTGAAGATGATCGTCGTGCTGAGCATGATCGTCGTAGCGGCGGTTTTCAGCTTTGGGATCGGCAGGCGTTTCCAGGCGCTGATGGCCAGCTCAGAGGACGACGACCGGTTTGCAGCGGAAGTGGGGGCGTTGCAGGCCAAAATGGCGGCCCTGGTTCGCATCAACCTCGCCCTTGGGTTCGTGATACTGTTTCTGGTGGCGATGCTGCGCTGGGCCGCTTTCCGATGAACGGCACCATCACCGCCGAGGTGAGGGTTCAATCCACGAGAGAGGAGAAGAAATGTTCCGGTCTATTTCCTACGTAGCGGTGTTGGTCTTCCTTCTCGGGCTGCTTTCGGGTTGCACCCGGAAGGAGAAGGAAACGCAACGGCAGTATCTCCTGGAAAAGGTGCGCGACGTGGCGGTGGTGCAACTCTACGGCGACGAGTTCAAAAACCTCAGCCTGGAGAACAAGCTGCTGGCCTACGATCTCTACCGGGCTGCCCTCGCCGGGCGCGATATCGCCTACGACCAGACGCATCGCTATGCCCTCGAAATCCGCAACCTGTTGGAGGAGATCATCACCCACAGCGAGGGGATCGATCCGGCTGTGTTGGAAAAGATCCTGGAATACACGAAGCTGATCTGGATCCACAACGCCCACTACAACACCCGCACCTTCCGCAAGTTTCTTCCTTCTTTCACCTTCGAGGAGCTGCAACAGGCGGCCGAATTGGCCGAGGGCAACGGTGCCCGTTTTGATCTGCGGCGCGGAGAAGACCTGGCCGCCAAGCTCGGGCGACTGCGACGCAGTATCTTCGACCCCCAGTATGAGCCAGCCGTAACCAACAAGAACCCGGGAGCGGGCGCGGACATCCTGCAGGCCAGCGCCAACAACCTCTATGAGGGGGTGACTCTGGCCGAAGCCGAGGCCTACCCGGAGAAGTATCCCCTCAACTCCAAGATGGTCAAGGTGCACGGTGTGATCACCGAGCTGGTCTACCGCGCCGGTACCGATCGCATCCCTCCCGGACTCTATGCCAGGGAGCTCTCCAACGTCATCTACTGGCTGGAGAAAGCCAAGGCCCACGCCGGCGGTAAGCAGGCCGTGGCGCTTGACAAGCTGATTCGCTACTTTCGCACCGGCGATCCTGAAGATTTTCGCCAGTTCAATATCGCCTGGGTCCAGAATGACCCGGTAGTGGAGACGATCAACGGCTTCATCGAAGTGTACAAGGATGCCCGCGGCCAAAAGGGAATGTACGAAGGGCTGGTCAGCTTCCGCAATGAGGTGACCACGGCGATGATGCATGCCCTGGCCGAGAACGCCGGGTACTATGAAGCCCGGGCGCCGTGGCAGGAACGTTACAAGCGGCAGTTGTTCAACATCCCCGTGGCTACGGCCATCAACGTGTTGTGCGAAACGGGCGACGCTGGGCCGATCAGTTGGTCAGGCATCAATCTGCCCAATGCCCAGGAGATCCGCCAGAAGTACGGCAGCAAAAGCTTTTTGCTGATCAACGGCATGGAGGCACGCGATTCGGCCACAGGCAAAATTGCCGGCCAGGAGTTTATTCTTGATCCTCGCGAGCGCGAGCTCGACCGCAAGTACGGCGCTCAGGCTCGGCTGGCCATCGTGGCCATGCACGAGGTGTTGGGTCATGCCTCTGGAAAGGTGAGCGACAAGCTGAAAGGCGACCCTGCCAACTATCTACGCGAGTACTACTCCACCATCGAGGAAGCGCGCGCCGATCTGGTGGCACTTTGGAACCTGACCGACCCGAAGACGCTGGAGATCGGCGTGATCACCGATCGCGAGGCTGCCGAAGCAGGGATGCGTGCCTATGTGCGCGGTGATCTCATCCAGTTGCGCCGGGTGCCGCAGGGGGACAGTTTCGAAGAAGACCATATGCGCGGCACTCACATGATCGTCAACTATCTGCGCGACCGCTTTCATGCTGTCGAGACCGTGGAGCGTGACGGCAAGGCGTATTTTCAGGTCACCAATCTGGACTCGATGCATGCCGGCGTCGGCGCCTTGTTGGCGGAGCTGATGCGGATCAAGGCGGAAGGAGATTACCAGGCCGCCAAAGAGCTGGTCAGCCGGTACGGGGTGAAATTCGACACGGCGCTGCGCGATCAGGTGGTGCAGCGCTGCAAGGCCATAGGCTACCCGAACTACGTTGCTTTCGTCTATCCTGAACTGTCGCTGGTTCGCAACGCCGCCGGTGAGGTCACGGACGTGTCGATCTCGTATCCGATGGACTTGAAGGAACAGATGCTGAAGTTCAAGAGACTGAGCAGTCAGCGGGAAGAGGTGGCCGCGGCGGAGTGAGTTATTCTAACAACCGCAAAGATCGCGGAGGAAGAGCAGAGAGGACGTTGCTTGTGAGGAGGTCACTACCATCGTCGTTCTTTCGGAAAAAAACGTCTTCAGCCTACGTCACCGAGCGTTTCTTCGAAGGCCTCGCACCGGCGTCACTTCAAAGGTTGGAAACTCTTTCGCGAGGGCTCAGGGCGGTCGCTGGCCGCGCGTTAGTTCGTCGCATGGCGGCACGCGCTCCTGTAGGGAAGACGGGT
>CAZGRP010000043.1:0-19785 GCA_964527995.1 uncultured Cytophagia bacterium | reverse complement strand
TGGCCGCGCGTTAGTTCGTCGCATGGCGGCACGCGCTCCTGTAGGGAAGACGGGTGGCGAGGTCCCCTATGCGGAAAACCAGACAGACGGCCAAAAAACCATCGAGAGGTTGGGAACCTTTCAAAGGTTGGCAGAAGCTTTTCCTAAGAGGCGGTTTTTCCTCCAGGATCTTGCCTGCTGGCCCGTGGACGCGCTTCTCGGAGTCGTGATAAACAAAGGGTTGGCCGATGTTACACAGGATCAAGATTAGCGGCTATAAGTCCTTCAAGGAAGTCGAAGTACGTCTGCGGCCCCTGATGGTGATCATGGGGCCGAATACCGCCGGCAAGAGCAATTTCCTCGACGCCCTCTATGTCTTGTCGAGAGCCGCCACCTCACGGAACCTGCGCGAAGCCTTTGATGGCCACCGGGGACTGCCATTGGAGAGTTTCTTCTACGGCGAAGGTGGCTTCGAGGAGCTTCTGCGCAGTGATGTGCGCCGATTTACGTTCGAGGCCGATGTCGAGCTTTCGAATGAGACTGTCACGGAAGTAAACCGCCTCGTCCAGATAAAGCGGCAAGGACTGGAAGGAGGCAACAGCCGGGAGTTTGTCAGGGAACGCTTCCTGCGGTACAAGCTGACTCTGGAGATTCTGCCGACGACGGGACACCTGCGTGTCTATGACGAAAAGCTTGTGGCTCTGAAAAGTCGTGGCGACGGTCCCAAGGTGAGCCGTCGACCTTTCCTGGAGAAAGTTGGTACCAATGGCGGACGGTTTCACCTGCGTATGGAAGGCCAGGCCCACCCGACATACCATGAAGTCGGTCTCGAACACACCATCGTGTCGTCGCCGCTGTATGAGCCACACTATCCCCATATCGTTGCCTTTCGGCGTGAACTGGAGAAGTGGAGCACTTATTATCTTGAGCCTCGAACCCTGATGCGGCAGGATGTGCCGCTTGCGGAGGTTAGTGGCCTCGGGCCGCGAGGAGAGAACCTTCCGGTGTTCTTGTATTCTCTCCAGCAGAAGAATCCTGCCGCCTTCGAAAACCTCAACCTCACTTTGCAGCAGATCCTGCCATCACGTCCGCGCATTAAGGTGAACCTTACACCCGATGGCAGAGTGGAGTTGTCGATCGTCGAAAGTGGAATCCATTTTTCGGCCAGGCTCATCTCAGAAGGCACTCTGCGCATCATTGGGCTGCTGACGGTCCTGCACCCGAGCAGCGCCGGAGTGCTGGTAGGATACGAGGAACCGGAAAACGGCGTTCATCCCTATCGCCTGCAACTGATTGCGGAACTGCTGAAAAATGCTGCCTATCAATACGGCAAGCAAGTCATCGTGACGACCCACTCGCCGCTTTTCGCCGAGTACTTTTCGCCAACGGAATTGTTGGAATGCAGGAAGCCGGACGTGTCCACAACGTTGCGGCCGTTTTCCGACCTGGGCCCGCTATTCAAACGAACTCAGATCGAGCATGCACTCACGGACTGGGTGCTGCGGGGGGACCTGGGCGGATGAGGGTTCTCTATTTTCTGGAGGACAGAGCTCAGGAGAGCTTCATCGTCGGACTCGTCAATCGCATCGCCTCTGAAAAGGGAGTGGCTGTCAGCCACGATGTTCGGGCGGCGCGCAGGGGGTCCATCGCCTTACGGGAGTTGAGACAATTTGCGACGGACCTGAGACGCACGCGAGCTCCGTTGTCGTTTGATCTGGTCGTCGTGGCGATTGACGGAAACTGCAAAGGAGCACCCCAGCGAGCGCGTGAGATCGAAAAGAGGGTTGCCGGAACCCCTATTGAGTCTCTGCTGGTAACGTGCGTCCCCGATCCTCACATCGAGCGGTGGTACTTGCTCGATCTTGGCGCACTCCAAAGAGCCGTAGGGTGTCAACTCGACGTTGATGCGCCACCCTACAAGTGCAAGAAAGACTTCTACAAGCAGATCCTTGGACAAGCGTTGAGGCCGGTTGGATCGTTGTTCGGTGGTCCAGAATACGGGGAGACAATCGCACAGGAAATCGATCTCCGTCTTTTGGAGAAACAAGACGCGGGCTTCGAGAGATTCATCACAGAACTGCGCCGGGGCCTGGGGGCAGTCGGGCAGCGCAAGCCCTGACTGAGGGACCACGGATTTCTTACACTGACGGGAGCGCTTGCAAATCAACCGACGGAGGGGCCATGATCTACCTCTGGGCTGTTGTCATCTATCTGCTGTTCCTGATCGGCATCAGCATCTACCGGAGCCGTGGAGTCAAGACCCAGGAAGACTTCATGGTGGCGGGTCGGCGAGTGTCGGCCTGGTTTCTGGCTGGAACGCTGGTGTGCACCTGGATCGGCTCCGGCAGCCTCTTCGGCGGCGCCGGCCGTGCCTTTCGTGAGGGTTTTTCCGCCCTGTGGATGAGCGCAGGGGCCTGGGTCGGCATCGTCATCGTCTATTTCCTTGCCGGGCGGGTGCGGCGCATCTCCCAGTACACCGTCCCTGATATCCTCGAGCTGCGCTACCATCCGGCGGCACGGCTGCTCGGGACGCTGGCCATCATTATCGCCTATCTCACCATCGCCAGCTACCAGTTCATCGGCGGCGGCCGGCTGCTCTACGTTCTCACCCAGGGAACCTCCTACCAGATCGACCCCATGGTGGGTCAGGCCATCATCGCCGGGCTTGTGGTGCTCTACACGGTCCTCGCCGGCATGACGTCGATCGTCGCCATCGACATCTTCAACGGCATCATGATCACCGGCAGCATCCTCATCGCCGCGCCGCTGGTGCTGAAAGCAGGCGGCGGCTGGTCACAGTTGACCGCGACGCTGCCGCCGGAGCATTTCACGGTGTTCGGTGGGCCAGGGTTCGCGTCGGCGCTCGGGCTCTTTTTCCCAACCTTCCTGCTCCTTCTCGGAGAGAGCAGCATGTACCAGAAGTTCTTCTCCGCCAAGGATGAGCGGACGGCACGTCGTGCTGTGATGGGTATGGTGATCGGCGTCGTCATTATCGAGACCGTGCTCGATTCGACCGCGATCTTCGGCAGTGGGATCTACTGGAACGATCCTTCGTTCCGGGCTGCAGGTGGTTTCGACTTCCGGGCCACCGAGACCATCATTCTGCAGGTGGCGCGGTACAATCTGCCCCTGATTGCTGGATTGCTGCTTTTGGCCGGCGGTGTGGCCATCATCTTCTCGACAGCCAACACTTTCCTGATGGTGCCTTCCACAAACCTGGCGCGGGACATCTACCAGAGGTTCATCAATCCGGAAGCCTCGGATCGCGCCATCATCCTCTTTCAGCGTGTCTCCATTGTGTTTCTGGCCATCATCGCCTATGTGGTTTCGACGTTCTTCAAAAGCATCCTGGATATGTCACTCTACGCGTACACCATGGTGGGCGCGGCTGTTACTCCGGCCCTCCTGGCGGCATTCTTATGGCGGCGCGTCACTCCTGCGGGCGGCGTTGCCTCCATCGCTGCCGGGGTGGTGGTGACCTTTGTTTTCGGTGCACTCAATTCCATGGGGATCACCCACTGGGAGTACGACTACATCATTTATCCTGCCGGTGGGGCCTCGATCCTGGCACTCATCCTCGTCAGCCTGATGACGCCACCGTCTCCTGAAGAAAAGTGGCGTCCATTCTGGACTACGGAGGCGGCTGTGGTGACGGAGGCGGCGGAGGCATAGGAGGGCCTGCCCTGGAAAATGGGGTGACATGGTCTGGAGCGGAGAGCGTAGAGTTGGAGTGAGGGCAGGGGGGTGCCGTCCAGCGCGCAACACTCCACGCCAAACACTCGACACCCAAACAGCGGAGCGCATGGATGAACCTCTCGGTGACCACATCACAACTGAAGCTTCGGGAGAAGTGGACGATCTCGCGCGGAACGACCACGACGAAGGAGAATGTGTTTGTGGAGCTGGAAGCGGATGGCGTGGTCGGCCGTGGCGAGGCGGCCCCCAGCGCCCGCTATGGCGAAAGCGTTGAATCGACTCTGGAGATGATCGAGGCCGCCCGGCCGCTGATGGCCGATGCCGATCCCTGGGGGTTCTGTGATCTTCGTGCCCGGCTCGACATGCTCCGCGAAGGGCAGACTGCGGCCAAATGTGCCCTCGACCTGGCACTCATGGACTGGGTGACACAACGCCTGGGCGTGCCGCTGTATCGCTTCTACGGCCTCGATCCTCAGAGTACGCCGGTTACCAGTCTCTCCATCGGCATGGATACGCCGGAGGTGTTGCGGCGCAAGATCGAGGCGGCGGCTGAGTTCCCGATCCTCAAGATCAAACTCGGCGGCGGCAACGACGAGGAGATCATGGCCACGGTGCGTTCGGTCACCGACAAGGTGGTGCGCGTCGATGCCAATGAAGGGTGGCGCAGCAGGGAGGAGGCCGTGGAGAAGATCAACTGGCTGGCGCCGCAGAACGTCGAGTTCGTCGAACAGCCGCTGCCGGCCGATGCAGTCGGCGACCTGCGCTGGGTGAGAGAGCGGGTCTCGTTGCCCATCATCGCCGACGAGAATGTGAAGACAGCCGCCGATATCCCGGCGCTGGTCGGCCTGTTTGACGGCATCAACATCAAGCTGATGAAGAGCGGCGGCGTGCAGGAAGCCGTGCGCATGATCCATGTCGCCCGAGCTCTGGGGCTGAAGATCATGCTCGGCTGTATGGTCGAGTCGTCCCTGGCAATCACCGCAGCGGCGCATCTGTCGCCCCTGGTGGACTGGGCCGACCTCGACGGCAACCTGTTGCTTGCCGAGGACCCGTACCGCGGCGTCGGTGTCGAGAACGGCAGGCTGCTGCTGCCTGACAGGGCGGGTTTGGGCGCCGAGCCGGTGCGATGAGTGGGGCGGCCCTGCAAGAGTGAGGTCGTCGTCCTTCTGCGCAACCCCTAAGAGATTTTGGGTACCTTCGAATTGCCCATGGTCTTCCGGTGGGATTCCAAAGTGGGTATTTTGATATGAGTCGACTTACCACGGCCCGTATCGTGGCTCTGCTGCCCGTGGCTGCCGGAGCTGGCATCATCGCATGCGTGGGCTACTGCGCCGTCTGGTGGACGCCAAGTCCAATGAGCATTACGGACCTGGACAGCAGCTTTGCTTGCTGGGGCTACTGTGCCACCCAGAGTCCGTTCTGGGGCGGACTGGCCGTCGTTCTGGCCCTCGGTCTCATTGCCGCGGGCGTGCTTTTTGGCCGCGATCCGGATCGCTACGCCCGTTGGCTGCTCCCTATCAGCCTTGTGACTCTGCCTTTCGGCGCGGCCGGGCTGGTGCCCTATTTCTATCACAAGGGTGTCCTTTCAAAGCCTCAACGGTAGCGTCGCTTGTGGATCTCCGGAAGCAGGTTCTCTCGCGGACATCCCGTGGTCGGCAGAGGCCGAAGCGCCAGCAGGTGCAGGGCTACGCGTGGGCCCGCGAATCGGTAGACTGAAAATGGATTCCCCTTCACTGCGCGCAATGCGTTCGTCGGACTTGGGCCAGGTGGGGCTGCTTCTCTCCAGAGCCTTTTCGCAGGCCCGCCGGCGCGATGGCTACTCCGAATGGCAAGTACCGGCTTGCCGGCTCGGCTTTCTGCGCATGTACCTGGAGGCCAACCCGCAGGGATCCTATGTCGTTGAGAAGGGTCGCCGGATTGTTGCTTTCGTATTCACACGCCGCTGGGGACGCGTCGGCTGGTTCGGACCTCTCGGCGTGGATCCGGAGGAGGCCGGCAAGGGGATCGGCAAAGAGTTGGTCCGAGAAGTGATCCGTCGCCTGCGCGCCGCGGGCGTCCACACCCTCGGTCTCGAGACCGACCCGCGGTCGAATTACAACATCGGGTTCTACAGTAAACTAGGGTTTGAAAGTAGTCAACTGGTTACGGATGTGGTGCGTGAACTGTCGGAGGATGCCGGCGCTCTGCCTTCTGGATACAGGGCGGTTCGCCTGGGGCGTGCCGCGGAGGCGGAGATACCGGCACTGCTGGCAACCATCAGGTCCATCGGCGATGCCGTGTGTCCGGGAGTCGATTATCGCAGCGAGGCGGAGCTGATCATCCGGCACAGCTATGGAGATGCGCTTCTGCTGTTCGAGGGCGACGAGGCGATTGCCATGGCGTTGGCGCACACTGAGCCCTACACGGACACAGAAGAGCGTTCGTTTCTCAAGGTGTTTGTGCTTGCCGTGCGTCCCGGGCGACCGCTCGAAGACTTGCGCCTTCTGACTTGCGCTCTGGAGAGATGGGCCAGGGAGGAATTCTTGCGAGGGCTTGCCATACGCGTGCCGACGAGATGTAGTCGGGCTCTCCGGCTACTGCTGGAGACAGGATTCAGAGTTGTCTACACGGATCTGCGAATGGTGCTGAACGGGTATGGAGAGAGAGATGAGCCAGAGACGGTCCACTTCAGCAAATGGGAGTAGAATGGCCTGCCTGGTTACGGTGCTGATGCTCCTGGGCGGCTGGAAGTCACTGCCGGCGGGCGGCCCGTCCTGGGTCGATCAGACCTTGCGGCGCATGTCGCTGGACGAAAAGTTGGGGCAGATGGTCTTCACGACGTTTCAAGCCGGCTTCATGCAAGAGGACACCCCGGAGTGGCGCTGGCTGGTGCATCTGGTGCGCGACGAGCACATCGGCGGGCTCCACCTCTATGGTGGCGACGTCTACGCCGCCATCGCCGCGACCAACCGCCTGCAGCGGCTGGCGAAGGTTCCCCTGCTCTTCGATGCCGACTTCGAACAGGGGGTCGGCGCCCGGTTCGACGGTGCTACGGAGTTCCCTTCGAATATGGCTGTCGGGGCGACGGGTTCTACAGCTTTCGCGCGGGAGCTCGGTAAGATCACGGCCCAAGAGGCAAGAGCCATCGGCATTCACATCACTTTCGCTCCCGTGCTCGACGTGAACAGCAACCCGCAGAACCCGATCATCAATACCCGCTCCTACGGCGAGGATCCTGAAAAGGTCGCTGCACTGGGTGCCGCTTTCATCGAAGGTTGCCGCGAAGGCGGACTGTTGACCACGGCGAAGCATTTCCCAGGCCACGGGGACACCGGCACCGATTCGCATCTCGATCTACCCGTCATCCCACGGTCACTCGATTCTCTGGCGGCCGTCGAGCTGGTGCCTTTTCGCAGAGCAATCGACGCCGGCGTGGACCTGGTTATGAGTGCTCATATCGCCCTACCGCAAATCGCCGAAGGCGCCTACCTGCCCTCGACGCTGTCCTCCAATGTGCTCACCCGCCTGCTGCGCGGCAAGCTAGGTTTTTCAGGGGTCATCATCACCGACGCCCTCGGAATGGCTGCTGTTCGCAAGAATTTCACCGACCGTTTCGCTGCTGTACAGGCGGTGCTGGCAGGCGCCGACGTCCTGCTGTCGCCGCCGTCGGTCGAGCAGGTTATTGCCACCCTGCGGCGGAAAGTGGAGGACGGCACTCTGCCCCAATCGCGTATCGACGCGTCGGTTCGCCGGATTTTGAGGCTCAAGGAACGACTTGGTCTTCAGCGCGAGAGTGCGGTCAGCTCATCCTGGGCATTCCGGACGGTCGGGCGGCCGAGTTTTAAGAAGACCGCTGTGAAGGTGGCGCAGCGATCGATCACCCTGGTGAAAAACGATGGTGGGTTGCTGCCGCTTGCGCTGCCGCCACAGACCCGTGTTGCCGCACTGCTGCTCAGCAGCTCGATCCGCCCGATGAAGCCGATTTTTCTCAGGGAACTTCGCCGCCGCATCCCCGATATCGAGGTGGCGACTGCGCCAGTGACGGAGCCGGCGGATGCAGCTCTGGCCGCACTGCACCGTGTCGAGGACGCAGATGTGCTCGTCCTCGGACTCGATGTGCGGGTGCACGCCGGCACGCGGCGGCTGGCTCTGCCGGAGCCACTGGCCGCTGCCCTCGACACGCTGGCCGCCGAGGGGCATCGCCTGGTGGTCGTCTCCTTTGGCAGTCCCTATGTGCTGCAGCAGATGCCGCACCTGCCCGTCTATCTGTGCGCATATGGATCCGCCGAAGTCAGTCAGGTGGCTGCTGCCCAGGCTTTGTTCGGGGAGATCGACATCACAGGCCGACTGCCGGTATCGCTTTCCGCCGACTACCCGGCTGGCTACGGGCTCAGGCTGAAGGCATCATCTCGGCCGTGGGCCAGACCCAAGAAGGAGACCGCGATTGTGCTTCGTAGAGGACTGCCGGAGGAAGCGGGATTTGACTCCGAGAAGCTGCTGCAGGTGGATGCGGTGATGGACTCCGCGCTGGCGGATTCAGCCTTTCCCGGTGCCGTGCTGTTGGTGGCCAGGGATGGCAAAATCGTGTGGGAGAAGGCCTACGGCCGTATGTGGTACGGCAGCTCCGCCCCGCCGATGAGGACGAACGCCATTTTCGACCTAGCTTCCGTCACCAAAGTGGTCGCCACCACCACCGCGGCCATGATTCTTTACGATCGCGGCCAGCTCGACCTCGATGCACCGGTGCATCGTTATTTGCCGCGCTTCACTGGGGAAGGCCGCGATCCGGTTACAATTCGGAATCTACTTACCCACACATCGGGGCTACCACCTTTCAAGCGGTTCTTCCTCGAGTACCGATCGCCCGAAGAGATTTGGGACGCCATTTACGCCACGCCACTGGAGTATGAACCGGGCACGCAGTCGGTCTACAGCGATATCGGCATGATGTTGATGGCAAAGGTGGTCGAAGCGATCTCTGGCAAGCCGTTCGATCGGTTCTGCGCCGATGAGATCTTCGAGCCTCTGGGGATGGATGATACTTACTTTAATCCGCCGCAGCGTGTCATCGACCGCATCCCGCCCACGGAGTTTGATCAGTGGAGAGGGAGGTTGGTGCGCGGCGAGGTCCACGACGAGAACGCCTACGCCTTGGGCGGCGTGGCCGGCCACGCTGGTTTGTTCAGCACTGCGCGCGACCTTGCCATCCTGCTGCAGACACTTCTCAATGGGGGTGCCTATGGTGACACACGGATCGTGAAGCCGGCCACGGTTTCGTTGTTCGTCGAGCGCGCCAACCTGGTGCAGGGCAGCAGCCGGGCCCTCGGCTGGGATACACCGTCGCCACCAAGCTCCAGCGGTCGTTTTTTTTCGAAGGAGAGTTTTGGCCATACTGGGTTCACAGGCACTTCGGTGTGGGTCGACCGGAAACGCCGACTGTTCGTGGTCTTCTTGACCAATCGTGTTCATCCGACGCGACAGAACATCAAGATCCGTGAGGTCCGGCCCAAAGTGCACGACGCGGTCATGAGGGCTTTGCTAGACCGTCGATAACAAGGCTTCTGTCCCACCCCTCGGGAGCTCGAGGTTCGACCCGCCGCCATAATCCAGGGCCGTACAGCCGACAGGTGCCGGGGCACGGTTGCTGTCAAGCATCCGAGAAGCGCACAAACCCATAGCCGTGCCGGCCTCCTCTGTCAGGGGTTTCATTTTGAAACCTTGATCTTTTCGATTTGAGCTATCCGTATCGACTCACAAGGTCAAGGGGGTGGGCGCGCTGCTGTGCGCATGTATGGAACTTTCGTAATAACAGACAGCTATCCCCATGCAAAAAAATCGACATCGACCCCGAGCCTTTGGCATCGTATTTGATATAACACCGCGCGTGGGCTGAAGCCGGCCTTCTGACCACAGGCGGACCGGAGAACGATCGGTACGAGGCGCCAACGAAACTGGGTCCGGAGAGACCAGGGACGGTCTGGTAACGAAGACGGAGCGAAGGCGCCCGGACGGACCAAGGCAGGTGCTCAGCCCACAAGGTCTGTTTGCTCTGGCGCGTTCAGCAAGCAACCGTTTGCGGTACGCGGTGAGCATGGTGTGATGCCTCCTTTCATCGGCGGAGTTGGGGTGACCGGTTCTCCGGGAGTTCCGGGTGACCGGTTGCTCCTGCCCTCTGCCGAGCCCTTCCGCGAGCGTCTGATTTTCCCCTTGACATTGTTGCTGCAGTTGGTTAATTTTTCGGCGAATGGGCGATTAGCTCAGTTGGTCAGAGCGCTGCGCTCACATCGCAGAGGTCACTGGTTCGAATCCAGTATCGCCCACTAAATACGATTTTGACTGGTTGCTGGAAGGCGGTCATCGACCGCCTTTTTTGTTGGTGGATCGGGCTTTGGCGGCGGCTGTCGAAGCCGGATCGCCGGCGCCGACGTGGGAGAATCTCCTTGACAAAGTTAGGAGGTCTTTCTATATTTCGACCAATGTGTGGCAAGGTGGCGCATGAGGGTACACAATGGAGAGTCCGGTGAGAAAGCATCCCTTTCACAAGCAGGTGCTGCCGATCGAGACTCCCGGCGACGTTTACGACGATGAGGTCGTCGACCCCGAAGAGCCGGAGAATATGGACTGGGAAGACTCGACCGAGCGGCAGCCAGAGTTTTTTGAACGGCTGCGCCGCCGCCTGGGGCGGAGCGACCAGCCGCGGCCATGGAGGCATTACGGGGAAGAGGAGTAACGGACCATCCAAAAGCTCGAACCACCGCCCGATGCCCCTATACCCATAGGGGCATCATGTTTCTATGTGAAGGAGACCTATGGCAAAGGGCATTACGAAACGATCCGAGGACTACTCGCGCTGGTATACCGATGTCATCGCGGCGGCTGAGCTGGCGGACTACTCGCCGGTGAAGGGGTGCATGGTGATCCGCCCGAACGGCTATGCCATCTGGGAGAAGATGCAGCGGGTGCTCGACGATATGTTCAAGCAAACCGGCCATGTCAATGCCTACTTTCCGCTCTTCATCCCCGAGAGCTTTATCCATAAGGAAGCTGAGCATGTCGAAGGGTTTGCTCCAGAGCTGGCGGTGGTCACCCACGGCGGCGGGAAGAAACTCGAGGAGCCGCTGGTGGTCCGGCCGACGTCGGAAACCATCATCTGGGCCATGTACCAGAAATGGATCCAGTCGTACCGTGACCTTCCGCTGCTGATCAACCAGTGGGCCAACGTCGTCCGCTGGGAGATGCGCACGCGGCTGTTTCTACGCACGACTGAATTCCTGTGGCAGGAAGGGCACACCGCTCACGCCACCCAGGAGGAGGCCGAGGCCGAGGCCCGCCGCATGCTGGAAGTGTATCGGACGTTCTCTGAGGAGTGGATGGCGATGCCGGTGATCGCTGGTTATAAGAGCGACAAAGAGCGCTTCGCCGGCGCCGTGCGCACCTACACCATCGAGGCGATGATGCAGGACCGGCGCGCCTTGCAGGCCGGCACGTCCCACAATCTGGGCCAGAACTTCGCCCGTGCGTTCGATGTGAAGTTCCAGGATGAGCGCGGCGATCTGCAGTATGTCTGGGCGACGAGTTGGGGTGTGTCGACCCGGCTGGTGGGTGCCCTCATCATGGTTCACGGCGATGACCGGGGTCTGGTCCTGCCACCGAAACTGGCGCAGACCCAGGTTGTAGTGGTGCCGATTTGGACCGGCGACGAAGAGCGAGCCCGTGTCCTGGAATATGTCGAAAAGGTGACGGCCGACTGGCGCAGCTTTTCCTTCAAGGTGGACGACCGGGACAACTACCGGCCTGGGTGGAAATTCAACGAGTGGGAACGGCGTGGCATCCCTCTACGAGTGGAGATCGGCCCTCGCGACGTACAGAACGGCCAGGCTGTGCTGGTACGTCGAGATGCCGGGCAGAAGTCGACTGTGGCCGGCGCTGAGCTGGCGCGGGCCATTCCATCTCAACTGGAGCAGATGCAGCGCGACCTGTTCGCCCGGGCGCTCGACTTCCGCGAGAAGAATACCTACCGGCTCGACAGGTACGATGATTTCAAGCGGCGCATCGACGATCCGTCCGGCTTCTTCTGGATCCATTGGTGTGGCAGCCGCGAGTGTGAGGAGCGCTTGCAGGCGGAAACCAAGGCGACGATCCGTTGTATACCGCTGGAGCACCACCCGGAGTCGGGGAAATGCCTGCTGTGTGGCCAGCCTTCGGAGGAGAGGGTGCTGGCGGCGAAGGCGTACTGACGGGAAATGGAGCAGTCGAAATGGCAACCGCGAAGAAAACCGGGCTCCCGGGCGGGTTCACTGTAGGTACATTCCCGCTCTATCCCGAGCAAGTGAAACGACTCGTGGAGTCTCATAAGAAGCTGAAAGAGCATCCGCTCTATCTAGCAGTGTGGTACGATTTGGACGATTCATCGACTCCGGCCTGAAAACCGTCATGGATCTGCATTTCGTCTTCCGACTGGCTCGAACCTATTGATGATCCCGGAGGTGAGGCTTGGATCTTTTCTCTCGGCTTGTCAGCAGCGCCAGTTCGTTCGTGTGGGGGCCGCCCATGCTCATCCTTCTGGTGGGCACGGGCATTTTTTTGACCGTCCGTCTGCGGGCGTTGCAATTCCGCGCCCTGTGGCATTCGCTCTATCTTGCCCTGATCAAGCGCAAGGAGGAGGGCCAGGCAGAAGGCGACATCACCCACTTCCAGGCATTGATGACGGCACTTGCAGCCACGGTCGGCACCGGTAACATCGCCGGGGTGGCCACGGCGATCTCCATCGGCGGGCCGGGAGCTCTGTTCTGGATGTGGGTGACCGGCCTTTTCGGGATGGCGACAAAGTACGCCGAGGCCGTGCTCGCCGTCAAGTACCGCGAAGCGGATCAATTCGGCACGATGAGCGGCGGGCCGATGTACTACATCAGCAAAGGTCTCGGCTGGCGCTGGTTGGGGACGCTGTTTGCCATCTTCGCGGCGGTCGCCGCTTTCGGCATCGGCAACATGGTGCAGTCGAACTCCGTGGCCGATGCGGTGAGCGGAAACTTCCACATCGCCACCTGGATCACAGGCGTGGTCCTGGCAGTGGCGACGGCCATGGTCATCATCGGTGGCATCAAATCGATTGCCCGTGTCACCAGCTTCTTCGTGCCGGTGATGATCGTCTTCTACATGGCGGCCGCCATCGTGGTTGTCATTCTAAATTACCGCGGCATCCCGGATCTGGTAGTGTATGTGTTCCGCGACGCCTTCACATCGTCGGCAGCCGTGGGCGGGTTTCTGGGAGCCACCTTGATGCAGACGATCCGTTACGGTGTCGCCAGAGGGGTCTTCTCGAACGAATCGGGCCTGGGCAGCTCTCCCATTGCTGCCGCAGCCGCGCAGACCAAGAATCCCGTCAACCAGGCGCTGGTATCGATGACGCAAACCTTCATCGACACGATCATTGTGTGTAGCCTCACAGGGTTCACCATTATCACCTCGGGAATGTGGACGCATATCAATCCGGTGACCAGCGAGCTCTATACAGGAGCGCAGTTGACGGCAGCTGCCTTCAGCCACGGGCTTCCGGGGCAGAGCGGCGGCATTGTGGTTGCACTTGGGCTGATCTTCTTCGCCTATTCCACCATCCTGGGGTGGAGTTATTACGGAGAGAAGTCCATCGAATATCTCCTCGGACCCAGGTCGGTCAAGCCGTACCGCGTCTTGTTCTGCGTCTTTGTCGGCATCGGCGCAGTAGCGAAGCTGCAGCTGGTTTGGGATCTGGCAGACGTGTTCAACGGCTTGATGGCGGTCCCGAATCTGATCGGTCTGCTGGCCCTGAGCGGCGTGATCGTCGCCGAGACCAAACGACACTACTACGATATGCGATGAGGAGCCAGGCGTGGAGGGTGGGGCATGCAGTCGGCTGACGCATCTGCACCAGGGCAGATGACAAGCTCGGTGAGGAATCATCCGAACAGGGAGGAGTTCCGCGCCGGATATGTGGCCATCGTCGGCAAACCCAATGTGGGAAAGTCGACGCTGATGAACAACCTTCTGCACTACAAGCTTTCTATCGTCACCGACAAGCCGCAGACCACCCGGCACCGCATCCTCGGGGTTCTGAACGGTGAAGGGTTTCAGGCCATCTTTCTCGATACTCCCGGGTTGATCGATCCTCACTATCGCCTGCAGGAGGTGATGGTCGAAACGGCGCGCCATGCCATCGAGGATGCGGACGTTATCCTTTTCATGGTCGAGGCGGCCGACAGGCCAGCGGACTCGGACATCGTTATTTTGCAGGGGCTGCAGAAGCAGGGCAAACCGATCGTGCTGGCCATCAACAAAGTCGACAAGGTCAAAAAGACAGATCTTCTGCCGATGATCGACGCCCTGAAAGACTTCGAAGGGGTGGAGGCGATCGTGCCGATTTCTGCCCTCAAGGCCGACGGCCTGGAGCGTCTCACTGACGAGATCGTCAGACTGCTGCCTTCCAGTCCGCCGTTCTATCCCCAGGACCAGCTCACCGATTTGCCGGAGCGATTCCTGGTCTCCGAGATCATCCGCGAGAAGATCTTCATGCGCTACGGAGAGGAGATCCCCTACTCGACGACGGTGACCATCGAGGAATTCCGAGAGCAGCCGGGTGGCAAGGACTACATCCGGGCGAGGATCTGGGTGGAAAAAGAGTCCCAGAAGGGGATCATCATCGGCAAGAAGGGGGCCGCCCTGCGAGAGGTCGGCAAACTGGCGCGCCAGGAGATCGAGTTTCTCCTCGGCCGGCCGGTGTTTCTCGAGCTCTGGGTCGGAGTCAAAGAGAAATGGCGCCGCGATGAAGCGGCCTTGCGGCGTTTCGGTTATCGTCCCTGAGCCTCCTGCAAAGTTGGGGCACGCGGTCGTGTCGGTAGCTCAAGGTTGGCATTCACTTTCTTCAGGTGAAGGAGATGTCTATGGATACAACGCCATGCAAGGAACCAGGGTGCTTTTTCGATGCTGTCGCCGAGTCGGACTTCTGCTGGCAGCATACGGGGGACAAGGACCGCTATCGAGGTGATCTGGAGAAGAAAGTGGCCTCCGGGGCGGATTTCGCAGGGGCCAACTTTGCCAAGGTCAACCTCGGGGCGGTTGATCTGAGTGGGGCGAAGTTCGCAGGCGCCAAGCTCACTGGAGTCTGTCTCAAGGATGCCCGTCTGGCTGAGGCCGACTTCTCCGGGGCCGATCTGCACAGGGCCAATTTCCAGGGGGCGTTTCTCTACAAGTCCAACCTCTCAGGGGCCGTTCTCGAAGGCGCCCTGCTCGAATCGGCGAACCTGAGTGGATGCGACCTGACCAGGGCCGACGCCTGCTACGCCAATTTCTCGCGCGCCAAGCTCGAGGGCGCAGACCTCAAGCAAATGGTGGCCCTGCATGCCAATTTCGCCGGCGCTCAGCTTGATGGTGCCGACGTGGACATGGCCAAATTTGCTTTCGCGATTTTCTACAAGGCTTCGCTGCGGGGCATCCACGGAGCGCACGCAGCTTTTGGCGGCGCTCTCCTTCTGGAAGCCGATCTCGAAGGCGCCGATTTGAATCGCGGCAGCTTCACCGGTGTGGACGCCCGCAAGGCGAATTTTCGAGGTGCCCGACTTTACTTTATTCGTCCCGGGGGCGGGAATTTCAGCGAGGCTGACTTCGGGGGGGCGGATCTAACGCGGGCCATTTTCCGTGAAGCCGATCTCACTGGGGCGAATCTCAGCGGCGCCGTCATCGACCAGGCCGTGTTCGAGCGGGCCAAACTGGCGCGGCTTCGGCCGGAAGATCTGGATCTTTCCAACAACAACACCCGTGGCGCGGAGTTCTGATTCGCGAAGTCTCTTCCCAAAGCCATTTTGAGGTGATGAATCATGATCCGAGTGGAGCAGTTCGTTCTTGATGTCAATTACGCCAACGCCTACCTGTGCTATGATACCGAAACACGTGACTCGTTCCTCGTCGATTGCGGTGAGTTGCCAGCCGGCCTGGATCCTTTCCTGCAGCAGCACGACCTGAAGTTGACCTTTGCACTTGTGACCCACAGCCACTACGACCACACCGATGGCGTGCCGGCGCTGAAGGAGCGGTATGGAGTGCCCGTGTACGCCAACGCTCCCGGATATGACCGGCATGTCAGCGATGGCGATGTGATCCCGTTCGGTGACCATCGCATCGTCGTTCTTGCTACCCCGGGGCACACAACGGACGGTGTGTGCTACAGCATCGCCGACGCAGTCTTTGTTGGCGACGCCTTGTTCGCCGGTGCCGTCGGCGGCACGTCTGCACGTCCGAACCATGAGGAGCAGCTCCGGGCCGTCGTGCAGAAGGTTTTCGCGCTCCCCGACGACACCATTGTCTATCCGGGACACGGCGCGGCCACCACGGTGGGGGTCGAGAGACTGTACAACCCCTTCTTCGTTTGACCGTGTGGAAGGAACAGGCTGCCCTGGCGCGCTCGCCGTCGAGGATGGTGCTGCTGGGCCTGGCCGCCCTGGCGTTCGGCGGATGCGCGGCTCCCCTGCAGCTCGGCTGGGTGACGGAGCCGCAGATTCGGGTCGGCATTGTGGAAGGGCGGCAAAAGGTCGATCTGGTTTCGCGCGGCGATTTCACCGTTCGTAGCTTCGACGGCAGCTTTATTGCCCGCGGTGTCGAGGGTCAGCGGTGGCGAGCTACGGTGGTCGGCGGTCGCCGGGCACCACGTCGATATCGCCTGCTGGTCACGACGACTCGTAACCGCCAGAAAGCCGACAGAATCGCCGACCGGCTGACCGCTTCCGGTCTGGAGGCTGTGGTTGAGCCGGTGAACAAAGAATTCCCGCCGGCCTACCTCGGCCGAAAGATTCAGCCCACCTATCGCGTGGTCCTGCGGCCAAGCTTCGCCGACTCTGCTGCAGCCCTGGGCTATGCGCGTGAAATCCAACCGCAAGTCGAAACCTCTGTTCTGGTTCAGGCGACGGCACGGCCTGCTGGAAGGTTGGTGTTGACGAATCTGGACAACCCACGCCAGCGCTTCGAGTCGTCCCGACCGATCCGCATCTCTGGGTCCTACATCGCCATTCTTGACGTCCAGTATGGCGCCGGTTATCACTGGTCTTCGACGGAACACCGCGCCTATGGTGGTATGCTGGAACTCATTCTGGACAAGGACGCGCGCATCACTGTTGTCAACCTGCTGCCTCTGGAGAAATATCTCGAGGGCGTGGTTCCGGCTGAGATGCCCGAAGGGTTTCCGCTCGAAGCCCTGAAGGCCCAGGCGGTGGCGGCGCGGACCGAAGCGCTGTCGATGCTGGGTGTGCACCACCAGGACGCGCCCTACGACGTCTGCGACGATGTCCACTGCCAGGTGTACGCCGGTGTCGGGAAAGAATCGCTCGCCACCGCCAAGGCGGTCCGCGAGACTCGCGGTCTTGTGATGACATACAACGGTGAACTCATCAACGCTGTCTACTCGGCTGTTTGCGGCGGCCATACCGAGAACAATGAGAATGTCTGGGGCGGAGATCCACTGCCCTACCTGCGCGGTGTGCTCGACGCCGACCCCTCTATCGGTCGCTTACCCACGGCGCTGCGCGACGAGGCCACGGTTCGCCGCTGGATCGAAAGCGAGCCCGACGTCTACTGCAACACGGTGAGCAAGCCCGTTCCCGAAGCCCTCAAATACACCAGGAAGTATTTTCGATGGCAGGTACGCTATCGTCGCACTGAGCTGGAGGAGATCCTGCGTCGCAAGACCGGCCGAGAGTTCGGAGAACTGGTTGACCTGGTGCCGCTCGAGCGCGGGGTTTCCGGACGCATCATTCGCCTGCGCGTGGTCGGCACGCGCGCGAGCTTCGAACTCCAGCGCGAGCTGGCCATCCGGCAGGCCCTTTCGCCGAACACTCTTTACAGTGCTGCCTTTGTCGTGGACAAGGAAGCCGGCGCGGGCGGCAAGGCCGAGTGGTTCGTCATCAAGGGGGCCGGCTGGGGGCATGGTGTCGGCATGTGCCAGACGGGCGCAGCCGGCATGGCGCTGGCTGGAAAACGATTCGACGAGATTCTGCGACATTACTATTCCGGGATCAAACTGGAAAGAGCGTATTGATTGAAGGTGGCGGAGGGCGTTACGCGACAGGGTAAAAGGCGCAGGCCTGTGAATCTCACCTCTGGTTTCAGCCCCTGCAACAGCGGTCACAGCCCCGGAATGCACCACTTTTGTGCTTGACAGTTGTTCAAAATTTTGTTATGTTGACGATACGTAGCCATGGGGACGAGCACCCCTGAGCTGTAGCGGAGCCGGGGATTCTGAAGGAGGTACCTCCCGATGTTGATTGCAGTACGAGTCGACCGTGTGACGCTGGATACGACGTCCAACCGCTTTGTGGTGATCCTCAAGGACGATGTACACAATCGCTGGCTACCGATTGTGGTTGGCTCGACCGAGGCGCAGGCGATCGCGCTGCAACTGGAACGCATCACGCCGCCGCGCCCCTTGACGCACGACTTGATGAAGAACCTGCTCGACTCGATCGAGGTGCGCGTGTCGCGAGTCGTGGTCAATGATCTGCGGGAGAATACCTACTACGCATTGATCGGCCTCAAGATGAACGGCTCTCACCTCGAAATCGATGCCCGCCCCAGTGATGCCATTGCTTTGGCCTTGCGAACGTCGGCTCCGATCTTCGTCGCCGAAGAGGTGATGAGAAAAGCTTCGGTCTCCGAGAAGGACACCGAGGAAGTGAGTGAGGAACCGGTCCGCAAACTCGACAGGCTGGAGCGCCTGAACCTTGAGTTGCAAAAAGCCGTCGATGAAGAACGTTTCGAGGACGCCGCCCGGATCCGGGACGAGATTCAGGCTTTGAAGAAGGAGAGGGAAGAGGACTGACCCGAGTTTCAGAAAGCCTCACCGAACGATTCGCACTCCCAAGCATAGCCATAGCGGTTATGCTTTTTTGTTTCCCGCCGATCCCTGTTCCCCCAAATCGGCTGTTGTGTTTTGTTGAAAATTTGTTATATTGTCGCTCGATCTGATCCATCGCTGTCCCGGCTTGATGCCCTCCGGTGACAAGGGCTGTTGGCTTTCGCAACCCCGGTCTTTCGAACGAAACCTGCCATGGACTTCACGTTTCAGAGCCGTCTGACCTTTCTCGACTGGTCCATCATCGTCGCTTTCGTTGTTTTCTCGATCGGCATCGGTATCTACTTTTCCCGCCGCGGCACACGGGATATCAAGCAGTATTTCGCCTCGGGACAGGGGGTTCCGTGGTGGCTGCTCGGCACATCGATGGTGGCAACCACCTTCGCCGCCGACACCCCTCTGGCGATCAGCGGCCTGGTGGTGAAACAGGGGATCTGGGGAAATTGGTTCTGGTGGGCCCAGATACCCATGTTTATGATCGCGGTTTTCTTCTTCTCTCGGCTATGGCGTCGTGCCCGCATCCTGACCGATACCGAACTGGTTTCGCTGCGCTACTCCGGCGCCCCTTCGAAAATCTTGCGAGGCTTTCGGGCCCTCTACTTTGCACTGCCGTATAACGCCCTGGTGATGGGGTGGGTCAACCTGTCGATGGCCAAGATCATGGTGCTGACGCTGCACGTCGGCAAGGAAGTCGCCATTCCGTTTTCTATCCTGATCACGGTCTCCTACTCGGCGATCTCCGGACTGTGGGGAGTCATGGTGACCGATTTCTTTCAGTTCCTTCTGGCTATCGGCATGGCCATTTTTCTGGCCGTGATCTCGGTTGCGGCGGTGGGCGGGATGGGCCCGCTGCTGCATCAGATGCAGCAGATCTACGGCCCTGCCAAAGCGGCCACCATGCTGAAAATCGTTCCGGCTGGCACGGAGGACCCGCAGAATCTGTGGATCTTCCTGCTCTATATCGGCCTTCTGTGGTGGACGGTGGGCAACACCGACGGCGGGGCCTATCTGGCCCAGCGCATGATCGCCGCAAAAAACGAGAAGCATTCTTTTCTCGGGTTGCTGTGGTTCAATATCGCCCACTTTTGCCTGCGCCCGTGGCCGTGGATCGTCGTCGGGATGGTGGCGGCGGTAAAATTCCCCGGCATCAGGAACCCCATCACCAACCAGCCAGACCCAGAACTGGGCTACATCGCCGTGATGCTCACCTATCTGAAACCGGGTCTGCTTGGGCTGATGCTGGCTTCGTTTCTGGCCGC
>CAZGRP010000042.1:22506-35396 GCA_964527995.1 uncultured Cytophagia bacterium | reverse complement strand
CAGTTTCTCCCTCTCTCGCGGGTGAGCAATGAAGGAGATAAGGGAGAGGTCGTGCTCCCCGGCAAGGTGTTGGATGTATGTAAAAATCCGCAGCTTGTCTCCCCCTACGGGGGGGAATGGGAGCCGTGGAGTGAGAAGCAGCAATCTCATGATGTCTTTCCTAAGGCGCTCATGTACAACGGTCACAGTGACGGGTGCTTCGATCAACCAACTGGAAACTCGCTACTGCGAGTCCATGGAGGCTGGCGCAAGCTCTTCCTTTGTTTGCGATTCCGGGCGGCAGTGCTCAAGGCGTACGCGACGTTTCGCCGCCAGGCTGAGAAGCGATTCAAATCTCTCAATCACCGTTGGAAGCTGGTGGTTCGAGGCAACACAGGCCCGGCCTTCGCGGCCGATCCGCCTTCGTGCCGACGGATCTCGTAGCAGCGTCACGACGGCGTCAGCGAATGCTACTTCAGAGTCTGCAATTAGAATTTCGCGTGGAGATTCCGCGCCGATACCCTCACAGCCGATCCGGGTGCTGACGACCGGCAGCGCGTAGGCCATAGCCTCGAGAATCTTGATGCGGATGCCACTACCAGCGCGAAGCGGAGCTACAAAGACGGCAGTCCGAGCCAGGTAAGGTTCCAAGACCTCCACATGCCCCACGAGGTTAATCGAAGGAACTGTCGCAGCCACTCGCCTCAAATCCGCGTTCGGACGGTGACCAATCAGTTGCAGCTCAGCATCGGGGATGTGCTTGGCCACGCGCGGGAAGATCGTCTCGCACAGCCACATCGCCGCATCAGCATTCGGCATCCAATCGTAGCCCCCTATGAACGTGATCACCGGGGGAGCTTCCTCAGGCTGCATCGGGCGGTAGCAGCCGATGTCCAACGGCGGTGGCAGCACCTCCGGGCGCAATGCGGAGTTCATTTCTCTGAGAGTTGCCGAATCAACGCTGCTTAGCGTACAACACAGGTCGACCCGCTCACACATCTCGGCTTCATAGCGACGCAGGCAACGCCACTCCCGCCACAGAGCGAGTCGCAGCAGTGGATTCCTCTCTATCTTCACCAGCCGTTCAGCGATCACCGACTGCACATTATGCCGCAGAAGAATCGTCGGGACCCTACCCTGCGCCACTTCGAGCAGATACGCCATGTGCAACATGTTGAGGACGAGGGCGTCGAATCGCTGTGCTTTCAGCACCCGCTGCAGCTCAGCGCGCAGTGCGTCAGATTGATACTTCGCCATCGTTGCGGGGATGCCCCGAAGAAAGGCGAGGCCCTGCTGGAATGGCTTGAAAGCCAAGGAGACCAGTACAGGCCGAAAATCACAAAAGGCGTCGAGGGCTGACTTGATCGTCTGGAGTTCCTTGGCGGGCCTCCTGCGATCTGCCAAGGCAATCGCCGTCAACTCATGCCCCTGTGCGGCCAGCCCCTTGAGGAGGTTGTAATCAACGATCCGTCCGCCCGCATCAGGAGGATAAGGTGGCGTTGTGTACACGAAAAGAATCCTCATAGACCTCACTCTGTCACCATCGAGGGTAACTCCAGCACAGCGGACCCTCTGGGTTGCGGTTGGGAATTATCGCGTCGACCTTCCGCTCGTGGTGGAGAAGTCGCTCACCTGGGAGCGAAGACTGTCCCCGTCTCTTTCGCTGCCCGCTTCATCTCTGCTCGCAAGCAGCCGCTCAGCGGCTCGGACCACCTCCTCCGGCGATACCCGCAAAACGCATGGGTCATGCGGGCGAATACACTCTCGCTGCAGGCACGGACAGCATTCGAGGCGATGATGAAGCACAATGCTCGCGGTGCCGACGGGGGCAAAACGTTCGGGAACTTGCGGTCCAAAAATGGCTACCACGGGCGTGCGCATGGCCGCCGCGATATGCATGGGGCCGCTGTCGTTGCCGACGAAAAGGCTTGCCCGCGACAGCAGGGCGGCTAGTTGAAGGAGAGACAACTGTCCCGCCCAATTCAATGCTCCCTCGCAGCAGACCGCTTCGGCCAGAGCCCTCTCTTCAGCGTTTCCGACGACGATCACTCGTGCGTGTTGTCGTCGCACAAGGTGTCCGACCACCCTCCGGAATGCCTCCGCGGGCCACCGTCGATACGGCCACCCGGCCCCAGGCTGGACGACGACCAATCGGTCGGCAGCTGAGAGACGAGCGCCCTGCAATCTCGCAGCGACCTCAGCTTGATCTGCCACGCTTGGACGGAGCGTGGGAAACACTGTGAGCCTGTCGAGTCCAAGGGCCTTGAGTATACGCAGCTTGGCCTGGAGCTCGTGTACGAAGGTCCGGCCACGGGTGAAACGGGTGGCAACAATCGAATCAGCGCGGTGCAACAGGGTCGCAGCCGGCCGTCGCAGCATGATCCCCCAGTCCGGGAAGTAGTTCAGATCGACGGCCAAATCGTAGGCCCCCCGCGTCCGAATCTGCTCTCGTGTCAGAATCCTGTCAACACCCGGGAGGGTGCTGAAGAGACTCCCCAGGTGCGGCTTCGCGCATACATCGATGCGTGCATTGGGAAAACGGACACGCAACGCTTTAACCACGGCGGTGGCCAACACCGCATCTCCCAGGTCACCTGATTCGAGAACGAGGATGGAGCCTATTCTGTGCACCGACCGCCGGTTGTACAGAAGACCGGCTGTGCCGGAGTAGGCCACAAGACCAGCGTAGCCTCGTACCGCAACCAACCTCTCATACTGCTTTCTTCTCATTCCACTGCTTCCTTGGGCCGCGTCGCGGCGACTTTGCCAGACCCCATTACATCCCAATAAAAGCGCCCAAGTCTCGCTGCCACGACGGATACGGAGAAGCTTTCAACGACCCGGCGGCGCCCCAACCTCGCCATGGTTTTCATCTGGTCGGGCGATACAGCTGCTTGCTCGAGGCGCTGATGTAACTGGTCTAAGTTCCGCTCCTCGAAAATCAAGCCACATTTACCGACGACCCTCGGTATGGAACCGCAGCTCGAACCAATTACCGGAATCTCACAAGCCATAGCCTCGGCAATCGATCGACCGAAAAACTCTTGTCCTTCGGAAGGAAGCACTAACACATCCATGGCGGCTAGGTAGTTGGGCACCTGCTCGCGCGGACATGGCGCTATCCACACAGTGCGGTCACTAACGTGGAGTGTGCGTGCAAGCTCTTCAAGAGGCCGCCGTAAGGGCCCTCCGCCCACGATAACAAGCTTGGCTGGAACCTTCACGCGTGCAAAGGCTCGTAGGAGGAGCTCAACACCTTTGCCCGGGGCAAGCCGGCCCACGTACCCCACGCAGAACTCATGATCTACACCGATACGCTGCCTCACTCGACATCTTTCTCTCTCCGGAGCCGGACGGAAAAGATCCGTATCGATCTCCTGAGGGAGCACGATCGCCAGGCCCGAGTACCCTCCATTTCGCGAGAGGGCCGCCTTGGCCGACTCATTCAAACACACAGCGCCATGGTAGGTGGCCATGACCCGCCTGTATATTGACTTTGACACGGCATCAGACTTGGTTCGATAATGCACCCGACCCACGGACGTTCGGAACACGAGCCTAACTTTTTCTCTGAGGTCGCCCAAGAGTGCTCGAACTTGCCAGTGGACGAGGCTCCACGGTTCGAACTCTAGGTGGATTACATGTGGCTTCACGGCATGCAGTGCGGTGCTCAATCCCGCGCCAAAAAGCACTCGGTTTGGGTAGCCGTTGCTCAAGATCCTACCCGCGAGAACCTGGTAATTCGGTAGGGAGCGCTCCTCCGGCTGAACGCGCAGACGGTGATGGACGTCATTTTCGCGCCACCTCGACGGAACATACAAGGTCACCTCGATGTCGGGGTGCTCCCTGGCGAGAATTTGGAAGCGCGACCTGTACGACGGTAGGGTGCAAACCGCCGAAACAACCAGAACGCGCAGCTTCTCGGGATGCGAGAGGATCTCACCGATCATGGTCACCCCGCGTCTACACGGTTTCTAGAACTAGCCACCACCGCTTCAGGGCCCCACACCCGCGGGCTTAGATGCATTACGTACGCCCCTACGCCTAAAGCGGTGCCGAAGAGAAAGGAGATCTTGTCCTCGAAGAGCGGTGCAGTAAATGCGCTGACAAGAAACGCAACCTCGACAAGGAGTGCCCATATTGCGACTACTCTCCAGAAGGACTGACCTGGGCGAGTAGCGGCTGGCCAGAGGGCGGACAGGAATTTCCAGGATGCCAGGCCGAACGCGGTTAAACCCAGCAAGCCCGTCCTCAACAGGATGTTCAAGTAGGTGTTGTGCGATCCGATGGGGTTGAGGACCGGAAGGGGCAGCTGGTAGTACGCTTTCCACGGGGTACCCAACGGAAGCCCGAATAGTAGGTGCCGCTTCGCGTTTTCCCAGACGTTCGCGAATTCAACAACGCGGTAAAGGAGTGAAGCGTCCTGCCACGGGCGCGTCAATAGGCTGACTCGCGCGATGAACCTGTCCGCCTGGCCGGAAGCCAACAGAGACACGAAACCCACAAGCACGATCGTTGAACTTATCCACAAGACTTTCTTGCGCTCCTTGGGAAATAAGGCAAGGAGCGCAATCAGCATCGCGAAGGCCCCTAGCAGGAAGCTTCGCCTCATCGACAGCAGGAATGCCAGAAGCACGGGCACCAAGAACCAGGCGAGCCACCTGAGCGCCCGTGCATCCCGCTTCGCCACCCAGTACGCTAGGAATAGGGCCAAGTACATCAGAAAAACGAACGTATCCCCCCAGCCGCCATACAGAGCCCACACTTTTCCAGCCGTACCGCGCTGCAACAAGGATAGAAAATGAACCACTCCAACGAATCCCCGCACTCCGACTGCGAAAGCTAGCGTCCAGACATACCACCGAATCTTTGTCCGTCTATCCAGAAGTAGAACCACCAGCGCGAAACCAGCCAAGAGCATCGTGTATTGACGCAGTTCGTATAGACGACCGGGTTCCCCGAGACCAATGGCAGCACGCGCGTAAGAGATGAGGACGAGCCCGAAAAACAGCAAGAGCCACGGTATGAAGGGGGCCTTGTAAACTCTCCAGTTGCTATTCAGTAACCGCCGAATCAAAGCAGCCAGCAACAGAAAAAGAATACCGAACTCAACGATCGTGAGCGATGTATGGGGCAACGTAGCGCTAAAAAACGTGGTTTGTCCGGGACGGTCTGGTTTCCCTGTAGTAATAATCACCGCCGCAAAGAGCACCAGGAAGCCTTGCCAAGGCCAGACGAGGAGCCCGAAGCCGATGGTCAAGGCTAGTGCCGCTCCAACCGGCGCAAGGTGCTCGGTGCCAAATGCCAACGACACTGCCACAGCAAGAAGGCCGGGAAGCCAGCGGTACGCCCACCCCCCCTCCTCTAGACTGGCTTGCAGCACTTGCGTGGTACGGGCTATCGACCGTTGCATGACCTACTGCTTCTCCGAGAGTCCCTTCAGAACAGCGCTGTGCACTTCTCCAAGTTAGAATCCCCTGCGCGCAGTGGAGAGTTGCACAGGCTTTCTTTGTTTGAGTATTTCGCGTGCGCCTGTGATACCGTCACGCAAGCCCTGGAAATAGAAACCCAGCTCATCAGCCCTTGCCGAAAGAATCAGCTGACGTGCCATCACCGAGATCAGGTGTCGAAAGAGCCGCCGGCCGGGCAGAAGAAGAAGGGCAAGCCAAATATTGTTGCGCACGTCATAGTAGATCCGCCGTCCAGGCACACGCGCTACCGGGGTCACCTTGTGGCGTAGTGTGACCTGTGGAACGTACAGAATCTTGCATCCGCGATCGAGGAGGCGCAGCCCAAGCACTGCTTCCTCTCCATAGTAGCCGAATCGCTCGGGGAATCCACCCAGTTCGAAGAAGGCCTCACGCAGGATGGCGCCCCCTCCCGCAGGAAACTTATTTACATACTGGGTTCGATGCTCCGACTCCCGGGGACGATTGTACATCCAATTGCACAGCTCTCCTGTCGCGTACCGGACGATGCGAAAGCCGAGAGCAGAGACTTCCGGGTGGCCTCTGATCGCCGACCGCACCGCTTCCAGCCCGCGCTGATCAGCGAACACCACGTCGTCGTCAAGAAATACGAGCCAGTCGCCTGAGGCGTGCCTCGCCCCGAGGTTTCTGGCGGCGCAGGCTCCGATCGGAGCGGCTGACCGCATCACATGTGTGCCATTGTCTGACTCAAGAGCGCCTTCAAGTTCCCGAAAGTAATGGTCGCTAGAGGCATCGTCGACGACAATGACTTCCACCTTTTGCCCTTCTTGCGACAGGACGGACTCCACGGCATCGACCGCGTCTTTCGGCCGATTGCGTGTTGCAATCACTACGCTTAGTTTCGGTGTCCCATTCGCCAAGATCTGATCTCCCATTGCTATCCAGTCAGCGAAGACGCTCGCAGCCGCCGAAGCAGTTCCCATTCCGCCTCTCCCAGCAATCTCGTCGTCCAAAACCCGACACCAACCAGGCAGGCGTAGGCCACTGCAGCCGCAACCAGCTGGAACCAACTGGCGACCTCGAAAATCTCGCGGACCGCCAGAACGGCGAGCAAAGACACCGTGACGACCTTTAGTGCGTACAGCAGCGGAAACCGAATCGCTGCATAACGGTCAGCGAAGACGTACTCTCCGACCGCGTTCATCAAAGCCATAGCAGAAGTAACTGTCATCGCGCCTAAAGCACCATATCGCGGGATGACGAGAACATTCACAAGGACATTCAGACTGCCAAAGAAACCGCGAATCTTCAGCACTTTGACCTGCTCGCCCGTGGCATAGAGGGCTGTTTGATTGGCGCCTCCACCAACAGCCCAGCCGAACAGGCTGAAAGCAATTGCCACACTAAACAGCCTAGCGCTCGGCAGATAGGCTTCTGAATAGATGAGACGGATGACGGATGAAGAGTTGAACAGCATGAAGACGCCCAGCGGTACCACAAGTGTTTGCACAAACTTGATTACCGCAAGCCGAGCCTCGCGCAAACCGGCCGGATTTCGTGCGGCCAACTCGGAAAACGTCGAGAGCAATACTCCGGAGAAACCAACGGTGACAGTCCAGCTTACCAGCCGCAGTAAAGAGGACGCGACCTCATAGTACCCCACCTCTCGCCCGCCGCTCCAAAACCCGCTCAACAACAGAATATCAGATTGCTTGCCGAGAGCCAAAGAAAGAAAACCGACGCCCCATACACCAAGGCCAAAACGCCACAAAGGTCGCGTAGGTGCAGGTTGGCTGCTCCCAAAAAGGTCTCGCCGCGATATGATCGCAAAACCGACGACACCAAGGAAGGTCGTTGCCCCCATGAGGGCAAGAACGTCAGCTACGCCCCCGCCCCGGGCTAGCAACAGAAGCACAAGTCCCAGGTTGGCCGAGCGTATCGCAGCGAACAGGATGAGGTTGATGTGCGTTTGGAGTCGCGCAGTGAACAAGCTGGCGAAGAAGTTAACCAAGCTCAGGAACACGACGTATACAGCCACCCACACAATCAGATCAGCAAAGCCCGAAGCCCCAAAAAGTTGCGCGACGAGATTTCTGCCTAGCAGCAGGAGAGCGACAAGACCAGCCACCGCCAGCAAGCGATATGCAATAGCTCGACGTACGATGTAGCGGACCCTTTCGCGGTCCCGAGAGAATTGTGCCACGTATTTCTGAAGGGCCTCGTCCAGTCCCAGAGAACACACGAGCGCCGACAAAGTGGCCACGCTAATCGCTGTTGCATAGGCTCCAAAACTCTCGACACCCAGCCTGCGAGCGACCACCACGCTGAACAGGTAGGCCAGTCCAAAGTCGATGATCTTGCCTACATGATTGAAGGCGAAACCGATTGCCGAACGTCGCAACAAAGACATCATCAACGATTCCAGTAGATGCCGAATCTGACTCTGCTGAACTTCAAGGGAGCTCTTCCGCCCGCAGGTGTTTCGATGTTCTTCTCGGTGAAGCGCTCCGCCTGCAGTTCAACAAAAAGCTGCCGGAGCAGCTCGTAGGACATCGTCAGTCTGAGAGTGCGGCGGCGTTCGACGATCCCATCCAGGAAATAGACCGTCTCGCTATCAACTCCACCGCGAAAAGCTTCACTGGCATCACCGCCCACATTCACACCCGGTGGATTCGCTCCATGCCGGTTGATGGCGGCGGATGCCGCCAGACGCAGTCGCCGCGTCGGACGGTGCTCGAGCTGAAAAAACAGATCGTCCGAGTTCGGGCCTGTCCAGTGACCAAGCACGGTCGTAAAGTTCTGGTACGTGTTGATCGGCTTGTTGTGGGTGTAGACGTATGGCTCCACGCGCGTGTATTCGGCGCGGGCGTCGAGGTTTGGGATACCCAGTATATCGACCCACAAGGCTCCGAACTGAACCGCCCATTTGTTGCCATAGTAACCCGAACCCAGCCGGCTGATGAACAGATCATCGATAAAGACTTCGCCGTACAGTTTGAGCCGCGGAATGGCGGTCAGCTTGAAGTCGGCGCCCATGGTGACGTTGTCCCGGTTGCCCCAAAAGTGCTCTGCGGAACGATAGAACATGATGGGGTTCAGATAGGCCGGGTCGAAGCGACGGTCACCAAAGATGACGGTCTCGTAGGCGCCCAGGCTCAGCCACTTGAACACAGCCACATCGAGTCGATGAGCTGCCAGGTTTTTCTCCGCCGGCGAGCCATCTTTCTTGTAGATCGGAGGGTAGGGGCGCAGGAAACCGAGCAGGCTGGTGAACTTCAGCCGCCAGAAGCGAAACTGCAACTTGAGCTGATCGTACGATGTGGCATTGTCCGACAGGCTCAGGTTCCCGCGATAGCCATGCCCCCAGACGTTGAAGTCCTTGCCGAACATGAGCTGCAGGCGCGACACCCGGAACATCAGATAGGCGATGGTCTCGTCGTGGTAGATGTAGCTGCCATACCCGTTGACGAAGCCGGTCCCCGGCATCGTGATGTTGAACTTGCTCGGGTACCTGCGGCTGCCCCACTCGCGTGTGTCGCGAGCATTGAAGTAGAAGCCGAGGCTCTTCCCGAGTCTGCCCCAGAAGGTGAAGCCACCCGTCTGGCGGAAAACACGGTCTGTATGGGGCACGGTGTCGGGATTCGCAAAGGTAAAGTCGCGATAGAGAATCGGGTCGACGTTGATCGCAAAGTCCTCAACCTGCCAGCTCAGCAGGTTGCGGCCGTTGCGGTAGACGAAGTCGGGAACCCACCGGCTGCGCCGCAGCCTGGCAAAGTCGGGCTCGTACCCCTGCCCATCTCTGCCGGTGAGCGCCTCGAACTCCTCCTGGAACTCGAAGCGCAGGTAGTCGAATTGATCCTGCTCAACGCGGTTGAGGCGGCCGCCGCGTTGCAGGTAGCGTTCCACCTGCACCAGGTAGCCGGCCATCTCCTGGCGCGAGTAGGGGCGGGTGCCGTCGAGGACGCCGCGGATGACGCCCTTGGTCTCCATGCGCTCGACGAAATCGTAGGCCCAGTGGCGCACAGGCACGTAGACCGACTGCGCTGCTGCGGCCACCGGCAGGGCGAGCACAACCGCCAGGCAGACGGCAGCATAGCGACCGCCGCGGTAGCAAGATCGTCTCCCCGCTGTGGCAAGATTGCAGAACATACAGATACCCTTCATCCAACCGTAGGGTGAGCGTGGCCCCGACTCCGACGTCGATCACCCGCCAGCCAAACGCACAAATGCGGCACTCGCCGGACCGGCCGTCTGCGCGGCACGGTCCAGGTCACCCTCGGCCCGGCACTCAGCCTGCCGGGCATCGACTCAGGCGATTTCGGGGAAGCAGGTGGCTACTCCCACCCCTGATTTTCCAGAAGCTGGTCTTCGGGCGTGGAACCGAACCGGCGGGCAGGAACTCCCACCACCACCGTCCGCGCCGGCACATCGCGGGTCACCACAGCGCCGGCGCCCACCACTGCGTCTTCACCGATTTCAATTCCGGGAAGGATCACGGCGCCGGCCCCGATGCGTCCGCCGCGCCGCAAGATCACTCCTTGAAAATGCTTGAACCGCTCTTCCGTGCGGCCGAGAAAGTTGTCGTTCGTCGTGGTCACGTTGGGTGCAATGAAACAAAAATCTTCGACGACCGAATAGGCCGTGATATAGGCCCCGGTCTCCAGCTTGCACTTCCGGCCGATGACGGTCAGGTTCTCCACCGTCACGCCCCGGCCGACAATGGTCAACTCACCAATCTTGACGTTCTCGCGCACCGCCGCTCCGTCGGCCACCAGCACCCCGTCGGCCAGCGTTGAGCCGGCATAGATCACGACCTGGGCGCCGATGAGGCAGTCGCTGCCGATCTGGGCCGGCGGCAAGGGTTCACTGTCCTGGAAGATGCTGCGTCGAGCCCGCATCGGCTGTTTGCCGATCACACTGTGGTCGTCGATGCGCACGCCGTCGCCGATCACCGAGCCCTGATGGATCACTACGTGGCTGCCGATGCGGCCATGCCGGCCGATGCGGGCTCCGGCGTGGACCACCGAGTAAGGGCCGATCCGTGTGCCTTCGCCGATCTCAGCAGACTCGTGCACGACGCAATTCTCAAAGGCCATCGTCCACCTCCACTGGAGCGCCACGCCGGTGCAGCGACCGCTGGGCGGCCTCCAGTACGCGGATCACTGCCAGCCCCTCGCGACCATCGGTGCGCGGCCGCCTGCCTTCGCGGACGCAATCGATGAAGTGCTGCGCCTCCAGCCGCAAGGGTTCCTCCACTCTGATGTAGGGAATCTGGATGTCGCCGATGCGCAGGGTGACGGCATCTCCATAGGGCACATAGCCGGCGGAAAAATCGACCCCCTTGTCGTAGATGCGCATCTTTTCTGCGGCCTGCATGTCGTCCACCACCGCCATCTTGCGGGCCCCAACCACGGTCAGCCTGCGGATCTTGTGCGGGTCGAGCCAGCTCACATGCACGTGTGCCATGCGGCCGCCGTCGAAATGCAGTGTAGCGAAGACGACATCCTCGATCCCCTGCTGCAGGTACGATTGGCCGCTGGCCGTGACCCACAGCGGCCGCGCCTGCATCAGGTCGAGGAGAACGGCAAGGTCGTGCGGCGCCAGACTCCACAAGGCGTTTTCATGCGAGCGGACGATGCCGAGGTTCACTCGGGTCGAATAAGCATAGTGAATAGGACCCAGCTCGCCGGCGTCGACCATTTCCTTGAGGCGGACGTACACCGGATGATAGCGCAGCAGGTGCCCGACCATGAGCACGCGCCCGTGCTCGTCGGCCAGGCGTACCAGCTCGGCGGCCTGTTCGGCCTTCAGCGCCATCGGCTTCTCGACGAAGACATGCTTGCCGGCACGCAGGCAGGCGGCCGAGATCTCGAAATGACTGTCGCTCTCGGTGGCGACGACGACGGCGTCGACCGCTGTGTCGCCCAGAATGTCGGCGTAGTCGCTGGTCTGCCGCGGCTCGGCTGCCGTGCCAGGTTCGCTGCCGGCGGCGCCGCGAAGGCCACCTTCGAGCCCAAGGTCGCAGACCCAGCGTATCTCGACGCCGGCAAGGGCGGCGAAGTTGCGCAGCAGGTTTCGGCCCCAGCTCCCCAGCCCCACCTGGGCCAGGACCACCCTGGAAGCCATCGTCAGCGCCATCGCGATAGAATCCTGTCTCGAATCCGCCTCAGTTCCTCCAGGTCTTCTCGAAGCTGGGCGGCGATGGCCTGCCATTTCCGGCTGGCCTCGTCGTGCTGGCGCACGCGCTCCCGGTATTCGCCCACAAAGGCCCAGACGACACTGAAAGCGAGGCCGGCGAGCACGGCCACGAGAACCATGAGCTTGCGCTTCGGCCGGCTGCGCTGCTCCGGCGGCACCGCCACGTCGAGCACCTGCACCGTGGGCGTGTCGCGTGCCTCCTGGATGCGGGCCTGGTGGTACTGCTGGGTCAGCAGCTCCCAGACCTTCTCCTGGACTTTGACCTCGCGGGTGAGATCGGCCAGGCGGCGCCCCAACTCGGGCAGATCGGCGAACGGAATGAAGTAGTCCTGCTCGTTGTCCGGCGACACGCCGTCGCCGAACTCGAGCTGGCGGTACTGCTTCCGGAGCTGGGCCAGCCGGGTCTCGGTCTTCAGCACCTGCGGACTGGTCGGCTTTTGCGTCTTGAGGAGCACGTCCCGCTCCACTTCGAGCGCCATGATCGTACCCTTGATCTCGGCGGCGCGCTCGATCATCGCCTCGGTCTGGGCCTCCAGCGACACCGCTTTGTTCCGGCGCTGGAAATCGGCCAGCGCCTGCTGCGCCTTCTCCAGATCCTTCTCGGTTTTGCGCAACTGCTCTTCGATGTAGATGCGCGAACTCTTGGCGCGCGAGACACTCTTCTCGCGGTTCACACGGTCGAGCTCGGCCACGAATCGGTTGGCCACCTGGGCGGCAAGCGAGCGGTCGCGTAGCTCGACGGCGATGGTGATGATGCCCTGATCGTTGGCGCTGATGCGGGTCTTTGCGTAGAGTCGCTTCAGTGCCTTGCTGACGCTGTTGGCCTCCCAGATATCGAGGAGAGATTTCTTCTTGCCGCGATAGTCATACACGGCCTTGAGCACCCCTTCCCCCACCGAGCGGCTGCGCAGGATCTCGACGAACAGCAGGCTGCCGTTGGTGACGCCGCGCGCCATGCCCAGCAGCGGCAGCACGCCGTCGGCGACCACGGTGCCCAGCAAACTGTTGTCGCGATCGTCCGGCGGGAGCAGTGTGGTGACGGCCTGGAAGTACGGCGGCAACACCAGACTCACCACAGCGGCCAGCACTGCGGCGACGACGGTGTTGCGCACGATCATCCGTCGCCGGCGCACAAGCACGCCGACATAGTCCAGCAGATCGATCTCCTGGTCCTGGTCTGGGATGTCCTCACCTGCCCTGGGCGGCATTGTTGTCTCGGGTTTCGAGTTTCGGGTTTCGAGTTTCGGGTTTCGGGTTTTGGGTTTTGGGTTGCCTGGTGCCGGA
>CAZGRP010000042.1:0-22406 GCA_964527995.1 uncultured Cytophagia bacterium | reverse complement strand
GGGTTTTGGGTTGCCTGGTGCCGGAGGTCGTTTGCCACTGAGTCCTTGTGTCTTTGCGTTGCCCGGTGGTCAATCACTGCGGCTAGTGCAACGCCCTGTCGATGACCAGGTACAGCGTCGCCAACTGTGCCGCGGTGGTCACGGTGTCGCGGAAGAATTTCCAGTAGTTCCTCTCCGGTTTGCGCGGCACCCAGATCGTGTCACCGGGCTCGAAGCGCTTGACCTTCTCGTCGTCGAGGATCTCGCCCGTCGCTTTGATGACCTTGATGTGCCGGCGGTCCCCGTCGTACGTCAGTCCACCGGCCCGGGCCAGGTAGTAGTTCAGGCCCCGTCCCGGCTCGTACACCACGCCACCGGCGCGGCCGACGCGGCCGGTCACCCGAACCACGCCGGGCGACCTCGGCACCTCGATCACATCGCCGTCACGCAGGGTGACGTCCTCGGTCGAGTCGGCCTCGAAGAACAGCCGCTGAAAGTCGACCACGACGCGGCCGATGTTCTGGCTGTTTTCGCGCATCACCAGGTACTCGTACTCCAGCTTTGACATCTGGTCGCGCGGTGTCCGGCGCAGGCGCTCGTACTCCGGGTCTTCGAGGATGCGGGTGCTCCGGCGCACCAGCCGTGCCTCGCTGATCATGGCCTCGGCAGTGAATCCGCCGGCCTCGGCGATCACCTCGCTCAGGCGGGTGGTGTCCTCGACAATGGGATAGAATCCGGGAAACATGACCTCGCCCCGCACTTCAACCAGCGACCCCACCTTCCACTCGGGGATCCTGCGGATGAACACCTGGTCGTCCGGCTCCAGCAGCAGATCATCGCCGCCATCCCCGCCCTCGAGCAATCGCCCCAGATTGATCTCCACCATGCGGGGCGGCTTCAGCGGGTCGACTTTGGCCACCTGAGCTTGCAGCAAATAGGCCCTGCGGGTGACGTTGCCGGCCTTCAGGATCAGGTCGGACAGATGCATGTCGCGTTCGAGCGGGTAGCGGCCGGGTCGCCGAACCTCGCCCCAGATGCTCACCGTGTCGGCCGGGATCTGCTCCAGCCGGTTGTAGACACGCACACGATCCTCGTTTTTCAGAACGAGATCTTCGGCGGTGCCGTCACCCGCCAGAATGTTGCGGTAGTTGGCAAAAATCACCTTGCGGCGACCGTCGGCGAGCAGGCGGCTGATCTCGATGCGATCCAGATATGCGTAGTCGGTGAGGTCACCCGCCAGCTCGATCAGGTCGGACAGGCGTTCTTCGCCGCCGGGTTTGAGTTCGAACACCGCCGGTCGATGCACCTCTCCTTCAATGCGCACCTTGCTTTGAGCGATGGGCACGAAGATGCGGTCGCCTGTCTCCAGATACACCTCCTCGATCGGCTCATCCCGCATTAGGAACTGGTAGAGGTCCACCGAGGCGAAGAGGTTGCCCTTGCGATAGACGCGGACATCGCGCATGGAACCCTGCGATGTCGGGCCGCCGGCAGCTTTCACCGCATCGAACACGGTTTGCAGCGCGCTGAGGACGTATTTGCCCGGCTGGCGCACCTCTCCAGCGACCGCCACCTGCACCCGTTTCGGCTGCAGCAGCATCACCTCGAGGGTGTAGTTGGAGAAAAAGGATTTGAGCTTCTGATCGAGAAGCTTGCGGAAGGCATCGAGACTGAGACCGGCGACCCTGATCACTCCTGCCGGCGGCAGATAGACCTTGCCCTCGACGTTGACGGTGAGATCGAAGTTCTTGGGCTCTTCACCAAGAAGATAGATCCCAACCCGGTCGCCGGGGCCGAGCCGATAGCCGGGAGGTAGTGCAAAGACTTCGGGGGAAGGAACGCCGCTTGCGGACTCCTGGAACAGGTCAAAACCGAAGGGCCGCAGCGCGCCTTCCTGGGCAGCGGTTGAAGAAGGGGCGCCTCCTTGTTGCGGAGTCGAGTTTGTCGGAGTCGTTGTCGGCGACTCTGTGGCGGCCTGCGGGAAGCCGGCCGCCTGGGCGTAAAACAGGAAGAGGCAGAGAAACCACCCCTTGGCCATGCACGTCCTGTACATCATCACCAGCCTGGTTCACCTTTTTCCTTCGAACGGAATTCAAATATATCGAAACTAGACGATGCAGTCAAAGGTTATTAACATTCTTTAAATTTTCTCTGAATTTTCTTGCCCCACGCAGTGACCCGCAAACCATCCGTGTTTGCGATGCCCCACGGTTTTTTTCTGCACCGATGCCGCGAAAAAGCCAGGACGTGATGACGACCTGGCTTTTCGAGGCTACACAAACGAGGTCCTGATCGCATGGGGCAGGCCGCCGTGGCCACGGCTCCCGGCCTCGAGGCGCCTGGCGGGCGCAAATCGCGAAGCGAGCGCCACGGCCGGCCGCGGATACAACGGCTGGCAACGGCCGGATCAGCGGGCGAAACTCATCCTCTTGGTCTGCACCATGCCGCCCGAGATCAACTGGTAGAAGTAGGTGCCGCTGGGAACCATCCAGCCGCTGGAATTGCGCCCGTCCCAGTAGACGCTGTGAAGTCCGGCATCGACATCGGCGTCGAGCAACGTCATCACTTCGCGCCCGAGGGCGTCGAACACTTTGAGGGTGGCGTGCCCGGCCTCGGGAACCTCGAACTGGATCAGGGTTTGAGAGCTGCCGCCGAGGCCGACACTCTGGGCACCGGAGGAAGGCACCGCAGCCGCCGCAAAGGGGTTTGGAAAATTCTGGTAGAGAACCGGAATCGGCGGAGGCTGTTCGGTGACAGGCTCGGTCGGCGGTTTGGGATCGGTGGGATCCGGAGGGTTCTTGCTGTCTCCGATTGTGGTGCTGACTTCGTCCGAGTAGCCGCTCTCATTACCCGACTGGTCGTAGGCCGTAACTGCAAAGTAGTACTTCTGGCCGTCATCGAGACCTGAAACCTCAAACTGGGTCTTCAGGCCAACATCAATCTGCGCGGAGTACTGCCGCGAGCTTGTGCCGTAGTAGATTCGATATCCTGCCAGATCGGCCTCGGTGTTGGCGTCCCATTCCAGCGTCACCGATCCGGCCAAAAGCTGGGACAAAGTGGTCAGGAAGGTGGCAACCCCCACTGCCGCTGAGAGAAGAGAACGAGGATGCATGTCGCCTCCACTGTTGTCGTCCTTGATGGGTGCGTCCCTGGTGCGTTTCCCTCTCAGTGGCCCCCCTTGGTGTTTTGAACACAGCCGGCTGGTGGTGCGGAGAGCGCGACGTCGCCCTCACTCCAGCCGGTGGCAGCAGGTGCCATCCCAGGCCATGGTTGGGCTGCTCCGGCCCGGGATGACGCGCAGCCACCGTGCAATCCGTTTCTGCGTCGTGCAGATTCAGACGTTCTTCTTCCACTTCGGATGTGTGATGTTGTGGTACTGGATTTTGTAATTGAGCGCCCGCGGGGAGATGCCGAGCAGCTCCGCCGCATCCTTCTGAACCCACCCCTTGAGTTCCAGGGCGCGCAGGATCGCTTCGCGTTCCACCTTTTCCAGATTCAGCGTATCGAGCGTCAGCAGCTCATTGTCGCCGGTGCGGCGGCGGTCCTTGCCACCGGCGGCGAAGTAGTCCTTCCCCGACATGGAGAGGTCTTTGGGGGTGATCAGGCGACCGTCCTCCACCACAAGAACCGAGCGTTCCACCAGGTTCTTCAGCTCGCGGATGTTGCCCGGCCACGAGTGATTTCGCAGCAACTCCATGGTCTCCTGGGAGAACCCGCGGGTATGCTTGCGCACTTCGCGGGAGAACTTGCGCCGAAAGAACTCCGCGATCAGCGGGATATCCTCGCGTCGCTTGCGCAAGGGCGGGATGTGCAGGGTGACGACGTTGAGACGATAGTAGAGGTCGGCCCGGAAATTTCCCGCCTCGATCTCCTTCCACAGGTCCTTATTGGTGGCGGCGATGATGCGCACGTCCACATTGATGGTGCGGTTGCCTCCCAGGCGGGTAAAGCTCTGATCCTGCAGAACGCGCAGGATTTTCGCCTGGGTGGAAAGCGCCATGTCGCCGATCTCGTCGAGAAAGAGCGTGCCACCGTCGGCCTGCTCGAACTTGCCGATGCGCGTCTGGTAGGCCCCGGTGAAGGCGCCCTTCTCGTGACCAAACAGCTCGCTCTCGAGAAGATTCTCGGGCAGGGCTGCACAGTTTACTTTGACATAGGGCTTATCGGCGCGGTTGCTGATGAACTGAATGAGCCCGGCAATGAGTTCCTTGCCCGTTCCAGTCTCTCCCTGAATCAGAATCGTGGCGTTGCTCTTGGCGACCTTCTTGATCAGGGAGAAGATCTCTTTGATCTCCGGGCTACGGCTGACCAGAGGATAATGGTAGTCGAAGGAGAAATCCTTTAGCCAGGCCTGTTCCAGGGCGGAAGTAGACAGGTCGCCGAGGTTCTCCTCGGCCATCTCCAGCAGGATCTCTCGCTCGTCTACGCTGTCCAGAGTCTCAATCATCGCAGGCTGAACCTCAGTTAGGACCGATCATCGTACCAGTTGACATTTTCGTGTCGGCTCTCAGCGGCACCGCGGCCACTGGCTTTCACCACCATCCCATTCACCCGCATGAGAGCCGGTCCTCTTGTCCCGCCAGGTAGACCGAGCTTGGTTTTGCAAACACCATGCCACCGGTCTACGAATATGTAACGGACCTAAGTCATTGAAAATTCGACAGCAATAATCAGGCGTCCGATACCGCCTCCTTTCCCCTGCTTGTCACGATTACGATATTGAAATTAGGTGACCGAAAAGGTTCAGTCTCTCAGAGGTGACGGCCGTGATTTCACTGTTTCGATCCGGCACGGCCGGCAGCAGTAGTCACACGCCTCTGTGCCGCATCGGGTCAGGTGTCGCACGCTTGAGACGACGACTCCGTCTCCAGGATCGCCCGGCCGCGGGCAGGCTTACGACGGGCAAACCAGCTACGCAGCTCCTCGAAGGAGCAGACATCCACCGGCACGTCCCAACCCAGGCGCTGGAGGCGTTGAAGCAGGTGGAAGAGCCGCGGCACCCCCAACCCCGCTTCCTCGAGGTACTCCAGATTCCGCCGCAGCAGAGCCTTCGCACCGTCGAAGGCGAGCGTGCCTTCTCGCAGAAGGAGAAATCGCTGCACGCTTTCGAACAACAGGTCCAGGTCGTGAGAGATCCACAGAATGGTCACGCCGGAGCGATGCAGATCTTGCAAGACGCGCTTCACCAGCGTGACTCCGACGGAGTCGAGCGCCGCTGTCGGTTCGTCCAGGACGAGCACCTCAGGCCGCATCGCCAGCACACCGGCCAGAGCCACTCGCCGCTTTTCGCCCTCGCTCAACTGAAAGGGCGACCGGTGCCCGTAGCGATCCGGTGAAAGCCCGACGCGCAGCATGGCCTCCTCCACCCTCTGCCGCACCTCGTGTCCGGTGAGACCTAGATGCCCGGGCCCGAAGGCGACGTCTTCGAAGACGGTGTCGGCGAAGAGTTGGTTCTCGGGAAACTGGAACACCAGGCCGATTCGGCGCCGGACCTGCCGCCGCAGCGATGAGCGCGACCACAACTCTACGCCGTCGATGATCACCCGTCCCTGCGTGGGCCGCAGCAACCCGGTGAACAGCTGCATGAGGGTCGTCTTCCCGGCTCCGGACGGGCCGGCGACCCCGATGAATTCACGTTCACCGATCTCCATGCTGATCTTTCGCAGAGCAGGTCGCGGCGCGGTACCCGGGGTGGCATAGTCGAAGGAGACGTCCTCGAAGCGGATTCTCATCAAACTTCCGATTGCGAATTCATTCGGTCTTGGCGAGCGCCAGTCCCTCGACCTGGACGCGGGGCAGGCCGTCGAGGCGGTCGGCGATGCGGCGCATCTCTTCCACGGCGAAGTTGTCGGTCATGCCGGCGATATGGTCGCAAACCACTCGCACGAATCCACTCTCGCGGTCGAGCCGCTGCAGCTCGGGACCGGAAAGGATCCTGCCCTCGGTGTCGCGCTCCAGGCGCTCCTGGACATACTCCGGCAGCAAGGATGGGTGAGCGTAATAGGCCCGGAACAGGTTTTTGATCAGAGTCTGCACCTGGTAGTCGGTGTTGCGGACATCGGCCTTGTAGATGATCTCTTTGTAGATAAAGGAGTTCAGCTCTTTCTGCAGCGGATCCAGTTCCGGGCTGAACCAGACCAGGGTCTCATCGAACTCAGCGGTGCGGCCGACGCGCTCCACGTATTCAGACAGGTTCTTCAGCGTCTGGTCGATGATGTCGGTGACCAGAAAGTTGACCAGAGCGCGGATCAACAGATTCTGGTAGAGAAAGGGATCGTCCTCGGCGATGCCGGCCAGTTCCGAGCGGGCCTCCAGGTGGCGCACCACCTTGAGCTGCCGCACCTGCGAAAGCTCGACCAGATGAGCACGCAGCCCGTCCTCGAGGTCGTGCGTCCGCTGCGCCACCTCATCGCTCGCCGCCACCACCTGCGCTTCGATGGTCGACGGGCAGTCCCTGTCAAAGTGCAATCCGTCGCCATAGAAGTCGGGGTAACGATAGCGGCCGCGGCGAAGCCGGGTATGTTTCAGGATGCCCTCGCGCACCGGGGCGGTCAGATTGAGACCGCGGAAGGCGTACTTTCGCTCCAGCAGATCGACGACGCGCAGGCTCTGGTAGTTGTGCTTGAAGCCGCCATAGTTCTTTCCGGGCAGCATCCCCTCCAGGGTGTCGCGGCCCGACATGATGCGGTCGAGGACCCATTCGCCCAAGTGCCCAAAAGGGGTATGGCCCAGGTCGTGCCCGAGGGCGATGGCCTCGGTGAGGTCTTCGTTCAGCCCAAGCGTCCGAGCCAGGGTCCTGGAGATTTGCGACACCTCCATGGTGTGGGTCAGCCGGGCACGGTAGTGGTCGCCGACGTGCGTGAGAAAGACCTGGCGCTTGTGCTTCAGGCGCCGGAAGGCCCGCGAGTGGATGATGCGGTCGCGATCGCGCTGGAAAGCCGTGCGATAGGGATGCTCCGGCTCGGGCAAGAGACGAGACGCACCGGCCCCTGCCGAACGCCGGGCATAGGGAGCCAGCGCCTGGGCCTCCAATCGCTCGAGCTCTCGTCGATCACGTTTTTGGAATGTCATTCCCATCATCTATTCTTCAACCACCGAATCGCCGTTCTCGTTCAGAGAATTCTCATCGCGAAGCAAATTCCGCATCTCCTCCAGTCGGCCTTCGCGGAAGCTTCCCCGCCGGAGGCCCAGAGCTACAGCTCGTCTTCCCAACACTTTGTAGACCTGGGCCAGGTCCGGGTCGCGAAGCGCCAAAAACTCGAGATGGGCCCTGACCGTGTTGACATCGCCACGCGCCAGCGGCCCCGTAATCGCCCCTGTGATACCGAGGTGGCGAATGTTGCGAACCGTTCCCTCCACAAGCGGCAGCAGCAGGCGAGCTGCCTCTTCTTCCGAGAGTTCCGCCACCGACAGCAGGTCCGCAGCAGCCTGCACCAGAGTCAAAGTCAGGTTCGAAGCGACGGCGCACGCCAGATGATAGGCGGACTTGGCCGCCGGCGGAATGCGCACCGGAACCCCACCGAGCAGGCGGACGAACTCCTCTGCTTTGCGCAGGGCCTCGTCTTCCGCCTCGATGCCGTAGTAGATTCCGCTCAGGCGCCGCCAGTCGTCGTCGCGGCCGGCAAAACTCTGCACCGGATGAACCGAAGCGACCCGCGCTCCGTGCTGCTCGAGCGCCGCCAGGGCGCGGCTGGACAGGGCGCCCGAGAAGTGGATTGCAAACAGTTTGTCGAAGGGAAGCGAGAGGGCCGACAGGGTCTCGGCCACCGGTTGGATGGCGTCGTCCGGGGTCGAGATCAGAACCAGGCGCACATCATGCGGCAGCCCCTGCACCGAATCCAGTGCCGTATCGCAGGCAACCTCCAGCGCCAGTCGCTCGGCCTTTTCTTTGCGGCTGCCGACGACGGCGCGTATGTGTGCCCCCAGCCGGAAGAGCGCCCTGGCCAGCGCAGCGCCGACGCGACCCGGCCCGATTACGGCCACGGGATCTGTGAGCAACGGACGCCTCATGCGCCGCGCTCATCCTCTTCGCCGAAAACCAGGGCCCGGAAGCGATAGACCTCGGCATCTGGATCGCGCCAGGCATCGGCCGGCAGCCCCGCCTTCAGGCAGGTGTGGCACAGGAACGTGACCGTGTCCCAGTTGTTCTCCACAGCCACTTGAGGCAGCAACAGCCCCTGGCGGTTCCCCAAGCGCACCAGCAGCCCGTGCTCGCCCACCCGAATGTCACCAACATCGCTCACGCGTTCCAGGGCCGAAAGAACCGAGATCTCGATCTTGATATTTGGAAACTCTTCGGGCGTCAGGGGTGCGAAGCGCGGATCGAGGAAGGCCGCCGCCTCGGCCATTTCGGGCACAACCACAGAGAGCGGTCGCTTTGCCTCGAGACTGCCGATGCAGCCGCGCAGGCGACCGTTCTCGAGCAGAGTGACGAATACAGCCCGGGGCTGTTGCAGCTCCGGCGGAACCTCAGGAACGGGAGCCGGGGGTTCCAGCCTCAGCCTCTCCGCAATCGCCCGGCGAGCCAGAACCAGCAAGGCGCGCTGGGCTTCGCGCGAGAGATCTGCTTGCCCGTTGAGATCGGCTCCCTGAGTAATGGACTTTTCGTGGGGCGACATCGCCTGCCCCCTCTTGCTCTGGCAAGCACGGTTGACGGTACCCAGTGGATGAAGTCCAGAGCCATCTGGGTTGCTCGGGCCAAAGCAGCTTCGTTCAAACCGCGTCGTGAAAGAACACGGCGGAAAGATATCCTACCACCGCCGACGTGTCTCCGGTTACATCTCCGGAGTTCTGGTACATCAAAACCTTGGAGTCTGTGGCTCCCAACATCTTGCTGGCCATCATCGTCGCCACCAGCGGACCACCGCCGCAGGCCTCGCACTCCCTCCTCTCCAGCGCCTCGGCCAGCCCGTCGGGATCGAAACGCTGAACATAGTCCTGCACGCGGCCGTCCAGCTGCATTGCCTGGCGATAGGGGTGGTAGTGGGACAGATCCGAGCTGGCCACGATCAAGGCGCGATCGTCCCGCAACTCCTCTGCCAGCACATGCGCCAGGAAATCGCACAGATCGTAGCTCTGATCTCCCATCACCAGTGGCAGCAGCCGGAGGTCCTTGAACACGACTTGCAAGAAGGGCAACTGAACCTCCAGAGCATGCTCGGACCGGTGTCCGGCCCACCCGGTTGCCAGGAATTCATCGTGCGTGATGAGGCGTTCGACAAGCTCGGTGTCTACCGGAACCACCCCCAGCGGTGTTTCGTAGCCACGGCCCGTAAACACCGAGATGCCGCGGAAATACTCATGGTGGCTTGGTGAGATGATCACCACAACCCTATAGCTACGCCCCTCCAGTTGCCTGTAGGCCTCAGCAGCCACTCGGCCGGAGTAGATGTAGCCGGCGTGGGGAGCCAGCAATCCAACGATCTCTTTCAGGCCTCTGTGAACGGTCGCGTTTCGAAGCAGCCTCTCGACTTCGGCGCGCAACCGGGACGGTTCACCCGGGTAAAACGCGCCGGCGACCGCCGGAGGCCGAATCTCCTCATGACTTAGAACGGACATCGTTCACCACCCGTATCTTCTAACACTTCCAAGACGATCCTCGCTGCGGTCATCATTCGCCGTTCCAGCCCGCAGCCGTGTTCATGGTCCAGAACGCATTCGAACGCCTCTGCCCTCCCACTCAGGCGCGTCTTTGGACAGGCCAGATCTCCGGTGCGTGCCGCAGGCCTTCGTGGGCCTCGGCATGATCCTCCACCGACTCCAGGTGGCTCATCACCTCGACCGGCATCTCGAGCCGCTGGCCCAACGCCATCTCGATGCCGGTCGCCACCCGATGTGCCTGCTCGATGGATGTATCGCTGGGGAAGAGAAGATGGAACTCCACCCAAAGTCGATTCCCCAGACCCCGGTACCGCAGACTATGATAGCTCACCCCGTAGGTCGCCGCCAGCTCGTTCAAAATCGTGCGTAGCCGATCGCCCAGCGTCGGATCCACTTCGTCCATCAGGCCGGCCACCGACTGGCGCATGAGTCGGCCGCCGGAGAAAAGGATGTTGACGGCGACGATCATAGCCAGAATCGGGTCGAACAGCAGCCAGCCCGTCGCCCGTGCCAACAGCAGGCCGACAATGACACCGGCGCTGGTATAGCAGTCCGTAAGCACATGCTTGCCGTTTGCCCGCAAGATCAACGAGTGGAACCTCTTCCCCTGCCACACCAGATAGGCTCCGAGGGCGCCGTTCAAGACGGCTGCGCCGGCCACCAGAAGTGTCCCCGTACCCAGGTTTTGCAGATTCAGACCGGTGACCCACTTGTGGATTGCCTCGTAGATAATGAAGACAGCCGCCACAACGATCATGCCGCCCTCGAAACCGGCTGAAAAAAAGCTGATCTTTTCATGGCCGTAGGGATGAGAGCGATCGGCAGGGCGGGCGCTCAGCCAGAGGCTGTAGGCCGCGAAGGTAACGGCCACGACATGGACCACCGATTCGGCCGCGTCCGACAGTATGGCGGCCGAACCAGTAATGACATAGGCGGTGACCTTAGCGGCGAGCATAAGAAACCCCACGCCCAGCGACAGCAACATCGACAGGCGCTGCTGCGCCATGTCGCCTGACTTGATGGTATCGGAGGGGTGGGGCGGCATGTGAGTGGGATTCGACATGGCTGACCCGTTGAGGGTACGACCGCGGCTCAGATCAACCCAAGGTTTTTGCCGACCTTCTCGAAAGCGGCGACGGCAAAGTCAAGATCTTCTTGCGAGTGGGTTGCCGAGTTCATGACACGGAGGCGGTCCTTTCCTCTCGGTACGGTCGGGAAGCTGATGGCCATGACGAAGACGCCGCTCTCGAACAGCTCGCGACTGAACTCTTGCGCCTTCTTGGGGTCCCCGATCATCACAGGTGTAATCGGTGTCTCGCTCTTGCCCAGGTCGAATCCAAGGTCGCGCAACTTCCCCTTGAAGTAGTCCGTGTTGTCCCACAGGCGCTTCACAAGCTCCCCCGACCCCTGCAGGATGTCCACAGCAGCGATACAGGCAGCGACATCGGGCGGTGTCACAGCCGACGAGAATAGAAAAGGCCGGGCCTGCTGCCTGAGATACTCGACAATGAGCCCCTTGCCGGCGACGTAGCCACCCACCACGCCAAAGGCCTTCGACAGCGTGCCGACTTCGATGTCGACGCGCCCGTGGAGGCCGAAATGATCGGCCACGCCACGGCCTGCCTCGCCCAGCACACCTTCACCGTGGGCATCGTCCACCATGAAGATGGCGTCGTAGCGTTCCGCCACTTCAACCAGATCCGGCAGCGGAGCGATGTCGCCATCCATGCTGAAGACTCCGTCGGTGACAACCAGGCGACGCCGGGCGCCCTTTTCCTGCTCGAGCATCCTGGCGAGCGACTCGGCATCGCAGTGCGCATAGCGAACCACTTTGGCCTTCGTCAGCCGGCAACCATCGATGATGCTGGCATGATTCAGCTCGTCCGAGAAGATCACGTCTCCCTCACCTACCAGCGCTGGAATGGTGGCAAGGTTGGAACTGAAACCGGATTGGAAGGAGATCGCTGCTTCCACCTTCTTGAATTTGGCAAGTTTTTCTTCAAGCTCGTCGTGAAGCGTCATCGTGCCGGCGATCGTGCGCACCGCCGCAGGACCAACGCCATACTCCTCGATGGCCTTCTTGGCGGCCTCGCGCAGGCGCGGGTGATCGGCAAAACCGAGATAGTTGTTCGAGCACATGTTCAGTACGCGCTTGCCGTCGACGACCGTCCAGGCGCTCTGGGCACTGCTGATCTTCCGGATGTGAATGTACCGCCCCTCCTGCCTCAACTGATCCAGCGCAGCTTCCAAGTAACTCAGCTTATTCGACATATTCCCTCCACCGAAACGTTCCCCTCTGCTCAGGACTGTCCGACAGTCGCTCATGGCCCGGGCTGCCGGCCGAACGAAACGGACCTTCTACTCCCTCTCACAACCCATGTGTTTTTCAAGTACTTCGATCTTTTCGATTCGAGGGGCAAAGTCAATATAGCGATTTTGCAGAGAATGTCAAGCAAGAAAAGCAGCGCTGGAGAGGCCCGAAGGCGACCCCTACCCTGCGCCGGAAAAGGCGACCGAAGCCGCGCCGGAAATCCTGTTGCATTTCCCTCTCTTTGTTTGTACCTTGATTAGTCGACACGGGCCCGTCTGTCTTCCGCATGCGGATTCTGCTCTCGTCCCCTCTTTATCCCGTCTCAGTTTCCTCAGCCGGGCTCCTTGCGACGCGGGCGACAAATCACGTTTTGCAGCATGGTACGAGCCGCCGGCCCACGGCCGTCGATGAGGCCCCAATCGGCCGAGCGGCATATCTGAACCTACGAACGGCGGCAAGCTGCACACGGCCGCGAGCGCATGGGAAAACCCGGCCCCAAACTTGCGTCGGTCTTGACGACGACCACCCTTCTCCTGCTGGTCCTGCTCGGCTACTGGCGGAGCCAGATCGAGGAACGCCAGAAGATCAGGATCGCGACCATGGCCCAGGCTCGGGAGCATGCGGCCCGGTTCAATGGTCTGCTCGAGAATCGCCTGCTGGCGATCAAGGTCTTGGCAGAAGCCTGGACGGCGCAGGATACCAACCCCCTGCCCGCCGACGCGCTCCTTCGCCTGCTGCCGAGCTTCCGCCGCCACTACCGCTCCTTTCAGGCAGTCAATTGGATCGACACAGCCGGAGTGGTTCAACTCGTTTTCCCGCCTGGGTCTAATCTTGCCCTCAACCAGAACGTTTCGCGTCATCCCTCGGCAGCGGTCCGTGACACCTATGCTCGCAGCATCCGGCTTCATCGAGTACTGAGCACTCCGATCCTCGAGATCCTGCAGGACGGCAGGGTGGGGTTCTCGGTTTACGTCCCGCTTCTGGATGCGACCGGGGCGAGGGCCGGCTGTCTGAACGGCCTCTTTCAACTGGATACGGTGATGACAAAGGTCATCGATTCCTCGGGAGCCAGGGACTTCAATGTTGAGTTGTACGATGGCAACAGAACGGTGTACAGATACCAGCCCGACAGCACAAGTCTTGTCCGGCACAGCCATCTTGACGCGCAGATTCCGATCCAGTTCCTGAACCAGTCGTGGCGGCTGCGGCTGATCCCATCGGAAGCACTGGTGGCCGACCTCTACAGCCGCATTCCGCGGCGGATGAGTGTGGTCGGCGGCATCCTGGCGTTCCTGGCTGGTCTGACGGCCTACCTCTTCGGCCGGCGAACACAGGAACGACGCAGATTGGTGGAGCAGCTGCAAATCTCCGAAGAACGTTACCGCCGCGTCGTTGACAACGCCCCGATCGCCATCTTTACTCTCGACCGCAGCGGCCGGCTGCAATCAATGAACCTGCCGGGGGCCCGGCTTTTCGGTGCAAAAGAAGAGACCGACCTCAACGCCAGCCTGCTTTCCGATCTCGCGGGTCCGCGCGAAACGGAACGGATATCCAGGGCTGTCGAACAAACTCTGACCGGCGAGCCCGTCGCGTTCGATTTTCGTGCCGAGACAGAGACTCACGGGTCGCGGCGGTTTCGGGTCACCCTGCTGCCCATCATCAACCCGGACGGGAAGATCTCCCAGGTCGTCGGCGTCGCCGAGGACGTTACCGAGCGTTCGCGGGCCGAAGAGACATTGCGTGCCCTCGCCGCCGGAGCCGGCGGGGAAGACATCTTCTCCTTCCTGGCCGAGGGTCTCGCCAAGGTCCTCGGCACTCGCTGGGCGTTGGTCGGCCGCCTGACTGAAGACAAGAACCTGGTGGAAGTGCTGGGATTCTGGGATTCCGGGCGGCGTCGCTCCCGGTTCACCTATCCGGTGGCGGGGACGCCGTGCGAAAGTGTGTTGTCGAGCCTCGAGACCCGTCATTTCCCCGAAAAAGTGGCCGAGCAATTCCCCGACGACCAGATGCTCGTCGAAATGGGGGTCGATGCCTATCTCGGGGCGCCGCTGAAGGATCACGAAGGCCGCGCCATCGGCATCATCAGCGTCTTCCACGACCAACCGATTCCGCATCACCCAATGACGCGGCAGATTCTCGACGTGTTCAATCGCCGGGCGTCGTCGGAGCTGGAGCGCTTCATCGCGGGCGAAAGGCTGCGCAGAAACGAGGAGCAGCTCTTGCAGTCACGAAAAATGGAAGCCGTCGGCCGTCTGGCGGGCGGCATCGCCCACGACTTCAACAACATCCTCACCGGCATCACCGGCTACTGCAACCTCATCGTCATGGGGCTGGCGGAGGATCATCCCATCCGGCGGGACGTCGAAGAAATCCTCAGGGCTGCAGAGCGCGCCGCCGGCCTGACCCATCAGCTCCTCGCTTTCAGCCGGCGCCAGGTCATCGAGCCCCGCATCCTCAACCTCAATGAAGTCCTGATGGAGATGGACCCGATGCTTCGCCGGTTGATCGGCGAGGACATCGACCTTCACACGATCTGCGCGGCCGACCTGGGCAACGTCCGTGCCGACCGCGGCCAGATCCAGCAGGTGATCATCAACCTGGCCGTCAACGCCCGGGACGCCATGCCGACGGGCGGAAAGCTCACCATCGAGACCGCAAACGTGACACTCGAGCGCGAATACATCCGCACCCACGTCGAGGTTGCGCCGGGAAATTACGTTCTCCTTGCCGTCAGCGACACGGGCTCGGGCATCCCAGCGGACGTCATCGGCCATATCTTCGAGCCGTTCTTCACAACCAAAGAACAACACGGAGGCTCGGGCCTCGGCCTGGCGACCGTGTACGGCATCGTCAAGCAGAGCGGGGGTCACGTTTGGGTCTATAGCGAAGAAGGACAGGGAACCACGTTCAAGATCTACCTGCCTCGCATCGACGAACCGGCGGAGATCAAGGCAAGATCCGCATCGGCCACGGTTCCAGGCATGGGAGAACGCATCCTCCTGGTAGAGGACGACCAGGCCGTCCGAGAGCCGGTTGTTCGCATCCTCAGACAGATCGGCTACGACGTTCTCGTGGCCGAGACTCCCGCCAAGGCGATGGAGTTGGTGGTTGGGGAGGGCAGAGCGGTCGATCTGCTGGTGACCGACGTGGTGATGCCGGGAATGAACGGCCGCGAACTGGCCGAGCGCCTGAGGGAGCGCTTCCCCGACCTGCAGGTGATTTTTATCTCAGGTTATACGGAGAACGTGATCGTGCACCACGGTGTCCTGGAGGACGGGCTGGCATTCCTGCAGAAACCCTTCGACCCAGGCGCTCTGGCAAGAAAAATCCGCCAACTGCTGGAGCAATCTCGAGAGTAGGACATCCCGCCTGCCGCAACGAATCCCCGCCCGGCCACAGCTCCCCGTCTCGTTCCGGCCCGGGTATGACATCCTCGACCAATCATTTCTTCCACAGAAGCCTGCCCGGAAAGACACCTGAATCACACAAACTCTCTCGTGCAGAGATCTCTCTGGGGGGTAGGCCTTCGTATTCCGTCTTCGGCCTGTGGCGTCAGGAGTGGTCCGCCTGCTTGGCCGCCACGTTTGCAGCCACCAGAATCGGATCCCACACCGGTGCGACGGGCGGCGCGTAGGCCAGGTCGAGATGGGCAAGGTCGTCGAGCCTGCAGCGATTGTGCAGGGCAGCGGCGAAGACATCGATCCGCTTGCCGGCGCCCTGGGGGCCCATGAGCTGTGCCCCGAGCAGCCGGCGCGACGTCCGGTCGCTGATCAGCACGACGGTCATGCGACCGCTGCCCGGGAAGTAGGTCGCCTTGGCAGGGGCTTGCACAACCGTCTTGATCGGCCGAAAGCGGGCCCCTTCAGCTTCCTGCATGTTCAATCCGGTGCGAGCCACCTCGAGGCCGAACGCCGCGAAGATCGCCGTCCCGACCACACCGCGGAAAGTCGACCGACCGCCTGCCAGTGCATCGCCGGCGACCCGTCCCTGCTTGTTCGCCGTCGTCCCCAGCGGCACATACACGGGCTGCCCGGAGACCAGGTGCCGCGACTCGACACAATCCCCCGCCGCATAAATCCCGGCCTGACTCGTGCGCATCTTCCAGTCGGTGTGAACGGCAGCGGTCGGCCCCAGGCGAACCCTGGCCCGAACAGCCAGGCCGGTTTCGGGCTCGACACCGGCGGCCACCAAAACCAGATCGGCGCCAAGCCGCTGCCTGGACCCGGCCAGCTCGACGCGGGCCTCTGGCCCGGCAGCCTCCGCCTCAATTCGCTGCACCGTTTCACGCAGGTGAAGGCGCACGCCATGCTTCTCGAGCGTTTCGGCCACGGCGTCGGCAATCTCCGGCTCATATCCCGGCAGAACACGATCCCGCTGTTCGACTACGGTCACTGCCAGGTCACGGAGGCGGAATGCCTCGGCCATCTCCACGGCGATGTAGCCGCCGCCGACAATCACCGCCTCCCGAGGCCGGCGACTGTCGATGAAGTTCCGCAGGCGAATGCCATCCTCGAGGGTCTGCAGCGTGAAGACGCCCTGCCACTCCATTCCTGGGATGGGTGGACGAACAGGCCGGGCGCCGACTGCCAGCACCAACCGATCGTAGGGCTCCTCGTGGCGGCTACCGGAGACAAGGTCGTGGAGAAAGAGGCGCTTTTTGCGCACGTCGACATCTTCGACTTCGGTGAATGTGCGTACTTCGATGCCGCGCTGATCGCGGAAGCCCTGGGCCGTCATCACTTGCAGCTTCGCCGGGTCGTCCACCACGCCCGCAACAAGGTGGGGAATGCCGCAGGCGCTGTAGGCGACATGAGGACTGCGCTCGACCACCAGAACGTCCAGAGAGGGATCGACCCGCTTGGCCTTGCTGGCAGCGCTCATGCCGGCGGCCGACCCGCCGACGACGACAACCCGAGTAGGACGAGTTCGGGAAAAGTTCACAACGGGTAACCGGTCAGCCATTTGGCCACTCTCCAGCCGATGAGCGACAGGACGAAGAAAAGCGCCAGGCCCGTGACGAGAAAACGCCAGCCATTCCAGCCGCGATGCACGGTCCAGCCGGCGAGAGCCGTCTCCGCGCCCAGGAACAACAAGATCGACACTGCTGCCACCAGCGGCGTACCCAGAACACACCAGGGGCAGTACGGCGGAGCCGGATTGTTGATGTTGCAGGCAGCATCGCCGCCGGCCCAAAGGTAGGTGCAGCCGCAGCGAAAGAAAGCGCCGCAGAGCGGCGCGATGGCCACCGCAGCGAATGCAAACACCGCCAGCAATGCCAGCCAGCGGTGGCGCACGGCATCCACGAACAGTCTGGCGATCTCTATCTCTCTGAACGCCAACGTCAAAGCTCCGCCAGAATCACGGTCTTGTAGCCACGCTCCTCAGCGCACAACGGGCAGGTGACGTACCAGAAGTAGATGTGACGCGGCCGCCTGCCGACGCTGGCCACCAGACGGCGCACGCCGGAGCCGAGACTCCGCCAGTGGCCTTCGTAGATCTGACTGTAGAGGCGTGTCCCGCGAAAGCGTCTGACAGCCGGATGACCTCCTTCCCCATCCACGACCTCGACCAGCAGCTCGCCGCGAAACATAGCATAGCGCGAAAGCAGCATGCGGGGCGACTCCACGATGTCATAGCCGGCAGCACGCGCCAGATTGACCACGTTGCCGAGATCGCTGCCGAGATGGACCGGGATGGAAAAGAACCGCGGGCTGGGGAGCCTGAAGAACGTCTTGTTCCAGACGTGCTCGCAGTCTTGCCACTCGGACTCGACGATCCGCGGACAGACGCAGCGTGACATAGGCGGAACCTACTCCCCACCGGCGCGGCGGCGGTACAGCTCGATCAGGGCATGGGAGCCGAGTTCAGCCAGGGTCATCTCCTTGGCCTCGGTAAACAGGCGGTAAGCCAGCTCTGTGCCCGGGAACAGATCACCGTACCTGCCGGCGATCTCGTGGGCGATCCGCAGGTCTTTCTGCTGCATGTGCAACTTGAACCCTGGATTCAGGTCGCCCCGCAGGATGCGCGGGCCGTAGTTGTCGAGCGCCCAGGAACCCGCCGCACCACTGGAGACGACCCTGTGCACCGTCGGCAAGTCCAGACCCATTTTCTCCGCCAGCGTGAATGCCTCGGAGACCGCCACGGCGTGCAGCCCACAGAGTACCTGATTGATCATCTTGACGCGCTGGCCGTCGCCGTGGCCGCCACAGTGGACGATGTTCTTTCCCATCGCTTCGAAGATCGGCAGGCAGTTGTCGAAGACTTCCCTTTTGCCACCGACCATGATGGTGAGAGTGGCGTTGCGGGCGCCGACATCCCCCCCGGACACCGGCGCATCGAGCATGTCGCATCCGGCGGCCTCGAGACGGCGAGCGAACTCCTCGGTCGCCTCCGGGCTGATGGTGCTCATGTCGATGACGACCTTGCCCGCGCTCAGACCCCCGGCGACGCCGCGGTCGCCAAACAGCACCTGCTCGACGTCGGGGGTGTCGTTCACCATGGTGATGGTGACCTCCGCCTTCTCCCCCACCTCCCGCGGCGAATCCGCCACCGCCGCGCCGGCCTGCCGCAGGGGCTCGGTCTTGCCCGGCGTGCGGTTCCAAACCACCAGCTCAAACCCCGCCTTGATCAGGTTCAGGGCCATGGGCTGTCCCATGATCCCCAGCCCGACAAATCCAACAGTCATGGTCACATCCTCTCGTTTTGTGGCGATCCGACCCGGAATATAGGCAAAATCCGCCGCTCAAACAAACGGAAAATCACTCGGCGGCCGTCGCTTTAGGCTGACCGGAGTCCCAGGCCGTCCCGGCAGGCTGCCTGGCGAGCGTGGCAGCCGCGGATTTCTGCACCAATGCGCGCGCCGGCACACAAATCGTCCAATCCGTACCGCCAACGGCTTGCATTTGCCCGGTAAACTTTTTAACTTGCTGTCGCTTCAGCAAACAGCGTCCACTCGTATCATCCCATTTTTCCCTACAGGCAAAGATGGCTGAAAAAACCAAGAACGCAGGCCAGGTTTCCCTCGACCTGGAAACGAACACAGAGACCAGCGAGGGCCGCGTTTTCATCGACGCCCTCGCGCAGGTTACCGTCATCCTGGCGCGTCGCAAGAGTGAAGTCACTTTCCAGGGCAAGGAAATCGCCCGCCTCCAATGGATCGGCGACAACCGCTCCGTCACCATCTATGAGTGCCCCAACGGATATTTCGTGTTTTTCGACAAGCTGGTCGGCAAGAACAACTGGGCGGTCTCTGGCGCATCTCTGGAGGAAGTCCTCGCGAAGGTCCCCGACGAGGAAACTCGAAAAGCCCTGATAACGGCACTTCAGCCTGCACCGCAGCAGCAGGAGTAGCCTGACGCTGAATCAAAACCGAACACCATCGACCTGACCCGAAGCGTTTCGAGATCGGTCATGTAAGATGGAAGCACCCCACCGGATCGTACCCACAGAGTGAGGGTTGCACGATGCCAAAGGCAGCGCACTTGCGGGCGGTAGCTTTGCTCTCCCTGGCCCTTGCGGTAGGGATCGTGCCGCAGCATCTGTGGGCCAAGAGCTACCGCATCAGCAGGGTCGATATCGTTGCCAACCTCCATGTCGACGGCAGCATGACGATCGTGGAGACCCGCACCTACCAGTTCCGCGGCCGCTTTTCCTACGCAACCTATGACCAGTCGTTGGCCGGTACGGGCGGGCTCTCCGATATTCATGTGCTCGAAGCAGGTCTCCCCTATCGCCAGGACGACTCGGGCGAGCCCGGCACGTTTCAGGTGACCCAAAAGCCCGGCAAGGTGGAGATCCGCTGGCATTTCTCGGCCCGCAATGAAACCCGCACTTTCACTCTCGAGTACCGGGTCCTTGATGTAGTCCGAGTCTACCCCGACGTCGCCGAGCTGCATTTCAACTTCGTCGGCCGGGGCTGGCGAGTGCCCAGCGGTCGGGTCGAGATCCGAGTGATTCCGCCTTCTGCCACTTCCCGGGATTCGGTACGTGCCTGGGCCCACGGGCCACTCTGGGGCGAGGCAGCCATCGATCCAGACGGCGTCGTCCGGCTGTGGGTCGACAACCTGCCACGCCGGGCTTCTTTCGCGGGCCGTGTCCTTTATCCCCCTGCCCTCTTCCCGGAGGCACGCAATCGTTTCAACCGGGCACGACTGTCTGAAGTGCTGGCGGAGGAGGCGCGACTGGCCGCAGAGGCAAATGCCCGGCGGCAGGCAGCCCGCCGGAAACTCGAACGTCGTGCCGCTTTGAAGCCGTATCTGGCCCCGGTGGTGGTCGGCCTGACAGTCCTGCCGTGGTTGATCTGGTTCGGCTTCTACCGCCGCCAGCGGCCACACCCCAGCGGCCCTCAGCAGAAGTATTCTTCCGATCTCCCTGAGGAGCCGCCGGCGCTCGTCAACTACCTTTTCAACAATAAGCAACTGAATGCCGGCGCCCTGGTAGCCACTCTATTTGATCTGGCGCGGCGCGGTTTTCTAACGGTCCACGAGAGCCTGGGGGAGGGGCATGGCCTGTTCAGCCGCCGGAAGAGAAAGTTCGTGCTGCACCTCGACCGCATGGCCTTGAGCGGACGCCGACAGGAACTGCGCGACTACGAAGCGGATCTGCTGGAGTTCTTGTTCGACGAGCTGGCGACCGGCGACCGGATCAGCTTCGCGGAGATCCGGCGCGCCAGAAGCAAAGTCAGAAAGTGGTTTCAGTCCTGGAAGAGGAAGGTGCAGGCCCTCTGGGGCGACAAGCCGTATTACGACCGGCAGAGCATTCGAGCGGCGACCCGCGCCGCTCTCCTGCAGCTCCCTGTGATCGCGGCCGGCATCTACGCCGTCGTTCTTTTCGGACCGGTTGCCGGAGTCGCCGTCCTGAGCAGTGTTGCGGCGATGGTCATGGCCATCGTGATTGCCCGCAAGGTTCCAGAGGTGCGACAAAGGCTCAGGCGTTGGCGGGCACTCCGGCGCTACCTTGCTGAATATCACAAGAAGCAACTGGCCTCGATGCCGCTCGATCAGGTGGGTGCCTACCTGGTCTACGCCGTCGCGCTCGGCGTGCCGGTCTCAGCGCTCAAGCGGTTTGCTGGATTGTTGCCGGCAGACCAGGCAGGCACCTATCTGCCGTGGTACAACACCGCCCTCTACTCCAGCAGCGGCGGCGTCGGTGCTGCGGTCGCCTCCCTGACGACGATTGCTTCGTCGACACTGAGCTCAGCCGCCGGCGTGGGAGGCGGGGCCAGCGGCGCGGCTGCCGGGGCGGCTGGAGGTTCCGGCGGTGGCGCCGGCTAAACGACCTTGCTTCGGATTGGAGTTGGCGCGATCGACACGGGATACAAGCACAGGAGGACGACACATGCCAGATCCATACGAACCCACCAGGGAAGACAAGTTCAGCTTCGGTCTGTGGACGGTCGGCAATGTCGGGCGTGACCCATTCGGGGAGCCGGTCCGGCCGCCTTTGGACCCGGTGTATATCGTTGCTCGCCTGAGCGAGCTTGGAGCGTATGGCGTCAACCTCCACGACAACGACCTGGTACCGATCGATGCCAGCGCGCAGGAGCGCGACAAGATCGTCAGTCGCTTCAAGAAGGCGCTGGCGGAGCACGGGCTGGTAGTGCCAATGGCATCGGCAAATCTGTTCTACGACCCCGTTTTCCGCGACGGCGCTTTTACGAGCCTCGATCCGGAAGTCCGTGCCTACGCGGTGCAGAAGACGATGCGCGCTCTCGACCTGGCGGCCGAGCTCGGCGCTCAGGTCTACGTCTTCTGGGGCGGACGTGAAGGCACCGAAACCGACGTCGGCAAGGACCCGGTCGAGGTGCTGAAGTGGCTGCGCGACTCCCTGAACTTCCTCATGAGCTACAATCTCGACCAGGGGTACAACCTGCGATTCGCCCTCGAGGCAAAACCCAACGAACCGCGGGGCGACATCTACCTGTCGACCACCGGCGCCATGCTTGCCTTCATCGAGACGCTCGATCATCCGGAGATGTTCGGGGTGAACCCCGAAGTGGCGCATGAGACCATGGCCGGCCTGAGCTTCCCGCACGCCGTGGCTCAGGCGCTGGAAGCGGGCAAGCTCTTCCACATCGACCTCAACGCACAGAAGATCGGCCGCTTCGACCAGGATCTCCGATTTGGGTCCGAGGGCATCAAGGGAGCGTTCTTTCTGGTCAAATTGCTCGAGGACCATGGCTATGACGGGCCGAAGCACTTCGACGCTCATGCCTATCGCACTGCCGACGAGGAGGACGTCTGGGCGTTTGCGCGCGGCTGCATGCGAACCTATAAGATTCTGCAGGACAAGGTGCAGCGCTTCAACGAAGACGGCGAGATCCAGGCACTACTGAAGGAGATCCGCCAGCGCGACACCGGCGCCGAAGCCTGGAGTTGGGTCAGCAGCGGCTACGACGCCACCCGTGTCCGTCTTCTGCGCGACCGGGCTTTCGACCGCCAGGTGATGGCCCAGCGCCCCCCGGCCTATGAGAGACTGGATCAGCTACTGATGGAGCTGCTGCTGGGAGCCAGGTGAG
>CAZGRP010000041.1:35374-36895 GCA_964527995.1 uncultured Cytophagia bacterium | reverse complement strand
CAGTTTGAAGACGAGCCCAAGCGCATGATGGGCATATGGGTTCGAGGGCTGGTTGGAAAGCAGCTTCTGGAAGTACTGCTCGGCCTCATCGAGCGTGCCGCGATAGCGGTGGACCTGGACGAGTTGGATGGGGGCGCGGTGGAAACTCGAATCCTGGGCGATGATTCGCTGCAGGATTGGGATGGCTTCATCGTATCGTTGGGCGCCGGTGAGATGCAGGGCTTGCAGGTAAGCGTCCTGCGAGTCCTGCTGAGCATGCCCGGTTGCCGGATAGGCGACCAACAGAAGAACCACGAAAACGCAGATGCGTGTTGAGTCGTGGATGTAGCTCATTCGACTTCTCCTCTCCCTGCCTTTCCTCAACAGTCCGCGCGCAAACAGGTGGCGCGCTACTGCCTATGCCCTTCACGCATGCAACTCGACCACGTCCCCATCCACCAGCTCGTAGTCTTTGGTCACGCGCTGGCCCTCGAACTTGCCGCGACCCCAGACGCGTGCGTACTTCAGACCGGCCACAAAATCTCGATGTACCTCTTCAGCAAAATCGAGAAGGGTTGAACCCTTGGCGAGCACAAAGGGCCGGGTCAGGTCCGCTGGCTTGCCCGGCCGTTTGGAGTAGACGCGCACCACGTTCAGACTCTCAAAAACAGCCTCCTTGAGCTGTTGCAGTCCGGCCCCCGTCTTCGCCGATAGCTCAAGCACAGGGAGCTCCCCGGCCACCAGCTCGGCTAGAATTACGGCGTTTTCCGCTGCCTCCGGCACGTCCAGCTTGTTGGCAACCAGAAGCGTCTTCTTGTAAAAGGTGGCGAAATCTCCCTCCTGATCACGAGGGTCCCTCTCAAGCACGACACGGTGGCGGCGCAGAATCTCGCTCGTCTGCTCGAACTGGGTCAGGGGATCGGCGGCCAGGTCGACAACCAGAAGCACCAGGTCGGCGTGCTTGATGATTTCCGGCAACCACGGCTCGACGTGCTCCTGCGACAGCGGCGGCAGGTCGACGAGCTGAATCTGGATGTCCTCGTACGGCATCATCCCCGGCTGCGGCAGGCGCGTGGTAAAGGGATAGTCGGCGACCTCGTAGTGGGCGTTGGTGAGTGCCAGCACGAGTTGCGTCTTGCCGGTGTTGGGCATTCCGGCGAGCGCCACCTGGCCGGCTCCTTCACGGTCGACAAAGATCGATGAACGACGCTTGCCGCCTTTGCTGGTGTGCAGCTCTTCGCGGAGCTTCGCCATGCGGCGTTTGATGTCGCCCTGCAGTTTTTCAGTGCCCTTGTGCTTCGGTAGCAGGGCGTACATCTCCTTGAGAGCCGCGAGCTTCTCCTCGGGAGTACGGGCCTGTTTGAATTTCTGTTCCGCGGAAAGGTACTGAGGCGTCAGATTGGCAGGCATGGAGTTGATCCGCAATTCGCAGGGCTGTGGCCTTGAGCTCTGTTGATGACAGCAAAGCGAGGAAGCCGCTGTCTGCCACCGGCGTGAAGAAAGGCCAAATCACAAGCCTGAAGCTATCTGTGTGACTTCAGA
>CAZGRP010000041.1:26646-35274 GCA_964527995.1 uncultured Cytophagia bacterium | reverse complement strand
CTTCAACGTTCATGGATGAGCTTGTAGTCTCCGGTACCCTGTTTGTCTTGAAAGATGAAGCGGCGATTGTCGCGGAGGTAGTACCAAACCTCCAGCGGAGGCTTGTTGAGATCGAGGCGGTGCTGACGGACCTCGGTGGGCTGTCCGTAGATGATGTACACGCGTCCACGATCCGTCTGCCATCCCTGTTTGTTCATGGACGTGACCGAGAAATGTTCGTTGGCAAAATGGACCCGGCGATAGAACTCCACCTCCAGCTCGTTGGTCTCCGTACTCGGGTCCGGATCGCGAGCTTTCCAGAACTCGGCCATCATCTTTTGCCGTTGCTCCTCCGGCGCCTGCTCCATTCGCTGGTAGTCGGATTCAGAAAGAATATACCGCAGCGGCTCAAAGCTGACTACCTGTGGCGAAAACTCGAAGGGCTCCTCTCCGCCGGCACGGGCAATGTAGAAGCTCTCCGATCGTACCAGCTTCTGACCGCCCTGACGTAACACGATCTCCAGGTAGTAGCGACCGGGCTTGTCCAGGCGATCGGCAAGCGGCAAGACTTCACGAATCCTCGAGGCGTTACCCGCGTACTCGTGAACGAAGGTATCCACAACGTCGCGGCGCCAGTTCAGGATCTGGTAGACAGCCTCGACAGAATCCGGATCGTTCGCCGGATAGATTTCGAACAGTGCGGCAAACCTGGAGTCTGGATCATCTCTGTTGCGGTTGATGTTGGGTAGGAACTGACCCGCACCCTCCCCGCTATCGGCAACCGAATCGGCAAAGACGACATCGCTCATACGAAGGCGACGGCCTGTAAATTCAGGCACGTCGAGCTCCTTTTCCCGTTGCAGATGTTTTCGCGTGTCGAGATCGACCAGCTCGAACCGCAGGTGATACTTCCCCGGAGGCACCTCGAACAGGGCCGAAGTCAGGTTCAACTGAGCGCGCGAATTGGTTTCCTGGAACGTTCGGGCCAGGATTTCGCCACGCCAGGTATCGCCGTCCACCTCATCCCCATCCTGGTCGAGGAGATCGGCCGACACCTCGTACCGCGCTCGAAAACTGCCGTCATCCTGCTTGACGAACTGCAGAAGGTCGTTGACGAAGCCCAGGTAAAGGTAGATCTGGGCTTTCTGTGGCTGTTTTGCAGCAAACACGTAGGTCTGGAAAAGGAAAACCGGCTTTCCAAAGGTGTGAACCGGCTGCACCGAGGGCTCGTCCTCGCTCGGACCGGCATGCGAACTCTGTGCCGCCAGCGAGGTGGCGCCGAGTAGCAGAAGGACGGCACCGAGGCCAAGCGTCCGGCGCAGGCGGGTTTTCAGACCAAGGAAGTTGTCCATCTCAGAACCTATCCGCGGTTGCAAATCGAGCATGCTTTGTCGCATCATCTCGCCTCTACCGGCGGCAACGACGACAGCGAAAAGGCCGCCCCAGAATCAGAACTCCGGCCCAATGGACAGGAAGAAGCGCGAGCCAGGAAAAGTGCGCTGCAGATTGCTGCGCCAGGCCCAATCGAGACGCAACACCAGGAAACCGAGATTGCTGCGAATGCCGAAGCCATAGCCAATGGCCAGGTCCTTCAGGTGGAAACCGCCGTCGCTGGAGAACGGCTGAAAGTCCTCGAAACTTCCACTCCCGAGCAGTTTGCCGTTCCAGGCGCCGCCGATGTCGGTGAACAACGCCCCGCGTACATTCTGCAGCCCCAGCGGCAGCGGCCAACCCAGCAGGAGGTAGCGCAAGAGTGGGAAGCGGAACTCCAGGTTCGACAGCACGAAACGGTTGCCGATGTCTTCGTAGTAGATTCCGGCGCGGAATGGAGTCTCGAAGCTCGAAAACCAGATGTCCTCGGGCCGGCTCACGCGAATTCCACCGCGGAATCGGAAATTGATCCAGTTGTCCACGCCGCCCAGGAAGAATGTTTCCGGATTGGCTCCTTCGCTGAGGCCGCCAGCGAAACGAACAACGAAGTTGTACTCCTTGCCGATCTTGTAGTAACGCCGCCAGTCGAGGCGCAGGGTGGCGAACTCCAGCCCGCTGTTGCTGCTGAGACGCGGGCTGTAGCTGAGGCTGACGCGCGACCGCCCGCCATTCACCGGGCCCGTTATGCCCCACAGGGTGGTGTCGGTGACATAGCTCAGGCTCCCCTCGATGACGCGCAGCCGGCGCGTCGGCAAAAAGGAAAGGTCCAGAAAATTCCGGTTGATGCCGATGAAGGCCAGGCCAAACTCGAGGCGGTGAAAGCGATCGAAAGGCCGCGATGCGAACAGACTCGCGCCAAAGTAGCGATCACGGATCAGACCGGTGCCGCCCAGGCTGCTGTCGAAGAAAAACCAGGCGTTGTGGAAAGCGCCGATTCCCACATCGACGCGCTTGGGCAGGTAAAAGTACTGCAACATGAAGTTGGAGTTGCGAATGTCGTAAAACAGATTCGTAAACAGATTGAGTCGGTGATTGCCGAGCACATCCGAAAGTGAAAGCTGCGTGGTGCCCTGCACCCCGAAGAACTGGCTGTAGCCGGCGGTGCCGTAGATGATGTCGGGAGAGAACTTCACTTTGTACGGCTTCACACGATACTGGCCGTCCGCAAGCAGGTACTGGGTCGAATCCAGGAAAGTGGATCTCCTTTTGAGGGTCGGCTCCTCGCTGTCGCGGAAACCTTCGCCGAAGACGTAGTAGCGGTACTTGTTCGCATCACGGTCCTCGCGGGCGGAACTCGACTTCTCAGCGGCAAACAGCGTCTGCGGCCGCCTCTTTTTCTTCTCTTCGAGCTTGGTCAGGAACTGGGTCTTGGCCGGATTCACGTCCCCCGGCTTGATATCGAGCGGGTTTTTCAGCAGATAGACATCGTACCCGGCGTTGTAGAACGACACGAACGCCAGCCGGGAGGAGCCAGGCTTCCCGGCCCAGGAGAGATGGAAAATGCCCGAGATGACGTCGGTGATCGGCCACTCCTTGTCGGTCTCGAGGTCATGCAGATAGATGTTGTAAACACCGGTGCGATCGCTGGTATAGGCCAGGTAGGCGCCATCGGGCGAGAACGCCGGGGTCTTCTCGAGAAACGGCGTATCCGTGATCCGGCGCATGCTGCTGCCATCGGTCGGCTTGGCCTCAACGATGTAGACATCCATGTTCTGGTAGTCGTGGCGGTAGATCTTGAACTCTTTTGGCAACATCGACTTGTCGGTGTAAGGACCGCGGTCGCTGATGAAGGCGATCCATTTGCCGTCCGGCGACCAGGCCGGGTCGAGGTCGCTGAAGACGTCATCGGTGATCTTGCGCAACGCCCTCGTCTTCACGTTCACCGCGTAGATGTCGCTCTGGCCGTGCTGCGTGCCGACGAAAGCGATCTCATCACCCATGGGTGACCATGCCGGACTGAAAACACCGTCAAAACCGAAGCGCATCGACTTGACGATCTTGCGCTTGCGAACGTCGACGATGTGGAGCTCGTCCTCTTTTCCGGCTTTGGCCGCGAACACAATGTAGCGGCTGTCCGGCGACCAACTGATGCCCGGACGCAGCCAGTGCAACTCCTCCAGATTGCCGGTCTTCTGGCCGCTGACCAGTTTGGAGATCATGCGACCGTCGATGGCGCTCATCAGGTAGATATCGAAATAGTCCGACTTATCCGAAAGGAAAGCGACCTTGTCGCCGTTGGGGGAAAGCGCCGGGCTGTTGTTGATGAAGTTGCGATACTTCTTGTGGTCGGTGAGCTGCTTGCCGATCTCGGCCGGCTCCTTGTGATCGGCGATGTCGGGCCAGTACTGGCGCTTTAGATACTTCTGCCACTGTTTCGACAGGTCCTCCAACCCCACGCCGATCGACTGCCGTATGCCCCTCTCGAGGCTGCGGTTGATCTTCACTTTGCCCAGCAGCTCCCCGATCTTCTCGCCGCCGTACTTTTGCGACAGGTAGTAAAGAACCGACTGGCCACCCTTGTAGGCCAGGAAACCCCCCAGATAGGGGATATCGGGCACGTAGCCGTTGAGCGCTGCATCCCGTATGAACATGTCGCTTTCGGTATCCCAGCCGCGGCTCTCGTATTCCGCCATGCCCTCCACAAACCAGAGCGGCAACTGTAGCCGCGCCAGTCCGGTGATGATCGACTGCACCCCCGACCCGAACACCATCTGCATCATGACGGCGTGAGTGAGCTCATGGTGAATTACGTGGCGGAACTGCTCCCAATCGCCCTCATACGGAATGACGACACGATTCTTGAAGAACTCCGTGAAGCCGCCGACCGACTCCTCGGGCGGACCCAGGGTGACGTTGGTCTGCTCGAAATCGTTGTGACTGTTGTAGACGATGATCGAGATGCGGTCGGTCAGTTCGTAGCGAAAGTCCTCTCTCAGCATCCCATAGGCGCGCTCGGCCGTCTCAGCCACGAACTCCGCCACCGATTCCCCGTACTCGGTGAAGTAGATATCGAAGTGCTCGCTCTGCAAGTACTTCCAGTCGAAGTCGTGGTACTGAACATGATTCTTGCCAAACGACTGAGCGTTGGCCCAGGCGGGAAAAAGCAGCGATAAGGCGAGGAAAAGAACTCCTTTGGCGCGCATTGTCTGCCTCTTGGTTCGGGTGCACAGAAGCGTTGGAGAGTATTCGGGCCGAAAGCCGATCAGGCCCGGACCCAGCGGCCTAACCGGTCAGCTGAAAAGTTCGGCTGGCAACGGCACTGGTGCCGGCATTCAGGTCTCGAACGATCACGCTTAGCCGGGTGATCCCAGCGGGCAGGCGGCTCAAATCCAGTGAGATGTACTCGATCGCGGTGGTGGTGTTCCCTTTTCGCTCCACCCGTGTTTTCACAGCCTTTCTCTGGCTTTTTGCAAAAATTCTGCCAAGCGCACCGAACGTCTTGCTGAAGAAACTCCTTTTGGGGTTCACCACTTCCACCTGGTACTCGACCACGTAGTCTGTCTGCCCGGCGAGGTCGCGAGCAAGGTTGTACGCTTCGAAGTAGATGAAGATGGGGCGGCCGCGGTCCACGCGGTCGAACGGATAAGGGACGACACTCAACCGGTTCTTGACGAATCGATGCCGCCGGCTTTCGGGAACGATATTGTAGGAAAGCTGCACGTCGCTGAGTTGCAGGGAGTCGGCCGAGAAGCGACGCAAGCGGATCGGCAGCTTGTAGATGCCCAGCGCCTTGCCTTCGGGATTTCCGACCTGCAACGCCAGCAGGTAGGTCCCGGGGTTGGCTTCGAACACTCCCTGGTTGATGGGCATCTGGGTCCGCACATTCCGTTCCTTGGGAATTCGAATGGCCGACGTCCAGTCCTTCTGGGCCACGAGCTCGTAGTTCGTGTCTTTGACCACAAAGTTATAATCCAGAGTGCTGGTCATGGCGCGGCCCTCATCGACGAATTTGAGATCCCGGCCTCTGAGACCATAGTAGATCTCGGCCCGTGTGCGCCCGGAACGGCCGCGAAACTGGGCGATGTCGAAGTAGACCGGCAATGGCTTGGCGTGGTAGTTGTGGCGGTACACTTCGGCCGGCGCCTCACGCATGGCGCGCGCTTTCGCGTTTGCCAGCTCCATCAGCCGCGAGGAGTCGAAGTTGGAACCGACGGCGGCGTAGGTGCCTCCCAATTCCGTGCGTTCGGCGTAGAGCTGTTGGGCCAACGCCATCTCCCGGGTAAAGCCGGCCCCCGGCGGTGCAGCCGCCGTCAGATCGGCGACCTCCCGGTAGAGACCACCGTAGTCCACAAAGTCGAAGATCAGCCCTTTGTGGATGCTCTCATAGCTCCATGACTCATTGCTGCGAACATTGCCGGTATACATCACGCCACGATAGACCGCATCAGGGGGTCCGTATTTGATGTAGATCTTGCCACGGTCGTCGAAGTAGGGCGGAAAAGGAATGCCAAAGTTCGTCTTGGCATATTGAACCCTGCGGAAGTGTTCGGCGAAGCGCTCGTTTTCAATGGTGCCCGGGGTGGGATCGCGTTTGCTCCAGAACCGCCGGAAGAACATTCCCTTCTTTTCGATGGGCAGGCTGGCATATTCACGCACTTCCTGTGGTGTCAGCAGGTCCTCGATCTCGCTGTAAAGTTCCTGCAGCATGTCTGGGTCCCGCAGCCGAGCGATGCCGTCGAAGTAGGTCTTGCTGGCTTTGGCGAGATCGCCGGCCTCCAGGTAAACCTCAGCCAGGCGAACCTCGGCGCGACGGTCCCCTGGATGGATGCGCAGCGCCCGCTGGTAGTGAATGCCAGCGGCCTCGTAGTTCCCAAGGCCAAATTCAGACTGACCCATTCGGTAGACCACATCCTTATAGGTGGAATCTTTTTCAGCAAGGTGGGCAAATTCTACGCGGGCTTTGCGAAAGCCGTCTTTCTTGTTGCGCGCCAGCTCCGCCAGACCGAGATTGTAGCGGGCCTCATCAAATTCCGGGTCGAGCTTCAGCGCCTTTTTGAAGTTCTTGATCGCCTTGCTGCTGTTGTCGGCTTTGAGCAGCTTCTTCAGCGCCTCCAGGGGATAGAAGCGGCTGCGACCACGCTTGTAGTAGACGAGCCCCAGACCGTTGTAGGCCCGCGGGTTGGTGGCATCGGCCGCCAACGCCTGCTTGAACAAGCTCTCCGCCGAGTCCAGATCGCCGCGCTCTAGTGCAGCAAACCCTTTCTCGATCGCAGATGACGCCCGGCTGAAGTCTTGTGGTGATGAGGCACTCCGCTCCACAGTGTCGGAACGGGATTGCTGCGCACCGACCGGCGAGGCGAAAAGGCAAGCAAGAAGAAGGGAAAATCCCAGAAAAGATCGGCAGGTCATCGGCCTCACACAACTAGGAACGGCCTGGAAATACACAAATAAGATAAGGCATGCTTGCCAACAATGCAACAACTTTTGACCGGCGCCGGCGCTCTCAGCATCGGCGGGCGCTTCCAGATTCAGCGGGCGGTTTTTCTCTTGCAAAGATAGCCGGACCTTCGTTACCTTGCAATGAACGAACTGCTAGAAACCTCAACCCGAAGGAGCCGTCAGTCATGAATCGCCGCGAGTTGGTCAGCTATCTGGATGAACTGCTCAATGTGCACGCCATCCCCGACGCCAGCCTCAACGGGCTACAGGTGGAAGGAAAAGCCGAGGTCGAGCTCGTCGGCCTGGCCGTGGATGCCTGCGCGGAAATCTTTCATCAGGCGGTAGCGGCGCAGGTCGATCTGCTCATCGTGCACCATGGCCTTTTCTGGGGAAAACCCGAGCCGCTGGTTGGCTCCCATCTTCGGCGAGTCAAGCTTCTCCTCGACGCCGGCCTGAATCTTTACGCCGCCCATCTGCCTCTCGACCTCCACCCTGAAGTGGGAAATGCCGCGCAATTGGCCCAGCTCCTTGGACTGCAGGCGGTTGCGGGTTTCGGAGAGTACCAGGGCGTGAAAGTCGGCGTCGAGGCCAGGCCCGACCAACCGATGGCTTTCGAAGAGCTGGTCTCGCGGGTCAAGGAAAAAGTGAATGCTGAAGCGCGAGTCGATGCCTTCGGACCCGCCGTTGTCCGCAGGGTGGGCATCGTCACCGGCAGCGGCGCCAGCGTTCTGCCCGAGGCCATCGCCACCGGACTGGATACCTTCATCACCGGAGAGCCACGGCACTCCAGCTTTCACCCCAGTCGCGAGGAAGGCGTCAACTGCATTTATGCCGGACACTACTGCACGGAAACCCTTGGGGTGAAGGCTCTCGGCTCCCGACTCGAGCAAGTGTTTGGTTTGGGGACGCGGTTCTTCGACTTTCCGACAGGACTGTAGGTAGATGAGCGAGTTCGTATTCGGTCGCAATCCGGTGGCAGAGGCCCTGCGCGGGGGCCAGCCTATCGAGAAGCTCCTCATCGCCCGCGGACTCCACGGCCGCACGATCGCCGAGCTGCGGCAGCTTGCCCGCAGCGGCGGTGTGCCCATCGAGGAAGTGCCCCGCGTGAAACTGGACACGCTTGCCGGAACGCGGAAACATCAGGGTGTCGTGGCTGTGGTGGCGGCCGCGGCGTATGCGGAGCTGGAAGACGTATTGCAACGAGCCGCCGTGCGCCAGGAGCCGCCGTTCATCGCCGTGCTCGACGGCATCGAGGACCCACGCAACCTGGGCGCCATTTTGCGCTCTGCCGAGGCCGCCGGCGTTCACGGAGTCGTGATCCCGAAACGCCGGGCCGCCGGACTCACGCCGGCAGCCATCAAAGCTGCTGCCGGCGCTCAGGCCCACCTGCCGGTGGTCCGCGTGACCAACATTGCCACGCTTCTCGATGAGCTCAAAGAGGCCGGCCTCTGGGTGGTCGGAGCAGATCCAGAAGCAGAGCAGGCCTTCTGCGACGCCGACCTGCATGGCCCCATTGCCGTAGTGATTGGTGGCGAGACCGGCATGCGCCGGCTGGTGCGCCAGAAGTGCGACACGCGCGTCCGCATCCCGATGTACGGCCAGGTTTCATCGCTGAACGCCTCGGTCGCTGCTGCATTGTTGTTCTACGAGGTTCGCCGACAGCGCGGCGGCGGTTCGGTCGCAAGAGGTTGATCCCTTGCACATGGACAAAGCTCACGCAAAGCCGCGGAAAGAAGACATCCCGAGGACCGACATCGCGACCCCTGCCGTGCCGCTCTCTCTCCTCATTGGCTCTGGTCCGCCCGGTCTGCTCCATCAGCATGCATTCCTCGCAGGAAA
>CAZGRP010000041.1:0-26546 GCA_964527995.1 uncultured Cytophagia bacterium | reverse complement strand
GACAATAGCTGGTCGTTCAAAGCAGAAGATATCGAGGCATGTAGCTGCGAGCTTTTCTGCCCGTGTTACTGGAGCACCACACCGGAGAAAGATTTCTGCCGATTCAATATGGCTTTCAAGGTCAGCGATGGCCGCTACGGCAACACGAACCTCGACGGCCTGAAGTTCTGGGTTTCCGGGGATCTTGGTGACGATTTTGGTGACGGAGAGACTGAAGTTGTGCAGTTTGCCTTCGAGCCTTCGGCATCGCAGGAACAGATCGACGGGGTCCTGGCCATTTTGGGCGACATATTCCCCGTGCATTGGAAAAGAGTCCTGGGAGTCGAGCGCACGGCAATTCGCTGGAACAAGACAGCCGACAAGGCCAGTGCCAGCCGCGCCGATGGCAAAGGTGCGATCGAATTGACCGCTGTCATGGGCAACGATGGCAAGACTCCCGTGGTTATTCGCAATCTGACCTACTTCGGCGCGAAGAAGAATCACGGCTTCTACCTGGCACGCTCGAAGCATCACGCGAAAATGGGAGCAAGCTCCTTCGCCTTTAACAACATGACGGGCTTTTTCGTCGAGGTTGAAACCTCCGGTCTTGTGAAGTCGGAATAGGCCGAACACGGAGAGCATTTCAACCGCACTAGCGGAGTCCAAGCCGCGCCCACTTGCATGTGTACGCGGCTTTCATCCGGTCCCATCAGCTCTACAGCCAGCAGCGGGCGGGTCATCACCGAGAGAACGGCGACGCACTGGGCTTGAAGCGTCGCGGCCCATCGTGGCCTTCGAGGCCGTACCAGAGGCGCCCCATTGTGAGGCCCGCCCGTTTTTCTTACCTACCCTTCTCCTTAGGAGCCCCGCTGCATCGGCCTCCTCTCGAACCTGCGCTGCAGGAGTGCACATCCCGGCCGGATCAAAAGGCGCATGAATTTTTCTCTTGCTTTTCCTGCCTATTTTCTTATGTTGTCATCGTTCTCTCCTCCCGCCTTTGGAACAAGACATTCTCGAAGAACATGGAAACCAGCCAAGCGATCACCATCACGGCCACGGTCAATGGAGTTCGATACAAACGCGCGGTCGAACCGCGGTTGTTGCTGAGTGACTTTTTGCGGCACGACCTCGGCCTCACCGGCACGCACGTGGGGTGCGAGCACGGCGTCTGTGGCGCCTGCACGGTCCTGTTCGATGGGGAGGCGGTGAGATCCTGCCTGATGTTCGCCGTGCAAGCCGATGGACACGAAATCACCACCGTCGAGGGACTGGCTGCAGGCGGTCGCGAAGAAGACCTGCACCCCTTGCAGGCCGCTTTTCGGGAGGCCCATGGACTTCAGTGCGGCTTTTGCACACCGGGCGTCCTGATGTCGCTGCTTGCGTTCCTGAAAGAACACCCCGATCCCAGCGAAGGCGAGATCCGCCAGGCTCTGACAGGCAATCTCTGCCGCTGCACGGGTTATCAGAACATCGTGGAAGCGGTCAGAATCGCCGCGCAGCGGATCAGCGCAAGCTCCGAGTAGTCCGTCGTGCGTCCTTTTCTTGGAGGGAGTCTGTAACGTGGCAACACGATTCTTTGGCAAGCGCATCGCCCGGAACGAAGATCCTCGCTTGCTCACAGGTCGGGCACTTTTTGTCGATGACGTGCACCTGCCCGGAATGCTGCATGTGGCCTTCCTGCGCAGCAACTACGCCCACGCGCGCATCGAGAAAATCGATGTCGCCGCCGCCCGTCGGCAACCCGGAGTCCTGGCCGTCTACACAGCCCAGGATTTGGGAGAGTACTGGCGGCCCGGCCCGCTCCTGGTCCCACCTCCCCCTGTCGAAGAACTGACCTTCCACGAACGCACCCAGGTCCCCCTGGCGAAGGACAAAGTGCGGCACGCCGGCGAGCCCATCGCGGTGGTGGTTGCCGAAAGTCGCTACCTGGCTGAGGACGCGGTGCATGCTATTCAAATCGACTTCGAGCCACTGGACGCCGTCGTCGACATGGAGAAGGCCCTCGAACCGGACGCTCCTCTGGTACATGAAGACCTGGAATCCAATCTGGCGGCCCATGTCGTTCAGAAAAAAGGAGATTATGACCGCGTCCGCAGCAAGGCCGACGTGATCATCCGGCGGCGATTCTTTTATGATCGTGGTACGGCGGCGGCGATTGAGAACCGTGGTATCGTCGCCAGTTGGGACGAGCGCAGCCAGCAACTGACGGTCTGGGATACGACTCAGGCGCCGATCCCCATCCGCAACGGTCTGGCCGCCATGCTCGGGCTGTCGGAGTCGCAGGTGCAGGTCATCGCCCCCTTCATCGGCGGCGGCTTCGGGCCGAAAATCATGATGTTCTACCCGGAAGAGGTGCTGATCCCGTGGATCGCCATGCAACTTGGCCGCCCGATCAAGTGGATCGAAGATCGATTTGAGAACTTCTTTGCCACCACCCACGAGCGCGGCCAGATTCACGACGCCGAGCTGGCAATCACCCGCGACGGTCGCATTCTCGGAGTGCACGATGTGTTCATCCACGACACCGGTGCCTACGACCCCTACGGCCTGACTGTGCCCATCAACAGTCAATGCACCCTGCTCGGACCCTACGACGTGCCCAACTACTACACCGAATTCACAGCGGTGTTCACCAACAAAACCACGGTGACTCCCTACCGGGGGGCAGGGCGCCAGCACGGCGTGTTCGTCATGGAACGGCTCCTCGACCTCGCGGCCAAGGAGCTGGGCATGGATCGGGTAGAGATCCGCAGACGGAACTATCTGCCTCCGGATGCTTTCCCTCACAACCATGAGATCATCTACCAGGATTTCGCCCCGCTCGTGTACGACAGCGGCAACTATGCCTTGGCGCTGGACAAAGCCCTGGAGATCATCGAATACGAAAAGTTTGTCAGCGAGGATCAACCGCGGTTGCGCGCCCAGGGAAAGCATGTCGGCATCGGCATCGTCTCGTATGTGGAAGGCACCGGCATCGGACCGTATGAAGGTGCCCGGGTGAGCGTCGATGCCGGTGGCCACGTGAATGTCGCCACCGGTGTCGGCACGCAGGGACAGGGCCACTTCACTTCCTTCGCCCAGGTTGTGGCCGAGCAATTGGGCGTCGATGTGAAGGACGTGCGCGTCGTCACCGGCGACACTCGCGAGTTCCACTGGGGAACTGGAACCTTTGCCAGCCGTGGCGCCGTGGTTGCAGGCAATGCCGTCCACGCTGCGGCCTTGTCAGTGAGACAAAAGGCTCTGAAGCTTGCCAGCGAACTTCTCGAGGCGGCTGAAGAGGATTTGGTTCTGGAAGACGGCAAAGTCTACGTCAAGGGCGTGCCGCACAAGGCGGTGAGCCTCGGCCAGCTGGCCGTGCACGCCAACCCGCTGCGTGGGGCCGTGAAACCCGGCACCGAACCTGGGCTGGAAGCCACCACCTACTTCGGACCGGACCGCGGCAGCACGGCCAACGGTGTCCATGCCATGATCGTCGAGGTCGACCCGCAGACCATGATGGTGAAGATCCAGCGTTACGTGGTCGTACACGACTGCGGCAAGGTGATCAACCCGATGATTCTGGAGGGCCAGATCCACGGCGGCGTGGCTCAGGGGATCGGTAATTCCTTCTACGAGCAGCTGGTGTACGACGACCAGGGCCAGCTTCTCAACGCCTCGTTCATGGATTACCTGCTGCCCACGGCTCTGGATGTGCCGAAGATCGAAACCGCCCATGTAGAGACCCCTTCCCCGTTGAACCCACTGGGTATCAAAGGAGCGGGAGAGGCCGGAGCCATTCCCGTCGGGCCGCTCTTCGCCCAGGCCATCGAGGACGCTTTGGCTGAGTATGATCTCGAGATTCGTGAGATGCCCTTGAGCCCGAATCGACTTTTCGAGTTGACACGCCAGGCACAGACTGAAACCGAGCAGACACCCGACTGAGGGTCACCGAAGGGGAAGGGTCGCTGAAAAAACCGATTCTGTGGCAGTTCCCTTTCTGTGTCCTGGTCGATCTGCGTCTGGCAAGAGAGGGTTTCAGGTCGAGAAATGAGAGGTCTTTGTCGATGAAACCTGCTGCCTTCAGCTATTACGCTCCGACGACAGTCGAGGAAGCGCTGACGCATCTTGCGCAGCATGGCGACGACGCCAAGGTCCTGGCCGGAGGGCAGAGCCTGGTGCCGATCATGAACTTTCGCCTGACGCAGCCGTCGATCCTCATCGACCTCAACCGGGTTGAAGAACTTTTCTATCTTCGTCCGGACGACTCGGGTGGCCTGCGCATCGGGGCGATGACGCGGCAACGGCATCTCGAGCGCCATACAGAGGTTGCCAAGCGCGCCCCGCTGGTGTGCGAAGCCGTGCCCTACATCGCCCACCCCCAGATTCGCAACCGCGGCACGGTCGGCGGCAGTCTTGCCCATGCGGATCCGGCGGCTGAACTCCCGGCGGTGATGGTGGCCCTGGGCGCCCGCTTCCTTCTCCGCAACCTCGAAAGGGAGCGGTGGATCGCCGCGGAAGATTTTTTCGTGGACCTGTTTACCACAGCCATCGAGCCGGAAGAGCTGTTGACTGAAATCGCTGTGCCTCCGATGCCGCCACGCACCGGATGGGCCTTTCGCGAGATCGCCCGCCGCCACGGTGACTATGCCCTTGTCGGCGTGGCCGCCATGCTCACTCTCGATGAAAACAACGATCAGTGCAAGCAGGCCCGCATCGTTTTCCTGACTGCCGGCAACGTCCCGGTGGAAGCACGCCAGGCGGAACAGGTGCTGAAAGGCCAAGACGTCACCGAGCAGGCCATCGAGGCCGCAGCCGAAACCGCCGCTGGCAAAGACATCGATCCGCCGGGTGACCTGCACGCTTCCCCGGCGTACCGCCGCCGCCTTGCCCGCGTGCTGACAGTGCAGGCCCTGACCCAGGCCGTGGAGAACGCCCGGAGCAGCCATGGAGAGCCGGAACCGTGACCGAATTGGGTACCAGGGATTAAGAAATGGGTCGGTGCCGTGCCTGGCCGGCCAAGCGGGCATCCAGTGAGACAGATTCGCGCGACCCATCCCCTGGCTGTCGTTCCGAAGTCCGGAGGAGCCGGTCGAGGAACCTCTGGGGTGCGGTTCAGCAATGCGAAGACTGGAGCCTTTGTGCATTGGAGTCCCAGCAATGATCACTGATTCCCAACTCCCCCTGCTTCAAAGAGCCCTGGAACACCGGGACCGCCTTGCCATTATCGACGAACGCGGCAGGTACAGCTATGCGCAACTGCTCGCTGCCGCCTCCCGGGTGGCTTCGTCGCTACTCCGGGACCGGCGGGACTTGCACGAAGCCCGAATCGCCTTCATGGTGCCTCCTGGTTTCGAATACGTCGCGGTGCAATGGGGCATCTGGCTGGCCGGCGGCATTGCCGTGCCGTTGTGCATCTCCCACCCTCTACCCGAGATCGAGTATGTCCTCGACGACACGGCTGCCGAGACGCTGGTGGTCCATCCACAATTCGAAGCCAGGCTACAGCCTGGGGTCCAGCGCCGAGACATCCGCTTTGTGTCGACTTCGGCAGTGCTGACCGCTGACAGGGGCACGCTTCCGGTGGTGGAGGCGGACCGGCGGGCGATGATCCTCTACACCAGCGGCACGACCAACAAGCCGAAAGGCGTGGTGACCACGCATCGGAACATCACGGCGCAGATCACCTGCCTGATCGAAGCCTGGGGCTGGACGCCCGACGACCACATCCTGCACGTCCTGCCGTTGCATCATACCCATGGCATCATCAATGTGCTTTCGTGCGCACTCTGGGCCGGGGCGATCTGCGAAATGCTGCCGAAATTCGACGCCGGCGCGGTCTGGTCGCGTTTTCAGCACAGCGACTTGACTCTGTTCATGGCCGTGCCGACCATCTACGTCAAACTCATTGCGGCCTGGGAGAACGCGCCCGCCGGCGAGCGCAAGGCGATGTCGAAAGCCTGTGCCAAGATGCGTCTGATGGTGTCGGGCTCGGCGGCTCTGCCTGTCAGCGTTCTTGAGAAATGGAAGGCCATCAGCGGGCACACCCTGCTCGAGCGCTACGGCATGACCGAAATCGGCATGGCGCTGTCGAATCCGCTCCACGGCGAACGCAGGCCCGGGTTCGTTGGCACGCCGCTTCCCGGCGTTCTCTTGAGGCTGGTAGACGAATCCGGCAGGGAAATCGGAGAGGAGGGTGTTCCGGGGGAGATCCAGGTAAAGGGGCCGAACGTGTTCCTGGAATACTGGGGAAAACCCGACGCCACCCGCCAGGCCTTTCGAGACGGCTGGTTCTGCACCGGCGACGCGGCCGTGGTCGAGAGAGGGTATTACCGCATTCTGGGCAGAAAGTCGGTCGACATCATAAAGACCGGCGGTTACAAGGTCTCGGCCCTGGAGATCGAGGAGGTACTCCGGACCCACCCGGCGATTCGCGAGTGCGCGGTGGTTGGCGTGGAGGACGAGGAATGGGGTGAACGCGTCTGCGCTGCCGTCAATCTCGAGTCCGGCCGCTCATTGTCTCTGGCCGAACTGCGCGACTGGGCCAAGGAGAGACTCGCCGGATACAAAGTCCCTACACGGCTGCTGATCCTGGATGAACTGCCACGCAACGTCATGGGAAAGGTGACGAAGCCGGAGGTGAAGCAGTTGTTCAGCGACCAACAGAAACATGGAACGGAACAGGAGGTACGATGAAAATCTACGACCTTTCTCAACCCTTGAACCAGGACGCACCTTTCTGGCCTTACTACCCGCCCTTCGAGGTCAAGTACATCAAGCGGAAGGCGGAGCATGGTGTGAACGCCCAGTATATCCAGACCTCCAACCACATGGGCACTCATCTCGATGCGCCGCGCCATTTCGTGACGGGGGGAATGACCATCGACGAGATCCCCATCGACTGGCTGTATGGCCCAGGCGTCATCGTCGACCTCACGGACGAAATGGATGAGCTGGCTGTTTATTCACCGAAAATGATCGAAAAACGCGTCGAGGTGCGCCAGGGTGACATCCTGATCCTCCATACCGGCTGGCACAAGTACGCCCAGTTCGGCTCCGAGCCGGATGAAGAAAAGTACATCCACATGCACCCGGGTGCCCACCCCGACATGGTCGACTGGTTGCTCGAAAAAAAGATCAAGATCTGGGGTGTCGATGTGGTGTCCACGGATCATCCAATGAATCTGCCGATCGGCAGGTTTCTGGGCAAAGGCATGCACGGCCACTGCGATCGAGTGCGCGCCAAGTGCGAGGCCAAATATGGCAAAAAGAAGATGAAGGAACTCTTCCCGGAAGAGCACTACCAGCTCACTCACAATGCGCTGTTCCCCCACAACTGCATGCACATCGAGAACCTCGGCGGAGACATTGCCGCCCCCGAGCTTCAGAACCGGAGACTGACGATTGGCTGCTTTCCGTGGAAGTTCAAGGGTGGCGAAGCGGCCTTTGCCCGTGTCGTTGCGTTTGTCGAGGAATGAGAGATGGAGCAACATGAAGAGATCGCACGGCTGCCGGCTGCTGAAATGCGCCGCCTCATCGAGCGTCGAGAGCTCTCACCGGTCGACATCGTAGAGGCGTGCCTGGCGCAGGTGGAACGGCACAACGGCACCATCAATGCGATTTGCACGCTTTCGGACCATGCTCTCGACGATGCCCGCAAGGCGGAACAGAAGCTGTTGCGTGGTGAACAGGTGGGGCCGCTCCTGGGGCTGCCGGTAGGCATCAAGGACGTCACCCCGGTCGCCGGATTGCGAACCACCTTTGGGTCGCTTCTCTACGCCGACTATGTGCCGAAAGAAGATGCGCTGGTCGTCCGCCGGCTCAAAGAGGCCGGCGCCATCATTCTCGGCAAAACGAACGCCCCTGAGTTCGCGGCCGGCGGCAATACCTTCAACGAGGTCTTCGGACCAACCCGAAATCCGTGGAACCCGCAGTTGAGCGCCGGCGGCTCCACCGGGGGTGGTGCGGCTGCACTCGCTACCGGGATGATCGCTCTAGCCGAGGGCACCGACCTGGGCGGTTCCCTGCGTATCCCGGCGTCGTTCTGCGGCGTGGTCGGCTTGCGGCCGTCTGCCGGGCTGGTGCCCACCTATCCCTCCGACTACCTTTGGGACAACCTGCAAGTCACCGGTCCCATGGCACGCACGGCGGAAGATGTTGCTCTCATGCTTCAGGCCGTGTGCGGGCAGAGCCCCCTCTGTCCGATTTATCAGCCGACCAGCGGGCGGGATTTCGTCGCCGCCGTGCACCAGGCCATTCCCAAAGGGCTTCGCCTGGCCTACTGTTCCGACATCGCCGGCATCGGGGTCGACGAAGATGTGGAGCGTCTCTGCCGCGAGGCGGCCTTCGCCATGTCTCAGGCCGGAGCCACGGTCGAGGAAGTGACGCTCGATCTCTCCTACGCCAGGAAAGCCTTTCTCGCCCTGCGCGGCTACTGGATGGTGGCGCACCAGTTCAAGCGCCTGGACAAACTCGAACACTTCGGCAGCAACCTCTCCGGAAACATTCGCGCCGGACTCAAGGTGACCACCAAGGAGCTCGGAGCTGCGGAACAGGCCCGCGGCCAGATATGGGAGACCTTCCGGGAGCTGTTTCAGAGGTTCGACCACCTCCTCACCCCCTGCATGGCTGTGCCGCCCTTCCCAGTGGAACAGAACTATCCGGAGACGGTAGCGGGCAAGAAGATGAAAACCTACGTCGATTGGATCGCCCCCACGTTCGTCCTCAGCCTGACGGGGCTGCCGGTGGCCTCGGTTCCCTGCGGCATGGATCGAAACAAGCTGCCGGTGGGGCTGCAGATCGTCGGCCCGCCGCTCGGAGAAGAGGCCGTTTTGGCGCTGGCAAAGCAGGTGCAAGACGCCTTTCCCATCGGCCTGCCGACGCTGTGATGCCGGACGCCATGGAGGGAGTTTCGAGCGACGCCGCTATGCCGGAGGCTCGGCCGCCGTCTCCACCCTCTCCGCTTCTCCTTTCAGCAGGATGTTCAGAAGCAGGTTGAGGCCGATGGCGACGATCACAGCCAGAACCACCGTGTTGGTCACCAGAAGCCGGCCGGCCACGGGAAGCCGACTCAGCCATTCTTCGCCCAGCACAAACCTGGCGTACACCGGGATTCCAAGAGCGGAAATCAACGTCGTGCCGACAAGGAGAGAGTTTGCGGTCGTGTTCCTGGCAGCGTTCAGCAGGCGGATCCCCGACATGGCGATCATGCCGCACACGATCACAAAAACGCCGCCGAGAACGGCTCGTGGCATCGCCACCAGCAAGGCGCCGAACTTTGGAGAAAGGCCGTAAAGCATCAGGATGACAGCGGCGATCTGCACCACGAAGCGGCTGGCCACCCGCGTGGTGGCGATGATGCCGATGTTCTGGGTGTAGCTCGTGCACGGCAGCCCTCCGAACAGAGAAGCCACCACGCTGCCCAGCCCTTCGGCAAAGATACCCCGGTTCATATGCCGAACGCGATAGACCTCATCGGAAACCGCGCAGGTTGCGGCGTAGTCCCCAAGCGATTCGACCATCGACCCCAAATAGCCTGCCAGGGTAGTGAGGATTGCGGCGATGGCAAATGTCCATCCGAAGCCCGGCCCGCCGTACGGGAAGAGCTTCGGCAATGCGAACCAGGGCTTTTGAGCCACAAGCTGCCATTGCACCTCGCCCAATAGGCCCGAGATGCCCAGACCCACAATCCAGATCGACAGGAAAACAGCACCCCGGGAAAGGATACCACGGGCTACATTCTGGAAGCGGAGCTGCAGGACGAAGATGAGGCCGATCACTGTGCCGGCAAGGACGAAGTTGAGGAGCCGGCCGTCGCCGATCATCAAGCGAACAGCCAGTTGCCCCAAGGCCACGCCGATGCTGATGACCACCACGCCGGAGACGGCGGCGGGGAAAAGGCGGCGCAGATATTTGAGGATTCTCGAAGCTCCGACCAGCATCTCGACGATTCCGCCGACAAAGACGCCTCCCCACATGACGGACGCGCCCATCTGGCTTGCGATCGGCGCCAGGGTGCCAGTGAGAGTTGCCGACGGCCCTTGGATGATGGGCAGACGGTTGCCGATGGTGGTCTGCAGCAGCGTCGCCAGGCCCATCGAAAAGAGCCCGAAGTTGATGAACTGGGCCTTCTCCGACGCGGACATGCCGATGGCTGCGGCGACCGCCAGTGGCAGGACAAAAGGCGAAATGTCCACCAGCGTGTGCTGCCAGCCGTAAAGCAGGCACTCCCACAGCGTTTCGGGCCGTTCGTCGATCTTGTATACGGGTCTGGTTCCGCGCGGGGCCGCTTGCCACACTGCCTCGTCAGACCCCGACCGTTCTTTGCTGGTGGCTTCGGGCATTTCAGTTCTCCGACTCTGGTTCCTTGATTTCGCGTTGGCACAACGAGACGTCCCCCACCCGCGACAGGCACCTCGGCCCCGGCTCAAAGCGGCAGCGACTGCGTCGCCGCTGGTTTCGAGCGATCTATGATAGCGAGCCCAGGCCTATTTGGCAAGTGCTTTTTCGTCGTCTCGAGGATAAGGCGGCAGCAGCCGAAGCCGCACAGACTCCCAGTCTTGACCTTGGCGGAAATTGTTGGTACATTGAAAAAAAAGTCTGCGCGCAGAGGTTCTTGACGGAAGCAATCCAGAATCCTTGACACGAAGAACTCGACACGCCCGGGCTTCGTGAACGGCGGCTCTGGCGAATGGTCTCGAACGCGAGGCAGAGGAAGTCGAAGCCGAGTCGCCGGACGGGAGGATCTCAATTGGCCGGGCCATCGAGGAGGAGGGTGTCGTGGAAAAGCACATGAAGTTTTCGCTGTGGTACTTCCTGATGATGATCGTGCTGCTCCTGCTGCTCCACTCGTATCTCTCCAACCCACCAGCACCTGAGATAAGCTACAACCAGTTCCGCGAATTCGTGGCCCAAGGCTGGGTGGAGAAGGTGGTTCTCGGCAAGGACCGCATCCGCGGCCAACTGAAGGCGCCGTTTGATTCGCTGGCCACAAAGCTGGGCAAGCCGCTGCCCAAGGAGCTTCAGAAGTTCCGCGGCCGAAACTTCACCGTCGTGCGCGTGCAGGACGACAAGCTCGTCGAAGATCTACAGAAGGCTGGAGTCGAATATCGTGGCGCCCGCGAGAGCAACTGGCTTTGGGACCTGCTGGTGATCTGGATCCTGCCGCTGGCGGTGCTGATCGTGATCTGGGGCCTCATCTTCCGCAGAATGAATCCGACCCAGAACGTCATGAGCTTCGGCAAGGCACGTGTCAAGCTCTATGCCGAGCATCCGGCCAAACAGAAGATCACCTTTGCCGATGTCGCCGGCATCGACGAGGCGGTGGAGGAGGTCAAGGAGATCGTCGACTTTCTGAAAAACCCGGAAAAGTACCAGCGACTCGGCGGCAAGATGCCCAAGGGGGTGCTCCTGGTGGGGCCGCCGGGCACCGGCAAGACGCTCCTGGCCAGAGCCGTTGCGGGCGAAGCCAATGTGCCCTTCTTCAGTCTCACCGGCTCGGATTTTGTCGAAATGTTCGTTGGCGTCGGAGCAGCGCGCGTCCGCGATCTCTTCGCCCAAGCCAAGATGAAGGCGCCTTGCATCGTCTTCATCGACGAGATTGATGCTATTGGCCGCCGCCGCGGACGGGCCGGCACTATGGGAGGACACGACGAATTGGAGAACACCCTGAATCAGCTCCTCTCTGAAATGGATGGTTTCGATTCCAGCGTCGGCGTCGTCATCATGGCTGCCACCAACCGCCCGGACGTCCTCGACCCTGCCCTGCTCCGTCCCGGTCGTTTCGACCGCCAAGTGGTGGTCGACAAGCCCGATCTCAACGGGCGCGAGGCCATCTTCCGGATCCATTCGCGCCGGCTTCCGCTTGCCGAGGACGTGGACCTGCATCTCTTGGCTGCTCAGACGCCGGGCTTTGCTGGGGCAGAGATCGCCAACGTCTGCAACGAGGCGGCACTGCTGGCGTCGCGAAAAGGCAAAGACAAAGTGGAGATGGAGGACTTCCAGGAAGCCATTGAGAGAGTGATCGCCGGGCTCCAGAAGAAGAACAAGCTGATCAATGAGCATGAGCGTCAGGTGGTGGCCTACCACGAGGGAGGCCATGCCACGGTGGCTTGGTTCTTGCGCTATGCTGACCCGATCCACAAGGTTTCCATCGTGCCGCGCGGCATCGGCGCCCTTGGCTACACCCTGCAAGCGCCGCTGGAAGACCGGTATCTGTTGACACAGGAGGAAATCCTCGACAAGATCACGGCCCTCCTTGGCGGCCGTGCCGCCGAGCAGATCATCTTCGGCACCGTGTCGACCGGAGCCGCCAACGATCTCGAAAAGGTCACCCAGCTCGCCCGCAACATGGTCACCATGTATGGCATGAGCGACAGAGTAGGCCACCTGAACTATTCGAGAAACGGTGAGGACCCCTTCCTGGGACGCGTGCCGCAGTTCCGCGAGTACAGCGAGGCGACGGCGCGCATCATCGACGAGGAAACCAAGCGCATCGTGGAGCAGTGCTTTCAGCGCGCCCTGTCGCTGCTGAAAGAGCACCGCGACCGGCTGGAAGCGCTGGCCAAGGCTCTTCTTGAGAAGGAGATTGTCGACCGCAAGGAGCTCGAGGAAATCCTCGGGCCAAGGCCGACACCCGAACCTGTACCCTCAGCCGCTCCGCCGAAGGCCGTCGCTGAGACCGCTGCCGTGGACACCGGCGACGACCCTGCTGAGGACGACGCGCCCGCACCCGAGGGTCAGGCCTCCTGAACCTACCGGGTGCGGCGCCGAGCTGGCCACTCCATTGAGAGGGTGGTGACCACCCACATCCCTGGCCAGCAGCCCGGCATTGCGGGTGAACCTTCTCGCCCCCGCTGCGTTCCTTTTTACGGAAAGGAGGTGATGGACGGGATGATCACCCGCGAAATGCTCCGACAACTTCACGAAGTGACCGACGGACAGCACCTGATCACCAGCCTCTATCTAAACGTCGACAGCGGACTCAGCGGCACCGATGTCGTCAGCTGTGCCGAAGAAATCCTCGGGCGCGAATGGACGCGTGCCGAAGAATCGCCGGACTACACTGAGGAACAGAAAGCCGCTCTCGACGCCGATCGCCAGGCCATTCGCCGCTTCTTGGCGGAAGAAGTGCCAGGCTGGATCAAGGACGAGTATGTTCGCCAGATCGTCTTGTTCTCCTGTCAGGCCAAACGATTCTGGCAGGTCTATCCCCTGCCCCGGTCGGCTCGAGAGGTCGCCGTGATCGATTTCTCTCCCTACGTGCGGCCGCTGACGCTACTGCTCGACGAGTACAAGTCGTTTTGCGTGGTCACGCTGGACGAGAAGAATGCTCGCATCTACGAAATGTTTCTCGGCTCGATCGAGCAGGAGGAGAAGTGGAAAGATCTGGACCGCCGCGTGAAGCGCACGCCGTGGCGCAAGAAACGACAGGTTCTGGAGAACGTCTACGAGCATTTTCGCAGGGTAGCAGAGGAGGTGCGGGAGCGATTCGAGGTCAAGGGGTACGATCTGTTGATCGTTGCGGCACCGAAGGAGGTGTTGCCAGCGTTCCAGCGTTTTCTGCCACTTGAACTGCAGAACCTGGTCGCCGGCACCATTGAGATGACGCCGAAGATGACGGTGCAGGAAATTCTGCGCCAGGCCCGCGACATCGAGCAGCAGTATGAGCGGGAAGAAGAGAGGGCCGTTGTCGAGCAGTACCTGGAGGCCCTCAAAGAAGGGTACGCTGTGGCCCATTTGCAGCCCACCCTGCAGGCGTTGATGAAGGAGCGGATCAGCGAACTGGTCGTCTCCGAGAGCTTCGCCGCCGCAGGGTACCGCTGTGCCGATTGCGGCTATCTGAGCGCCGACTGGCTGGAGCAGTGCCCGAACTGCGGCGGGCCGATGACCAAGGTCCCGGACGTTGTAGACGACGCCGTCGAGGAGGCGATCGACCAGGGGGTTCATGTGGAACACGTGACTCAGAGCCCGCTGCTCGAAGAGGTGGGCTACATCGGCGGCTTCCTGCGCTTCTGAGATGTTCTCGGTTCAGCTGAAGGGAAGGAAGCGCAGCCGCAGGACTCGTCAACCAGGCGCCGGGCTACTCCCATCCCATCCGGGTGGGGGAACCCGGCCTTCAGATGAAGGTCCCCGGAGCGACCCGTCACCGCTCTGGGGATTCTTTTGGCAAATTCCGGCGAAGGTGCCATGTCCATAATCCTTCATTTTCTGGAAGAAATTGCCCGGTACACGCTGTTCTCAGCCCGGTTCTTCCGCAAAGTGTTCTTGCCGCCGTACGAGTGGGAGGAAGTGGCCAACCAGATGCAGGAGATCGGCACGCGGTCGCTGCTTCTGGTGGCAGCGGCCGGTGTCGCGATCGGCATGGTGCTGGCGATGCAAACCAGCAGCACGCTGGAGCGCTTCGGCGGCCAGTCGTTGTTGCCGAGCCTGATCGCCGTGGCCGTGCTGCGCGAGATCGGCCCCATCATCACCGGTCTGGTGGTTTCCGGGCGCGTCGGCGCCGGCATCGGTGCCGAACTCGGCTCCATGCGGGTCACCGAGCAGATCGACGCCATGGAGGCGGGAGCGCTCGATCCGTACCAATACCTGGTCACCACCCGAATCCTGGCATGCATCGTCATGCTGCCGATCCTGACGGTCTACATGGACGTGCTGGCACTGGTGGGCGGCTACATCGCGGTTCAAATCCAGAATCCCATGTCCCTGAGACTCTACCTCAATTCGGCCGTGCGCTTCCTGCGCTTCGATCTGGTTTTTCCGGCGGTGGTCAAGACCGCGGTCTTCGGTTTCCTGATCGGTTCCATCGCCAGCTACGCTGGTTATCATGCCTCGGGCGGCACTCGCGGCGTCGGCCGCGCCGCCATGGTCTCGGTCGTTTCCGCTTCGCTTCTCATCATCCTGGCGGACGTTGTGCTGGTCAAACTGACGATCTTTTTCTTTGGCTAAATGGGCATGATTCGGATTGAAAACCTGCACAAGTCGTTTGGAGAGCTCCAGGTTCTCCGTGGCGTCGATCTCGACGTAGAACGCGGCCGCACGCTGGCGGTGCTCGGGCGCAGCGGCACCGGCAAGAGCGTTTTGCTCAAGTGCCTGGTGCGCCTTCTCGAGCCGGACGAAGGACGAATCTTTGTAGACGGCCAGGAGGTCAACGCTCTCGGGCTCGACGAGGTCAATCGAGTACGACAACGCATCGGGTTCGTCTTCCAAAACGCGGCACTGTACGACTCGCTGACTGTGGCCGAGAATCTCGATCTCCATTTGCGCCGCCATCGCCGCCTGCCGCGAAGCGAACGAATGGCCATCATCGCTGAGAAGCTGCGCTTCGTCGACATGGAACACACGATGGACAAATACCCGGCCGAGCTCTCCGGCGGCATGCAGAAGCGAGTCGGCCTGGCCAGGGCAATGGTTCTGGACCCCGAAATCATGTTGTACGACGAACCGACCACCGGGCTCGACCCGATCACTGCGGCCGAGATCGACGACCTCATCGAGAACACCAAACTGGAAAAAGGCGTGACTGCGATTACGATCACCCACGATCTGCGCAGTGCCTCGCGCACCGCCGATGAAGTGGCCGTTCTGCATCAGGGCAAGATCGTGGCCCGCGGCCAGCTCGACGAGCTGGCCCAAAGCGACAATGCCTTCGTGCGTGCTTTTCTTGCCTGGCTGCCAGACAACAAGCAGGGTGGACTAAGATGAAAATAACTCGCCTGATCATTCTGGGGCTGTTTGTGTCGATTGGTGTCGTTCTGTTCGTCAGCGGAGTGTTGCTGCTCGGCAAGAAAGAGAAGATCTTCGAATCGACCTTTCCACTGTACGCCGAATTCAAGACGGTCGCCGGACTGCGTGAGGGTGCCCCGGTGCGCCTCTCGGGAGTCGAAATTGGCACGGTGGAAAAGATCCTGCTTCCCGAGCACCCGGGAGGACTGGTGCTGGTTCGTTTCCGCCTCGATCGCGACGCCAAACACCTCATTCGTAAGGACGCCGAGGCTCTGATTGTAACCGAGGGCCTGGTTGGCAGCAAGGTGGTCTCGATCGTCGGCGGCTCGACTGAGGCGGAGGCTGTCGACGCCGGCGACGTGTTGCGCAGCCGCAGCCCGCTGGCCCTCAATGCCATCCTGGCGAGCTTCGATGAGACGGCCAGATACATGCGCGGGGTGACACGCAGTTTGGAAGAAATCACCGAGCAGATCCGCAGCGGCAAGGGCACCGTCGGCCGGCTGGTCTACGACGATGAACTCTACACGGCCTTGAAGTCGATGACCATCCGCGGTGACTCTGTGTTTCAGCATATCGCCTCGCAGGCCGGGCGGCTGGGCACTCAGCTCACGGAGCTCAGTAACTCGCTGGCCGCCACGATCGACAGAATCCAGTCCGGCCAGGGCACCCTGGGGGCTCTCATCTATCGAGATGACATCCATCAGCTCCTGATTTCAAGTATCACCTCGGTGCAGGACTCGCTGCAGTCGCTGATAGCCGACATGCACTATGGCGATGGAACCATCGGCCGGCTGGTCTCCGATGATGAGCTGTATGGCCGTCTCGATGCCTCTCTGGAGCAGCTCGTGCAATTCACCCAGGACCTGCAAGACCTCAGTCGTCTGACTCGTTCGGGGCTGCTCAGCTTCAATGAGAACATGGAAGCTCTGAAGCACAACTGGCTTTTCCGGGGCTATTTCGAGCGCCGCGGCTTCTGGAGCAAGGCGGAATTCGAGAAGTATTACGACCAGAAGAGGACCGAGTTGAAGCAGATGGAGAAGGAACTGAAGAAACGGGAAAAGGCGCTGGAAGAGCAGAGGAAGAAGTTGGAAAAGATGCGCAAGGAGCTGCAGAAGGTGAGAGAGAAGGGTTCGCTGTGAGCGAAAAGAGAATGCGCCTCGAGCCGGCAAAGGCGCGATCAGCGGGGCGGTTCGAAACTCCATCCACTTTGCTGCATCCGTGCCCCTCCGAGTCCATCCGCGGGCAGTTCTGCCGGAGGCTCAGCCATCGTTCGATGAGCTGCCTGCAAGCTCGGCCTGCACCCGCTCCAGCTCCTCGACGAGCTGCTCCCACTTTGCCAGAAGCTCACTCAGCCTCTCTTCTACCCTCTTGTAGTCCCACGAGGTCGCCCGGGCTCGTTCTGGATGCTCGTACAGGGCAGGATCCGCCAACTCGCGCTCCAGATCCTCCTTACGCTGCTCGGCTTGCTCGATCTGCTCTTCCACCGCAGCGACCTGCTCCTGAAGCGGGCGCAACACCCGATACCGTTTCTGGCGCTCCTCGGCCTGGCGCCGCTTTTCTTCTTTCCGGCTAACGGCTGCAGCCCGCCGCCGCAGCGGCGCTTCCCGGCGGCCTTGCTCCTCGACCTCGGAGGCTTCCTTCTCTCGATAGGAGAGGTAGGCGTGCAGGTCACCGGGAAAGGAACGCACCCTGCCGTCTCTCACCTCGACGACGCGCTCAACCAGGCCGTCGAGGAAGGCGCGATCGTGCGAGACGATCAGCATCGCACCATCGAAGTCGGCCAGCGCCCGGCGCAGCACCTCTTTGGAAGCGATGTCCAGATGGTTGGTGGGCTCATCGAGCACCAGCAGATTCGCCGGCAACAGCAGCATCTTTGCCAGCACGAGACGGCTCTTCTCGCCACCAGACAGCACGCTCACCTTTTTCTGTACGTCGTCGCCTGAGAAAAGAAAAGATCCGAGCAGGCTGCGCAATCTCGGCCGCATCTCATCCGGTGCCACCGTCTCCAGAGTCTCGAGCACGGTCAATGCCGGGTCGAGATTGTCTGTCTGTTGCTGTGCGAAGTAGGAGGTGACCAGGTTGGCACTCACCAGGCGCTGCCCTGCAGTCAGCGGCTCGAGGCCGGCAACGATGCGCGCCAGGGTGGATTTGCCTGCACCGTTCACCCCGACCACGGCCACGCGTTCGCCGCGTTGCAGCGTCAGGTCGACGTCCCGAAGGACCTCTTTGTCGCCGTAGCTCTTGCTCACCTGCCGGAGTTCCACCACCAGCCGGCCGCTGCGCGGCCCCGGCGGGAAGCGAAAACGAAGAGGCTTGCCGTCCTCTTCCACTTCGACGACCCTCATTTTATCGAGCTGTTTCAGGCGACTCTGCACTTGCCTGGCCTTGGTGGCTTTGTAGCGAAAGCGATCGATGAAAGCCTCGGTCTGGCGAATCTTCCGTTGCTGCGCCTTGAGGGCGGCGCGCTGCTGGGCCAGGCGCAGCGCTTTCTGCTGCTCGTAGTCAGAATAATTGCCGGCGTAGGTTTGCAGTCGACCATGGTTGATCTCTACGATGCGGCGTACGAGCTTATCCAGGAAAGCGCGGTCGTGCGACACGATCACCAGGGCACCGGGGTAGGCATCCAGAAAGCTTTCGACCCAGCGGAGTGAGTCGAGATCGAGGTGGTTGGTGGGTTCATCCAGCAGCAGCAACGATGGCTGGCGCAGCAAGAGTTTAGCAAGGGCAATGCGCATCTGCCAGCCGCCGCTGAAAGTCTCCACGCATCGCTGGAAGTCCTTTTTGCTGAACCCGAGGCCGGAGAGCACCTGCTCCACTCTGGACTCCAGGCTGAAACCGTCGAACTGCTCGAAGCGGCTCTGCAGCTCCCCGAGGCGTGTCAGCATGCGGGCATGGTTCGGGTCGTCGGCGCTGCCGCTCGCCAGTTGCTCTCGCAAGCGATCCATCTCTTTCTCTGCTTCGATCAGCTCGGAATAAGCGCTGCGAGCTTCCTCAACCAGAGATCGTCCGCGCTGAGCAACCGATTCCTGCGGCAGGTAGCCGACGGTCAAGAGCTTTGCCCGGCGAATCTCTCCGGCCTCAGGTCGTTCCAGGCCGGCCATAATTTTCAGCAAGGTGGTCTTTCCGGCACCGTTCGGCCCGACCAGTCCGATGCGGTCGCCGCGGCGGACGTGCAGCGATGCAGCTTCGAAAAGATAGCGGCCGCCGAATTGCACCGAAATGTTCAGGAGATGAACCATGAGTAGGAACATAAGAAACTGCTTCCGGTTGCGCAAGAAGAAACTTCCGGCAGGCCACACCGATTCTTCAGGTCGTTCCTGCGAGCGCGGGAATCAAGCTGATGCGTGCGGAGCAAATGCCCGAGTCGACTCCAGGCTCGAAGCCCCCCTTTGAAGAGCAGAATTTCGATTGCGCCCGAGCCGTGGGCTGATTATATTGTTTCAGGAAGCGCTGGCGAACCTCGCAAACCTCAGTCGAACCCCGAGATGAGAATCCTGCGGACCCTCTTTTCAGTCCTCCTGGTGATGTTCGCCGTTGTCAGTGTTCGCGCGCAGGCGCGGCCGATCTTCCTGGATGGCCGCTTCTCCGACTGGGACGGCCTGCCGACGATCTACCAGGACCCCGCCGGTGACAACAACGGCCACGACATCGACATCGGTCACATCTGGGCGGCGAACGACGACCGCTTTCTCTTTCTTCGCATCGAGGTGGGAGGCGAGATCAACCTGCAGACGGACAACGAACTCACGCTCTACCTCGACACGGATCATCGCCGCGACACCGGATTCCGGGTGAACGGCATCGGAGCGGAGCTTCGCTGGGTGTTCGGCCGGCGGTCGGGCACCTTCTATTCCCAGGCCGGAGAGACGACCATCACTTTCGCGAATATCAGGTTGAGGACCCTGCCCACCGTCAGCTCGACGGAGTTCGAGATCGCCCTTGGGCGCGACGCGATCCCGGATGGCTACATGCCACTCTTCCAGAATGATACCTTGAACCTGGTTCTTCGTGACGCCGCCACCAGCACCGGCGATATGGCACCGGCTCAGGGGGAGACGATCACCTATGTCTTCGACCCGACGCCCGTGCCGCCGCCACAGCAAATCCCCATCCAGAAGCAGAATCCGGATGCAGTGCGGCTGCTGACCTATAATGTGCTTGACAATGGCGTCTTCGACCCCGGCCGCAAGGCGCGATTCGACAGGATCTTGCGGGCACTGCAGCCCGACCTGATCTGTTTCCAGGAGATGTGGAACCCTTCAGCCGAAGAAACGGCGGCGCGGATCGACTCCATCCTGCCGTTGCCCCAGGGACAGCGCTGGCAGGCGCTCAAGGCGGACGAAGGGAACATCATCGTCAGCCGCTTCCCGATTCTGCAACATTGGCTGATTCTGCCAAACCACAGGATGACCGCGGCATGGATCGACCTGCCCGCCGACGACACCACGGATCTGCTGCTCATCAACGCCCACCTGCGCTGCTGCTCGGCCAACACACAACGGCAACAGGAGGCCGATGCCCTGGCCGCCTTCCTGCGCGATGCCAAACAACCGGGCGGCCGACTTCAGCTGCCCGAAGGCACACCCATCATCATCGCCGGCGACCTCAACCTGGTGGGATTTCGCCAGCAGCAGCAGACGATCCTGACCGGCGAAATCGTGGACCAGGCACAGTTCGGGCCTCCCGAGCCGCCCGACTGGGATGGCACAGCCCTGGCCGACCTGATCTCGCGGCAGACCGAGATGCGCATGGGGTACACCTGGAGAAACGACCACAGTTCCTTCGCACCCGGCCGCCTCGACTACATGATTTACACCGACAGCGTGCTCAAGCCGGTGCGCCATTTCCTACTCTACACCCCGGAGATGTCGCAAGCCGCCCTCAACGACGCCGACCTGCGCGCCGACGATGTGAGCCGGGCCTCGGACCATCTGCCAAAGGTCGCCGATTTTGTCTTTTCGAAAGGGACAAAGGTGGGCCAGCCTCACGGGCGGCAGAGTCCCAGCCGGTTCGTGCTGCTGTCCAACTTCCCGAATCCGTTCAATGGATCCACGACGATCTCCTTCGAGCTGCCCGAAGACAGTCGAGTCGACCTGGCCGTGTACGACCTGCGCGGTGTGCGGGTAGCGACGCTGCTGTCCGGCCTGGAGAAGCGCGGCCGGCACCGAGTCGTCTGGAATGCCACTGCCCAAAGTTCTGGCAACTATTTTTGCCGGCTGAAGGTCGGGAAGACGGTGCAGGTGCGCAAACTATTGCTGATCAAATAAACACACGGGCGAGGAATCATGAGTCACTCTACGCGGAAGTTCCTGATGCTGACCCTCGGCCTCATCCTGGCCGGATGCAGTTCGCGCGCCGGGGAGGAGCCGGTACGGGTCAAAGTCCACGGACTGCAGGCGATCCCCGGCACCGGCCAGGTGGCCGTGGTGCTTGCCGACGACAGCGGCAAGAGGTTCTTGCCCATCTCGGTAGGCGGAGATCAGGCCGTCTCGATTCTTCTCGGTCGCAAAGGAGAATCGGCCTCCCGCCCTCTCTCCCACGATTTGATGGCCAAGTTGCTCGAGACACTGAACGGGAAGCTGGAGCGCGTCACCATCACGGAGCTGAAAGACGACACCTATTTCGCCGAGATGGTCGTCACACAAGGCAAGAAGAACCACCGTCTGGATGCCCGCCCCAGTGATGCCATCGCCCTCGCGCTTCGGACGCACTCCCCGATTTACGTCATGCCCAATCTGCTCAGCGACTACACGCGTCCTCCCACCGCAGAAACGGGTACCGAAGAGGTGAGCTCGGAAGCCTGGGGCTTCACAGTCCAGACATTGACGGGCGACCTGTCACAATTCTTCGGCTCGGCGCAGGGTGTGCTGGTCGCCGACGTCCGAGCCGAAAGCCCAGCCGGTCGTGCCGGACTTTCTCCTGGCGACATCGTCATCCGCTTCGGCAGGAGCCGCATCCGCGACCTCGACGACTTTCGCGAGGCCATGGCTGAACTGGAGGAGAAGACGCAGGTCGAAGTGGTGGTCGAGCGCGGCAAGGAGACCCTCAGTCTGCGCCTGGCCAAGTAGGCGGATCAAAGAAATCGTGCTCGGGGCGCATGCTCATCCGTTGTCGGATGCAGAGCGATGGCTGATTCGTGCGGACTTCATTTGCAGGAACCCTAAACTGAATTATAAGAAAAGTCGTATCTCTGCTTGACTTTTTCGGAGGAGCTTCGTAACATTCCCGAACCACAGCAACTCGGGGGCGTGCGCTTCGCGTCAACGCCCCATTCGATTGCATGACACGAGCGATTGGAGGAGTGAAACGATGACATACGTGAGCCATCTTTTGAAAACCAAGGGGCGCGATGTTTGGTCGGTGACACCCGACACCCCTGTGTATGATGCTCTAAAACTGATGGCCGATAAGAACGTCGGGGCGCTCCTGGTGCTCGAGGGCAGCCGGCTCGTGGGCATTTTCTCGGAACGCGATTATGCCCGGAAGGTCATTCTGAAAGGCAAATCCTCCAAAGACATGCCTGTCAGCGCGATCATGAGTCAGAAAGTCTACTATGTACGGCCGGACCAGTCGATCGAAGAGTGCATGGCGTTGATGACCGACAAGCACATCCGCCATCTCCCGGTTATGGAAGGCGGCGAACTGGTGGGCGTGATCTCGATCGGGGATGTCGTGAAGGCCATCATTTCAGAGCATAAATTCGTGATCAAGCAGCTCGAAAACTATATCGCCGGTGCGGTCTGATACCTGCATCTCGGGCTCGCCCATTCTCCCGGAACGCAGGCAGTCAGGCGCCTGGTCCTCAACATGGAAATACGTCCTGCCTATCAGTCGGTCTGATCCTTTCCGGAAAATGCCAGAACCTTCAGCTCTCGCAGCTCGGAGGTCGACCCTGGTCGCTTCCGGGGGACTCTGCGCGGCAGCACACCACCGGCTCCAGGTTTCTTGAACATCCCTTCCTGAAAACCCCAGGTTATGGCCGGCGCCCCACCTGCCTCCAAGACTGGGCGACGACTCGCGCCCACGCAGTCGATCGCTACTTGTGCAGAACGAACTCGATGTAGGCAAAATTGGCATGGCGGCTGGCATAGATGCTGCGTACCACGCCACCCCCGATAGCGTGGCCGGCATAGAAGGTTGTCGACAACCAGTTCGACCAGTGGAGGCTGGCGCTGAGATCGAAGACAGCGGCCAGGTTTCTGTTGCCGAAGCTCGGCCGTCCGGCGTAGCCGAACACCTTGTCGTTGAAGGCGCCCCCGCCGGCATACCACAGGTCTTTCTTGTTGCTCAAGCGCAGAGCGTGGGCTTCGCTGCGCAGCGCCAGCCTTTTGACCGGCCGGAGCATCAACTGCACGAAGGCGTCCTGCAGGTTCATCATATTGTAGAACGGGAAACGAGCGTAGAGGCGCGGGGTCGGCAGGTGCTGGAAGAACGTTCGGTGAGTGCCATCCTGGGGATCGCCGTCTCCGGAGGATTGCATCCAGCCGGCCCGCAGCCACGGCTTCGCTCGCATCCGAGGAAACTGCAGGCCCACCTCGACCAGCCAGGCCCAGGCCGCCTGGTCCAGCTTACCCCAGCGGCCAAGTTGGTAGGCACCCCAGAGGGTCAGATCCATGGATGCCTTGCCCGCCTCGAGAACCCCGAGATAGTAGCCTCCGAGGCTTGCGACTCGAACGCTCTTGCGGTCGGCATGGCGTGCAGCCGCCGGGCGATTGTCCGTCTTCAGCACCTTCCGGTGGTCCAGGGTGGCCAGAACGAAGAGCCCCAGATCGGAACGCTGCTGCGGCAGCGTCAAGGAGCCATAGAGAACGTCCACGTCGAGGTTTTTCCAGCCCCCGGTGTCGAAGACGCCCTGGGTCGGTCTGGCTGCCAGGAACGTTACGTTCATCCGGCGCGTGTCCAAGCTCCACTGCACACCGTCGAAGCTGCGCTGCACGTGGCTGAAGCCGAAATTGCCCAGCAACCGGTGTGCGATCCGCACTCGTTTGAGCCAGGCGAGAGTGCGGTCCTTCGGAATGCTCTCCAGGCCGCCCACGAATTCGAATCGTCCAACGCGCAGCAGGCTGGAAGGATTGCCTGCGTTTTTCAGGAGCAGGAAGGCCTGTTTGAGAAACACGTTGGCATCGTCACCGCCGTTCACAACATAGTAGTTCGCTCCCAGACCCAGGGCCCCTTGCGGCGCCGGTGCTACGGCCCGGTTCGGAAGGCCGAGCAACGAAGGTTGCGAAAACTCGATGCGCCAATCCGCGCGGGAGGTCTGCCCGGAGGCAGCAAAACGCACCAGAGAACCGACGAAGCCGTAACTGCCGTCGTAAGGTCCAGTGGTTTGGAACCAGTCCCACATTTCCAGCCGAACCCGCCAGGACGCGTTGAAAGTCACTCGACCGGCCGGCGACTGCGCTCGGGCCGTCGTCGCTGCGGCGAGCGTAACAGAAAAGGCCACTACATATCCAGCCGCACGTCTTTTCACCATCATTCGCATCACCTCCATGTCGAATTCATGCCCACATCGGCACCTCGGGGTGCCGCTCAAGGGGACGGGGCGCTGCCGTGCATTCCAAGTGGCGATAATCGGACAGAATGGTGTTGAATATAAGGAATGGCACCTGCTCTGTCAACCGCGCCGCCGCAGAATCTGATGGTGCCCAAAAAGCGCTTGACAACGATAGGGCACCTTCGTAATTTCGTTCTTGTTACACTATCTGCTGCCGTCGGGCTTGAGAAATCCCCAAGAAAAGAAGGGTCGGTCTCCCGTGAACTGGATTCCTAAAGACCCGCTCTCAAAAATCGACATCAAGTACAAGCTCCCGCTTGGCTTCATCACCCTTTACCTGCTGGTCTTCGGCATCGGCGGCTATTTCGTCGTCAACTCGGTCTACTCCCCGCTCAACCGCGAAATCCTGCTGCGTTTGCAGAGCGAGTCGTTGGCGCAGGCAACCCTCTTCGACAAGAAGCTGGAGACGCTGGCCCGCCGGGCGGAGGATTTTGCCTCGGACGGTTTCATTCGCACCAAGACCGCCGAGTGGCTGTCGCGGCAGGCCGGCGCCTCGAAACAGGCGGAGGAGGTGCGCCGTCAACTCCGGACTCACCTGCGGGTCAACAAATTGCCTCTGGTCGGGGAGTTCGTCGACCTGCAAATCTACGATCTGGCCAAACATCGCATCGTCGGTGTTTTGGGAAATGCCCGCGATCTCCGCAAGTCGATCGAGCCCGCCTTTCAAGAAAACCGCCAGCAATTCACCGCCATCATCCCGCCCGATAGTGTGGAGCGTTTTCCCACCACCGCCATCGTCACGCCGCTGTGGGATATCGACCGCAAATCTCAGATCGGCTATCTTGTCTCTATCATCAATCTGCTCTCGGTGATTCAGAACGCCTCGGTACCCCATGACACTGCCATGTCAGAAACCCACATGGAAAAGTATCTGACCCTGGTCGACCAGACCGGGGCCAGCGTGGAAGTGCCATGGTGGTATCTGAAAAGGCTCGGCAGCCGGGACCAGATGACCGCAGACGATGCCATGGCCGGCATCAAGATCATTCCAGCCAGCCAGTCCATCGTGCCGTCCTTGCACGTCGGCCGGCATGCCTGCCAGAACGGGAAGGACATGTACGGGCAGAGCCATCCGCTGCGAAGCCTCGGCTGGACGACTCTTATCGAGCTGAATGCAGAAGACGCCCTGGCTCCCCTGCGGGTCTTGGAAGGAAAACTTCTCGGGATCACGCTCGTGGTCGCCATCACTGCGCTGTTGATGTTGTTCTTCCCCATTCAGTATCTGGTGCGCCCGCTTGGCGAACTGCAAAGAATGGCATTCAGGATCAAGGAGGGTGACTTCTCGGTCCGCAACGACATCGATTCGGAGGACGAAATCGGCCACCTTGCCAAGACCTTTAATCTCATGACCCAGGCGGTCGAGGATCGGACCCGCACCCTGGAGCAGACGGCCGCCGACCTGGAAAAAAGAGAACGCGAACTTCGGGTGCAGCACAACCGCCTGAACACCGTCGTCCATTCGATGACCGACGGACTGATTCTCCTCAACCAGGCGGGCGAAATCGTTCTTTCCAACAAAGCTGCGGAACCCATCATTCGGATGTTGGAGCATGGCGAAAACCATCAGAGCATTCGCAAATGCGCGCTCCATGCCGCGGCGAGCAACCAGTGCATCCGTTGTCTGACCGACACGTCGCGGACAACGACCTGTGAAGTCACCGTCGAGGACAAGATCTTCGAGGTCATTGCCACCAAGCTGCCCTCCCTGGATGGCGGTTCCGCCAAAGTGTTGGTGGCCAGGGACATCACCGCGCGCGAACGCATGAACGAGCGCCAGGCGCACCAGGAGCGGCTTGCCGTACTGGGTAAAACCGCAGCCGTGGTGGCGCACGAGATGAACAACCCACTGGCGGCGATATCGATGTACAACCAGATGATGGAGACCGAGCTGCCGCAAGGTTCCCCGTTTCGCGAGCACGTCGAAGTGATCCAGCGCAACACCCTGACCTGCCAGCGCATCATTCGGGAGTTGCTCGACTATGCCAGAACCCCCGAGCCAAAGGTCGAGCAAATCGATCTCCATCAGATGCTGGTGGATGTCATTCGCTTCCTGCGACCGCTGAACAAAGGGAAGAACATTCGCATCGAGCAGGACTTCCAGGCCAAGAAGTCGACGTTCTGGGGGGACGCCACGCAGATCCAGCAGGTCTTCGTCAACCTGCTCCACAACGCCATGCAGGCTGTCGACGCCCGCAACGGAGTGATCCGTATCTCAACCACCGCCACCAGGTCTGCGGACCGGCTCACCATCGACGTCGTTGACAACGGTCCCGGCATCGATCCCAGGCACGCAGACGAGATCTTCGAGCCGTTT
>CAZGRP010000040.1:28254-38847 GCA_964527995.1 uncultured Cytophagia bacterium | reverse complement strand
ACGTTGGCCGTGAATTTGCCGCTGCCGCGATCGGTGCTGAATGTTCCCCTTGCCATATCATCCGTCCTCATTCGCCGAAGCGCTCAAGCATCGAGTAGAGCTTGCGCCGGGTGATCCCCAGCAGCTTGGCCGCTCGACTTTTGTTCCCGCCCGCTTTTGCCAGGGCCCGATAAATCAAGCCCTTCTCAACTTCTTCGAGACTGATGCCTTCATCCGGGATGTCGATCCTGAATTCCCCTCGAGGTGCACCTCGGATATGGGCCGGTAAGTCCTCGGCCTCGATACGGCGGTCACCCGCCAGGATCACCGCCCTTTCGATGGCGTTCTCTAATTCGCGCACATTGCCCGGCCAGCGATACGCCATCAGCCGCTCGTAAGCGGCCGGCGCCATGCCATGCGCATGGTTGAACTTCTGCAGGAAATGCTCCACGAGTTCAGGGATGTCCTCTTTGCGCTCGCGCAAGGGCGGCAGATAGATTGGAAAGACGTTGACACGGTAGTAGAGGTCCTGGCGGAAGGTTCCCTGACGGATGGCTTCTTCAAGGTCTTTGTTGGTCGCCGCAATGGTACGGGCCCGGACCTGGATCACTTCGGTGCCACCCAGGCGTTCGATCTGGTGATTTTGCAGTACGCGCAGAAGCTTCACTTGCGTGGCGGGTGTCAGGTCGCCGATCTCATCGAGGAAGATGGTGCCCTCCCCAGCCAGTTCGAATCTCCCCAGCTTTCGGCGGTCTGCGCCTGTGAATGCGCCTTTCTCGTGGCCGAACAGTTCGCTCTCGAGCAGACTCTCGGGCAGAGCCGCACAGTTGACGGCGATGAATGGCTTGTCGGCCCGCGGGCTATGGTGGTGGATCGCCTGGGCCACGAGTTCCTTGCCGGTGCCGCTCTCGCCGCGTATCAGAACCGTCGCATCGCTGGGGGCCACCTTCTGGACCATTCGGTAAACTTCTTGCATGGCGCCGCTGCGACCGACCATATTTTTCAGCGAATAGCGTTCGCGCAGCTCCTGCCGCAGCGCCACATTCTCGCACACCAGCCGCTTCTTCTCCAGGATGTGGCGCACCTTCAACCGAAGTTCGTCCATCTCGAAGGGCTTGATCACATAGTCATACGCCCCTTTCTTCATCGCCTCGACTGCCGTCTGCGCTGTGGCATAGGCCGTCATCAGAATGACTTCGGTCTGCGGCGAACGCTGCTTGACACGCTCCAGCACCTGGAGGCCATCCGCCCCGGGCATCTTCAGGTCCGTAATCACCACATCGAACGGCTGGCGCTCGAAAGCAGCCAAACCGACCTCGGCGTTGGGCGCAGTCGCCACCCTCACCCCGTCTCCCTGCAGTGCTACCTGCAGGATTTTGCACATCCGCTCTTCGTCGTCGATCACCAGAATGGTCGGCTCGGACATCTCGGGCGTCGCTTCTCCAAAGTTGATTGGACTGGGCGTATCAGCCCAAATATATCCATTGAGGCGTAGAGAAGCAAGCCATAATTCCAGCACGTGGGTTCACAAAGGGCAAAAGGGGAACGCTGAGGAGGAAAAGGTAGGTCTGCGGCGGGGCGGGCTCGGCCACGCTGGCAGCGACAGCCGTAAACATTCACACTTCAGCACAGCGGGGCTTTGGGCCTGCGTTGCCGGCCCAAAATAAGGTAGGCCATCCTTGCGGATGGCCTAACCCCTCTGCTCCCGGTGTGAGAACTGAAGGCGCATCGTCTAACGCCTGCTCATATAGAGGCACAAGGCGTGCCAAAGCTGGCCGAATCCGCAAAATGCTAACTCGTCGAGCCGAAGGCGCTTGTTTTTCCGACAGTTCGCGTCTCCAAAGCCGCCCAAGCAACAGATTGAATCCGCAAAGGTTCGCGCCAGAATGTTGCAAATATGCAACGGCCCCGTTGCAAAACTGCAACGTTTCACGGGCTTAGCGTTATGCGACCAGTGTGCCTTCAGTTTGCGGGCAAAAAAATTCTGAAAATACTGCCTCCTCCTGGCTGGTCTGCTGCCTCGATCTCGCCTCCGTGCTTTTCGACGAGAAGCCGACAGATTGCTAGACCCAGGCCGCTGCCACTGGCTTTGGTCGTATAGAAAGGCTCGAACAGCTTCTCCGGCTCATCTGGCAGACCCGGTCCCGTGTCGCGCACCTCGATGACAGCACCCGTGACTCCGCGTCGCCCCTCGCGCCGCATCGCGACCCACACCTCACCGCCCTCCCCGACGGCCTGCTGGGCATTGAGGAGCAGATTGAGGAGCACCTGGTGCACCGCATCCGGGTCATGTTTAATCATCATCGAAGGGATGTCCTTGGCACAGAGTCGCACACCGGATCTTCGAAACTCCTCTTCCACCGAGGCCAGCGTCTGATTCAGGGTGTCGCGCAGGTCTGCTTCTTGGAGCTTGAGAGACGGATCACGCGCGAAAGTCAGAAAGTCGTTCACCAGCCGATTGAGGCGGCGCACCTCTGTAGGGATGAACTCGAACAGCTCATCCGGCTCTTCGCCGCTTTGATACCGCTCTCTGAGCACGTCGGCTGTGCCTTTGATGATGCTCAACGGGTTGCGGATCTCGTGTGCTACGGTGGCGGCCATTTGGCCCATGGCGGCAAGGCGTTCGGAGCGCCGCAACGACTCCTGCGTGCGCAGCAATTGAGCCACGGCCCAGTAAAGCAAAAGGGCAAAAACCCCAAGCAGGAACAATCCCGCCAGGCCGCCGAAGATCAGCCCTTTTCGGAACTCGGTTAGCAGGGTGAAGAAATCGGCGTTTGCTTCTACGACCACCGCCGCGGAGATACCGCCGGCGCTGTCGCGCAGGGGCGCGTAGGCCGTCTTGAAACGATTTCCTTCGACGATGTGCAGCGGGCCCACGGAGATCTCACCCCTCCAGACCCGGCCCAAAGCCAGGCTATCTTCCACAAGGTAGGAGATCGGCGTGCCGAATTCCAGGAACTCGTGGCTGGTTGCCAGTACCGTAAGACGTCGGTCGACGACGTGCGCCCCCTCGATATCGTATCGCTCATCCAGCTCCTCCAACACCGGACGGGCCAAGAGCTCGGCGACGTCATAATCTCCGTCGGCAAACCGATCGGGGACACCATACGATTCCAGCAGTCGCGCTGTCAGCCCCGCCATCACCCCCAGTCGCCGTCCAAGTTCATCCTCAAGATAGCGGCCCATTCGGTCGAGAAAGAGCCAGCCGGTAATGCCGAGACCGAGCAAGACCACGACCGTGAGCCCTACGAGACCGTTGACGACATATCGACGCCGGCGCAGCAGGGTCTCCGTGGTGGCACGGTTGCGGTTCATTCCTCGTCGCCGTCGTCCCTGCTGAAGAGGTCGATCCATTCCTCCAGCTCGTCTGCAGAGATATCATAATCGAACTTCCGATTGAGATCCTCTCCCCGCAGCCGCCGGTGCAGGCGGTCGTAGAAACCCTGGGCGGAGAGAGTCCTGGCCCCCATCGATCGGGCGAAGGAGACCATCTCCTGATCGTCGCTGACAAGTGTCACTCGTGCCGGGCGGTCCTCGCCCTTGATGAGCGACTGCATTACAGGATCGGCCTTGACCGGCGCACGGGAAAAAACCACGCGCAGGCGGTCGTGGCCGGTGACGGGTTGGGCGGGTCCACCCATATGGTTGCCATCGAACACCAGCACCACTTCGACACGCTTCCAGGTGAGCATAGACTTGATTTGCAGGATCAACTCGGCGCGGGCTTCTTCGAGACCCCTGTCCAGAAGACGCTGCAACTCCGGCACGCGATGGATCACGTTGTAACCGTCGACGATGATCTTTTCCATAAGGCAAGAACCTCGCTTTGCAGGCCCCGGGCCGGACGCCGTGAGACGTCAGTGGAGGGTCGCGTCTGAGGACGAAGAAGAGGAAGGAATTCTGTTCAGGGTCCAGTCGTACTTCATATGAACAACCTTCGGACGCTGCGTCTCAACAAAACGACGATCCTCGTCAGAGAGGTAGTGCCGCTTCACATAGTTCAACCCCTTGCTCGAATCGAGAAAGCCCAGTGCCAGCTCCAGATAGTTTGCACGTCCTCCTTCTTTGGCGAAATCGCCGCCGTACCATTTGAAGAGACGCGAAAGATAAATGACACCCTTTTCCCGGTCGATGCGCATGCCGCGCTTCGGGTCGCTGAGGAACTGACGCGCCGCCCTGTCGAGCTGGACATCGAGGGAGTCGCCGCGGTAGACGAAGCGTTGCAGCTTCGGGCAACTTCGAGACGCACAGTTCAAGGCGAAGTGCACCCTCGGATCGCCGAAACCGCGAGCCCACTTTTCGATGTCGTCGAGGCTCAGCTTTCGGCCACCGATTCTGTGCACCCTGCGAGTAAAAAAGCCCCGCACCTCTTTCACGCTGCCTATGGGATAGAACTGTAGCACGCTGGCAACGGTGTAGGCATTGTAGGCATTGATCAGATAGGCCAGGGCAAGAGGCCGCTCCATGGAATCGGGCCTCGTCCTCTTAAAGTACTCGAGGTAGCCGTCGAGCAACTCTCGGTCCCGCTGCATGCCCTCGTAATCAACCCAGCCCTGCGGCGTGACGTGGGCCTTGAGCAGCTGCTGCCAAAGCTTCTCGGGAGAAGACACTGAGCTCGCGCCAGAGGCGCTGCCCGGCACCACAGCGGCCCCGAGGGCGGGCACCAGAAGAAATCCTAATACTGCCAGAAGGTGGGTCGAAAACCGTTTCATTTTGCCTGCCAGAGTCGGATCGCGGAATAGAACAAAAGGATCGCCAGGGCACGTCTGCTGTAGATGGCCGGCAAGTCACGGATGAACGTGGCGCCGATGACGGCACCAACGGCGCCCGCCACTGCCAGTGGCGCGGCAATCCTGAACTCGACCGATCCGAGGCTGATGTGGCGCAGCGCCCCGGAGATCGAAATGAGCACAATCGCCGTCAGTGAGGTGCCGACCGCCTGCTGCACGGGCACCTTGAAGAACAGAATCAATATGGGAACCATCAAAGCACCACCGCCAATTCCAAACGCGCCTCCCAGAAGTCCAGCAACCAGTCCCAAAAGAGCGTAACCCAGCACAGTTTCTCCTCCGCTCGCCTGAGAAATGAGCTTCTGCGCGGACCCTCGGCCCGCCTTCAATCCCCCGAAGATGATAACGATTCACCCCACAAATGTCAAGGCCAAAGGGCCGGCCACGCCGGCCGCACGGAGGCGATGGGTTCCGTTCATGCCGGAGGGGGCACAACCGCCGCGGATGGAACCTGACGGTTGGCCAAAGGAAGACAGCGGGTTGGGTCTTCAGCGGAGCGCGCCTGCCCCCTACACGCGGGTGAGGAATTGGCTCCGCAGCGACAGATCCGGGCGCACCAAACCAGCCTGCGCTGCCGCGCTGGCCGCCTCTTGGATATCGTTCAGTGGCACGAGCATTGTGCCGGCGCCCGCCAGGGCAGCACGCATGTCCTGCCAGTCGGGGCCGTGCCCGGGAGCCTTTCGACTCTCCAAATCACGCAGGAGGATGAGGGGAACCTTGCCAGGGAAACGCCGGGCCATCTCGGTATAGATCTCCGGATCGGACTCGCCGGTGTCGCCGACAAGGACGAAACGCAGGTGGGGATAGGTTTCAAACAAACTGCCGATCTTCGCCGTCTTGTACAGAACCTGGTCGATCATGCTGTCGGAAAAGGCACCGACACCGAAGTTTTTCAGGGCCATGTGGCCCGTGGGTACTCCGCGCAGACGGAAGATCTCCATGAACAGGTCGTAGAGGTTGTACGGGCTGCCGGAGATATAGAAGAACGGATTGTTGTCGACACCGGAAAGTCCATCGCGCAGGGCACGGTAGAAAGATGGAATCCCCGGGTAGACAACCCGTGTTCGGGCGTTGCTGAAAGCCAGCCGCAGTGGCAGACTGAGCTTATGCCGCGTCCGGGTCCGGATAATCGTGTCGTCGATGTCGGAGATGATGCCAAAGTGCGCACTCGGCGGCGGCACGATCACCTCGCCCACGGCCTCGGCCGACGGAATGCCCCGAGCCGGATCTCCAGCCCGGATCCTGAGCCGGACCCGGCCGTGTCGAGACACCGAAATGACCCCCGACTCCGAGATTCGAGACCCATCCAGATCGACCTCAAAGTAACCCTCCAGGTCGGTCACGGTCTCACATCGCACCCCTCGGAACTCGGCAACCACCGGCACGCCCGGTACCTCGGCAGTCCGTACCCGCAGCCACATGTTGACAAGATTCCGCCAGCGACTGTCTCCCGGCCGACTCGGAGATGCCAGCCGCTTTTCAAGCACGCGGCCACGAAGGCGCAGCGTCCGCTCGTTTCCGTACCCCACGTACGGCACCACCACGATCGGCCTGCCGACGCCGCGCTGGGACCGCAGGTACGGCTTCAGGCGGTCGATGTAACGGCCGATGTAGGATTTCGCCACCTGGAGGAGGCGTAACGTTGGATTCATGGATTCGCGGTACAGGAAGGTGGTCCCTTCACAAAACCCCGTTCAGTAACCGGCCTTGTCCAGGATCTGCCGCACCGGCACGACCCGTCCCTGCTGGCTCGCCACGTTGAGAGCCTCGACCACTGCCAAAGCGCGCAGGCCCGCGTGGCCATCGGTCTCCGGCCGCTCGCCGGTCCGGACGCAGTGACCGAATTCCCGCATCTGCTCCACATAACTGTCGTCGACTTCGAACTCGAACCCCTCTCGGCGTGTCTCATCGCCTTTCTGCCATTTGAACCGCAGGAAGTCCTCAAAACATTGGATGATACCCTCGGTCCCAACGATCCTCAGCTCATACAAAGTGGGAGTGACGTAGTGATCCACGAGGGTACCCACCTGGCCATTTTCAAGACGAAGCAGGGAGACTGTGCTGTCGACGACACCCTCGGGAAGATAGGCGTTGCGCTGCATCGAGCTCACTTCCGCCACCTCCGAAAGCACGGCGGCGATCGTATCGATGAAGTGAATACCGAGCTGCATGATGGGCAAAGACGGGCATTTGTCCGCCTCGGCACGCCAGCCGAGATCGGGCGATAGAACACCTACCTGCCGGGAGAAATGCGCCTCGAATGAGACGACCGAGCCGATGCGCCCCTCTTCGAGCAGTGCCTTTGCTTTTCTGAAAACAGGCCTCCGGCGGGTGTTGTGGCCAACCATCAGCACGCGCCCGGATTGGTCGGCGCGCCTGACCAGCGGCACTGCATCGGCAACATGGACCGTGATCGGCTTTTCGACAAAGACGTGCTTGCCGGCCTCGAGAGCAGCATCGACCTGCTGGACGTGCAGATGGTTCGGGCTCACCAGGACCACCGCCTCCACCGCGGGATCGTGGACGAGGTCGTCGTAGTCTGCGGCCTTGCGGGCACCGAACTCGGCTGCCACGCGATCGGCCAGTTGCTGATCGGGATCGAAGCAAGTCACGAGTTTGAGGTTGCCACTGGCACGGATCGCGCTTCGGATGGTTTGGCCGTGGCCGCCAAGGCCGGCCATGCCGAGGCAGACTGGCTCAGAAAGTGGGGTCATCTCTTTTCCGGGAGTTTCGCTCATAGAACCGGTTCATGTACAGGCAGAAAATACGCAGCCGAAGCGGAAATGTCAACTGCAAAGCAGCGGCGCAGCCGGAGAGTTGACGATACGGCAAGACTCAATGCAGGGCAGGAATAGAAGGCGAAGCGATGAGAGCCGAGACCAAAAGAAAAACCGAGCGATGGCCACACCGGGATTAGGGGAGTTACCGGTCGTAGCTTACCGCTCGGTCGCTTTTATCTTCTACAATTCACGTGCCAAAACCACTGCAAAGCCCTCATCCTTGTCCGCGGATCGTTTCAACTCATTAACAAACATTACGTTAGAGTAAAATAACTTAGTGCCGTCGACGACGTTGGCAGTCGGCCAGCCGTAGAGAAGCGTTTCAAAATGTGACGTATCGCGTTTCAAGTTGCAACCATGAGTGCGTTCAACAGCGTAGCGTTTCTGGGCGGATTCGGGAGCCCAAGGAACTGCCTTGAGCCGGTGCCGGCTCCGAATCATGCGACTACTTCACCCGCGGTACATCGATGCGCATCAGGTCGTGCGCCAGCACGCAGTTCGGAAACACCGCAGTCGCCTGGGCCAGCAGCATCGGGTCGTCCTTCTCCTCGTAGCGCGTGCTGATGTGGGTGAGGACGAGCAGCTTGACCTGCGCCGCGTGTGCGATCTCAGCGGCCTCTACCACCGTCGAGTGGCCCGTCTGAGCCGCCAGGTCTTGGCGGGAATGGTCGAAGGTGGCATCGTGAATCAGAACATCGGCACGAGCCGCAGTCCGCAGGACGGCCTCGCACGGCCGGGTGTCGAGCGCATAGACCACGCGGCGCCCCGGGCGTGGTGGGCCAACGACCTCCTGCGGCTGCACCCGGCGGCCGTCGGGAAGAACGACCGATTCGCCAGCCTGCAGGCGACTGCGCAGCGGGCCTGGTGGAATGCCGAGCTGCTCGGCCCTGCGGCCATCGAACCTTCCGGGCTGATCGTTTTCGATGATGGCATAGCCGATTGAGAACGAGCCGTGCTCCAGCGGAAACGACTCGATTCGGTACGCCGGGGTCACCAGTGTCGCGGACGGCGCCTGCGGATCGACTTCGTGAAAGTGCACATCGTACTCCAGGCTGAAACCCGTCAGCTTCTGCATAAAGTCGACGAAGGCTCGCAGGCCGCGAGGCCCCACGAGCTGCAGTGGCGTTTGCCGGCTCATCATCTGCAGCGAGGTCAGAAAACCCGGCAGTCCAAAGAGGTGGTCGCCATGGAAGTGGCCGATCAGAATGCGGCGCAGCTTGCCGGGACGCAGACGCGCCCGGCGGTACTGCACCTGCGTGCCTTCGCCGCAATCGAACAGAAGCAGCTCCGGTCCCAGATCCACGGCCGTGGCCGAAACCTGCCGCCGCAGAGACGGCAGCGCCGCCGAGGTGCCCAGCAGAATCAGCTTCATGGTTGGGGACCCGAGGGAGTCGTGAGCAAGTCCAGCATCTTCTGCCTCGCCAAGTCGCGAAGCTCATCGACGTCGAGCGCAGCGATCCTCTCCTCGGGGATGGGCTCGCCGATGCGGAGCCGCACCAGGCCCGGCCGGACCAGCCAGTGGCCCTTGCGTTTCACCTCGTAGCTGCCGATCTGCACAACGGGCACCACCGGCACCCCTGCTTCCTTGGCAACAACGAAGACGCCTCGCTTGAATCGTTGCAACCTGCCATCCGAGGTACGATGACCCTCCGGAAACATCATCACAGAGTGGAGGCTCTTGAGCACATGAACGACCTGCTCCAGGGTGCGAGCAGCGCGCCGAGGATGATCTCGCTCAATCGGAATGTTGCCGATTTTGCGGATCAGCCAGCCGTAGAGAGGCCAGCCGAAATGCGAAGCGAGCTCCACGCCGCGAAAGAAGATCGGCAGATAGCCTTCGAAGAGGAAAGGGTCGAAGATGTTGACGTGATTGGCGATGAGCAGGACGCGACGCCTGCCATCAAGCCTCTCGGCTCCATCGACGCAGACCCGGATCCCCACAGACCGGACAAAAATCCGGCACAGCCGCTTGATCAGGGGATCGATACGTGCCTGATCGAAAAACAGCGACAGCACGATCGTGGTCACCGCCAGCAGCGTGAAAGTCAACAAACCGACCAGATAGGAAAGGATCGAACGCACGATCTTCATCGGCAGAACACCTTCAACGCAGCAGGCACGGCTTCAATCGTGAGCGGTGTCTGGCCGATCACCTCGCCGTCCGGGGTCAGGGGCTGCGGTGGATCGGCGTGCAGGGACAGCTTCTGGCCACGGTAGACCTCGACGTGCGGATGCGACAGGTGCTTCCCGGAATAGACGGTGGGGAAAGCCCGCACCAGCCCCAGCCGCGAGATGCTGTTCAGCAGCACAATATCGAGGAGGCCGTCGCTGAGGTCCGCCTGGGGTGCAATCAGCATGTTGCCGGCGGTGTAGCGGGAGTTGCAGACCTCGACAAAGTGGTTCTGGCATTCCACCGTGTGACCATCCACTTCCAGGATCAGGTGGAAGTCGCGCATGCGCACCAGCTCCATGAAAACACTCAACACATAGCTGAGATGCCCAAGTTCCTTCAACCGTATGGACCGCCTGGCCACGGCGGCCACAAACCCGACACCCAGTACGTTCAGGAAATAACGACAGGCGCCTGCCCACTCGTAACGCCCGGCATCGATGGTGCGCGTTCGCCCTTGAGAGATCACCGCCATTGCCGACTCGAAGTCGGTCGCCCCCAGGTCGTGCGCCAGGGAATTCCCAGTCCCGGCAGGAACGATCGCCACGGCGGGCATGTCGGTGCCGTGCCCCAGCAGGCCGTTGGCGACTTCGTACACGGTACCATCTCCCCCGACCACCACGATGCCGTCGACCGAGCGGTGCCCCACGGCCGCGGCGATCTCTACGGCGTGCCCGGCATATTCCGACGCAGCCACCTCCGTGGCAAAACCCAGTTTGTGCAAGGCTTCAACCGTCTCACTGCCGCGGCGCGCCCCGGCACCGTTTCCGGCAACGGGGTTGACGATCACCAGGAATCGCACCTCCAAGGCCCTCCCTTTCTGCTTCCAGGCACACAACCACTCTCGTCACACACTTCCATTTTGCATTTTGCA
>CAZGRP010000040.1:0-28154 GCA_964527995.1 uncultured Cytophagia bacterium | reverse complement strand
CATTTTGCATTTTGCACTTTGCACTTTGCATTCCCCCCTCCTGCCTCTACCCACCAGCCCGGGACTCAGCCAGCTCCACCTCCGGCACCTCTGCAGCAGGTACCGCCGAGGCCGATTCCGCCCGCAGGGTAACGCCGACGCCAACGAGAATCAGCAGGCCACCCAGGATTCTGGCCGTCGTCAGTGCTTCGTTCAAGAGAAAATAGGCCAGCAGCGACGCGCCCACAGGTTCTCCCAGGATGGTCACTGCTACCAGCGCAGCGGATACGTTCCGCAGGGCCCAGTTGAAGGACGTGTGGCCGATGACCTGGGGGACAAAAGCGATCAGGAACAGGAGCACATAGGTGCGTGGCGTAAAACCGGACAGAGGGGACCGGCTCATCAGGGCGACCGCCACCAGCCAGACCGCGGCGGTGCTGTAAACCAGGCGGACGTAGGCCAGTGTGCCGAGTCTCTTACGCAAACGCCGGCCGACGAGAAAATATCCGGCCCCGGCAATCGCTCCCGCCAGCGCCAACGAATCACCGAGCAGTGGCTCACTGCCGCCGGTGAAGTCGCTGCCTCCCACCACCATGGCGCCGACCGTGCTGACGGCGATGCCGATCCACGTGGTTCGCGACAGCCGCTCATGAAGAAACAACGTCGAACCCAGAGCCACGAAAAGAGGTGCGGTGGTCACCAACACGACCGAGCTGGCCACCGAAGTGAACTGCAGCGAGGTAATCCAGGTGGCGAAGTGAATGCTGAGGAACGTACCCGACAGCCCGGCCCAGAGAATGTCGCTACGGCGCAAACGAACCTCCGCCCTCGGCGTTCGCGGCAGCAACCCGGCAAGGAGAAAAAAGCCTGCCGCCAGAGTCAGCCGGTAGGCTGCGATGCTCAGCGCCGGTGCCTCACATAGCCGGATGAGAATCGAAGCAAAGCTGACGGCGACAACGCCGAGCAACAGGATCAAGTAGGTGTGCAACATGTACCTTGTCCGCACGGACGCACAGCATCCACCTGTCACATTCGAGGGCCACCAGCCCGACGGCGGCCCCACCGCCGGGCGCCGACCGTACCAACGAAAAAGGTGTCGTGACCAATCCACGGCACCCTTGACCCACCTGCCTCGCGGTGATATCCATCTTCCACAGCGCCCGGCCCCCTCGCCACAGGAAAACACACTGCGCCTTCTCCGAGGCAGCGCGAGGCGCTTCGACGACTATTTCTTCAGACGCCTGAGCACGAACCGGTCGAGAAAGGTGATATCATCGCCTTTGCGGAGATAGGTGAAGAACTGCAGTCCCATCTCCCGCCAAAGGGGCTCGTTGACATCATAGAAGACATTCTTGCCTTCGCGGCTGGCTACAACGAGGTCGGCGTTTCGCAGCAGGGCGAGATGGTGACTGATGGTCGTCTGATGGATCTCCAGGACCTGGGAGATCTCGCCGACCGACACAGGGCCCTCTTTGGCCAGGTAGAGCATGATGCGCAGCCGGTTTTCCTCGCTCAATAGCCTCAGGATTTTGGCGGAGCGCCGCACGTAGGTTTCGGGAAAGAACTCCCGGCGTTTGTCGTCGGCCTCCTGTCGGCTGATGCGCATGATCGCCTCACGCGTAGAACGCCATGCTCGCGAAGGTCACGTAGGACCCGGTTCCGTCCATTGCTGCCTTGCTATACTGCAGAACCTTCCCCTGCCGCGCCGGCACGCTCTTCAGCAAGGTGTAGATCGGCGAGAAACCACACATCCGATAGCGATCTCCGCTCTGCCGGACGACGGCGTGGAAGCGTTCGGCGTCCAGAGCCTCGGCAGCCTGCAAGGCCTCGCGGTCGGCCGCACCCACGCGCGTCAAAAAAGCCGGATCCACAGCCTGGCCGTCGCCATAACGTGGACCGATATGGGAAAGGTCGACACTGGCGATGACGCAGACCCTCCCGGGGTACTCCCGGAGCGACTCGCGCAGCGCCGCGGTAAAACGATCCACGACCATCGCTTCACGCGGGAACTTGCCGGAATCCAGGAAATGGTAGGAAAAAGAGGCCAGCAGGGGGACGATCGTGAAATCCTGTCGGTCGGCCAGCAGATGCTGCAGGAAGATCACCTGGAACTCGATGGTGTGCTCGGTTCTGTGCGGCAGGATATCCGCGTACAGTTCCCCGGCGTAGTGTTGCGACAGCAGACCGAGAAAATCATGATCGCAACGAACGTTCCCCAGTGGGGTTTCAAAATCCTTGTCCAAAGCAGCGTAGAGACCGTTGATGCCATTGTGGCCGGTGCCGATGATGACGAAGCAGTCGACCGGCTCACTTTCCAGAAGCGCGCGATAGGCGTGGGAATAGCACGGCCCACCCAGCCGCAGGTCGATATGTGGCGCAATCAGCGCCAGCGGAGGCGCCAGACGGCGGGAGATGCCGTTCGGCTTGCCGGCTCCTTCGGGCGCCTCAAAATAGCTGTTCAGCGTCCGTCGAAGTTCCTCAGGCTCGGCCGGATAGCTCTGACCGGCATGGCAGGCCGGTCGGCTTGCCGCCGCCCGGAAAGCTTCTTCCACGGATCGACGGCGTGCGCGGTAGTTTTCGCTGTCGAGCAGGAAGTGCTCGTCGAGCTGGCGGATGAGGTCGTTGAGTTGGTTTTCAAATAGAAACTGCCCGAACGCCCTTGTAAACTCTGTGCGGATGTCCAGGCGCGAATGCTGGCCGTCGAAAAAACGGAGGAGGTAAAGTGCCACAGGGCCGAGCACCACCACCTCGTCGGTGATGCCGCTTGGGTCGCGGAGCGCGTACATGTCGCCATTGTCTGATTGAACCGGAAAAATCTCCACGTGTCGCAGTTTGGGATACTCGATCATCGATGGCCTTTCTTCATCTCTGAGTCCGAATTCGAATCCGTTTCCTGGATCCGCCGCGGCCGGTCACGCTCGGCGTCGACGATGCAGAGGAAACCGAACGGCTCCCCGTACGGGTTGACAAACTGATGCGGGGTCTCGGGGGCAACGTAGACAGCGTCCAGCGGCTCGACATCGTGCCACACCTCTCCCAGTCGCACCCGTCCCCGCCCGCGGATCACCACAACAACATGTTCGTGCCGGTGCTGCTCGAAGGTCGAATACCCTCCCGGACCTACCTCGAAATAACGTAGATGGAAGGCTGTTTGCTCCCCTCGGCGTCCAGCGATTTCATGGCGCACGATCTCCCGCCAGTCATCGCTGAGCTTGTAGGGCTGCGGTGTCACGCCCTCCCACTTGAAATCCTCAAAACGGAAAACGCGGGAAGGCGGCACACCCCTGGTCGCTGCCGTGCCAGCCCCCCAGTCGCACTCAAAGCCGCTGTCCGCCTCTTTCGGCACGATCACAAGCCATCGTTGATGGTTACCACAACCTTGAGAGAATCCCCGGCGCTGGCAGCCAGCCGGAATGCCTCCGCGGTTTGATCGATCGGGAATCGGTGGGTGACGATCTGCTCCGCCGTGACGACGCCGCGGCGAATCAGATCCAGCGCCTCACGGGTATCGTCCGGTCCGCAGGAGTAGCTCGGTACGAGATTGATCTCGTCGAAGTAGAGCTGGTACGGCTCGACCGTCAGCACCTCCCCCGGAGGGGTCGGCGTAAACAGGACCACCGTCGCCCCCTTGCCGGCGCAGGCGATCCCCTCCTCGACGGCAGCCACGCTGCCGGGACAGACCATCACCACGTCGGCTTTCTGCTCGCCCAGATGCTCGGCCACAACGTCGGGCAACCGATGACGGCGCACATTCACCACGAGATCGGCACCGAAACGCCGGGCACTCTCGAGACGAAACGGTACCACGTCGCTGCCGACCACCTTTGTGGCGCCGTACTGCTTGCCAAGGGCGATCAAGAACTGGCCCATCGGGCCCAGGCCGATGACGACCAGCCGATCCCCGGGCTGGAACCGGGCCTTCCTGAAGGCTTTCACGGCACACGCCAGCGGTTCGATCAGGGCGCCGTCGTCGAAGCTCAGTGTCTCCGGCAGCTTCAGGGTGTCACCGCGCAGGTTTCCGGCGGGCACGCGCACAAACTCGGCGATCGCTCCAGGCTGCAGGTGCGAGGCCTTCCAGGCCGGGCACATCGAATAGAGCCGCTTGCGGCAGTAGTGACATTCGAAGCAGGGCGCGTGATGGTGGACGAAGACGCGGTCGCCCGGGTGAAATCCCTCCACTTCCGACCCGACGCGTTCGATCACGCCAGCAGGCTCGTGGCCGAGAAAAACAGGTGCCTTCTTCTTGATGTACCACGCCATGGTATCGCTGCCGCAGATGCCACAGCACTTCATGCGCACCAGGGCATCTTGAGGTCCGATTTCGGGAATCGGCACCTCCTCGATGCGGATATCATCGAAATCATAGAGTCGAGCCGCTTTCATTCGCTCGCCTCGGTTTTCACAGTCACAAAGGGAAGTTCGACCAGCTGGGCCGGGACCTCTCCCCGATCACTACGCACCAGCACACGGGTGCCCGGCTCTGCGAGCTTGCGGCGCACATACCCAAGCCCGATGACCTTCCCCAACGAAGGAGAACGGACCACGCTGGTGATCCGCCCCACTTCATTCTCCTCAACAAAAACGGGGCTGCCCTCAGAAACGGGCGCCTCGAATTCGAAGCCGACCAACTCTCTCTGGACCTTGTCGTAAGTATCGAGCCGGGCGACCACCTCCTGGCCGATGTAGCACCCTTTGTTGAAGTTGACAAACGGCATCTGCCCCGACTCCAGTGGGTTGGTCGACTCGCTCAGCTCGCGGCCGTATGCACCCCAACCCGACTCGACCCGCAGCATGTCGTAGGCGCTCTCGCCGATCGCCTCGGCTCCCTCTGCCCGTAGCTCATCCCAGACCTCCGTGACAGCGTCTGCGTCGGCCACAACCAGATACGAGGGCAACCAGAGGTCTCCCAGTCGGACGACCGTCACTGCGGTCCCGCTGACGGTGCCACCGGCATGGCACCAGACCGCCAGCAACTCCGCTTCCACCCCGACGCACCTCTGAAGCCAGGCCGGCGCCTGCGGTCCAATCAACTGAACGGCTGCGGTCCGGTCGGTCTGGTCGTGAACCTTCACATCCTCGAGAAAGGTGTAGTGCTCGATCCAGGAGGCCAGCTTTTCGTTGTTTCCTGGACTGCCGACGAGGAGCAGGTGATCGGAGAACTTCAACAGCAGGACGCGTTCGACAATACGGCCTTTGTCGTTGGTAAAGATGTTGATCAGACCCTCCCCCGGCTGCAGATTGCGCATCTCATTGGTCGTCAGCCGGTGCAGCAGGTCGACATGGTCGGCACCGCTGACTTCGAGGCGGCTCAAGTGGCTGGCATCACGAAGCGCCAGCCCGCGAGTCGCGGCCGCATACTCCGCCTCAGGGTCGCCGAAATCCGCAGCCACCCGCGAGTCGTCAATATCGACCCAGCGAGCGCCGGCGCTGGTCAGTCTCTGGGTCAGCGGGGAACGATGCATGTCTTTGGACCTCCCTACTTCTGGGGCCGACGGCGCGCCCCGCACTCAAGGCGCATCGCGTTCGACTCCATCCGGCACGATCGCATACTTCACACACTCACCCTGAAGAAGCTGCTCGAAAACGTCTTCGAGATTGCTCAGCGGCTGCGTCCCGGTGATGAGCTTGCGCACATCCAGACGGCCGTCCGCCAGCAGTCGATATGCCTGGGCTACGTCGCGCGGCGTGAAGTGGAACGACCCCACCAGCGAGACTTCGCCGTAGTGCAGCTTGCCGGTATCGAAAGTGACCTCAGTGCCGGTGGGGCAGCCCCCGAAAAGGACCACGGTTCCACCGGCACACACAGCCTGGGCCGCCAACTCCCACACTCCGGGCCGGCCTGTGCACTCGAACACCCAAGTCGGCCCGCGGCCGTCGGTCAGCTCGCGAACCCGCGTGAGGATACCCTGGCGGTTGGAGTCGATGACATAGTCGGCGCCCATCTCTCTGGCCAGATTGAGGCGATAGTCGTGGTGGCCGGCGACGATGATGTTGCGGACTCCTTTGGCCCGCGCCAGGAGCGCGTGCAGCAGGCCAATGGCCCCGGCACCGATGATCAACACCGAATCGTCCGGCCGGAAACGTGCCGAGCGCATCCCATGCACAACGCAGGCCAGCGGCTCCAGGATGGCGGCTTCAGCAAAACTGAGCGTTTCAGGCTTCTTGTACATGTTCACTTCGACAACCCGCGCCGGCACCAGGATGTACTCGGCGTAGGCGCCCAGCATCATGCCGTCCATGGCAGCCGGGCACAGGTTCTCGCGGCCACGCCGGCATGCAAAGCAATCGCCGCAGGGAGCGGTCTGCACCGTCATCATCGCCTCTCCCTCCCTGAAGCCGTTCACACCCGACCCGACCGCGACGATTTCGCCAGAAAACTCGTGGCCAAACGGTGTCGGCGTCGGCATCTTCGGATGCCCCCGCCGGTATGTTTTCAAGTCGGTACCACAGGTCAGCGCCGTGCGCACCTTCACCACCACCTCCCCAGGTCCCGGCTCTGGCACCGGCACTTCACGTATCTCAATCCGCCCCGGCTCCATAAGAAACGCAGCCTGCATCAATCCCTCCAGGATGTTGTCGACTCCACACCCCCGGACTACCGTCCCAACGGTCTTGCTATTGAAATTCGTCTGCTCGTGAATCGAACCTCCGCACTTCTCTGGCAAGAAAGATCACAACATGATCGGCGATCAGCTCCTCGGCTGCCCCCGGCGCGATCTGGTCGATCACCGCAGCGACGTCGACATCCGACACCTTGCCGACGACCTCCACGGAATCGCCGTACGCCACCTCTCCGAAGTCATGAGTCGCCACCACAAAGGTGCCACCGCCAAGCTGAAAAAGGCGGTACGATCGGCTTTTAAAAGTGAAACGAGTCGTGCCGTCCGACTCCACAATCCCACGCACGATGGCAAACTTGCCTCTGTAGGCAGCGGGGTCCTCTTCCAGCTCGTCTACCGATAGGGTGGTGTCAGATCGGCCTCGAGCTTCGGCTTCTGTGAGCGCCGCAACGGCATCGCATTCGGCAATCAATGCGGTGAGGCCGCTGTACAAGGGCCGCACATACTTCTTGCAAACGAAGTAGCCGCCCAGCGCGAGGAGAATGACCAAGATCAGGCAACCGGCGCCGGCCCACTGCAGGCAACCCCATCGATATTCCTGCGGCGGCAGCGGGACGTCCACTTTGCGGGGCTGCTCCATCATCCTCCCGACTCCAGCGCCGAAAGCTCGCGGAAGGACTCTTTCAGGGCCGGATACTGTTGCCGGTAGAGCCGGTACAGTCGCTCGTAGGTCGAGACATTTTCGGAAATCGGATGCACCTCGCTGGTGATCTGGATGGTGGCGTCGCAGGCTTCCTCGACGCTCGACCAGTGCCCTGTGCCCACGCCCGCCAGCAGCGCCACACCAAAGGCCGGACCCTCGTCCATCTGCGTCGTCCTGAGCGAGGTTTGAAAGACATCGGCCTGGATCTGACGCCACAGCGGGCTGCGGTTGCCGCCACCCGAGCCGCGAATCTCGGCGATCGGCAGGCCGAGGCTGCGCATCAGCTCCAGACAGTCGCGCAGGCTGAACGCCACCCCCTCCATGACCGAGCGGATCAGATGCATCTTCTTGTGGCGCAAGGTAAGACCAAGCCATACACCGCGCGCGTACGGATCGGGGTACGGTGTCCGTTCGCCGATCAGGTACGGCAGAAAAACGAGACCCCCCGATCCGGGTGGCACCCGAGCGGCTCCGCGGGTCATTACCTCATACGGGTCAGTCGCCTCCTCCAGGGCCTGTTTCACCTCCTCCAGGCAGATCGTGTCGCGCAACCACCGGAAGGAGCCACCGGCGGCCAGAGTGACACCCATCAAGTGCCACTTACCAGGGACGGCATGGCAGAAGGTGTGCAGGCGGCCCAGAGGGTCCAGCTCGGGCTGCTCGCTGAAGGCGAAGATCACGCCGGAGGTACCGAGCGTCGAAGAGATGACTCCCGGGCGGACGATTCCAGTGCCCACCGCTCCGCCAGCCTGGTCTCCGGCTCCGGCAACCACGGGCGTACCTGCCGCCAGACCCGTGGCCGCAGCGGCTTCGGCGTGCACCCGCCCGGTGATCTCGGGCGATTCGTGGCAGTCCGCCATCAGTTGGCGCGGGATTTCGAGAAGATCCAGCATCATCGCCGACCAGCGGCGCTGGCGGACATCGAACAGCAGGGTTCCCGAAGCGTCGGACACATCCGTGGCGAATTCGCCGCTGAGCCGCCAGCGGATGTAGTCCTTGGGCAGCAACACTCTGGCCGTCCTGTCGAACAGCTCGGGCTGGTGGTTTCGAAGCCAGAGGATCTTCGGCGCCGTGAAGCCTGTGAGTGCGGGGTTGCAGGTGAACTCGAGCAGACGTTGCCGGCCGACACGCTCGGTGATTTCGGCGCATTCACGCTCGGTGCGCTGATCGCACCAAAGGATCGCCGGACGCAGCACCCGGCCGTCGCGATCGAGGAAGACCGAGCCGTGCATCTGTCCGGAGAGCCCAATCCCCGCAATCCCGGCTGCGGGCACGCCCGATTGGCTCAGCACCTGAGCGATCGCCTGCTGCGTGGCCTTCCACCACTCCTCCGGATCCTGCTCTGCCCAGCCCGGCTGTGGCGACTGCATATCGTATTCCGCCACCGCCTTTGCTTGAAGAACACCTGCACCGTCGATCAGCACCGCTTTGGTGCCTGTCGTTCCGACGTCGATGCCGATAAAAAAACTCATCCCTTTCCACGCTCAGGGAATTCTCGCTTGCTCGGAATGCAAAGTGGCCCGGCGAAGGACGCTGGCCGCCCTTCAATTTAGCTTCTTTTGACTAAAAAGCAAGGGGAAACTCGACACGCGGAAGGCGCCGAGGGCAGGGATCGGCAAAGCCGGAGACCGGGCCGCAGTCGGGCGGCAACCGGCGTCATCCAGCCCACATGTGCGGGTTCGAGTCCAGGGTGGCCATGACGCTGTCGCCGAGGCGGCGGATCTCTTCGAGCTCATCGTCGGAGAGCCGCCAATCAGCGCTGCCTGCATTTTCATGAACCTGTGCCGGGCGCCGGGCGCCGACGAGAGCCGATGTGATCCCCGGTTGGCTAATTACCCAGTTTACAGCCACCTGGGCTACGGTCTTGCCGTGGCGGCGGGCGTACGCCTCCAGCTTCTGGGCCACCTGGCAAGCGGCGCGGTAGGTGTCTTCGTTTTTGAAGAGGCGATTCTTACGCCGGATGTCGCCCTCGGGCGGCCGGTTGTTGAGGGTGAACTTTCCGGTCAACAGCCCCTGCGCCATCGGGCTGTAGGCAAGGACACCGATGTGGTGCGCGCGGCAGAACGGCAAGAGATCGCGCTCCACCATCCTCCACACCAGGCTGTACGGCGGCTGAAGCGACTGGACCGGCGCATAGCGCAGCGCCTCCTCGAGCTGTGGCAGGGAAAAATTGGACACACCGATGGCCCGCAGCTTGCCCTCCTTCTGCAAGGCCGCCAGGGTCTCCATGGTCTCAGAGATCGGAAACTTGCGATTGGGCCAGTGCACCTGGTAAAGGTCGACAAAGTCGGTGCGCAGGCGACGCAGACTGCCTTCCAGGGCCGCGCGGATCCCTGCAGGGTCCAGGTGCTGGGGACTGACCTTGGTGGCGAGAACGGCCCGGTCCCGGTGCCCCTGAAGCGCCCTGCCGATCACCTCCTCCGAGCGGCCGCTGCCGTAGATTTCAGCGGTATCGATCAGGTTGATCCCGAGATCGAGCGCTGCATGAATCGCAGCGATCGACTCGTTGTCGTCGGCGTCACCCCAGACACCGCCACCGAAGGCCCAACCACCCAGGCCGATCACAGAAACATGAATGCCAGAAGTGCCCAGTTCGCGATATTGCACGTTCTCTCCTCCCAGGCAAATGATCCTGCGTGCCAGGCTCAGGGCTCAAAGGCCGAATGGCAGCAGGCAGACATTCCCCCTTTCACTCCTTCCCCAGCCCTTCTCATTCTGCATTTTGCATTTTGCATTTTGCACTTTGCATTCGCCATCGCTCCTCCCCTCTTTCCAGCGACCGAGGACGGTCTACGGAATCGCCAGCCGGTCGCCGGCGCGGATCGGGTCGTTGGGCTTGAGATGATTGAGACGGCGAAGCGCCTCCACGGACGTCCCATACCTTTGGGCGATCCGCCACAATGTCTCGCCCCGCTGCACCACGTGCACCGTCCGGGCTGTCGCAACCGGCTGGCCCGGCCGGCTCGCAGCACGCCTCAACCTCTTCAGGTATCCCCAGACGCCATGGGCCAGCGCTCGACTGATCTTTCTCTGTCCCCGCTTACTCGTCAGGAATCGCAGATCGGATCGGTTGGTGATGAACCCCATCTCGAGAATCACCGATGGGATCTCGATCGACTTCAGCACTGCAAACCCGGCCTGCTTGACACCCCGGACCGGCAGCGGCCGCTCCTTCTTCATGGCCCGATGGAGTTCGGCGGCCAGCTCGACACTCTGCTCCATGGTGTATTTTTGCTTCAGGTTCAGCAGAATCGAAAACTCCTCCTTCGAAGCGTTGGGCGGAATCCCGCCGATCCGGTCCGACAGGTTCTCTCGTGCCGCCACCAGCCGGGCTGCCTTGCTGGAGGCTCCCCGGCGCGACAGGACGAAGGCCTCCCATCCGCGGGCGTGACGGTTCGGTGCGGAGTTCAAGTGAACGCTCAGAAAGAGATCCGCGTGGTACTCCCGGGCAAGCTGCACCCGGCGTCCCAGCGGGATGAAGTAGTCGCCGCGCCGAGTGAGCACAGCTCGCACGCCGTCCAGTTTGTTGATCTCGGCAGCCAGAGTGCGAGCCAGAGCCAGAGCGATGTCCTTCTCCCAGCGCCGCGGCCGGTTGCGGCTGGGCGCCCCGGGGTCTTCGCCGCCATGACCGGCGTCGACAGCGACGATGAAGCGGGACTCGTTGCGCAGTCTGGTAATCTCTTCCTCTCGTTGCCGGCGCTCGGCCGGAGTCTGCGGCCGCAGCACATCGACTACAACACGGTATGGCTTGTCTCGAAACGGCTTGAGCGCAAAATCGCGGTAGTCAACCGCACCCTCCAGATCGAGAACGATCTGGGCGGAATGGCGCAACTGATTCAGGCGCAGCCGTCGGATCAGGCCGTCGCCGACTGGTATCGCCTTCCGCATCATCTGGAAGCGGCCACGCTGGATCTCCACGACCAGGCGATCCGGCTTGCGCAACGTGCGGATTCTGTAGATACTGTCTCGGTCCAGGTCGATCACCACACGCGTGCGCTCGGGGGCGGTCCAGAAGCGGATGTTGGTGACATGAGGCTGGGCGTATGTTCGGGCGGGCACGAAAAGCAGTAGAAACCAGGTGGCGGCCATCAGCGACCACCACCTGAGAGCGGCGGCGCCGCCGCGACCATGGAAGGCCGATGCAGAAAACGCGGACGCAGAAAGTGAGGAGAAGTCGATCAAAGCAAGCGAAGTCGTTCCCGAAGAGTCACGAATACGCGCCGGAAGGCCACAGCCCAAGAACCCCGGCAGGTCACTTCTTGACGACGCGTACATTCACAGCTCGATCCCCTTTCATGTCGCTACGCACATCGAACGCGACACGCTGTCCGGGCTTCAAGACGCGGCCCTTGACCGTGACGTCCAGATCATTGGCATGCACGAACAGTTCCTCGTCATCATCCGAGACGATGAACCCGTAGCCCTTGCCGGGATCAAACATCTTGACAGTTCCGTATCTCATGGCTTCTTTTCCAGAACGGCGGCTGCAGACCTTTCTTCGACGTGGCGACGGCGTGTCAGCGCTCCGTGACGGTGAACCTACAACTCCATCACCACGAGTCGCTCGCTCACACGCGTGCGAATCTCGTCTGCGTGGGAGACATTGCGCAGGTAGCCAAGCGGACTGACGACAGCCTGGATCCCACCGATAGAACGACGCTGGCACTGGTGCGTATGCCCGGCGAAGACATATTTCACTTTCGGATAGTGTTTGATCAGATGGCCGAAGCTCATGCTCCCCATGTACGCGGAGAAAAAGTCGTACGGAAACTCGTTGCGGTAGGTGACCAGCTCTCGGAAGGGAAGATGATGAATGCAGACGACGATGGTCGACACGCGCGCGTTGAGCCAGTGCAGTTGCTCCCGCAACTCCTCAACGAACTGGTGTGTCACCTCGACATCCGACATCCTCTCCTCCACAAGCGTATCGATGAGGAAAGCCGGCAACCAGCGAATGGCGTCATAAGGTTCGGCGACCGCCTCGGTAGCGCACAGCGGAGGGATCCAATGGGCGTAGTTGACATCGTTCCACACCGAGCCCGCAAGTGTTTTCTTTTCGTACTGCGACAGCGGCAGTTCGGTGTCGAACTCCGAGCGCCGAAACGAGTAGTCATACCAGCCGATCGTGCCCGCAAAACCGATGTCGCCGATGACGAAGGGGTCCAGGTGAAGGGAATGGATGCCGTAAGTTCGACAGAGGTCCGGAATCGCCGTAAAGTACTTGACGGTGCTGTTGAGGGGGCCGTCGTAAGGCTCCTCGTTGAACACCCAGACGTCGTGGTTCCCGGGGACAAACAGGATATGAGCGGGCAACGACGAGAGCCGGCGGAAGGTCATCTCGATTCCGCGAAGAGAATGGGAAATGTCGCCACCAATCAAGAGTACGTCAGGTCGTACCTCCTCAAGCAGGTTGCGAAGCACGTGAATTGATGCATGGTTGGCCGGCGTAATGTCGACATGCAGATCGGAGATGTAAGCCAACTTCATCGCGTTCTCCCTCGCCCTCGTGGCGATGCCGGTCGCTCCATCGCCTCGGCGGGCCCAGAACCACCGCATGACTCCATCCGAGACGATCGTGGACCCAGCACCGGCCGTGGTGTTCAGTCCTCTCTCGTGAACTCACAAAGCCTCCGTTCTTCGAGCTGAAACGATCCCTGTTCCAGCAGAAGACAGTTGTTGCTGGTGTGCCGCTTCAGACAATTGGGATGCGCGTCGTAGGATGTTGGTGCTTGTGGCAGGCGGGAAGAACAATCGGCCTTGCCGTGGCTGTAGCGACAACTCCCAAGGAACCCCGCCTCCCCTCTCAGGCGAAAGGACAAGCGTGTACGATTCCCCTGATTGTGCTCAAATCGTCCCCTTGACGGCAGTTCCGGCGTCAAAAACTTCTGCGGACGTGAAGGCGGAAAGGGTCGATGCCACGTCTTCCTTACTCACGATCCTATGGAAAGGCCAAGCAGCTCAACAAGGTAGCACGACAGGAGCATAACCCTGGATGAAAAACGCTGCGTGGTGGAGCTCGCCTGGAACGTGGTGTCTGCTGTGAATCCGGGGTCGATGACCGAGGCGATGACCGTCCGGCTGGTCCACAACAGTGGAGATGGAAGATGAATCACTCCCGACACGACGATAAGAAACTGCCGGCGAAAATGCAACAGGCAAAATGGCGAGACGTAGGACTTTTCGACAGGCCCCCGGTCCGCCCCCTCCGGAGTCTACTCTTCTTCTGCCAGATCCTGCGCCGACTCGCCCCGAAGGATGACCGGTTTGGCTGGGCGCGGCGTGTACCGAACCGTCTCATGCATCTCGCGCTGGCGCTGGCAGTTCACGCACAACTCCGCGGTCGGGAAGGCTTCCAGACGCGGAAAAGCAATTTCCTCGCCGCAATCCTGGCAAATCCCATAGGTGCCTTTTTCGATCCGTGCCAGCGCATCATTCACCGCCATCCATTTCTGCTTGTCGCCTGACTCAGCAAGGAGTCGGCGGTCTCGCGAGCTGTCGACATCGACTCGATCCATCATGTCGGCGGCCTGCATGTCCGGCAGCTCCTCCCATTCCACAGACGGGTGCCATCGCCTGGCGAGATTGTCCCGCTCCGTTTCCAGCAGGGACTTGAGGTGCTGAATTTGTTCCGCTGTCATTGCCCACACTCCTGAAAGAAACTCTCCGTCGTCCACTTCCGGGACAGCCCCGGCCTCAGCGACGACGGACTCCCATGCGTAAGTGTATGCTATGAACCGCGAACGTCTGGGGTTTATTTCCGAGCATGGCAATCTGGAATCGGGTCGCTGCGGTGGCTGAAATTGAAAAAGCGGGACGGCCCGCCGGACCTGCCATGAAGCCCGGGGCTGTCCCGCCAGATGCAGCAGCCGCCCTACCGCCGACTGCCGAAGCGTGCCGGGGATGGAGTTCTATTCAAAGTCCTCGTACTCACCCCCTGTGGGCGGCTTTGCTTTCTTCTTTTCTGGTTTCTCCGCCACCAGTGCTTCGGTCATGAGCAACACCCCGGCGACGCTGGCGGCGTTCTGGAGAGCTGTGCGAACCACCTTTGTCGGATCGATGATGCCGGCCTTAACCAGATCGCGATACTCGCCGGCATCGGCATCGAAGCCGAAGCTGCCGGACTCCTCGCGCACCCGGTTCGCCACCACCGAGCCATCCCAGCCGGCGTTCTGGGCGATCTGGCGCAGAGGGGCCTCCAGCGCCCGCTGCAGGATCTCTGCACCCGTCTGCTCATCGCCATGAAGGCCAGCACGAAAGGCATCGAGTCGCTGCGCCGCCCGCAGCAACGCCACACCACCGCCCGGCAGGATGCCTTCGTCCACGGCCGCCCGGGTGGCGGCAAGCGCATCTTCAGCACGAGCCTTGCGCTCCTTCAGGGCCACCTCGGTCGCCGCGCCGACTTTGATCACGGCAACGCCACCGGCCAGCTTGGCCAGCCGCTCCTCGAGCTTCTCGCGATCGTAGTCCGAGGTGGTCTCCTCGATCTGGTGCTTGATGGCGGTGATGCGGCCCTCGATCTCCTCTTTCTTGCCGGCGCCGCCGACGATGGTGGTGTTGTCCTTGTCGATCTCGACCCGTTCGGCACGTCCAAGGTCCTCGAGTTGAACGTTCTCCAGCTTGATGCCGACGTCCTCGGAGATTTTCCTACCGCCGGTGAGGATGGCGATGTCCTGCAGCATCTCCTTGCGGCGGTCGCCATAGCCAGGCGCCTTCACTGCGGCGCACTTCAACGTGCCACGCAGCTTGTTGACCACCAGCGTGGCCAGCGCCTCCCCCTCCACATCCTCGGCGATCACGAGCAACGACTTTCCGGCCTGGGACACTTTCTCCAGCAACGGCAGGATGTCGTTCAGAGCGCTGATCTTCTTCTCATAGATCAGGATGTAGGGATCCTCCAGATGAACCTCCATCGTCTCAGGGTTGGTGATGAAGTGAGGCGAAATGTAGCCGCGGTCGAACTGCATTCCCTCCACCATTTCGAGGGTGGTGTCGATGCTCTTGGCTTCGTCGATGGAGATGGCGCCGTCGCGGCCGACCTTGTCCATGGCTTCGGCGATATACCTGGCCACTTCCTCGTCGTAGTTGGACGAGATGTAGGCAACCCGGCGGACCTCTTCATTGGTCTTCAGCGGCTGGCTCATGGCGCGCAGCTCTTCCACCACCTTGTCGACAGCCTTCTCGACCCCGCGTCGCAAAGCGGTCGGGTTGGCGCCGGCAGCCACATTCTTCATGCCCTCACGGCAGATCGCCTGCGCCAGAACCACCGAGGTCGTCGTCCCGTCTCCGGCATCGTCGTTGGTTTTCTTCGCTACTTCGCGCAGCATCTCGACGCCGATGTTCTCGATGACGTCCTCGATCTCGATCTCCTTGGCGATGGTGGCGCCGTCGTCGCTGACGACCGGGGCGCCCCACTTCTTCTCGAGCATGACCTCGCGCCCCCGCGGCCCTAGGGTGACGCGCACCGTGTTGGCCAGCAGGTTGATGCCGTCCATCAACTCCTGGCGGGCCTCGCTATGGAACGTGATCAGTTTCGCAGGCATAGCCTCACCCTCCGAAGTTAGATGCAGGACCATGAGCACCCCGGTCACGTCTCGACCGGGGCCTCGACGATTGCTCGCGGAGCTTCAGCACGTGCTTGCTTTTTCAGCGTTCGCGCCGGAACGCCGACAACAGATCGCCGGGTTGCGTCTTCAAACACCATGCCACGTGTCCGCCCTACGAGGGACACGATGGGATCAGAGAGAGTTATTGTTTTTTCAGAAGTTGGGAGACTCGCAAGAAACCCTTCTCGATACCGAACGGAAACCGCCCCCAGAATCGATCGCCAGCCGCGCAAACAATGCATGCCTCCCTCCGCCAGGGCTCTCGAGCATGCAATTTTTGCATACCTCCGGTTGCCTCAACTCTGCGCCCAAACCTCTGCGGCACTTTATGGCTTCGCTGCCGGGCCGACCGGGCGCCCCCACAAGAGCTACGGTACCGGCCGCGGTGGCCGGCTGCTGGCCGTCGGGCCGGGCTCGATACTGAGAGTTGCCGTTTCCCGGCGCCTCCAAGGCGCGATCATGGATGATCGAGTCACCGAAAAAAAAGAGCCGGACGAGGGAGGTTCCCTCGCCCGGCTCCAGGACTCTTTCGCTGGAAAGCTAGCGCCGCATTAGCGCATGAGCACGGCCTTGCGAACGCTGGTGAAGGTGCCCGCCTCGAGCCGGTAGAGATACACGCCGGAAGGCACGGGCCGCCCCTGGGAGTCAAGGCCGTTCCAGACCACCCGGTGTACGCCGGCCGGCAGCTTGCCGTCGACGAGCACGGCCACGGTCTGGCCGAGGAGGTTGGTCACCACCAGGCGGGCGGAACTGCGCACCGGCAGTTGGAATTCGATGGTGGTCTCGGGATTGAACGGGTTGGGATAGTTCTGCGACAAGGCGAAGGTGCGCGGCGTAGCCCCTTCGCCGGCCTGGTCTTCGACGCTGGTGATCACCGAGATCACCTGGCCTGTTTCAGCATCCACCAGCACGCCAGTCGCGGCATCGTTCGGATTGATTGTCGGAAACGTGCCGTACAGGATCGCCCACACTGCACGCGTCGGATCGCTGGAAAGGATGCCCCGGCTCAGCACTGCCGAGACAGAGGCGCCCGGATTCGCCTGCCGGTAAGCTGCGCCGACCTGGGCCTCGGCCGTAGCCACCACGTCCCGACTGTCCACCCAGTTCTGAGGTAATGGATCCGCACTAAAAGGTGGGTCGGCTGGACCCATCTGCACCATGGCACTACCGAAGAAGATGAACTCATAGACCGAGTCCTTGCTGGCAGAGTGCAGGTAGAAGGTCCATGACGTCGCCTCGCCGGTCGGCGTGAGGTCACCGAGCGAAGCAACGATCGCCACCAGTTGGGCGTCAGCAGCCCAGCCCTGCGCCACAGCCAGAGCCGCGGCCACCAGGTCCTGGGCGGACATGCCGGTGAAGGGCGATGGCACCTCTACGATCTCGCCGGTGATGGCATCAATGGCGATGACGAGGAAATCGTCGCTGCCCGATGTGGTGGTCCCCGTATAGGTCAGCAGCCACAGGGGCTGCGCTGCCTGGGCCGCGGCCGTCTTTCCTGCCATTAGCCGCCGGCCGTTGATACGACGGCCGAATACTTTCAGTGGGACCTCGGCCGCAGGGGCTTCTCGTGTCGCCTTGGCCAGAGGCTGACCGCCGAAGTTACTCAGGTCGAGGTTCGCAAGCCCTGCGAGAATGTGCACGTTTGTGTGCTGAGCGACGAAATCGGCGCCGCCATGCGCATTGGCGGTGTCGGCGGCAACGTCACTGTCGATCCAGTTGTCCGGCACGAAGGTGGTGTCGATCAGGCTGCTATCGAAGAACGTGGCAGTGGGAATGAGATAGGGCCCGAAGGCGGCCACTCCCAGAAACTGCTCCGTGGTGACCGAATAGTAGATGAAGGCCCAGAGGATCGACTCGCCCTGAGGGGTGAGTTCGGCGCCCACAGCCGAGACCAACCCGGCGTCTGCAGCCTTCTGTTTGACGAGCGGATCGACAGCGGCGAAAGCGGTGCGAGCTGTCACCGGCTGTGGGGTGATCAGGGTGAGGTCGACGCCGGTCACCGCCTGCCCTTCGCCAACGGTAAGACTGTCGGGAACGTTGTCGTTGTCAGGGTCGTAGAGCGCCAGCGCATCCCCCACGGTTGGATCCATCTCGCCATCCCCATCCACGTCCTTGGCAGCCGCCGGAAGATAGGTACCCGCCGGCACATAGTGGATGGTATAGTTGCCGTTCGGATCCGTGACCACGGTTGCCGCGATGGTGCCGCCGGCGAAGAGGTCGACGGGGAAGAGCCCCACCAGGGCGCCGCGCGGATCACCACCCGGCAAGGTAACCTTGCCACTGACCGTGCCTGCCGGCAGAGATGCCGCCGTCGTGAAGGTGACCGCAGCCGGCATCTCAAGCCCACCGGCGGTCGTGCTCCGGGCTCCGACCACCGCAATCACGTAGCGGCTGCCGGCCTGCAGTTGAACATTCTTGAAGGTTACCGTCTTCAGATCAGTGCTCCATTGAACGTTGAACAATTGCTCCCAAAGAGAATCAGGGAACAGCATCATGTCGATCGGCTCGTCGTTGTCACCGATCTTGGCACTGGTGTCTACGGCAGCGCTGAACGTGATGACGATATCTGTCACCAGCGGAACATTGGTGGTGCCGTCGGCCGGACTGATCTGCACGACGTTGAGCTGCGCCATGAGAGCGGTCGGCACGCCCAGCAAAAGGAGCGCTGAAAACACCCCGATGAACAGCCTCAAGACTACGTGGTAGCGGTTTTCTCGCATCATCGCAACACCTCCTCTGAGTTGTGATATGTGACAGGCGTTCTGCCTCTTTCAGGTTTGAGATCGCGTCGGGGTCTGCATTCACCGACGCCTCTCGGCTGCCCTGCCTCACGGTTACCGCGAAGTGAGCGTTCACCGGCGATGAAAGCCAACCACACCATGTATCGGCATCGCATGGCATCCAACGCCGAGGCCCCCGCATCGTCTCGCCAGTGGGCGTTTCTTTTCTCTAAAATCGTGGGATCTTGTCGAAGGGGAACCGATGGGAAATGCAAGCCCGCTTCGTCCACCTTTGCGCCTCGTGCAGCTCGTCCAAGTTCCAGTCGCAGAATCCTTCCGCCAGCAGCTCATCCCCTTTGGTGTGCGAGCCATGAGTCGATACCGCAACAGGCAGCAACTCGTCCGACCGAAATGGTCTGCAAGGTGGGCACCCTCACCACCGCCCTGATCAGCAAAAAAGCGAGTAGGTTCAATATACGCATCGCCGCTCAACCAGTCAACAGCAATGTCGTTAAGATCCTGAAACGAACTGGCGGCTGGCAGAGCGAATACCGGCAACGCTCGTGAGCGCCGGCGAACACCATATTCCGCCCGTCCCCGCAGGGCCGGGCCAAGACACGCCTTCAAGTCGGAAGCCAAGTGAGTTCAGTTGGGAACGATTTCCGGAAGCTCGAAAATCAAAATATTGCGGGCATCCTCATCGAGGGCCAGGCAGTAGGTGCGCGGCTCGTCGCACACCCAGGTGGTCGGCGGCAACAAGAGTTGTTGGCGGGTCACACGTGAACTACGCGGCCGCGGTAGCAATCGGAACGCTGCCAGGCGAGACACCTCGATGCCCCACCACAGGCGGGCGATCAACCAGGAGGTGACCAGCCAGAGTCGTCCGCCCCGGCGGATGGTTGTCGCCTTTTCTCCGGAAGAGGAAGAAAACATGACTTGCCTGACTTGGAGAGTTTTATGCGGTCTTTGGTTTATCCAGCTTAACGGCTGCGATGGCGCCAGGGACATGCCATGCAGCCAGCCCGTCATTCGGTCAGAGCCCGCGACGGCCACAGAACCATGCGCTCGCCTTCGCGCTCGAACCCGAGCGACGATAGCAGATCGGCCACCGCGGTGCGCCCGGCAGGCTCTTCATCCCAGGTCAGGACTTCCACCTTCCGCCGTGGCCGCAGCGGTGGCGGCAGTTGCAGAAACCTGTGCAGCATGCGAAGCCCCCGGGCCAGCACTTCCTCGCTGAGATGCCCGAGAGGCCACAGCCGGGCTCCATATCCTTCGACGTACACGATCGGCGTGCCCGCCTGCAGGATGAGGTAGTTGGAGTAGTGCCGCACAAAAGAGATCGGCCGACCACCGGCTGTCTGAAGTCCGAAGCCGACTCCGCCACCATAGGGCACAGCCGGATCCACGGCGGACAACATCACTGGCTCATTCGTCACCTGCTCTTCGCCGTTTGCCACTCGCCGAAGCAGCGCAACGGCCTCGGCCGTCGCAAACTGCACACCGCTCAGACCCTCGACGAAATAACCGCGTCGTATTTCAGCACGCCACTCCAGCCGTTTTAGTTCCCGAAACAACTGCCCCCACGGCAACCATCCCTGCTCGCGGCGATGATGCTCCCTGGCGAGGATGCCGTGGCGCTCGATCAGCAGCAGAGCCTGCCGGCGTGCCCGTTCGCTCGCCTGCAATTCGGGACCCAGGACAGCCGGGCTACGCAGCAACGACCACCGCCCACCGGCGGCCGCCCGCTGTCGCTCGCGAAGGCTGCGACCTCCGCGCCTCCGCCTGCGCCACGAAGGTCGCTGCACGGCCCACCGCGGCAGTTCCTCGCGGAGATCCTCGGCCATGCCCGGCGGCGGCTGCCAGGTCGCGGACCACAACTCAGCCAGGCGCAGCGTGGTCGGCCATTCGTCGTTCGTCACCAGGCCAGCCGCGAGAAGCTCGCCAAGCGCTTTCCGTACCCTGACGGCTGACATGCCCGAGGCCACCTCCAGGTCCGGCGCGAAACTGGCCCCAAGGGCGAGCAACAGATCGTAGACGACTCGTGCATCGGGAGAGAGACTGCGGCTACCTTCTTGTGCGTCATCCTCCTCGAGGAAAACGCGCCCCTCACCGCGCCAGAAGAACCGCACACTACCACATCCGGCGCCGTTCTTCTCCGCCATCCACACCAGCCGCCCCTGACGACTCCAGTCTCGCAGCAGCTCCTCAGCCTGGCTCACAACCCGACTCACACCATCCGGCGAGCTCAGACGGTTGATCAGAATCTCTCTTTCGAAATGACCCACAGGAAAGGACAGGCCACGGTAGCGCTGCATCACAGGATGAAGCCCGGCTGCAACGGCGGGCCGCCGCAGCGGGTCGATGCCGTGATACAACAGCAAGAATTTCAGGTAGGTGGAAAGATCGACAGGGGCGTTCAGGTCACGCCGCCGAGCCACTGCCCGGCGGTACAGCTTCTCCAGATTGCGCCGGTCACACCACTGCGGCTGCTCGGCTTCCGCAGACAGCTTGCCGTAGACCGCATCGCCCTGGCGAACCAGCTCGTCGAGGGCGGCTTTCAGCGCCTTCTCCGGCAGGGCATACCGCTGGCGCACCTGGTCCAAAGTGACCGGACCGCGACTGCGCAGGAACCTCCGCAGCACCTGTCGCAATGCAGCCTGCCGGTCGGGTCGACCGGTGGCAGCAGGCGGACCGCCATCGCCGGCCTCGGCCGAGCGGACATCTGCGGAGGGTTTGTCAGACACTGCGTTCTGCACGGCTGAGGGATCTCCCTGCCTGCGGTACTTCAGTCGGCGCTCTGCGGGCGCAAAACAATATACCCACGCGGAGGGGGTGCACGCAAGTGGTTTGTTCGCAGCGCCCTTGCTGCTGACCCGCGAAGCCCCGGCTTTTGGGAGCAACTGCGCCAGTCACCCAAAGAAAAGTGCGGACCAAATGCCAATAGCCACGAACAAGGGTTGAGAATGGTATTCAAAATGCTTATTTTCCCAAGGCCCGGCACCGGCTCCCGCGTGGGCTTGACTCTGCGATCCCAATCATGAGGCAACGATGGAATTCTCACGTGCAAGCGGCATCTTGCTACACCCTACCTCCCTGCCCGGCCGATTCGGCATCGGCGACCTCGGCCGAGGAGCGTACGACTTCGTCGAATTTCTGGCTGCCACCGGACAGCATCTGTGGCAGCTTCTGCCGCTCGGGCCGACAGGGTACGGCGATTCTCCCTATCAGGGTCTGTCGGCCTTTGCCGGGAATCGACTCCTGATCAGCCTGGAACAGCTCGTCGACGACGGGTATCTCACGGTAGCCGATTTAGAGGATGCACCGCAGTTCCCCGCAGACCGTGTCGACTACAGCGGCGTCATCGCCTACAAGAACCATTCCCTTCGCCTCGCCTTCCGGCGTTTCCAGTCGGACGCCTCGCAGGCGGTGCGTCAAGAATACCAGAGGTTCTGCTCTGAACAGCGCCACTGGCTCGACGATTATGCGCTGTTCAAGTCCCTCAAGGATCTCCACGGGGGCAAAGCCTGGACCGACTGGGAGCCCGATCTGGTGGCCCGCAGACCGGAGGCACTCGAGCATTGGCGCTTGAAACTGGCGAAGGAGATCGAGGCTCACAAGTTCTTCCAGTTCCTCTTCTTCAGACAGTGGAACGCCTTGCGGCTTCACTGCCGCGATCTCGGCATCCGCATCATCGGCGACGTTCCGATTTTCGTCGCTCACGACAGCGCCGACGTGTGGTCACATCCGGAGCTTTTTCACCTGGACGAGCGTGGCTATCCGACGCGGGTGGCCGGCGTGCCTCCAGACTACTTCAGCGCCACCGGCCAGTTGTGGGGCAATCCACTCTACCGCTGGGAAGTGCTGGCCGACAGCGGCTACGCCTGGTGGATCGAGCGCTTGCGGGCGGCGTTACGGTTCGTCGACATCATTCGCCTCGACCATTTTCGTGGCTTCGAGGCCTACTGGGAGGTACCCGCCGGCGAGTCCACAGCGATCCATGGTCGCTGGGTCAAAGGACCGGGAGCCCACTTCTTTGAGGTTGTGCAGCGCGAACTGGGTCCGCTGCCCATCATTGCCGAAGACCTGGGAGTGATCACCCCCGGGGTGCTGCAGCTGCGCGACCGTTTTGGGTTCCCCGGCATGAAGGTGCTGCAGTTCGCCTTCGCCGACGATCCGAGTGCCCGGGCCTTCCGACCGCACAACTACCCGCGCAACTGCGTCGTCTACACCGGCACGCACGACAACGATACGACCGTCGGGTGGTTTCGGCGCATCGATGGCAGCGACACCACACAAAGCCCAGAGGAAGCCCGGCGGGAACGCCAGGTGGCCTTGAAATACCTGGGCACCGATGGCAGCGAAATCCACTGGGACTTCATCCGCCTGGCATTCAGCTCTGTCGCCAATACGGCGATTGTGCCTCTTCAGGACGTCCTCGGCCTCGGCAGCGAGGCTCGCATGAATCTCCCCGGACGCCCGGAGGGCAACTGGCAATGGCGGTTCACCAGCGAAATGCTGACGCCCGCCGTCCGGCAACGCCTTGCAGAGATGGCAGAAGTCTACGAACGCAAGTAGGGTGCATAGCGGTTGCGCCAGATGCCGGCGCGGCATGCGATATGCGATAAAAGAAAAGGAGTGAGACGAATGGAAAAGCCTGCAAAGGTCGATCATCCCGTGCACGAACTGATCCTGCGGCGCTGGAGCCCACGGGCGTTTTCGAGTCAAGCCGTGGAGCCCGAGAAAATACTCTCCATCCTGGAGGCGGCACGCTGGGCGCCTTCGTCTTTCAACGAGCAGCCGTGGCGGTTCATCATCGCCCGCCGCGAGGAAGCGGAGGAGTTCGATCGCCTTCTTGCCTGCCTGTCTTCTGGCAACCAACTCTGGGCCCGGCACGCTCCGGTGCTGATCCTCTTTGTGGCCAAACTTTCCTTCGAACGCAACGGCAAGCCCAATCGACATGCTTTCTACGATGTCGGTCAGGCGGCGGCCTTTCTGACGCTTCAAGCGACCGCGCTCAATCTGTTTGTGCACCAAATGGCAGGCTTCGATGCCGCCCGGGCCCGCGACACCTACGGCATCCCCGACGATTTCGAGCCCGTGGCCATGGCGGCGGTCGGCTATGCTGGTGATCCGGAGCAACTCCCGGAAGATCTGCGCCGAAGCGAAATGGGTCCGCGAAGCCGAAAGCCCCTGCCGGATCTGGTGTTCGCCGGACGTTGGGGACGGAGTTGGGGGGACGGATGATCTGTAGTTCGATTTCCGATTGCGGATTGCGGTGCGAAGGGGGATGGCTTCCGGGTGGCTCCAAAGGGGGACGGCGGCCAACGAATTCGACTCGAGGCCAGGCATTGAATGCCGTAATACCATGCCGAATTTCCAACTTCCAAACGCATCAGGAGGCCGAATGGACACGCTGACGAATAGGGTTGCCATCATCACCGGAGCCAGCAGCGGAATCGGCGAGGCCGCGGCCCTCGCCCTGGCACACCACGGCGCCAAAGTCGTGCTGGCGGCGAGGCGCGCCGACCGTCTCGAAGCCCTCAAGAAGCAGATCGAGCAGAACGGCGGCCAGGCCATCGCCGTGCAGACCGACATCACCCAACGCAACCAGGTGGAGACCATGGCCGAAAAGGCCGTCCGCGCCTTCGGCCGCATCGATATCCTGGTGAACAACGCCGGCATTATGCCGCTCACCTTCATGAAGAACCTCCACGTCGAGGAGTGGGAGCGAACCATCGACGTCAACATCAAGGGCGTGCTCTACGGCATCGCTGCAGTGCTACCCGTGATGCTCGAGCAAGGCAGCGGCCATATCGTCAATATCTCCTCGGTAGCCGGACGAAAGGTACTGCCGGGCGGGGCAGTCTACTCGGCCAGCAAGTTCGCCGTGGGCGCTCTCTCCGAGGGGCTGCGCCAAGAGCTCTCCCCATCGACCGGAATACGCGTCACCATCATTGAACCGGGGGCGGTCGCCACCGAGTTGACGCAGCACATCACGGACGAGGAGGTCAAGGAGTCGTTCTCGAACTACCTCACCTTCGATCGCCTCACCGCCGACGACATCGCGGCCGCCATTGTCTACGCCGTCACCCAGCCGCCGAACGTGAGCGTCAATGAGGTGTTGATCCGGCCTACCGGACAGCCGCGATGAGGAAGAAGCGGTTTGGGAGTGTGGATCGTGGATTGCGGGGCTCGGTGGAGAAATGGAGCCGCGTGGTTGTTTTCCCAGCAGAGGCGGCCAGGGGATATCGCCACACTGCTCTTGACACTTCTTTCGCAGAACATACAGGTTCTGTGAAGTTTTACTTGATTTTGGGCGAGGTTCTTGCTACTGTACAAGAGCTCAGCATCCGATTGTGAACCACGTCGTACCCGAAGCAACACCCACGGAGGTTCAGGTAAAAGGGAGGACCGGGGTATAGATTGCGAGAGTTGCCTCATGAGCGGAACGCCTGACCCTCTCTCGATGGCCTCGGTCAGCGAATCCTGCCTCATTACGGTACACCCCACACCAGCGCACCCTTCGATCGGGCGTAGCTCCAGCACTTCATCAGACTCGTGGGTGACAATTAAAGTGAGATCGCTCGTACAGCTCCGTGCATCTCGGTTCCGCGGGTAGGCTCAGCCTGAACCGGTATCGAGTGCTCGGGACTGAAGGAGGATGTTGATCAGGTCTGAGGCACAACCCCTAACAAGCGAGGCAAACATGAGACGACGGCTGAGAATCGGTGTTCTCGATCTCGTGACGAAGGCTCGCACCCGCAAGCTGTACGCACGCATCATGCATGCAAACCTGGCCAGCATCATGCCGCAGGTTGTGGCAGTTTGGTGTGAGGAAGCGGGCCATGATGTGACGTTCGTCTGCTATACCGGGCTGGAGGACCTCCTGGACGAGCTCCCCACCGATATGGACCTGCTGTTCATCGGGGCATTCAGCCAGGCGGCCCAGCTCGCCTACGCAGTGAGCAACATGTTCCGGCAGCGTGGCGCCGTCACGGTCCTTGGCGGCCCGCACGCCCGCTGCTACCCTGACGATGCTTGCAAGTATTTCGACTACGTCCTGGGCTTCACCGACAAGTCCATCGTCGACGAGGTCCTGCACGATTGCTCCCCGCATCGACCGATGGGCGTGCACCTCAGCGCTAAAGGGCAACCCCGCAGTCTGCCGGGCGTCAGAGAACGCTGGAAGTTCATCGAAAGCGTCCTCGCCAAGGCACCGACCAGCCTCAAGGGTGTCCCCATGATCGGCAGCCTCGGTTGCCCCTACACCTGCAGTTTCTGCATCGATTCGGTGGTCGACTACCAGACGCTCGACTACGACCAGATCCGCGAGGATCTCCGTTTTCTCATCCAGAAAATGCCCGGGGGTTGGGTGGGCTGGCACGATCCAAACTTCGGGGTCCGCTTCGACGACTACATGACAGCGATCGAGGATGCCATCCGCCCGGGAAGCCTCAAGTTTGCGGCCGAAAGCAGCCTTTCTCTGCTCTCGGAGCCCAATCTCAAGCGCCTGAGCAAGGCCGGCTTCAAGGTGATGTTACCCGGAATCGAGTCGTGGTACGACGTCGGCAACAAATCGAAGACCGGCCGCAAGCAAGGCATGGAAAAGGTCCGCCAGGTCTCCGAGCACGTCAACCTCATCCTGAAATACATTCCCTACGTGCAGACCAACTTCGTTCTGGGGCTCGACGTGGATGAGGGGCCCGAACCGTTCGAGCTGACCAAACGGTTCCTCGACATGACGCCCGGGACTTTCCCAGGCTATTCGTTGCTCTCCAGCTTCGGTGAGGCGGCGCCTCTCAATCTGGAATTTCAGAAGGCCGGCAGGGTGCTTCCCTTTCCCTTCCACTTTCTCAATAACAACCAGGCAATGAACGTCAGGCCGAAGAACTACGAGTGGGGCGAATTCTACGACTATGTCATCGACCTGTCGAAGTACTCCTTTTCGTGGAGGTCGATCGCCCGGCGGGCGCGAGCCAACCGGCGCGGCTTCACCACCTGGATGAACATCGTCCGCGCCATCTCCTCCGAGGGGTTTGGCCGAATCAACTATTATACAGAACTGCGGCGACGCCTCGATACCGATCGCTCGCTGCGGCGCTTCTTCGAAGGCGAAACCGATGTCATCCCCGACTTCTACTTGAGCCGTATCAAAGAGGATCTGGGCCCGCTCTGGGAGTTTCTGCCGCCGGAAGCCCTGCACCACGATCCCAATGCGTACCTCAAGAAATCACAACCGGTGCTGCCCGAGCCCGAGATGGCTTGACGTAGGCGCCGGCCGCCAGTGGGAACCGGCTGAAGCGATGGAATTACGGCGCCGCCAGATGGCGGCCAAACAGACCGGTGAAATGGAACGAACAAGGAGATCAGCAACTCAATCATCAACAAGGCGGCCAAGGGCAGGCCGTGGAATCGGGCGATCATAGCTGTGGTCAGGCATTCCAGACCGTGTAGTCGAGCCAGGAAAAGAACCGCCCTCGGGCATATGACATGGTTCTCTTCCAAGGTGGCGCGTTCGGCCGCGACAGGTTCTTGAGAGTCTTCGGCCCGGCAGTCTTCGTCTTCCCCAGCACCCTCAGGCGGTCGAAAGCAAAAAGGAGTTGAAAATGAACGTCTACGTAGGAAATCTGGCAAGAGAAGTGACCGAGGACGATTTGCGCGCAGCCTTCGAACGGTTCGGCCGAGTGGCGTCGGTCAACATCATCAAGGACAAGTACAGCGGCGAACCGCGCGGCTTTGGCTTTGTCGAGATGCCCACCAGGTCGGAAGCGGTTTCGGCGATTTCGGGGCTGAACGGCGAGGAGTTGAAGGGCCAGGCACTTCGGGTCAACGAAGCCCGCCCTCGCAACGACCGGCGCGGTGGTGGTGGAGGCGGTGGCAGAGGCAGGGGCGGCGGCGGGCGGCGGAGCTGGTAAAGCAGCAACCGTTGCCGGCGGGCTGGCAAGCTTGAGGTCTGGATTGGCCGGGGAGCGCAGCTCTCCGCCTTCATGCAGCGTCGGCCCTGGCTATCGGCTTGCCGAAGCAGAATTTCGTCGGATTTGAGTATTTGCTTGCATCTGATGGAAGAGTTGCCTACATTGGTAACGTAAACAACAGTACACCGTTCTTTACGCCCTATAGATGCGAAACGGCTGTCACCAGAAACCCGCTCGTCCTTTCGAGGAGACCGGGCCGGCAGTTGCAAGCAGAATCGCGCTGACTTGAGAACCCTCGCGTCGGCTGCGGATTGTGTGTTCCAGAGGCGAAAAGCCGGTTGTACGGTCTATTCACTTTTCACGAAAGGACATTCCGATGGAAACCGGAACGATCAAGTGGTTCAACGACGCCAAAGGGTATGGCTTCATCGTGCGCGAGCACGGCGACGATGTGTTTGTGCATTTCAAAGCCATCGTGGGTGACGGCTACAAGACCCTGGAAGAGGGCGATCGCGTTCAGTTCGAAGTCGAGCAGGGACCGAAAGGTCTGCAGGCGGCGAACGTAAGCAAGATCTAAGCCTGAATCTCGCAAATCAAAGCCCGATCCGGCAGCGCCGGGTCGGGCTTTTTGTTTTGGGTGACGGCCCTTTGGACTGCGCAAGCCATGCTTGCGC
>CAZGRP010000039.1:15678-40688 GCA_964527995.1 uncultured Cytophagia bacterium | reverse complement strand
CTATCCAAAGGCTTCTCGCAGGATCTCGGGCCGGGGTTTTCCGCGCGGTAGCGGCTCCTCGCACCGCGGCTTGGGGTCGAACACCTTCCCAGGATTGAGCACACTGTTGGGATCGACGACAGCCTTGATTTTTCGCATCAGCTCGATGGCGGGATCGCCGACCTGCTTCGGCAGAAAGGCCTTCTTCGCCAGGCCGACGCCGTGCTCTCCGGTGATGGTACCGCCGAGGTCGAGAGCGGCTGCGAAGATCTCTTCAAAGGCCTTCTCGGCTCGCCGCATCTCATCGGCATCGCGTTCGTCCACCAGACAAGTCGGGTGCAGGTTTCCGTCTCCGGCATGCCCGAAATTGCCGATCATGAGGTCGTACTTGCGGGCGATCTCCTGAACACGGCGGACCATGACGGCGACCTGGCTGCGAGGCACCGTCGCATCCTCGAGGATCGTCGCCGGCCTCACCCGGGCCAGGGCCGAGAATGCTGCCCGCCGGGCCGTCTTCAGTTGCTCAGCCTCCTCGGAACCGGAAGCAACCTCCATGCTTCGGGCCTGGTGGCGCCGGCACAACTCCGTGATACGCTGCGCATCCTCGTCCACCACCGGCTTGCGACCATCGACCTCGATCAACAACAGAGCCTCCACGTCGGTGGGCAAACCAATGCGGGCAAAGTCCTCCACGCAACGAATGGTGGTCTGGTCCAGAAACTCCAGCATCGAGGGAACGATCCTGGCAGCGATGATGGCTGACACGGCTTCGGCCGCCGCCTCGACGGTGTCGAAGAGCGCCATCATCGTCCGGGCGGCTTCAGGCTTTGGCACCAGTTTGACCAGGATGCGCGTAAACACCCCCAGGGTGCCCTCGGATCCTATGAAGAGATCCCTCAGGCTGTACCCGGCCACATCTTTCACCGTCTTGCCACCAGTGACGATGCATTCCCCGGTGGGCAGTACGACTTCGAGCCCCATGACATAGTCTTTGGTGACGCCGTACTTCAGGCCGCGCAGTCCGCCGGAGTTCTCAGCTACGTTACCGCCGATGGTGCAGATCTTCATGCTTCCCGGATCCGGCGGGTAAAAGAGTCCGCGCGCTTCGACCGCCGCATGCAGATCCGCGGTGATGACCCCTGGTTGCACCCAGGCGGTCAGGTTCTCCTCGTCGATGTCGAGAATCTGGTTCCAGTCGGGCAGCAGCAACACCACGCAATCGTCGGTGGGAATCGAGCCGCCGCTGAGGCCCGTGCCGGAGCCACGTGGCACGACGTGGAAGTGCGCTTCGTTTGCAAACCGCAGGAGTGCAGCGATCTGCTCCGTATCGCGTGGCCGCACCGCCAATTCAGGCAGGTGTTCGAGCGCCGGAGTGGCGTCGTAGGCATAGGTGAGGCGGTCCTCGTAGGTGGCCAACAGGTTCTCCCGGCCTACGATCTCAGCAATTCTGTGTACAGTGGAGTCTGCGAGCATGTCTGAATAGAGTAGCGGTCCGTCAACCCGATTGCCTGCCGCCAAAGGGATTCAGTTGTTCATGGGGTTCGAGCATGGCCGTTGGGTGTCCATTCCGACGACCACCTTATGGGCGTGCGGCATGGAGACTCTCGAAGTTGTCCACCTGCCAGCGGCCGTTCTGGCGCACTGTGCTGACCAGAAAGGTCTGCTTCGTCTCACCCACACCCTTTGTGCGCGGCTTGATCTTTACCTCGTACAGGAACATCACACGATCCGGCCCGCGGTCATTCTGTTGCAACAGCTTGTAGTCGATGAAGGGACGATTCTCAGAGAGATCGATGTCCATGCCGCGGATCGACTTCAAGGACTCGATCTCGTCTTCGAGCTTGCTCTCGGCCAGTCCCGAGGTCAGCTCCTTGGCCTTCTGCTGGTTGATTTCGATGAGGTAGAGGTACAGGAAGCGGTCTGCAACCCCTTTCGGCGACTGCTTCCGGCCACAGGCCGGAGCCAGGAGGAGGACACCAACGAACAATGCCAGCACGCGGCCGGCGGCGTCGTGGAAGGTTGTCGTGCGCACGTTTTCAGATCCTGCAAACTGGAGCGGACAAGAGCACGGAAATTCAAACCGGTCAGCCAACCGAAAGTAAAGGCGGGATGGCTAAAAGTCAAGCAAAAAGCTCTGGCCCCGGTCGTGGCAGAATCAAGGCGACCCAACCCGGACTCATGGCCGGGCGCCTGCCCGGCGGAAAACAGAGGCGTCAGCCAGGATGGTGAAGAGATCGCGGATCTGCTCATACCCGACCCGGAGCAGGAAGTTGGGCGTCCTGCCGTAGCTCTTATTGCCGAGAATAAAGAAGTAGGGTTCTGGGGAGCGCAGCGTGTCGGCACCGTAGGAGCCCTGGGCAAGGCAGTCCGTTGTGTCGCTTCCCAGCAGTGCCGCCCCCAGCTTCATCGGCGCCCGCGAAGCGTAGCACTCGTGCACCTGCAACTCACGGTAAAGGGTGTTATCCGGGCCATAGCCGACATTTGCCAGGATCCGGTCGACGCGGACCACCTCTCGACTCGCGCGCGTCCGCAGCACAACCCGCAACCGCTCGCCCTCGCTCTCGATCCTTTCGACAACAGCAGCCGTCTTTATGCTGATGCCATCGGGCGGGTTTTCGGCGATACGGTTGGCCCTGGCGGTGAGCTTTGATCTTTCTGGCAATGGGTCGTCGGCGATTTCGGGCAACACCGGAAGGGCGACACGACGCACCGCCCACACCACCGTCGTCCCGCTGCCGCTGACGACCAACTCGTGCAGGGCCACGATGCTGGTAGCCGCTGAGTGCCCGCCGCCGAGAAGCAGCACCGACTTGCCGGCGTAGCGTTGCCGGTCGGCCCCGAGGATGTCGTCAAGAAAGTAGGAAATGCGCGCTTGGTGTGCTCGCTCACCGACCGCCGGGATACCGCCGTCACCGAGCCAGTTAGGCGTGCCGTAGACGCCGGTTGTGTCGACAACGACATCGGCTTCGAATTCGCGCTCGACTCCATTGGCATCAGTCACGAGGAGCAGAAAGGGGTGCTCAGATCGTGCAGCCTGTCCCAAGGCCTCATGCTTGAGCAAGCCTTTCCGGCTGATCCACTCGACATGATGGCCAAGTTGGATGCGCCCCGCAAGCACGGCAGTCTCCGACAGCGGACGGAGATAGGCTTCCACGTACTCCCGGCCCGTAAGGCAGTCGTCGGGCCCCGGGGATGCCCAGCGGCGGTCGGCGGCACGAAGCGCCTCGGCACTGAGTCGCGTATGATTCATCGACCATGGTGAGAACAGCCGAACATGACCCCAGTCCAGCATGTTCTGCCCCACCAGGCCACGCTCGAACACTTCCACATCGAAGCCGGCGCGCACACCATGGAGCGCTGTCTCCAGGCCGATCGGTCCGGCGCCGATGACGACAAGACGTTTGCGGTTGTTACCCATCACCTGTAGATACCTCCAGCTAGCGGAACGGTTGGGTCGCAGCACGCCGCTTGGCATCCGGCTGAAGAGCTGCGACGCGGCGCTACTCGCTCTTCGTTCCATCGCAATCCTGTCGCGGAGCGCTATCGAAATCTTCCAACAGGTAGAACTGCGGCGCATATTCCGAAGGATCGTTTGCTCCTTGACTTTGCCTGGCCAGGACCCTACCTTACCTGCCGCATCGTTCGCCATGCGAAGTCCGGCCCGGTGCCACGAGTTTTCTGCCGAGGGAAACGAGCCGACAGGCATCGAAGGCCGGACATCGGACACAAATTGGAGGCCATCTTCATGACCGACTCCCATGAGTTGCAAAACTTGCGTCTTTCGCAGATCCGCCAGCGAAGCTACCGCGTGGCCGTGTTGCCGTTCGGCGCCACGGAGCCGCACAACCTTCATCTACCCTATGGCACCGATATTTTCGAGGCCACCGAGATCGCCCGGCGATGTTGTGACTGGGCCAACCAGCGCGGTGCCCACATTGTGCTGTTGCCCACCATCCCTTTTGGCCAGGAGCAGAACATGCTCGCCTACCCACTGGCAATCAGTGTGCAGCAAACCACACTCAACGCCGTCGTGCGTGACGTCGTCACCTCGTTGGAGCGCCACGAGATCTCCCGATTGGTGCTGTTCAATGGCCACGGCGGCAACGATTTCAAGCCCCTTTTGCGTGACCTTCACGGCCGGACTTCTCTTTTTCTTTGCCAGGTGAACTGGTGGGAAGTGGCTCACGACCTCGAATCGACCCTGTTTGAACGAGGCCCCGGAGACCATGCCGGCGAGCTGGAAACAAGCCTGGGCCTGGCCCTCTTCCCGGAGCTGGTTCGTCTCGAAGAAGCGGACGACGGTGCCGTGCGGGAAAGCCGCTTCACGGCCATCGACCGGGGCTGGGTGAAGATCACCCGGCCGTGGCATCTGGTCACCCGCAACTCCGGCCACGGAGATCCGCGGGCTGCCTCTGCCGACAAAGGCGAACGGTTTCTGAGTGTCATCACCGAGCGAATCGGGGAGTTCCTGCTTGAGCTTTCGGAAGCGCAGATGGACGAACGGTTTCCCTTTGTGTAGTCAAACCCGGTGGAGCGGCTGCAGACGCGGGCGTAAAGGGCCACCAAATTGACCACTGATGTCAGATATCCAAACCCGGCCATCATCCTCCTCTCGCGTCCAGGGCGCGGGGCAAGCCGTCCATGCGGTTCCAGGCGGAAGGTCTGCGCCACACCTGCCATCCAACCCTGGCCAGGGTGAAAACCCACCTGCGTCAAGAACCGCTTCCGGTACAACCTTTTGCCGGGTCAGCCTGTCCTAACAAACGGCGCCGCCAGCCGACGTACTTTCCCGTACCCAAAATCATGGAGCGAACCGATGAGGCGACTGCAGGCCAAGGCCGCGCCGCTGCTGTTCTTTGTCTTGTTGAGTTCACCGCTCCTGGGCCGAGCTGGAGATCGCCAGGGACATCCGAAACGCGTCGTCCTGGCCCATCGGGCACAGGACGGCATCCGGATCGACGGCGTCCTTTCGGAGAAAGAGTGGACACTGTCGGGCGTCGGCGACTTCGTGCAACGCGACCCGGACGAAGGTGCCAAACCGACGCAGCAAACAAAAGTCTGGGTGGCCTACGACGACCACGCCCTTTATGTGGCCGCCCGACTCTTCGACAGCTCTCCCGACTCGATCGTGCGGCGCCTCGGCCGCCGGGACACCTGGCTCGAGTCAGATTGGTTCACCGTCTATCTCGATCCCTATCATGACCACCGCAGCGGCTTCTTCTTCGCCGTGAACCCGTCCGGGTCGATTCGAGACGGCACTCTCTACAATGACACCTGGGACGACGATTCCTGGGATGGCGTCTGGGATGTCGCCACGCGGATCGACTCGCTCGGCTGGACCGTAGAGATGCGCATCCCGCTCTCTCAGCTTCGCTTCCCAAAACGCCAGCGATACGTCTGGGGCATCAACTTCCAGCGCACCATTCAGCGCCGCAACGAAAGAGACTACCTCGTCATGGTCCCTCGCAAGGAGAGCGGCTTCGTCTCCCGCTTCGCCCATCTGGAGGGGATCGAGAACATCCGGCCGCCACGCCATTTTGAACTGATGCCGTACGCCGTCTCCCGGGCCGAATACACGCATGTGGCCAGCGGCAATCCGTTCCGCGACGGGCGCGATTACTTTACGAACCTGGGCGCCGACCTGCGCTGGGGCTTGTCGACCAACCTGACGCTGGATGCCACCGTGAACCCTGATTTCGGCCAGGTTGAAGTGGATCCGGCTGTGGTCAACCTGTCGGCCTTCGAGACCTTCTTCGCCGAGAAGCGTCCCTTTTTTGTCGAGGGCGCAAATCTCTTCGACTTCGGAAGGGGTGGGTCCAACAGCTTCTGGTCCTTCAACTGGGGCAATCCCGATTTCTTCTACAGCCGCCGCATCGGCCGTTCCCCCCACGGTTACCCCAGCCACAGCGGCTTCGTGGATCAGCCGACAGCAACGACCATCCTCACCGCCGGAAAGCTCACCGGAAAAATTTCCAGAGGATGGTCGCTGGCTGCCCTGGCCGCGGTCACTGCCCGTGAATATGCCCGTGTCGATTCTGGCGGCATCCGCTTCAAAGATGAGGTCGAGCCCATGACTTCCTTCGGTGTCGTTCGCTCACTGAAAGAATTCAACAGCGGCACATCGGGACTCGGCGTCATCCTGACCTCCACGCTCCGGCGGCTTGATACCCGCCAGCTGCGCAGTCTTCTGCCAAGCCGCGCCCTCACCGGCGGCATCGACGGCTGGACCTCCCTCGACCGCGACGGCAAATGGGTGCTTACCGGTTGGGCCGGCGCCAGCCAGATCGTCGGCAGCACGCAGGCCATCATGAGCCTGCAGCAATCTTCCGCTCGCTACTACCAGCGCCCCGATGCCGGTCACGTGCGCCTGGACAGCTCGGCCACCATGCTCTCCGGCTGGGCGATGCGTCTGACGGTCAACAAGCAGAAGGGAAACTGGCAATTCAACTCGGCCTTCGGGATGATCTCCCCTGGGTTCGATACCAATGATCTCGGTTTCCACTGGCGCAGCGACATCGTCAACGGTCACGTGGCGGTGGGATACCGGTGGTTCAAGCCGGGGAAAGTATTTCGCAGGGGTGGCTTCAACCTGGCGGCCTTCCGGGGCTACGACTTCGGAGGCACACGCACGGGGGAGGGCTACTTCCTGTTTTTCAATGCCCAGCTCCTCAACTACTGGGGCTTCAATGGAGCGATCGGTTACAACCCGCAGACCATCTCCGTGCGCCGGACCCGCGGCGGGCCGGCAATGCTGAATCCGGCAAGCGGCTTTGTCAACTTCGGCATCTTCAGCGACAGCCGCAAGGCCATCGATATGAACCTGTTCGCAAACGGCTGGCGGAACGATGCCGGTTCCTGGAGCTGGGGAATTTCCAGCGGCATCGGCTGGAAGCCCAGCTCCCAGCTCAGGCTGCGTCTGAGCCCGAGCTACTCGCGTTCGCGAACCGCGGCGCAGTGGGTCACCCGCCATCCGGACCCCCTGGCCACCCGCACCTTTGGCACCCGCTACATCTTCGCCCAGCTCGACCAGACCTCCTTGTCGATGAGCACCCGCATCAGTTGGACGTTCACGCCGAAGCTCAGCCTCCAGGTCTACGTTCAGCCCTTGCTCGCCACCGGCAGGTACCAGCACTTCAAGGAGTTGGCGCGACCGCGTAGCTTCGAGTTCAAGGAGTATGGCCGCGACGGATCCACCCTGGTACCTGAGGACGGGTTGCTCCGCGTCGATCCCGACGGTGAGACCGGACCAGCGGAACCCTTCGCCTTCGCCAATCCAGATTTCAATTTCAAGTCGCTTCGTGGCAATGCCATTCTGCGCTGGGAGTACAGGCCGGGATCGACCTTGTTCTTCGTGTGGACGCAGCAGCGCACCGATTTCGCTGACCCGGGCGACTTCAGCTTCGGCCGCGACGTCCGGCATCTGTTCAGCGCCAGCGCCGACAATGTCTTCCTGGTGAAGATGACCTATTGGTTGAATCCGTGAGTAGACCGGCCGGCGAAAACCGACCACCTGCCTTGCGGCCCGCTATGGCGGGATCCAATACGGGGCGCGGAGACCTCAGGTCAACCGGCGGGAAAGAGCCAATACAGCATCCAGTAGATCACCACTCCTGTAGCCGAGACATAGAGCCAGATCGGTAGCGTCCAGCGTGCGATGGGCGCATGTCGGTCAAAGCGCCCTTTGAGTGCGCGGTAGAGTGTAATCACCGCCAGCACCGGCACCAAAACGGCCAGCAAAGTGTGACTGATCAGGATGGTAAAATAGACAGGGCGTACCCACCCCTGGCCGGCAAAGTGCCGCGACCCGACGTGGGCATGGTAGATCAAATAGGAGGTGAAGAAAAGGATGGAAGCGGCAAAAGCCGCCAGCATGCAGAAACGATGGGCCGCGACTCTTTTTCGCCTGATGAAGGAATATCCAAAGGTGAGGAAAACCGCACTGGTGGCGTTCAAACCGGCGTTGACAGCTGGCAGGTCCTGAATGGAGAGCATCGTTTCCGTTTCTCATGTCGGATCGACGGGGAGGAGCCGCTTCGAAACGCCACGACCGTCAGCGGCTTTGGGCACCCGAGCCCTTTTCCTTCCACTGGCACCTCTGAGACACCTTCCGCGACAGCCTGTCCCCCAAGGCGGCTGTTACTCGACGATGACGGCTACCTCTGTGGCCCCTGATCGCGTGTTGGCTGTTTTCGAGCTGGAAGAGAGGTCAGGGAGCAAAGCCACGAGAAGCAGGATACTGAGCGCCAGGGGGGCCAGGGCAAACAACGACAATGCCCTCCGCTCAAATTTCAGATGCATAAAAAACATGGCGACCATGGATGCCTTCGCCAGTGAGAACAGAACCAGGCTGCTGTCGATGAGCAACTTGGGGATCGGTGCATAGGTAAGAGCGATCTCAATGGCTGTCAGCGCCGCAAGCCAGAAAAACACCTTGAGATAAACCGACCTTCCAACTCCTTCCGTTGCCATGGGAACTCTCTCCTCGGCCAATGGCTCTGTGCGATGCTAAATCAGGTAGACGAAGGTGAAGATCAGGATCCACACCAGATCCACGAAGTGCCAGTAGAGTCCGGCGATCTCCACCGGGTGGTACCGTTGCTGAGAAAGGCTGCCCCCGAAGGATTTCCCGACAAGAGTCGAGAGGTAGACAACCCCACCGAAAACGTGCATACCGTGGAACCCGGTGAGCACAAAGAAAGTCGTGCCGAAAAGCGCCGCCCCGAAAGGGTTGCCGTTCAGTCGCACACCCTCGCGGATGAGGTGATTCCACTCATAGGCCTGACACAGAAGAAAAATCAGCCCGCCCAGGATGGTGAGCAGCAGGAAAATCCGCAGGCCGCGACGGTCGCCGCTCTTGATGGCCTCCAGGCTGAGCACCATGGTGACGCTGCTGCAGATCAGCAAGAACGTCATGAAGCCGACAAGGCCGATGTCGAAGACATGGGACGGCACAGGCCAGTTCCCACTCGATGCCCGCAAAGCTCCGTAGCCTGCCAGCAGCCCACCGAAATTCAGGGCATCGCCGGCGAGAAATGTCCACATGCCCAGTTTGCCACGGCTTTCAGGAACCAGCGGCGACTCGACTGCGTCGACTTTTGCCAGCACTGCGGCTGCTTCACTCAATTCAGGACCTCCTTCGCACTGGATGAAACCAGATACTTGCTCTCCTCCAGGGCCGATCTTCGCGCTCTCCTGGACTGATGGAGCAGCCAGCCGCCAATCGACAAAACCAGCGCCGCCGGCAGGGAGAGCAACACCAGAAAACTCCAAAACCAGCCACCGGCGAGCGCATTGCCACTGCCTGAGGCAGCACTCCAGCACCCGGGGCAGGCGTGGGAGCTGGCCGGCAGGAGAAGCAAAACAATCGTCACCAGCAGCCCTTCAATAACGATTCGCAGGTTCATTTCGCCTCGCCTTGTGATGGCACAGCTCAGGCGATCTCCACACTCAGCCGCTCCCCCAACGTGGGTAAACGAGCACAAACAGGATCGGCCAAACGGCCACAACGAAGTACCAGTACATGGAGCACAATTCCACCACCGTGTGGCGGTTGGCCGAGAACGCACCCACTCTTCCACGCCACAGCACCACAAGCAGCCACAGAACGGCGGCCGTGACATGCGCCGCATGCATACCGATGAGTGTGTAGAAGGTGGAGCCGTAGACCCCCGCCGATAGAGTCAGGCCAAACTTGATCAGGCGCCCCCACTCAGACCCCTGAATGGCCAGAAACGTGCTCCCCAGAATCACTGTAAGCAACAGAGACTGCAAGAACTTCGAACGCTGGCCCTTGGCAATGGCCTGCCTGGCCCGCCGCATGGTGAAGGCACTACTGAGCAGGATTGCAGTGTTGATCAGGGTGACACCGATGGGCAGAAGCGGTTGACCCAGTGGCGGCCACATACCGTTACCGAATCGAAAGACCAGAAAAGCGCTGATCAACCCGGCGAACAGCATGGCTTCGGCCCCGAGAAAGATCACCATGGCCAGGCGAGCGTTGCTGACGACGGGCCACACGGACATCGAACCCTGCGGGCCACCGCGGTCGCCACTCCCCGGCGGCTGGCGCCAGCCACCAGGTGGGTCGCCGGCGGCGGAACGCCGCAGTCCCGGCTGCACCTCCGACGCGTCCACCCGGCCTCCTGGGTGCTCGGCCGCGGTTGCCTTTGCCTGGGGAAGGGTCATGGCTTTCGCAAAATGATCGTGATCAGGGACATAAGGAACAGCAGTGCAAAGACGCCGACGAGCAAGAACCCGAGACGGCGGTTCCTGTCACCCTCGGCCGGGCTGCGCACAATCTCAAACAGAGCCATCACGTCACCTTGTCGAGAGTCATCAACGTCAGCAATGCTGGCAGATAGATGAACGAGGCGAACAACACACGACCCGCCGCGGCGGTGGAGCGCGAAACAGCCATGCCGATGGCACACCACAAGAAGCCGGCTCCGAGCACGAGCGAGCCGAAGAAATAGACCGTTCCGGTCAGGCCGATCACGGTCGGCAGAAGCGCCACGGGCAGGAGAGCCAGGCAGTTCATGACCACCTGCCGCTCTGTGCTGCCGCCCTTCGGGTCTACGATGGGAAGCAGTCTGAGGCCGGCACGGGCATAATCCTCGCGATAAAGCCGGGCGATGGCCAGGGAGTGCGGCAGCTGCCATAAGAACAGGATCGCAAAAAGCACCCAGGCGCCGGCGCCGAACTCCCCGGTAGCAGCCACCCACCCGGTCACAGGTGGCAACGCGCCCGGCACGGCCCCGACCACAGTGCAAAGGGGTGTCCTGCGCTTGAGGGGCGTGTAGAGCAGAAGATAGCTGACAACAGTCATCGCCGTCACCAAGGCACTGGCGACGTTGACCACCAGGGCGAGATAGAGGATGCCAGCGATGCTCATGGCCATGCCAAGAGCCAGCCCTTCAGCAGGCTCGAGTCGGCCAGCGGCAAGCGGCCTGTTGCGGGTGCGCCTCATCCTGGCGTCGATGTCACGCTCGTAGTACTGGTTCAGCGCCAGCGCGCCGCCCGCCGCCAGCGCGGTTCCCATCAGCACGTGGAGGAGGGCGGCACCGATGGCGTCGGAAGAGGCGGAATAAAAACCAGCGAAGGTGCTGAACAGAATGAGCGAAACCAGTCGAGGCTTGGCAAGTGTCACCAGGTCCATGCTCTTGCGCAGAACTTGGGTCAGCCGGAGATCCACCGTTTCGGTCTGGGTCAACATGCAGGAACCTCCTGAGCAATCCACCCCCTCCCAGGCGTTTCAGCCGCTGCGGCGGAAAGCCGATAGGAGCGAAGGGTGAGGAACAGGGCCGTCGCCAACAGGGCGGCACCGCCCGCCACGTGAGCCGTGGTCGGCAACACCGAAAGCCGCGACAGAACCGCCAGGGCACCCAGCGTCATCTGGCCAGCCAGGAGGACGAGAAGAAGGATGGACGAGCGGACAATCGCGTCCTGGCGAGGCGTCTGCCGAAGCATTCGCACGGCTGTCCAAATGACCAAGGTCGCCACCGTCACTGCCCCCAGGCGGTGCACAAAATGGATGAGGACCCTTTCCGAAAGGATCGGAGGGATCAACTTCCCGAAGGCGAGCGGAAAATCAGGAATTGCGAGTCCGGCGCCCATATGGCGCATGACGGCTCCGAGGACGAGCTGCACATAGACGGCGAAGGTCGTCAGGCCCGCCAGCCTCACCGCCGACAGGGCGACACTGCCAGCGGCTGATGACGCTGGCCGCACCCACGACGGACGGGTCACCACAGCCAGCACCACGGTTGACGCAAAGAAGGCCTGGGCCAGACAGGCGTGAAAAACAGAGACGAGCAGAGGCAACCCCAGGAGCACCGTCAGGCCACCAAGCACACCTTGCAAGATGACGGCCATCAGCGCAGCCGCCGCCAGCCAGCGCACCCACCGCCGTGGTTCCTTCCGCCAGACCCATACCGCCAGAATCACAGTCAGCAGGCCCACGAAAGCTGCCACCATGCGGTGCCCGTGCTCGTAGAGAACCCCTCCCTGCATCGCCGGAAAGACCTGCCCATAGGAGAGTGGCCAGTCCGGTACGGACAGGCCGGAGCCCGTGCTGGTCACCAGGCCGCCGACGAAAATCAGCAGAAAGGTGGCACAGGCCGTCAACACGGCATACCTGTGCAACCAAAGGTTGGGCGGAGGCATGTCCGCCCTGCCGACGCCACTCGCATCTGACATCCTGAACCCCCTCATGCCGCCACCGTCTCAGGTTCGAGGAGCTTGTTCTGCGGCAGGTAGTCTTCGGATACCTCGGGTGAACTGTATTCGTACGGACCGCGATAGACCGTGGGGACGCGCTCACCCCAGTTGCCGTGTGGCACCGGCGTCGGCGCAGCCCATTCCAGGCTGTTGGCTCGCCACGGGTTTTGTTCCGCCTTGGGGCCGCGCCATAGACTCCAAAAGAAGTTGAATACGATAATCAACTGGGCAATTCCCAGGCAGATGGCGCTGATGGTGATGAGCTGATTGATCGGCTGAAGCGGCTTCAAGAACTCGTAATAGGTCGGATTGTAGATGCGGCGCATCATCCCGCCGACACCAAGGATGTGCATGGGAAAGAAGGCGCCGTTGAAAAAGATGAAAGTAAGAGCAAAGTGGATCTTGCCAAGCTTCTCGTTCATCATGCGGCCGAACATCTTGGGGAACCAGTAGTAGATGGCAGCAAACACCCCCATCAGGCTGCCGCCGAAGAGAACATAGTGGATGTGGGCAACGATGAAGTAGGTATCGTGGATGAAGATGTCGACCGGTGTGGAAGCCATGAAGATGCCGCTCAAACCGCCGATGACGAACATCGACACGAACGCCAGAGCGAAAAGCATCGGGGTGGTGAAACGGATCGAACCTCGCCAGATGGTGCCCAACCAGTTGAAGGTCTTGATGGCTGAGGGCACGGCGATCAGCATCGTCGAGGTCATGAACGTTGCCCCCAGCGTTGGGTTCATGCCGCTCTGGAACATGTGATGTCCCCAAACGATGAAGCCGAGGAAGGCGATGGCCATCATGGCATAGGCCATGGCGCGGTAGCCGAAGATTGGTTTGCGTGAAAAGGTGGAAATGATGTCGGAAGCGATCCCCATCGCCGGCAGGATCAGGATATAGACCTCGGGATGACCGAAGAACCAGAAAAGGTGCTGCCACAAAAGCGGGTCCCCGCCGCCGGCCGGAAGAAAGAAGGCGGTGCCCAGACGCCGGTCGAACAGCAGCATCAGCAATCCGGCCGTCAGCACCGGCACTGCCAGGAGAAGCAGAACCGCGACGATGAAAAGCGCCCACACAGTCAGCGGCATCCTGAAGAACGTCATGCCGGGTGTTCGCATGTTGATGATCGTCGTGATGTAGTTGATCGACCCCATCAACGACGAGATGCCAACGATGATCAGGGCAATGATCCACAGGTCCTGTCCCCAGTCGACACCCGTCCAGATGGGCTTGGCCGACAGCGGCACGTAGGCCGTCCAGCCGCTGGCCGCCGCCCCGGCATGCACGAAGAAGGACGACAACATCACGATTCCAGCGACGACGCCCGTCCAGAAGGAGGCCATATTGAGCCGCGGGAAGGCCATGTCGCGCGTGCCGATCATCAGCGGGATCAAGAAGTTGCCAAACGCCCCCACCAGGATGGGCACGATCACAAAGAAGATCATGATCGTGGCATGCATGGTGAACAGGGTGTTGTAAAAGTCGGGCCCGATGATGCCCTCGAACATGTACGGCTCCGGAACCCACTTGAACCCGGGCACCGCGGTTTCAGGCCACGCAAGCTGCCAGCGCACCATCAATGCAGCCAGCCCCCCGACGACCATCATGAATAGACCCAAGAACAGAAACTGGCGGCCGATCATTTTGTGGTCGGTCGAAAATACATACTTGCGCCAAAAACCGGGCTCCGTGTGCTGGACCTCATGCCTGGCTTCTGACACAGCAGCCGAATCGCTCATGACTTGCTTGCTCCTCTGAAAGGTCTGCCGTCCGTCGTCTTTATTCTGAGGGCCAGTTTTCTTTCACCCAGGCGTCATAGTCTTCGGCGGTGTGAACCGTGAGCCAACCACGCATCGTATAGTGCCCGAAGCCGCATAATTCAGCGCAGGCAATCTCATAGCGACCCGGCTTGGTGGCTTTGAACCAGACCCCGATGACGCGACCCGGCAAAGCATCCTGCTTGAGTCGCAAGTTGGGCAGGAAAAAGCTGTGGATCACATCTTTCGAGGTCAGCTGCACGCGCACCACCTTGCCCACAGGCACATGCAGTTCATTCTCTACGTGTAGGTCGTCGTCGCTGCCGAAGGCCCCGTCGGGGCCGGGGTAGGTGATCTCCCAGGCGAACTGCTTCGCCATGATCTGGACGGTGACATCGCCCGGCGGCAGGGTCTGTTTGATCTCGGCCCAGGTCGACCGGCTGAGAAAGGCAAGGACGAGCATGATCACCAGAGTCACCGACGTCCAGGTGATCTCCAGCACGGTGCTGCCATGCGTGTACGTCGCTCGGCGACCCTCGCGGCTGCGATAGAGGATCAAGAACACCACCAGGGTAATGGCAACAAGGACGAAAACCGTGGCAGTGATGTAGTAGATGAGCCGGAAAAGAAAATCCACATCGCCGCCGAAACTCGAGACGTTCTCTGGAAGCCAGTTTAGCATGGAGCGGTTCCCGTGGTTAGGTCATGGGTCGGACTGCGGATCGAAAAGACGACGAACCGGATGCCGCAGCTGGTCCGCCACAATGATGGCTGCGCCGCTTGCCGCCACGAAGACAATCCAGCTAAGGTTGAGGATGGTTTGTAAAAAATCTCAAGCCCTGGTAGGGAACTGCTGGTTTGATCCGGGGAAGTTGAGACCCGGTATCAATTCAGCCAGCAGTATACAAAACGACTTTTCAAAAATCAAGTACTTTTTTATACGAGGGTGGGAAGCTGGACCTGCGGGTTGGAGCCACCCCCTGGCATGGACACGCGGATCAAAATCGGGCGCTGGTCACACCGGGCGGTGGGTGCATCCGCATTTAGCGGCCTTACTCTGCAAGGATCCTGTGGAGATCCGACTTCACCTCAATACAGCAAGTACTTCCGCCGCAGTTTCTTGAACGTCTGCAGCCCGGACTGCCAGTGGGCTACGATCTCGTCTGGGGTCCGCCCCTGCAGGATCCATTCGCGCACCCAGTCGACACCTGCAAGGCGCGCCATGGCCTTCGGACGCATGACGAAGTGGTCGGGATAGAGCTGCTGGAGGGCAGAGAGAAGCTGAATTCCGAATGCCACCGAACGGAACGCCCGCCGGTCCGTCAGGCGGAAGCGAATTGCACGGCACAGTTGACCCTCGAACTTAGGGTTCATGCGGAAGCCCGGCATGTCGACGGGCGTAAAGGTCGTGTCCCGGAAAGAGATCCCCGGCATGCCGTAGCCCCGCAGTTTGGCGATCAGCGTGTCACTCACGATCCACGGTGCACCCACGAGCTCGAACGGTATGGTCGTGCCACGCCCCTCGGAGAAGTTGGTGGCTTCGAGCAGTGCCATTCCCGGATACAGAGTAGCCGCATCTACGTTGGGCATGTTGGGAGAGGGCCGCACCCAGGGCAACCCGGTCTCCTCAAAGTACATCTCTCGCCGCCACCCTTTCATCTTCACAACCGTCAGCTTGGCACGCACGCCATCCTTGAGCCAGCCTTCGTCGTTGAACATCGTCGCCAGCTCACCCACCGTCATGCCGTGGCGGAGAGCGATTGGGTGCATGCCGACGAAAGAGCGGAACCGCGGGTCCAATACCGGCCCTTCGACCTGAACTCCGCCGATCGGGTTGGGACGGTCGAGGACGACGAACTCCTTGCCCTGCTCGGCTGCAGCCTCCATCGCCAGCGACATCGTACTGATGTATGTGTAGAACCGGGCGCCGATGTCCTGAATATCGAAGACCAGGACGTCCACATCCTTCAGCATTTCCGCCGTGGGCTTGCGGGTGTCGCTGTAGAGGCTATAAATCGGCAGCCCGGTCTTCGGGTCTCTGCCATGCGGGATCTTCTCATCGGCGCGGCCACGGATGCCGTGCTCGGGACCAAAGAGGGCCGTCAGCCTGACCCCTTCGGCTCCGTAAAGAAGATCTGCCCCGTGCCTGCGGTTACGATCGATCCCCGTCTGGTTGGTGATCAGCCCGACCCGCTTGCCACTCAGAATCTCAAACTTGCTGCTCTCCAGAACGTCCAGGCCGGTCTCCACCCCGCCGCCGCGTTTTTCTTCGGTGTTGCTGCAAGCCGCCAGCAGTACCGTTCCCGCCAATGCGATCAGCAATGCGCGCATCCCTCCTCCATTCGCCAGTCGACAAAAAGACGGCTATCCCTAACCAACGCTCGATGGCCAGAGATAGCCGCTGCAATTCCCTCCCGCTTCTTCCGGTGCGTCTGGTTCAGCGTGCCAATTCGGATTCTTCCGCGTAACCTTTTGTATCCAGGGCACCAACCAGGGGAATCACCAACTGGTCCCCAGGCTTCAACCTCTGCAGGTCCCGCTCTGGGTTATACTTTTTCACCAGCCAGTAGGGCACTTCGTAGATTCGGTTGCAGAGCACCCAGATGGTCTCCCCGCGGCGAACCGTGTGTGTTTGTACACCGTCGATTCGGAAGTTGGCGAAGAAATCCTCCTGGATACCTCGATGGTATTCGGTGCGGAGGCGTTCGAAGACTTCGGGCGATACGTTCTCGAAAGTCAGCTTGATACGCTGTCCGACACGTAGGTTTTGCCCGTATCGCAGGCCGTTGAGATTCCGCAGCCGCTGGGTAGGCACCTGCAGCCATTCAGCAAAGTGACCAAGAGTCTCTTCCGGTTCTACCTGCACAGTTTGATTTCGCAGGTCGACCGGCGGCAGGTCAACTGTCAACTCCGGTCGCTCCTCGGGCAACAACATGATACGCTGCAAGGGGCCGGACGTCATGACAGGGGCCGCACCTGGAGGAACCAGAGCCTCCAGCGGCAGGCTTTCATCGGCAGCAGCCATCTCGACGCCACCCTCTTCGAGCCCGGCTGTGGCGCCGCTGCTGGCAGCGACTTGCACATCGGGAACTTCGCCTGAGGCCGTGGCCGGCGGAGTCGGAGCTTCAGCCAGAGAGAGTTGCGCCTCGCCCCTGGCAGGCCTGCCGGCTGTCTCGGAGGCCACATTCGCCAGCTTGGCAGGTTGCTTTTCTGCCGGCTTCACGGCCATCGGAATGCGAAGGAGTTGCCCTTCGCGGATCAGGTGTTCGTCCTCGACCTCGGAGTTGTAGTCGAGCAGCGCCGTCAGCGGCACGCGGAAGCGGCGCGCGATCTCGCTGAGACTGTCACCGCGCCGGACGCGGTAGTACTTGCCGTCGACGAGACGAGGCTCCTCTTTTTGTGTGAGCAGCAGGGAAGCCACTTTCACCTGGACGTCCTCGCCCTCGCGCCACGGCAATCGGATGGGATACCCCTTGGGGAGCCGGCGGCGGCCCCGAAGCACCGGACGCCTCAGTGCCGGGTTCAACTCCGCGAACTGCTCGTCATCGACATCGAAGGCTTCGAGAAGCGTTCGCACAGGAAGCCGCTGCGGCAGCTCGACGATGGTGAAACGAGCCGGACGATGAAATTCAAGCTCGCCGAAGTAGTCGCGGTAGTTTTCGACGATCTCCAGGGCGGCCAGGAATTCTGCATAAAAATTGCGCGACGCGAACCCGAACGACCGGCTTCGGTATCGCCGGTAGATCTCACCGAAATCGCGGGTTTTCAACCTGCGGATGGCCCTTTTCATACCCTGAAGGCCATGGTTGTAGGCGGTGATGGCCAACGGCCAGCTGCCCAGGGTCTCGTAGTTGAGCCTGAGCAACTTGGCGGCCGCCTCGGTGGCACGAATGGGATCGAGACGCTCGTCGATCTCGTAGTTGATCTTCAGATAGAGCCTTCCGGTACTGCGGATAAACTGCCAGATTCCAGCCGCCCCGATCTTCGAATAGGCTCGGTAGTTGAACGATGACTCCACATGAGGCAAAACGCTGAGCTCCGCGGGTAGACCCTCTTGCTCGAAAACCCGCTCGATAAAATCCCTGTACAGTCCAGACCGGATCAGACCCTGGCGAAATTCCTCGTAGACTCCTCGCTGGGCGCGCACATTTCTTGCCGCCCGGCGAAGGCGTTTGGGGCTGACATTCGGGCCAAACAGGCTTAGAACCTGCCGCTCCTTGTCGCTCATGATGTCGATGCCGTCGGCGACCTTCCTGGCCAGGCTCAAGAGAATGTGGCTGTAGCCTCTCTCGATCTGCTCAATCTTTCGCCACTGCTTCCTCTCACTGACATTCTGGCCGGGAAAAAGGCGGCGCAAGTCGATCACTTCGTAGAGGATGGACAGGTCCTCGGCGTCGTGGATAACGACTTGATTCACCGAGTAGTGAGCGTAGATCTGCTTCCAGAACTCAATGTTGGGGCGGATGACCTCGGGGACTGGAAATTCTGTGGATCGATGCCCGAGGGGAGGCCGGGCAGAGGCAGGGGTGATGCCGACCAGGGCGAAGATGGTACCTGTGAAGGCAAGTAACTGTATCCACCAACCATAACGGGTGAAGCAATAGAAACTCCTCCATCTGGGCCGCAAAGGTCGCTTCCGCATAGGCTCTCTCGAAGTTGAAACCGCCGGGTGAAAAAGGCCATTGGACCCGCTCCATATGGCCTCCCACACGCTACTCTATATATAATTCTCGGCCCCGTCAGGAAATTCCTGGCGCTCCCCATGAGGCCGAACCAGGCATAAAGTAGGTACGGTCAACACAATCTAATTGAAGAGACCGTCGAGGTCGAAATCCTCTTCGGGATTCCCGTCTCCCTGGAAGAAGGCGAGATTGCGCGGGTCGTTCAGCAAGATGCGCCCAATGGTCTCAAGGAGGTTTTCTTTGTCCATCGAGCGCAGGCTGTCGAGCGAGTCTGCAATGTTGGTGAAGCCCTCGCTGTCGTTTACCCACGAGTACAGCAACGCCACTACGTGCTTGCATACGCCGGTACGGTGCCCGCAGGTGCAGGAGGTCGTGATTTCATGCTCGTCGACCGAAATCTGCACGAAGAAGTCCTCTACATAGTTACGGACCCGCCCGGAGATCTTGTTCTGGAACACCGTCGCGTGAGCAATGTAACCGTTGCAGTAGCAATCCCATCCTTCTCCCTCTGTGGCGTCCTGGTCGAGTTTTGCAATCTGGCTCTCCGTCAGACTGAGCAAGTCTGGAGAGATCGGGTAGCCTTTCGTTTTTGTTCGCATGACAACCACTTACCTGAGACGAGGTACGACCTTCACTTCATATTATCGGCCACAGGGCCATTCATCCTGTGGATCCGTGTTGCTCCTCGAGGACGGCGCCGGCCTGTCCTACCGTGTCGCCAGCCTCGATCTGTCGAGAATCGGAAGCGTGTCGATTCTCCACCAGCGCCAGCACCGAAGCGATGCGTTTCGAAGTCGCCGGATGGCTGTAAAACAGCCATTCGACCAGTGGATGAGGCTCAGGGTCCGACAGGTTCTGGTCCGTTAGCTTGCGCAGGGCGGCGGCAAACACCTCGGCTTTGCCGGTGAGCTCGACGACATACCGATCGGCCTGGCGTTCGAACCTGCGAGAGATGGCGTTTTGAATCGGACTGGTGATCAGCCCGTAGAGCCCAAGCCAGATTGCCAGCAGCGGCAGCGCCCCGAAATCGTCGAGCCGGGTAAAACCAAACCACCCGAGCGACACGCTGTAGAGTACGCTGGTGAGGTAGAGACCGACAAAGGTGGTGGCAAAGCCGACCAGAATGCCGGTCCGGATGTGGCCGAATTTGAAGTGCCCCAGCTCATGTGCAACGACGGTTTCGATCTCATCGTCGCTGAAACGGTTGAGCAGGGTGTCCGCCAGCAGAATGCGTTTGCTGCGCCCGATTCCGGTGAAGGCGGCATTGGCCTTTTTGGTGTTCTTGCTGAGGTTGAAGCGAAAAATCCCCTCAACGCGCATGCCCACCCTGGCCGCCAGTTGCAGGATGCTCTCCTTCAGCGCCGAGTCGGGCAGAGGCTCGAACCTATAGAAAAGCGGAAACAGAAGAGTCGGAGCCAGGCGGGCCAAGAGTACCGAGAAAAGGAACAGAAAAACGGCGACCGGCAGCCACCACAGGCCATGCCATTGGCGCAGGAAGAAATAAAATGCCAGCAAGATCGGCGTGCCCAGAACGATGCCGATCAGTGCGCCTTTGAGCTCCTCCCACAGCCACGCCGTTACAGTCTGGTTGGAGAGGCCGTAGCGATGCTCCACGATGAATCCAGAGTAGAAATCGAAGGGGAAGGAGAAGACGAGCTCCACGATGCCCACCAGCCCAGCGAAAATCAGCAGCCCCAGGTAGGCATTGCTCGCGTGCGATTCAGCAAATGCTCCCAGCCTCGCCGACCAGCCCGTGGCGACCAGGATGACCAGAACCGCGAAAGCAACGCCGGTCTCGAGAAGAGAGATGCAGAGCTTGAGGCGATTGTATCGTTTCGCCTGGGCCCGACCGGCGCCGGCAACCCGGTCCTCCGCAGGGCCGGGCACATCCGCCGAGACATCGCTGCGGTGCGATGGCAGCGCACCATCATTCGCCGCGACCTTGTGTTGATCTACGTGCATCGAACCCTCAGCCGGAAACCGAAACCGCTTGCGCGCCAACTGCGCTGATTCACGACCCCCGTCGACGGCGCGATCAGCCTGAATGGCGAAAGCTATATTACAAAAATAAAGCAGGCTCGTCAAGGGAAAAAGAGAATCGTGCCTGGATTCGGCCCTGCTCGAGGAAACGACGCCGCCTCTCGAGCACGCCGGCCGGCGCCGGGCATGGCAGAGAGCGCGACCGGGGAAGCCTACCGCGACCGGAATCTTTTACGGATCGAATTCCGGTTTTGCTTTGTGTTGCAGAATTTGTTACATTGAAATCCTGTTGAGGCTTGGCTACCATACCTGTTTCGAGAGAACGACCCGATGCCCTGGTACAAACACTGGTTCGGCGAAGACTACCTGAAGGTCTACCCGCATCGCAATGAGGAGGAAGCACGCCTGCACGTCGAGTTTCTGCTGAGGAACGTTGCTCTACGTCCTGGGCAGCGGATTCTCGACCTCGGCTGTGGGAACGGTCGCCATGCCATCGAGCTGGCACGCCGCGGCATGCGGGTCGTCTGCCTCGATCTCTCTGCCGCCCTGCTGCAACATGCCCGCGATCGGGCGGCCGCTGCCGGCCTCTCCTTTCCGATGGTCCGCAGCGATATGCGCCATCTGCCTTTTCGCCGCGTCTTCGACGCCGTGTTAAGCTTCTTCACCAGCTTTGGCTACTTCGAGTCCGACGAGGAGAACTTCGCTGTCATCCAGTCGGTCGCCGCAGTCCTGAAGCCGGGCGGTTTGTTCGTGCTCGACTACCTCAACGAGGAGTGGACGCTGCAGCATCTGGTGCCTCGCGACGAACGCCGCCACAACGGCGTGGTCGTGGTGCAGGAACGTCATTTCGACCCGGAACGCCATCGCCTGGAAAAGAAGATCGTTCTGCACGAAGCGGGGGAGGTGCATGAGTACTTAGAATCGGTGCGGGTGTACAACCACGAGGAAATGCTCGGCATGTTGCGCCGCTCCGGGCTGCGGCCGACTCAGGCCTTCGGGGACTGGGACGGTAGTGACTATGGCGATGAGGCTCCACGCATGATTCTTATCAGCCAGAAAGAGGATGGCAAGTGATCATCCGACTGAGTGAGCTTCCTGGCGTCAGCAAGCTGGCTGGCGACTACGTCGACCGCTTTGAGGCGGTAGCCGATTTCTTTGCCGGCGACTTTCGCGACTGGCAGTCCTTTGAACGGATTGCTGAGCGCGCCGACAAACCGGCCGGCCAGAGGCAGGCGCTGGCAAAGATTCTGCGCGACCAGAACCTCGCGCTGGGAGCAACTTCCGCCACGTTGGAGAACATCGATCGCCTGGCCCAGCCAGGCACCGCCGCCGTGGTCACCGGCCAACAGGTCGGGCTTTTCGGCGGCCCACTCTACACCGTGTACAAGGTGCTCACGGCGATCAAGCTGGCCCAAAAGCTGTGTCGCAGCTTCGAGCGCCGTTTCGTGCCCGTCTTCTGGCTCGCCAGCGAAGATCACGATTTCGCCGAGGTCAATCACATCAAGTTGGTGGATCGAAGCAACGCCGTACGCCGGCTGACGTACACGCCTTCCACCCCTCCGGATCGCATCCCTCTCTTCAAAGTGATCATCGAAGAGCAGATCCAGGAGCTGTTCCAGGAGCTGGAGTCCGCCACTCACCCGACCGATTTCCGCCCGGCTGTGTTGCAGGCGTTACGGGAGTACTACAAACCTGGACGCAGCTTTGCCGCCGCGTTCGCCGACTGGACCATGCGCCTGTTCAAGCAGTTCGGCATCGTGGTCGTCGACGGCGCCGACCCGCGCATCAAGAAACTCGGTGCGGGCGTCTTCCGCAAAGAAATCGCCGAAGAATCACCTTCGACGCGGGCCGTGCTGGAGGCGACAGAGCGACTTGTCGACCTCGGCTACACGCCGCAGGTTCATCTCCAGGAGGGGATTCATAACCTCTTCCTGCTCGATGACCAGCGCCATACTCTCCTGTCCAAAGACGGGCGGCTGGTCGTGAAAGGCAGCAACCGGGTATTCTCCGCCACAGAAATGCTCGAACAGGTCGAGCGACAGCCGGAGTCGTTCAGCCCGAATGTCGTTTTGCGACCGATTCTGCAAGACACTCTTTTCCCAACCGTCGCCTATGTCGCCGGACCGGGAGAGATCAGCTATTTCGCGCAGTACAAAGGGGTGTACCAGGCCTTCGGCGTGCCAATGCCCATCATCTTTCCGCGCAAGAGCATGACGCTCGTCGAAACCAAGATCGACAAAGTTCTGGACAAGTTCCGGCTCAAGGTCAGCGATTTCTGGAACCATGTCGAGGGTCTGATCAGTCGAATCGTCCGCGATCAGTTGCCCGAATCACTGCAAGACAGCCTGCAAGCGGCCACAGCCTGCATCGAAAAGGACCTGGAGAAGGTCGGCGCAGAAGTGCTGCGCTTCGAACCGTCCCTGAAGGATCTTGTGGAGGTGACCAAAGGCAAGGTGGGCCATCAGCTTTCGGTGCTCGAGAAGAAAATCCTGCAGGCGTACAAGAAGCAGAACGACGTCATCCGACAGCAGTTGTATAAAGCAGCCAACAACCTCTACCCGGACCATGGCCTGCAGGAGCGCCAGTTGAACATCACGCCCTACCTTTTCAGGTACGATTGGGGACTGATCGATCAGCTCTACGAGGTCATGGACATCTCGAGCACCACGCACCAGGTGGTGCGGATCTGAGGCGCTTTGTGCGAGCGGAGGCAGCGGTTACGCGGAGGGCTCAGGGGATAGAGAATCTCCCGCGGAAGGACACGGACGAACGCAGATTCGGTCTACCGAGCCGTCCATGATGATCCGTGTGGCTCGGTGGTTGTCGGTTTAGGATGGATCATTTAGCCTTGTACGAAGACCCATGACGCAACAAAAAGAGAACAGGATCGACGTCATTGCCTTCGGGGCGCACCCGGACGACGTGGAGCTCACCTGCGCCGGGACGCTCATGAAACTCAAAGACCTGGGATATACCACGGCTCACATTCCCCTGACACAGGGTGAGATGGGAACCCGGGGTACAGCCGAAATCCGCAAGCAGGAGTTCGAGCGCGCTGCTGCCATCCTCGGTGTCGACGTGGCCGTGCGCCTCGACCTGCCGGATGGCATGCTCTCCATGGTCTGGGAGTACAAACTGAAGGTAATCAAAATCATCCGCAAATATCGGCCGCGGCTGGTGCTCACTCCGTACTGGCAGGGCCGCCATCCCGACCATGTCTATGCCTCACACCTGGTCCGCGAAGCCAGTTTTCTGGCGGGTCTGAAGAATCTCGATACCGGCCAGCCGCATCACCGCCCTTTCCGGGTGCTCTACTACCCGGAACGCTACGACTTCCGTCCATCCTTCATCGTCGATGTGACGCCTTATTTCGACCGCAAGATGGAGGCCATCCGCTGCTACTCGAGCCAGTTCTACAACCCCGAGCTCGACGCCGCCGGTGCCGAGCCCACGGCCATCAGCCAGCCCGACTTTCTCGACCGCATCGTGCAGAGAATGCGGCAATACGGTGCCTACATCGGCGTCCAGTACGGCGAGCCGTTCTACGTGCGCGAAGCCATCAAGATCGAAGACCCAGTGGCGCTTTTTGACGTCGAAGCGGTTGTGGCGCCGGTAGGACCATGAGGACCAAGAACGTTCCGGAGATGATCATGGTCGGACAACTCTCTACGGCAATCCGCGACTCGCTACACCCGCGGCGTTCCGCGTCGTCGGCAGTCGCGAGGCTCTCCTACCGCCTCCTTTTCGGCGTCGCCCTTGCCGCCTCGGCGGTCTCTTGCGCAAAAGGTGAAAAAGTGACCATCGTGGACAAACCGATTTCCTTCTCCGAGCAGCGCATCGAGGCGACCAAGGCCTACATCGCCCAACACTACGGCCTGCGTGTCGACAACATCGAGATCCAGCCGAAGATCATCGTCATCCACTGGACGGCGATCGATTCCTTCGACCGCAGTTGGGAGCTGTTCAACCGTGAGGTCTTGAGCCCGGACCGCAAGGAACTGGCCGCTGCCGGGCAGGTCAATGTAGCGATCCAGTTTCTTGTCGACCGCGACGGCACCATCCACCGGCTCATGCCCGAGACCTGGATGGCGCGGCACGTCATCGGCTTGAACTACAGCGCCATCGGTGTGGAGAATGTCGGCGGCGCCAACGGCGTGGATAACCTCACCGACCAGCAACTCGAGGCCGATGTCCGCCTGGTGCGCTATCTGAAGAAGAAATACCCTGGCATCGAGTACCTGATCGGCCATTACGAGTACCGGGCTTTCGAGGGGCATCCGCTGTGGCTGGAGAAGGATCCGAACTACCGTACCGAGAAATCCGATCCGGGGGAGCGCTTCATGTCCGCCTTGCGCCAGCGCGTCGCAGACCTTGGTCTGAAATCGGCGTCGGA
>CAZGRP010000039.1:0-15578 GCA_964527995.1 uncultured Cytophagia bacterium | reverse complement strand
CCATTTTAGTGATCTCTGTGTACTGAAACGTGCACCAAATCCTTACCAGCAAGAAGGAAGTCATGAACATCGCCATTGTCTGTTACCCGACCCACGGCGGCAGCGGCGTTGTCGCCTCTGAGCTCGCTCTCGGCCTTGCCGACCGCGGCCACGAGGTGCACATCGTCAGCTACGCCGTGCCCTTTCGCCTGCGTGCCTTTCATCCCAACGTCCTCATCCACGAAGTCGAGATGGCCACCTACCCGCTGTTCAAGTACCCGCCCTACACCCTGGGGCTGGCGACCAAGCTGGCCGAGGTGGCCACCGAGCACCCCCTCGACATCATTCACGCGCACTACGCCGTGCCGCACGCGGTGAGCGCCTTTCTGGCCAAGGAGCTGCTTGGCGGCTGGCCCAAAATCATCACCACCCTGCACGGCACCGACATCACCCTCGTCGGCTCCGACGAATCGTTTCATCGCGTCATCCGGTTCGCCATCGAGGTCTCCGATGGCGTCACGGCGGTTTCCCGCTACCTGGAGCGGCGCACCGTCGATGAGTTCTCCATCGAGCGCCCCATCGAGGTCATCTACAACTTCATCGACACCGCCCGCTGCCGGCGCTCGCCGGACAAATGCACCCGAGAGCACTGGGCACCGAACGACGAAAAAATCCTGATGCATGCCTCCAACTTCCGCCCGGTGAAGCGAGTGAGCGACGTGGTCCGCATCTTCGCCCGCGTCCGCCAGGAAATCCCTGCCAAGTTACTGCTGGTGGGGGAGGGGCCGGAACGACTCTTCGTGCAGACGCTGGTCAAAGAGCTGAAGCTGAGCAAGGACGTTCATTTCCTTGGAGAGCAGGACTACCTGGAGAGTCTGTTGAGTTGCGCCGATCTGTTCCTGTTGCCCAGCGAACAGGAGAGCTTTGGATTGGTTGCTCTGGAGGCGATGAGCTGCGAGGTGCCGGTGATCGGGGCGAGCATCGGCGGGCTGCCAGAGGTGGTCGTGCACAACGAAACAGGCTTCCTTTTCCCTGTAGGCGAAATTCAGCGGATGGCCCGGGCGGCGACGGCCCTTCTTTCGGATGAGGATGAACTGCGGAAGTTTCGAAAAAGCGCTCGTCAACGGGCGGTAGAGATGTTCGATGCCTCGAAGATCATTCCGCAGTATGAACGCCTCTACGAAAAGGTGCTTGGCTCCTGACCGCGCCGCCGCACCGGCTCACCCCGCTTGCGATCCAAATGTGGTCTCTTTGCCATGACCCTCGGCCTGCGAACACGGTTGACGTTGCTCTTCGTCCTGCAAGTCGTCGTGATTCTTGTGGCGGCCGGCGTCTACCTGAGCTGGGAGCTGCGCAATGTGCTGGAGCAGGAATTGGGACAGAAGCTCGAAGCGTTGGCGCAGGCGGTGGCGGTCCAGCTCGAGCCCGAGATGCTGCTGGCCCTCTCCCCCGGAGATGAGACCCGGCGCACCTACCGCTCACTGCACGCACGCCTGCAGCAGCTTACCGCAGCGCTGCGCGTGCGCCGAATCTTCGTTTTCGATCGCCAGCAGCGCAGCCTGGTCGACTCCCATCCCGGCACGCCCATCGGCCGCACGTATGTGCGACTGCAGTTCGACCAGAAAGAGCTGCAGCGGGTGTTTGCCGGACTGCCGTCAAGCTCGCCGTTGTTTCAGGGCGACGACGGCCGGCTCTACAAAAACGGCTATGCGCCGATCCGCGCCGGCAGCCGGATTGTCGCCGGCATCGGCGTCGAAGCCAGCGCTGCCAACCTCGCCGTCATCAACAGGGTGCGCCAGCGACTCTACCTTCTCGGTGCTGCGGCGGTGGCGGCGGCGATCCTCCTCGGTGTCCTGTTCTCCAGACAGATTACGAGACCTTTGGAGCGGTTGAAGCGGGCGGCGAGCAACATCGCCGAGGGACAGCTCCAGGAGCCGGTGCCGGTAAGTGGACGCGACGAGATCGGTTTTCTGGGGAAGACGATGGAGGAGATGCGTCAGGCCATTCTGCACCGGGACGCACGCCAGAAGGCCATGGTCGCCGGGGTTGCTCATGAAATCCGCAATCCCCTCGGCGGCATCGAGCTGTTCGCTGGATTGCTGGCGGACGAGGTCGAGAACCGCGAGGCCAAGGAGCAGGCGGAAAAGATCCGTCGCGAGGTCCGCCAGCTCAACCGCATCGTGCAGTCATTCCTCGAATACGCCCGGCCGCCAGCACCTCAGCCCAAACCTTGCCGCGTGGCCGAGGTCGTCGAGGAGGCGAAGCTGTCGCTGGGCGACGCCTGCGGCGACGAACGCATCGACCATCGCTCGGTCGGATCGCAGCTCCGGGTGCTGGCGGATCCTCAACATCTGCGCCAGATCCTGGTGAACCTGATACGCAACGCCCTGGAGGTCAGCGAAGCTGGCGAGAGGGTGGTCATCGAGGCAAGAGAGATGGCGACCAAAGTGCAAGTCGCCGTTTGCGATTCCGGTCCCGGCATCACGCCCGATGTGGCCGAACACGTCTTCGATCCTTTTTTCACCACCAAGGAGAGCGGCACCGGACTGGGACTGGCCATCGTCAAGAGTCTGGTCGAAGCAAACGGTGGCCGGGTTTGGTTCGAGCCGAACCAGCCGCAAGGGGCACGGTTTGTGCTGGAATTGGGGAAGGCTTCTGACTTCTGATTGGGAATCGCGGCGGAGGATGGATGGTGGGCGATGGGGTCGCGTTCCGAATTTGGTTGAGGGTGTTGACATTCCATTGTGATGGAGGGTCGGAAGCTACCAGCCAGCCACTGGCCACCAACAAAGGACAAAGAACAACTGACAACGGACAACAGAAAAGTGCCGCATTCAGACTCGGACATTCTGCGCGTCCTCATCGTCGAGGACAACGACACTATGCGCGAGGGAATCGTGCGCGTCGTCGAGAAGATGGGTGCGGCGCCGGCGGCGGTGGCCGACGCCCCGCAGGCCTTGCAGGCGGCCACCGAGGTCGATTTCGATGTCATCATCAGCGATTACAGGCTTCCGGGCGGTGACGGCCTGGCGGTCCTGCGCCACGCCAAAGACCGCCGGCCCGAGACGGAAGTCATGGTGATCACCGCGTACGGTACCATCGAGCTGGCCGTGGAAGCCATGCAGGCCGGCGCGGCCGACTTCATCACCAAGCCCTTCTCGCCCGAAGAGTTGCGCATCAAGCTGGAAAAACTCTTCGAGCGCCTGCGGGAACGCCGCGAGCTGCTTCGCCTGTCCGACGAGAACCGCTACCTCCGCCAGGAGGTCGACGATCTCTTCCATTTCGGTGACATCATCGGCAAGTCGGCCGCCATGCAGGCGGTTTTTCGAACCATCGAGAAGGTGGCGCCACAGGACTCCACGGTCATCATCTACGGCGAGAGCGGCACCGGCAAGGAACTGGTGGCGCGTGCCATCCATCGCGCCAGCCCGAGGCGCGACCGCCCCTTCATTCGCGTGAACTGTGGCGCTCTGGCAGAAAGCCTGCTCGAGTCCGAACTCTTCGGCCACGAGCGCGGCGCCTTCACCGGTGCTGTCAGGCGCAAGAAGGGCCGCTTTGAACTGGCCCATCGCGGCACCATCTTCCTCGACGAAATCGGCGATATCTCTCCGGCGCTGCAAGTGAAGCTGCTGCGGGTTCTGCAGGAGCGTGAGTTCGAGCGCGTCGGCGGCGAGGAGACCGTCTCCGTGGACGTCCGTGTGATCGCAGCAACACACAAAGATCTGCAGGCCGAGGTGGCCGAGGGGCGTTTCCGCGACGATCTTTTCTACCGCCTGCACATCATCCCCATTCATCTGCCGCCTCTACGCCACCGCCGCGAGGATGTCCCCCTTCTGGTCGAACACCTGATCGGCAGGCTGGCACGGGACCTGCGCAAGCCGGGCCTGTGCATCGACCCCGAGGCCGTCGAACAGCTCAAGAATTACGACTGGCCGGGGAACATCCGTGAGCTGGAGAATGTGCTCGAGCGGGCCGCGGTCTTGTGTGAAGGCAAACAGATCACCGCCCTCGACCTACCCCTCCTTGGCGGGCCGGGGCATCACATCGCCGGACTTCCCGATGGCGAACGCGACCTGAACAGGATGCTGGAATCGGTCGAAAGGCAGCTCATCGAGCGGGCGATGGCGCAGGCCAGGGGAGTCAAAGCCGAAGCCGCCCGGCTTCTGGGTATCAAACCCAGCGCCCTGTACTACAAGCTGGAAAAGTATGGCTTGGAGGCCCCCGAGAACAGGAAATGAGCGCGGCGATGGTGGAGAGGACGAATTCAAGATTGCAAAATCGAAAATGCAAAATGATGGCGGCGGCAGGCACGGATCGATTGATGGGGGTGGTGCTCGATTCGGAAAAAGCACTGGCATGGTAGTTGTAAGCCCTGCCTGTAGATATCTGGATTTCATTCTGAAGCAAGAGAAAGTGCTCATGCTTGTTCGCCGGACACTCTTCCTGGTTGTCATCGCCCTGGGGCTGGTGGCTGCCCCTTCTCAGGCCCTGTCACAAACCTCCCTCCATGTTCTGGAAGGCCGCTTTCTGCAGGCCGACTCCCTGTTCCGGGCCGAACTCGCCCATCGGGATTCGCTTTCCAGGCAGGCCGAAGAGCTGGCCAACCGCATCGCCGACCTCAAGTCTCAGCCCAAACTCAACTACTTTCAGCGCCGCCGGCTCGAAAGCTTGCTGCGCAATTCGCAGCAGTTGTCGCGCCGCATCGAGGATGCCGATCGCCTGCTTTCTCAACGTGAGGAGCGGCGGGGGCGGCTGGGAACCGAACTCCTTGCAGCCTACGCGAAAGCGATTCGAACGAAACTCGCCATGATCGAGAAGGCGCCTGCGGACGAGACCACCCGCCTGTCCGCCGAACTGGAGGCGTTGCGGATGAAGCAGGCTCGCCTGCAGCAGCGGTTGGCCGAACCGGCGCCGCCCATCCGGCTGGTACCGGTTCGGATCGACTCCCAGGACACCGCGGTCGACATCCGCCAGAAGGCCGATCTGCTCCGCGACCAGGAGGACAAGATCAGGGCACGGCGGCGGTGGTTGGAGCGCAAAGCCCGCCAGATCGCCTCGGAGGTGGAACTGCGCCAGCGCATGCGCGAGTTCGTGGACGAGGTGGCGCTGTTCGATCCCACCGAGGAGGGTCTTTCCGACCAGGCTGTCCGCGCCGCCAGCCAACCGGCGATCACCTCAGTGCGGAGCGAGGCGGATCGGGCGTTCGGGCAGGTAAGTGCCCCCGCAAACCTCTTCCTGACACCCCGGCAGTGGGAAGCGCTCAGCAGCCCGGGTCGCTTCTCTCAGCCCGAGCTGCAAGCGCTGCTCAAAGCTCTCAAGAAAGAACAGAGCAAGCTGGCCGCCCAGGCCGACAGTCTGCACCAACTCGCCACCAGATTCACACAGCGGGCAGAAGCGCTCGAGCATACCAGAAGGCCTGACCCGAAATGAGCCGCTCGTTATCCCTTGTGCTGCCGATCCTGCTGCTTCTCACCTCCGATCTCAAACCGCAATCCCGCCTGCAGTTCAGCCTGGAAAACGACAGCAACATCCGTGAGACGCCTTCGGCAGCTCTGGCGGCACGTTCCCTGCGCATCCTGGTGCAGAGCCACAAGCCTGGCCGTAACGCCTGGAGCTCCATCTCCTTTCAGCAGGTGAGTGCCCTTCAGGTCTACTGGAATCACCCCGAAGAGAACAAGCTGGTGAGCGAGTTGCGACTCGGGAACGGCGGGATGATCGGCCGCCTGCGTATCAGAACCAGCGCCTGGGGGCGGCTGAAGCTATGGCTGAACGACATCTTCGATTACGGCAGCGGCGGCCTGCGCGTCGACGCCTCGCTGCCGCTCACATCCCGATTGGCGGCTACCGCCGAGGTGCACCTCGGCGCCCTCGACTATGCTCAGCTCGATGGGTTCGACTCACGCGACTTCGGAGCGGGAGCCGGATTGGCCATCCGAAAGCAGCGTAGATCGTTCGGCCTCGACCTGAGCTGGCAAACCATCCGCTTCGACCGCAGTGCAGTCGTGGCGCAGTTCACACCCGATCCCGTTTACCGTTTTCTTTCCCAGCGGCAGACCGACCGTGTCCTCTCCGCCGCGCTCTCGGTGAGCCAAACCCAGGGGGTCCTGGCCCGGTTGAGCTACGAGTTCCAGCGCGACGACTCCAACAGCTTCGGGTTCTCCTATTGGCGCCACCGGCTGCAGCTACTCCTCGGGGCTCGGCTGAGGCAACACCTCACGCTTCGTCTGCTGGCCGCAGCCCAGATCAAACACTACCTGGAAACCCTGCCCGCCGGTGTGCCCTCTTTACCCCGCGATCTCGACACCGAGCGCGAGCAGAGCAACTTCGTCGTTGTCGATCTGTCGCGGCCCATCACGCCCACCCTGAACGCCGTTCTGCGTCTGGCCTGGTACAGCAACGAAACCCCCTTGCGCAATCGCTTCTACCGCAAGAGCCTGGCCACCCTGGCGGTCGAAGCCCGCTTCTGAGGCTACAGATTTCTGACGCCGGCCTCGGAAATCTGAGACATGCGCGGTTGACAACCCGGCATTCCGCCTCATCCAACCCTATCCCCCGAGGCGCTCATATGGCATTGGGATTGCAATACGGCCTGCCGGAGCCGACAGGACGAACGGAGAGCTCCGGGAACCCGCGGCGCCATCTGGCATTTGTTCACTGGTGGGTAGAACTCATCCTGCAGCGGAGACAATGCGCAAGACCATTTTCTTGCTGCTGACTCTCCTCGCCGGGTGCCGAAACGCCGGCGTAAACCCGGTGATCACTTTGGGCCAACCGTTTTGGCTGAAGCCGGGGGAAAGCCGGTTGATCGAGCCCACTGGCGGACAAATCGGCTTCGATCGAGTCCTGTCCGACACCCGCTGCCCGCGAGAGATCGAGTGCGATCCGACCATCGGTTTGGCAACCATCCAGTTGTGGCTTTGGCAGCCACCCGAGGATACGGCGTGGGTGGAGGTTTCGATTCCGGCTTATGTATACAAGTCCGATACGGATCGACATGAGTCGGTTGACGCCCTGGGCTATCGGATCACGCTCATGCAACTCGATCCATATCCCGAGTGGAATCGGCACCACAGGCCTGCCGACCCCGCTGACTACAAGGCGTTGCTCGTGGTCTGGCGACCGTAAAACCGAAAGGAGTGATTCGCGATGCTGAAAAAACTCCGCATTCTCATTTTCCCGCTGTCCCTCAGCGTGTTGCTCGTCCAGTGCGAACGCAATCCGGTTTCGGCGAAGATGCGGCCTCTGACGTCCCTGGAAAAACGGCTGGTGCAGTCGGGCAACGAATTCGGGTTTAGGCTGTTCCGCGAAATCAACAAGGGGACACCGGGGCAGAACGTATTCATCTCCCCCCTCAGCGTGTCGATGGCCCTGGGGATGACGCTCAACGGCGCCAATGGCAGCACTCTGGAGGCGATGCAGCAGACCCTGGCGCTGGCCGGGCTCAACAACGATGACATCAACCAGTCCTACAGGAGCCTCATCGATCTCCTCACCACCCTCGACACGAAGGTGCTCTTCGACATCGCCAACTCCATCTGGTACAAACAGGAGTACACCTTCGAGCCGCAGTTCATGGACCTGAACCGGACCTACTTCGATGCAGAAGTCCAGGCTTTGGATTTCAGTGACCCAAAATCGGTGGACACCATCAATCGCTGGGTGGACGAAAAGACACGAGGCAAGATCCAGAAGATCCTCGACCGCATTGACTCCAGGGACGTGATGTTCCTCATCAACGCCATCTACTTCAAAGGGACCTGGACCTACGAGTTCGACAAGAAGCACACCGAAGATGACCTCTTCAATCTTCCGGATGGCTCCCAGAAGCCGATCAAAATGATGGCGCAGACCGGCAGCTTCCCGTACTTCCAAACCGATGACTTCCAGGCGGTCGATCTGCCCTATGGCGACCGTGCCTTCAGCATGACCATCATCCTGCCGCGACCGAACAGGGACCTCGACTCTCTGATCGCCGCCCTGACTCCGGAAAGCTGGGACCAGTGGATGCAAAGCTTCGCACCCGCGACGGTGACGGTCCAGCTCCCCAAGTTCAAGATGAAATACGACACTACACTGAACGAGGTCCTGAAAGCCCTGGGGATGGGAATCGCCTTCGACCCGATGAAGGCCGACTTCACCAGGATGTACAGCCCGGGTGGCATTTTTATCTCCTTCGTCAGGCACAAGACCTTCGTGCAGGTGGACGAGGAAGGTACCGAAGCGGCGGCGGTCACCGCTGTCGGCGTGCGAGCGACGTCGGTGGGTGACTCCGGACCGATCCTGGTGCGCGTCGACCGGCCCTTTCTCTTTGCCATCCGCGAACGGCAGTCTGGAACGCTTCTGTTCGTGGGCAAGATCGTGGAGCCGAGTTTCGAATAGCTCCTGCAAATCAAGGAGGAGACATGCGCAAGCCATCACCGAAGCTGATGCCTGTCATCGCCCTCGCCGCGACGCTCGGCTGCAGCCATCCGGCCTTGTTCGAGGCGTCGCAGGCGGCAGAGGATCTCGAGTTCAGGGATGACCTCCCTGTGGTGATCGATTACGAGGTCAGGGGAGGGTTTGCTGGAATCCATCGCCATCTGACCGTGTTCAGCAACCACCTGGTGCGCTTCACCGATGACCCGCGGGCGCCGCAGCGAAGCTTCCGAGATCGGCTCGAGGATTCCGAGTATGAAAACCTGATCAGCACCTTTGCTACCGCCAACTTCTTCGGGCTTCAGGAAAGGTACATCGATCCGAATGTCGCCGATGCTTTCCACTACGACATCGTCTTCAACCAAAGCGGCACCACCAAAAAGGTCGAGGCCGAGGGGATCCGCCTGCCCAAACAGTTGCAGGATGTCATCAGCGCCCTGGACGGCACGATCCAGGCTCTGGTTCAGAACGGCGTCAAGCTGCAGTTGTCACTGAGCGACAGCACCATTGCGGCAGGCGAGTCGGTGACATTCACCCTGACTGCCACCGCCCCATCGACGGGAGGCCGCACCCTCACCTTCCCCACTGCCCAGACCTATGACTTCTTCGTGGTATCTGACTCCCCGTTGCCGCCGGGCGACCCCATCCCCCAGGACAAGATTGTCTGGAAGTGGTCCGCCGGGCGCGTCTTTGCCCAGGTCGTGCGGACCGTGGAACTCCGGCCCGGTGAGAGCCGCACCTACACCGAGACCTGGACGGCGCGGGACGCCGGCGGTAATCCTCTGAAGGGACGATTCTGGGTGATCGGCTCTCTGAAGTCGGTGCCTGGCGGCGACAGCGCCGCCGTAGAGCTCACGATCGAATGAGCGACGCTATGGCGGACATTCGTCGCGCTCCGTGTGGCAACGCTCTCCCAGCCGCCTTCCGATTTCTCTTGACATTCAGGCAATAGTTCCTTAATCTTGCAAAGGCGCTGGGCACGGGAGCAGGCCCCTGGCAGCCGCCGGGAGGACCGACTGAATTTTGGCAGGCCGCACAACGCTGTATTCCCCCGATCCGCCAGCAGACTCCTGGATTCCACTCCCCACTGAAGATTCCTTTGCCCTCGCAACCACCGCTCACGGCAGCGAAGTGGGCAGGCGATGAACTCAATCGGGAGAAAAGCGGCAATCCAGGAGGCGCCCTGTGGAACCCAGAACCCTCTCGCCGGGAAGTCCCCTCTTCCTCTCCTCGGCTCCTCCCCCGACACGCTGCTGAACTTTGTATGACATCGGTCATGATCGGCAAGACCATTTCCCACTACCGCATCGTCGAGAAGCTGGGGCAAGGCGGGATGGGAGTCGTCTTCAAAGCCGAGGACACTCGCCTCAAGCGCACCGCTGCGCTCAAGTTTCTGCCGCCTGACACCCTGGCCGGCGAGGAAGAAAAGGCTCGATTCGTTCACGAAGCACAGGCCGCCGCCGGCCTGGATCACCCCAACATCTGCACCATCTACGAAATCAGCGAGACCGAAGACGGCCAGATCTTCATTGCCATGGCCCACTACGAAGGGCAGACGCTCAAGGAGAAACTCACCGGCGGCCCTTTGCCCGTCGCCGAAGCGGTCGATATTGCCATACAAGTCGCCCAGGGCCTGGCCAAAGCCCACGAGAACGGCATCATCCATCGAGACATCAAGCCGGCCAACCTGATCCTCACTACGGAGGGAGTGGTCAAGATCGTCGACTTCGGGCTGGCAAAGCTGGCCGGGCGCCCGGGCCTGACCCGCACCGGCAGCACCATGGGGACGGCCGCCTACATGTCGCCCGAGCAGAGCTTCGGCGAATTCGTCGACCACCGTACCGACATCTGGTCACTCGGTGTCATGCTCTACGAGATGCTCGCCGGCCGCATCCCTTTCCGGGGTGAATACGAGCACGCCGTCGTCTACTCCATCATCAACGAAGAGCCAGAGCCGATCTCCCGATTCCGGGTGGGTCTGCCCGCGGATCTGGAGCGGGTCATCACAACGGCGATCCGAAAACAGCCGGATCAGCGCTATGCCACAGCCGGCGACCTGCTGGCTGACCTGCGCGCCGTTCAGCAGGCGTCGGCGGTCGGATCGCCGCGACGGCGCCGCAGCACTCGCATCATCAAGCCAGGCCGAAGGACGCTTTACGGCACTCTGGCCGGACTCATCGCCTTGGTGACTGCGGCGGTGCTGTACCTCGGCTTGCAGTCCGAGGGCACGAAACCTCAGAGTTCCATCGCCGTGATGCCGTTCACTCTGACCCAAGCGGGGAGCGGCTGGGACTGGCTGCGGGTCGGTATGGCCGATCTGCTGAACACAGATCTGGCTCGAAATCCGAGCCTCCGCGTCCTGGACGCCCGGCAGCAACTGCGTATGATGCGCCGCCTCGGCCTTCGCGGCGCCAGCCTGACCACAAAACAGGCGCTGACCGTCGCCCGCAAGGCCAACGTCGGCACGGTCCTTCTGGGCGCCTTCAACGTCGATGACAACAACGTCGATGTCCGCATCCGACTGCTCGACGCCAAGACAGGCAGCGACATGGCGTCCCTGGACCCATTTCGCGGCCGGATCAACGACCTCTATTCTCTGGTGGATGGCATGAGCTCCAGGGTCGAAGCGATCTTGGGTCTGAAATCGCCGGCGGCCCAGAAACCGCTGCGTGGCTCGGCTTTCGTCTCTACCTCGATCGAGGCCCAGCGTTTCTTCATCGAAGGCCTGGATGCGGCATATGACCTGCGCCATGAAGAAAGCATCGACAAGCTCCGGCAAGCCATCACCCTGGACTCTTCCTTCGTGCGCCCCTACTACTTCCTGGCCTGGCAGTTGCGCACAACCGGCGATTACGCCGGTGCCAAGAGAATCCTGGCAAAGGGCAAGCCGTACATCCAAGGGCTCTCTGAGGGCGCGCGCCTGCACTACCTGAGCAACGAGGCCGGCATCGATCGGCGCTGGCGGGACCTTGCCACCTATTCACGCCGTCTTCTCAAGATCCACCCGAACGACACGGATGAGCTGTATCGCTACGGCTGGGTGCTGTACAACAAATTCCGCGAACTGGATGGCGGCATCGCCGCTATAGAGAAGGCGGTGCGGCTCGACTCGACCTACACGATCGCCTACAACACCCTGGCTTATGCCTACCTGGCAAAGGGGGACAGCCAGAAAGCGCTGCAGGTGATCCGCAAGGGAATTGCCATGGGTCTCACGGATGTGAACACGCGTGACACAGAAGCGGAGATTCTGCTGCTGACCGGGCGTTACGCGGAGGCCATCCAGAGGTGTGAACGGATCCTTGAATTGCGTCCCAACTTCAGCTATACGCCTCCCCATCTCATCAGAGCCTATCTGGGTCAGGGGAGATTCAGGCACGCTTTCCAGGTCGCAGAAGAATACACTGAAAAAGCAACAAACTCGTCCTTGAAGCTGCAGGCCACCGTCCTTCAGGCCGTCAGCCGCTGGCGGCAGGGTCGCATCCCTCAAGCGCTGGCGCTCCTCGGTCAGGCCGTCGACATCGACTCGACCAATGCCGAAGCACGATGGTTCAGGGGACAGGTCCATCTCGAGTCCGGGAAACGCAGTGCCGCTGCCGCCGACCTGGCCGCACTCAAGCGTGCGCTTGAGCGACAAGAAGGCCTCGAAGGCCTCTGGATGCTGCACCACTTGCGTGGCCTGATTGCCGTCTCCGACGGCGACTATAAGCGCGCAGTCGGCTTGTTCGAAAGGGCGCTTCGCCTCTATCCCCTGGATCGCGCTTTCTATCTCTCGGCTCTGGCGCGAGCCCTGGCGCTGTCCGGCCAAGAGAGGCAGGCGATTCAGACTTATCAGGCCGCCCTCGATTTCAACCCTGGTCACGCGCCGGCCGCCTTTGCGGTGGCCCGAATCTACGAAAAAGTTGGTGATTCAAAGAAGGCACGCCAGGCCTACAGGCGCGTTGTGGAAATCTGGGCCGAAGCCGACACTGGTTTGCGGCAGGTAGAGATCGCCAGACGGAAAAGTGGTCAAGCCAACACCCACGAAGCCAACCAACAAGCAGAAAGGAGGTGATCCACATGAAACCAGAAAGCACAAGTGACAAGACGGGAATGTGGTCGCGACTCAAAGAGAAGGTCTTCGGCGGCAAGGCAGGGAAAAGCACCAGCGCAACCATGACGTCAGCGGCCAGCTCGCCGGTTCTGGGCGAGCCGGCGGATCCGCCCCCTGGCGATGAAGGCAGTCCCAGCTAGCCCACCACAGAGCACCGCCCTCTGACCCCAGAACCGGCACAGGAAAACATGGGCAGCCCGGTCAGGGGGCGGTGAACGGGTGGCGTCTCCGCCGGGCGTCTTCTCCTCTCTTCGCGCCATTCGCACCCTTCTTGTCCACCTGCGGACTCCCCCAACCTCAACGACTCGATCTTTCGTCACCACCTCTGCTCCTCGTCGCGGTGCAATAGCGCTTGACTTTATCTGCCGAGTTCTGCATCTTTTGCCTCGCCACCGTCCCCGGCCATTGCGGACAAGGTCCTGGTCATGCTCCCACGGAGAAATCGCCGCCGCCAGACACTCCCGGCCGCTGCCACAGACTGGATCATTCGCCGGGCCCATGCAGTGGCACCCTGGTCATTCTCCGCAGTGCAGCCATCTCCCAGCAACTGAAGAAAGTAATGAAGGCCCTGACATTCCGCGGCAGAGAAACGATTCGGTTCGAGTCTGTTCCCGATCCTACCCTTGTAGCCTCCACCGACGTCATCGTCAAGGTGCAACTAGCGGCGATCTGTGGGTCAGATCTGCACGTTTATCACGGCCGTGAGACTGGGCTCGACGACGGCACCATTATGGGGCATGAGTTCACAGGCGAGATCGCGGAGGTTGGTCCCGAGGTCGAAAGGTTCAGGACAGGCGACGTGGTGGCTGCGCCGTTCACGACCAACTGCGGCACCTGCTTCTATTGCCGTCATGGCCTGACCAGCCGTTGCGACAAGGGGCAGCTTTTCGGGTGGCTGGAACAGGGTGTCGGCCTCCACGGAGCGCAGGCGGAGTACGTCCGTGTTCCCCTTGCGGACGCCACGCTCATAGGCATCCCGGACGGCGTTCACCCCGAAGAAGCGGTGCTGCTGAGCGATGTGCTGCCGACGGGGTTCTTTTGCGCCGACATGGCCGAGGTCGGCCCGGGCATCACCTGCGCCGTCATCGGCTGTGGCCCTGTGGGGCTGATGGCGATCGTTGCTGCCAAACACCTGGAGGCAAGAACCGTCTTCGGCATCGACTCGGTCCCCGAGCGTCTCGCCCTGGCCCAAAAGCTGGGCGCGACGCCCATCAACCACCGCAGCGAAAACGCCGTGGAGATCGTGAGAGAGGCGACGCAAGGCCGAGGCGCCGACGCCGTGCTGGAGGTGGTTGGTAGCAGCGCAGCCTCGCGCCTGGCAATCGACCTAGTTCGTCCGGGTGGCACCATCTCGGCGGTCGGCGTGCACACCGAGAGGCACTTTCCCTTCTCGCCGGCTGAGGCGTACGACAAAAACCTCACGTATCGGACCGGCCGCTGTCCCGCACGCACCTACATGGCCCGGCTGCTGCCGATTCTGCAACAGAAGAAGCAAGATCTACTGTCGATCGTGACCCATCGCCTGCCGCTGCGCGACGGCTCGGCAGCGTATGAAATCTTCGACAAGAAGCTGCAGGGATGCATCAAGCTCGTCCTGAGGCCATGACCCAAACCGAACCTCGTCCCTATCCCCAGGGCTTGCAGAGACCAGCGCGGAAGCTTTTCTCCACGAAACCGTTACCGAGGAAAGAAAAATGATCAAGATCAAGCTCCGAAATGCGGCCATCTTCTGGCTCCTTCTGGCCTGGCCGGCCATTGTCCACCCTCAAGTCCGCTTCGACAGCTTCTTCGTGGACAAGACAATGCGTCTGGACTACTACCACACCGGCACCAAAGGAGAGGAGACCTTTAGCGTCGACCAGGTGTACGAGGTGCCGGGGTGGGCCGGCAGCAAAGTGAACCTGATCGATACGCTGAACCTGGGCAAATACCAGGTGCGCGTTTACGACGCCATCACCAACCAGCTCCTCTACTCGCGTGGTTTTGCCAGCATTTTCGGCGAGTGGCAAGCCACCGCAGAAGCCGCAAGCGGCATTCACCGCACCTTTCACGAGACTGTCTTGGTGCCTTTTCCAAAACGGCCGGTGCAGATCGTCTTGGCCACGCGCGATAAGTGGATGCGCTTTGGGGAAATATGGCGGACCTTTGTGGATCCGTCCTCTCGCTTCGTGAATCGAGAGCTGCGCCCCCAGGGGTTGAAGGTGGACGTCCTTTTGGAGAACGGCCCACCATCAACGAAGGTCGATATTGTGTTGCTGGGCGACGGCTACCGCGCCGATGAGATGGACAAGTTCCGCCGCGATGCCCGGCGCTGGCTGCGCGCGGTTTTCGAGACTTCGCCCTTCAAAGAACACAAGAGCGACTTCAATGTGCGGGCGGTGGAGTCGCCGTCAGCCGATTCGGGCATCGACGAGCCGCGAAAGAATCTCTGGCGCCGAACGGCTCTCGGAGCTTCGTACAACTCCCTTGATTCGCCGCGCTACGTCCTGACGACCGACAACCGCGCCGTTCGCGATGTGGCACAATCCGTCCCCTACGACTTCATCTACATCCTCATCAACAGCTCTCGATACGGCGGGGGCGGAATTTTCAACTTGTATGCAACCGGCATGACGTCGACCCAAAACCCGGAGCTCGACTGGCACGTCGACTACATGTTCACCCACGAATTTGGCCACTCCTTTGCCGGCCTGGCCGATGAGTACTACACCAGCTCTGTGTCTTACTCCGACTTCTACCCCGCTGGTGTAGAGCCGTGGGAGCCGAACATCACGGCGCTGATCTCGCCCGAAAAGCTGAAGTGGCGGCAGTTCATGCAGCCGGGCACGCCCATCCCGACGCCATGGAGCAAAGCCGCCTTCGACAGCCTGGAAGCCATCCGTGCCACCTGGGACCGCAGCGCGCCAGGCTACTACGAGAAATGGAAGAAGCTGCGGGCAACGGAGTTGAGCATTCTGAAGAAGGACAAGTATTGGGGTAAGGTGGGAGCCTACGAGGGTGCCGGCTACGCCTCCAAAGGGCTGTACCGGCCGAGTATCGACTGCCGCATGTTTTCTCTCAGTCTCGAACCGTTCGATCCTGTCTGCCAGGC
>CAZGRP010000038.1:21788-40746 GCA_964527995.1 uncultured Cytophagia bacterium | reverse complement strand
CCGCGAAAAGGGCGAATCCGGTAAATGGAACCACAAGACAGAACAGAAAGCCGTTCGGCCACACGCCGCTTTCGTCTGCCGTCTCGCCTGCCAGCACCGCACCGCTCCGGGTCACCACCGGCAACCTCTAAAATACCCTGACCCAGCCACGATGTCAAGCGCTTTGTCCTGCAGTGGTTTCGCCAGCGGCAGGTCGCAATCTGTTACTTTTTTGTTTGACTTTTCAAGACGAATTGCTATATTTAGCCACGTTGTTGCCCGAAACCTGGAGTTTTCAGCAGAAAAATGAGAAGAATCTACCTGGTCGGGCACCTCCTACTCCTTTCCCTTTTCCTTGCATCCGACATCTTCGCACAGAGCAACGGTAAAGGGTTCGCCTACGCGCTGAAGCTTCGCCCCTACGCTCACACTCCCAGCATCGACGGACACCTCAGTCCGGGGGAATGGAAGGGAGCCACGGTCGCTACCAACTTCGTGCAGCGCGAGCCCAAAGAAGGGGCGCCGGCCACGGAAAGAACCGTCGTCCTCATCTCCTACGACGACGACTATATCTATTTCGGCGTGCGTTGTTTCGACCGCCGTCCGGAAAAGATCGTCGCCAACGAGATGCGCCGCGACTACGACCTCTCCGACAACGACTACTTCGAAATCATCATCGACACCTACCACGACCGTCGCAACGGCTACTACTTCGCCACCAACCCGCTTGGAGCCAAGCTCGACGCCGAGATCCGGGCTGAGGGCGAGAGCATCAACTGGGACTGGGACGGCATCTGGGAAGTGCGGGCGTCGCGCGACCGCCGGGGCTGGTCGGCGGAAATCGCCATTCCTTTCAAGACCCTCCATTTCCCCAAATCGAAACGCCTGACCTGGGGCATCAATTTCGGCCGCCACATCCCCCGGAAACGCGAGGAGGCCTACTGGACGCCGATCCTGCGTGACTACGGCCAGGACGGCACTGCCAAGTTCCGCATCTCGCGCTACGGCATCCTGTACGGTCTGCGCAACATCAAATCCGGCCTCAACGTGAAGCTGAAGCCGTATGCCATCGCCGGCGTGCAGCGCAGCCTCTCTGTCTCGGGCGGCTCCATCTTCGATCGCGTGCGGGACGCCGGCCTGGATGTCAAAGTCGGCATCACGCCAAACATGACCGGCGATCTCACCTTCAACACCGACTTCGCCCAGGTCGAGGCGGACCGCGAGGAGGTGAACCTGACCCGCTTCGACATCTTCTACCCGGAGAAGCGCGACTTCTTCCTGGAGGGGGCCGACATCTTTCGCTTCGGTGAGTACACCAGCGGCGGACAGGCGAGCACGGCCCTATTCTTCAGCCGCCGAATCGGCCTCACCGATGCCCGCACCGAGGTGCCGATCCTGGGCGGCGCCAAGCTCACGGGCAAGGCCGGGCCCTTCGACATCGGCTTCCTGAACGTCTACACCGAAGCCACCAGCTACCGCGATCCCTGGTCCGGCGAGCAGGTCTCTCTGCAGCCGACCAACTATTCGGCCCTGCGCTTGAAGCGAGACGTGTTCGAGCGCTCCAGCATCGGCCTCATCGCTCTCAGCAAGGAACCCCGCCATGCCGGCGACTCCTTGAACCACGTCAACCGTGCTTTCGGAATCGATGGCCGGTTTGCCTTCTTCAACAACCTGACGCTCAATACCTGGCTCGCCAAGACGCACACCCCAGGTCTGCGCGGCAGCGATCGGGCCGGCAGTGTCGACGTCAACTGGGGCAACGACCTCATCAACGTCAACGTCGCGTATACCGATATCGGCCGGAATTTCAATCCGGAGATGGGATTCATCCTGTGGACCGACATTCGAAAAAGCAAGATCAGCCTGACCGTCGCGCCGCGCCCCCAGGCCATGAACATCCGGCAGATGTACTTTTTCAACGAGTTCAACTACTTCGTCGACCACAAAGGCGTGCTGCAGTACCGGCAGATGCTCTCCGGGCTCCTGAACTATTTCTCCGATGGCGCCACCCTCTACTTCGGCTACTCCAACACCTACGAGAACCTGCCGTACGGCTTCGTCATCCGCAACGATCCGGTTGCTTTCGTCCAGCCGGGCGTCTATCGCTACAATCTGGCATCGGTGGAATATCGTTCCGACGGCAGCCGCAACTTCTCCTATTCGGTCCGCGGCGGGGGTGGCGAGTACTACGGCGGCTCCTTTGCGGGATTGACCTTGAGTGCCCGCATCCGGCCCAGCAAACGGCTCAGCGCCAGCCTGAGCTACAACGCCAACCGCCTCAACCTGCCCATCGACAACGGTAAATTCTCCACCCATGTGGTCAGGGGAAGATTCAGCTACACCTTCACCCCGAACCTGTTCGTGAAGGCCTTCCTGCAGTGGAACGCCTTCGAACACCGAATCGTCAGCAATGTGCTGTTGAACTTCATCCATCGTCCGGGCAGCGACTTCTATCTGGTGTTCAACGACATCTACGACACCCAGCGCACCATTCGGGTGTCGAACCGGACGGTGGTTGCCAAGGTCACCTACCTGTTTTCCTTGTAACAGCGATCGGCATTCCGGCCGCCATCGAACCGAAGTGCAGCGCACGCAGCAAGGTGTGATTCTACCTGGCGCACGGGGATCTCTCCCCACCTGAAAAGACCGTCGGAGGACGACCCGCAGCGGACCAGCGACCTCTGCCGCCGGCCGACCGCAAGCCACGACCTGCCGCAGTGAGGCAGCAACGGCAAATCCCAGGCCTGGACTTGCAGCGGCCGCAGGCTCCTGTCCTGCAAGCCGAATGCACCATTTTTACCCCGACCCGGAACGATGGACAACCTGACGCACACTCTCGCCGGGGCACTGCTGGCGCAAACGAGACTGCGCGAGTGGACGCCCTACGCCACCACCACGCTCGTCATCGCTGCCAACCTACCCGACCTCGACATCGTTTCCCGACTCACAGGAGGAAAGGCGGCTTACCTGCACTACCACCGAGGCGTCTCGCACGCCCTGGTCGGTGTCATTGCCCTGGCCGCAGCGCTTACGGCTGCAGTCCTCCTGCTCAACCGGCTGCGCCCGCCTGCACGAAGGAAAGAGATACCGTTGGCTCGGCTGGCCGCGACGGCGCTGCTTGGTCTTGCCAGCCATCCGCTGCTCGACTTTACGAACTCCTACGGGTTGCGACCCTTCTTGCCATTTTCAGGAAAATGGGTCTATGGAGACCTGGTGTTCATCGTCGATCCGATTCTGTGGCTGATTCTGGGCGGTGCCCTCTTCCTGCTGACGAGCAAAACCGCCGCACAGAAACTTGCCTGGGGTGGGCTGGCGGTGCTGGTCTCCATCCCGGTCTTCCTGCTGCCGCTGTTCGGCAGCGGCGTGAGAACGGTGTGGGCACTCTCCCTGGTGCTTCTGCCCGTTGTGCGCTGGCGGAGCCGGCAGGTGCCGCGGAGTCTGGCAGCGACCGCCCTGACCGCCGTCGTCGCCTACTGGGGCCTGCGCGGCGTATCGCATGAGATGGCCAAAGCGCGTCTGGGGGTCTACGTTCAGGAGACGTGGGGCGAGTCCCAAAACCTTCGCACTGCGGTGTTGCCTACGCCTGGCAGTCCGTTCGTGTGGCGTGCCATCGTCGAGACCGACGACGCTATCTACACGGCCGAAGAGCTGGATATCCTGGCAGCGACCAAGGAAGTCCACTTCGCAAAGAGAAGACGGGCCACTTCCGACCGCGACGTCCGCCAGGCCCTGGCGACGCCACGTGGCCGGGTGATGGCGGCCTTCGCGAGATTTCCCATCTCGCGGGTGGTTCGAGTCGGCGACCGGGTGGAGGTGACTTTGAGCGACGCGCGTTTTGCCCGAGGCGATGACATGGGCTGGTGTGCCCTGACCATCGATCTTCCTGGGGCAGCTCCTGGACCGGGAGCGGGGAGGGTTAGGGGAATGGTGATCGAAATGTTACGCTTTCGGATTATTGGAGAACTGGGGCCCGATCCGAATTTGTTTCCAAAGCGATCATCCTTCAAGGCAACAATATCTACCATGTCCCTGATTCTTCTTTCAAACCGTTTGGCCAGAACACCCGGATAACCATTGAATCCATGATGATAGTACATTTCTCTGATTGGTTTTACCCTCTCTCCAATCTGCATGAACTTGTATTCCACATACTTCGCGGTCCCCTCAGCAAACTCATTCATGTTTTCATATTCTACGAAATCTTTCTGCAGGCGCGACTGACGATAGGTTCTAACCGCTACAAATTGCTTGATCTTCTCCAAGCTCACCCTTGTGCTCTTTGACAGCAGAGCGTCCCGGAGGATATTGCCTTCCAGTACGAAGAGGGCGTTGTTTGTTGGGTCATGCAGAATCAATTCGATTTCGTCGTACGGTGATTGGACGAAGCCCCAATCATCCAACCAACGGTTCACGAACTCCTTGGTTCGATTCAGGAGAATTCCCCTCAGTTGATTCCTCATTCTCGAAAGTGGGTCCGCCACGACGAGAACCGGAACCTCATCAATCTCGAAAGTCGTGTTCTGGCCATCATAGGATATGAAGGTCTTATTGTTTCTTACAAGTATGGTTTCGCTACCCAGGGGATTGAACCCAGTGTAGACAGAAAACCCTTGGGGCTTGTGCGGATAGCCGATCAAGACGTCCTGCACGTTCGGCTTGTAGAACAAGACGGGAGTCTCCCGGAAATCCCATCCAGGAAATAGCTCGTCGCCCAAGGTTTGTGTGATGTTGCGGCATTCCTTTAGTGAAACGAGCAGCAACGGATCGATCCGGAGTTGATTGGCGTCTTGTGAAAAACCCGCCCTTGTCATGAGCAGCAGGAGGGCCATCAGCGCAATCGAACCCGGATCGTTCCGTTTCATTTCGAGACTCCTCTTTTTCCCTTGATTCGAAAAACACGCGACGCGGCCGCACATGCAACCATCCGCCAACCCATGGCCTGCGTCAGAACTCCCGCCACACAACCCGTTTGGAGAAGGCCGCCAGGTCGATGGTGCGGCGGTTGTAGGCGGCGATGTCGCGTTTGCGCACCTTGCAGACGAGACGCTGGCGCTCCGAAGACACCCAGTCGGGCTGAATATCGGAGACGACCACGATCCAGCCGTCAGGTCCGATGCGGCGCAGCGTGTGCCCGAAGTCGGCAAGGATCTCGACCACCTGCTTCTTATACTTCTCCAGCGCTTCCTTGCCGCGGCGAGCGTCTTCTTCTCTGGCCTTGGCGCTCCGCCCGCGAGCGGCCCGAGGAGCGCGAGCCACCGTGATCGTGGTCTCGCCCCGCTTGCCCTTCGACAAGATACTCGACACCTCGGGGGCCACCATCCAGAAGCCTGGTCGGGCCCTGAGCATGATCACCGCACCCCGGTCATCCACGTAGAACCCTTGCAGATCTTCCGCTGCCAAGGAGGAGCTGCCGAACCGCTTTTCCACAACCGTCTTCATGATCTCGACGAAGATGTCGAGATCCGTGTCCTCCGCGGACGGACCGGGCTCTTCGAACTTCACGCGCTTCCGAAAAGTAGACAGGTCGATGCTGCCGCGACGATATTCGACAATGTCGCGCTTCTTCACCCTCGCCACCAACCGGTTCGTGCCGCCGGTTTCCCCAGCCGTGGCTTCGGCGAGGAGAGCCGGAACCGACACCATCGGAGTGTTGCCCGAGAAATTCACCATGACCATAATCCACTGGTCCGGTGAGATCTGGCCGATGGCGTCGGCGTAATTGCCCAGGAATTTGACCAGTTGAGATTTCAGCCGCTCCACGCTCTTGTCACGGCTGAGGTTCAGGGCCACAGACACCGGCTGCCCCTGTTTGACCAGCACGTTCTTTCTAGAGGCCTGCTCATACCCCGGTGCCACAACCACCAGCGTGTAGCTGCCCGGCTCAATGTCCAGGATGGAAAACCGACCGCGCGAGTCGGTGTAGGCGCTTTGACCGTTCACGGACACATAGGCGTTCTTGATCGGCTCCCCCGTTCGCTTGTCGACAATGCGGCCGGTGATGGTTCCGTGTGCTTCGGCACGTTCGGCCTGGAGCCGAAGCAGCCGGGCCTCTTCCTCAAACTCTGCCAGCAGTTTTTTCTGGTATTTCAGCGAACGTGAGAACAGCAGACTCCTGGGGTAGCGCACGTCGAAGATGACCCCAAAGTCGTCCAGGTAGACGCTGCCGACACTTGGACCCGACCCAAACCAGCCGACCACGGCTTCCCCCCTGGTCGAGAGCCTCACCGAGCCTGCCTGCCGCAGATTGACCGAGATCAGTTTCTTCAGAATCGTCTCCATGATGTCCAGATCCTGTCGCATGCGCGTATAGTCGATCCGGTCGGCGGCTTTCTGCCCGAAGGAAGCCAGCGGGCCACCGGCAAGCATGAGTGCCACCGTCATCGAGACAAGGCGAATGGACATCCGCATATCGTTCACCTCCAGATCTGTCCAGGTAAACCCTGGACGTTTTCATCGCTTCTCAGGCCCGCCGTAGGTGGTCTGCGCCAGGCGGATCAAGTCGCCCAGAATCTGATGGGTCTTCTGGAATTGGCGCTGAGTTGTGAACTGCACGGCCTCCAGTCCCCGGTCGACGAGCCGCAGGTCGCGGCGGCGCTGGGCTTCGATCTCCGAGGCGAAGCGGCTCAGAGCCGTGTTCACATACTCCACTTGCTTGCTTTCGCTGGCCTCGACGAGCCGCCGCATCAGCCGGTAGTTCTGCTCCTGCACCCGAGCCAGCATGTCGCGGGTGACATATCTGCTCGTGTCGAGCGTGTCCGCCGGCGTTGCCACCTGCACCGGCCGCGGCAAGAGGCTTGCGCGCAGGTCGAAAGCGCCGTCCCGGTAGGACACCTCCAGATTTGCCAGCGCCATCAACACCAGGGCTGCCGCAGCCAGTGCCATCGAGACGGTGGCCCAGCGTGGAAACGAGTCCCATCTCGGCAACCACGCCCAGCGCGGCTGCCGCGGCTCTTCGACAAAGCGCAGGCGGAGGTCCGGCTCGACATCCTGCCAGACTCGGAGCACGCGGGAGGTCTGTCGCAGGCCGGCAAGTTCTTCCGAGCATGCTTTGCAGGCGGACAGATGTCGGGTGAACTTCTCCTCCTCGCCTTCCTCCATCTCTCCGTACAAGTAGCCCATCATCAGGGCTTTTGCATCATCACAGGTCATATGCGATCGCCTCCTGGTCGATGTGCCATTTCTCCAGCACCTTCCGCAGGGCACTGAGACCATAATACATGCGCGATTTCACCGTGTTCAAGGGAGCGTCCAGTGCCTGGGCGATTTCGGTGAACTTCAGGCCCTGGTACTCCTTCATGATCACCACCACTCGCTGTTCTTCGGGGATGAGCTGCAGAGCACGCTGCAGCATCCCCTCCAGCTCGACACGCCGCAAATGCCGCTCCGGGTGGTCCGGATCGTCCTGTTGCACCTCCAATGGCGGCGCAGACTTGGCGTCACCACTTTCCTGCATCGCTTCCAGCGAATAGACGTGGTTTCGATGTCTCCGTTTGATTTCATCCCGACACAGGTTTGCACTGATCTGATAGAGCCAAGATTTGAAGCGGGCCGGGTCGCGCAATCGCTTGAGGTGGCGGTACGCCTGAAGAAACGTCTTCTGGCATAGATCCTTGGCTTCTTCGGCATCCCCTATGTAGCGCAGGATGAAATTGTAGATCGGCTTCTGCCATCGCCACACCAGGGTGTTGAAGGCGTGCAGGTCTCCATGCAAAAACTGGTCGATCAACTCTTGGTCGGTCATCGATTTTGCGAGTTCTCTTGCTTTAGGCTCAATCTCAAAGACTGGTGCGGCGAGCAAAAAGTTTTGCCAGGGGGGTGCATCATGGCAAACGCCGCGGCGGAGGCATCGTTTCCCGGCTCAAGGAAATGTACCGCGACCTCTTGACAAGCGGGCGATTCGTCCGTATATTCCCCGAAACTTCTTGGGATCTCTTATCCAGAGTGGTGGAGGGACCAGGCCCTGTGAAGCCACGGCAACCGGTCCGGCACAGCCGGATGGCAGGTGCCAATTCCTGCCTCGAAGTGTTTCGAGGAAAGATAAGAGATGGACGACGCGATCAAACCTGCCTCTTCCATCTCGAAGAGGCATTTTTGTTTTTTACGCCAGCGGTCCGCCGTCTTCCGTTCACCAGACTTATGCCGGAGGAAGAATCAGTGAGCCATGTGAAAAACCTGAGCTGCCGTGAGTGCGGAGCAGCCTATCCAGCGAGACCACAGGCCGTATGCGAATTCTGCTTCGGGCCACTGGAGGTGGTTTACGACTACGCCGGCATCGCCGATCGACTCGATCCCGGCGTCCTTCAACGGCGGCCAACGTCGATGTGGCGCTATCGTGAGCTGCTGCCCATCGACGGCGAAGCGACCGTCGGGCTACAGGTCGGGTGGACCCCACTGCTGCCAGCACCACGCCTGGGGCAGGTGCTCGGCCTGCAGGACCTGTGGATCAAGAACGACGCTGTCAACTTCCCGACGCTGTCCTTCAAGGACCGGGTGGTAGCCGTCGCGCTCTCCAAGGCACTGGAGTTCGGGTTTGACGTCGTCGGTTGTGCTTCCACCGGCAATCTGGCCAACTCTGTGGCGGCACAGGCGGCCTCTGTTGGCCTGCAGAGTTACATCCTCGTGCCACATGATCTCGAAGAACCGAAGCTGATCGGCACCGCCTGCTATGGCTCTCAGCTGGTGCGGGTTGCCGGTAACTACGACGAAGTCAACCGTCTCTGTAGCGAGATCGCCGACGAACGCGGCTGGGCGTTCGTCAACGTGAACCTGCGCCCCTATTATGCCGAGGGGTCGAAGACCGTCGGCTTCGAGATCGCCGAACAACTCGGCTGGCGCCTGCCGCATAACATCGTCGTGCCCATGGCAGGAGGGTCGCTGATCGGCAAGATCCAAAAGGCCTTCAACGAGCTGAAGCGTTTGGGCTGGGTCGAGCCGAAGCCTTGCCGCTTTTTCGGAGCTCAAGCCACGGGATGCTCGCCCATCAGTTCGGCAGTGAAAAACCGTCAGCCAGAGATCGTGCCCCAGAAGCCGCGGACCATCGCCAAATCGCTGGCGATCGGCAACCCCGCCGATGGCTACTACGCCGCCAAGATGATCGCCGACACCGGTGGCTGGGCTGAAGATGCCGGCGACTCGGAGATCGTGAAAGGGATCGAGTTGCTGGCTCAGACCGAGGGCATCTTCACCGAAACCGCCGGCGGAGTGACCGTGGCGGTGACGCGCAAGCTGGTCGCCCAGGGCCTCATCCTGCCCGAGCAAACCACCGTCCTCTGTATCACCGGCAACGGCCTCAAAACGCAGGAGGTGCTGCGCGGCCTCCTGGACGGCCACCCCACGATCGCGCCGAGCCTCAATGAGTTCAACACGCTGGTGGACGCCGCGTCGAAAGGTGGGGCATGAGCTGGCTGACGGTGGTGTCGCTCGGCGTCGAACAGGCTACCAGGCTCTCGCTCCAGCGATCTCCGGGCCTGCGCCCGAAAGACACCGTCCCCCTCCATTTTGCATTTTGCATTTTCACATCTAACCCGGCTGCCATTCAACAGCGCGACACCTTCAAACAAGGAGACCCCCAATGCCGATTGCCATACGCATACCGACTCCACTTCGTCCATTGACCGGCGGCAGAGCGGAGGTTCATGCTTCGGGACGAACCGTCGGGGAAGTACTTTCCAGCCTTTACCGCGAGTATGATGGCCTCCGGAACCGACTCTGCGACGGGGAGGGCCGAGTTCGCCGCTATGTGAACATCTATCTCAACGACGAAGACGTCCGTTTCCTGCAGGACCTCGACACACCAGTGCAGGAGGGCGATCGGGTGAGCATCGTGCCGGCGATTGCCGGCGGTGCCCGGCCGGCGGACAGTGGCTCTGGCCGTTGACCATCTCTTCGGTTGACATTCTTGCCTCGATCCCGTATATTCGCCTGAGTCGCCGCCGGGCCTGACAGGGGGTGCCGGCCGAATCAGGGGTGGCCGCCCTGGCCGTGACCGACGTGATGGGGCTGTCAGGTAGTCCAGACAGTTTCGCTCCGGCTCACCTGTACGCACCACTTCCGGGCCGGCAGACCCTCAACGAGCTTCCCCAGGGAAGCAAGACAGGGAGGGTGTGACATGACAGGACTCGCGGACAGAATTGTCTGGCTCGGGCACGCAGGATTTCGAATCGAGGCCGAGCGCGTCATCTACATCGATCCTTGGCAACTGGCCGAACCGACCCCAAAGGCCGCGGACGTGCTGCTCATCACCCACGACCACTACGATCATTTTTCTCCCGACGACATCGACAGAATCCGGACCGAGGATACCGTCGTGGTGACGATCGATGCGGTCGGGCAGAAGCTGCACGGCCCGATCCGCCTTGTCACTGCCGGCGATACGATTTCGGTGCGCGGGATCACCGTACAGGTCGTGCCGGCCTACAACCTCGACAAGCCCTATCATCCCAGGCAGAAAGGTTATGTCGGCTTCGTAGTCACCGTGGACAACCACCGCATCTACCACGCCGGCGACAGCGACCTCATCCCGGAGATGAATGAGATCCGCTGCGACATAGCACTCTTGCCGGTGAGCGGCACCTATGTGATGACCGCCGACGAGGCGGCGGAAGCGGCGCGATCGATCAAGCCCAAACTTGCCATACCGATGCACTATGGCAGTGGCATCGGCAGCGAAGCGGATGCCGATCGCTTCGCAGAACAATGTCCGGTAGAAACCCGCATCTTGAAACCAGCATCTTAGAGGCCCCGTGGCACGACCGTCCGTCGTCTTCATCGTCAACCCCGTTGCCGGAAACGGAACCGTCCACAAGATCTGGGAGGAAGTCGAGCGCCAGGCCAGGAAACTCTTTCCCGAGCTGAAGGTGTTCTTCAGCTCAGCGCCCGGCCATGCCACGCAGCTCGCCAGGCAGGTCGCCCAGGATACCGACACAGTGGTGGCCGTCGGCGGTGACGGCACGATTCATGAGGTGGTCAACGGACTCCTGGCCGAGGACCAGCCGGTGAATCCCGAGGTGGCGCTGGGGATCGTCTGCGTCGGCACGGGTGCCGATCTGGTCAAGAGCCTGGATCTTCCGGAAAGCGAAGAAGGCATGCTGATGCGCATCGCCGAGCGTCGCGTGCAGACGATCGATGTCGGCCGCCTGGAGTGTGTCGGAGCCGGCGGCGAGCCGGTGTTGCGCTACTTTGTCAACATCGCCGATGCCGGTTTCGGCGGTGAACTGGTTGAGATCGTCAACGGCACGACCAAGATTCTCGGCCCTTTCGTCGCCTTCCTCGGTGGTTTGCTGCGGACACTGCGCCGCTACCAGAACAAACCGGTGGAGATCCGTGTCGATGACGGCTTCGAGATGGCCGACATCGTCAACGCCGTGGTCGTGGCCAATGGCCAGTTTTTCGGCGGCGGCATGTGGGTGGCGCCACAGGCCGCCCTCGACGACGGACTTTTCGACGTCGTCATCATCGGCGACGTAAACAAGCGTGAAGTGCTGGCCAATATCCACAAACTCTACAACGGCACCCTGGCCAGGCACCCGAAAGTGACCTGCCTGCGTGGCCACCGGGTGGAGCTTCATTCCCCCGAGCGCGTCTTGATCGACGCCGACGGCGAGCAGCCCGGAAGACTACCGGCCACCTTCGAAATTGTACCGCGTGTGTTGCAGTTGATTGTTTAGCAAAAAAAACAGGAGCCTGAATTCGATGCAGCCGCTGACGCGAGAAAAGGCCTGGGAGTTGATGACCGAGCATACCGAGAATGAAAATCTGCGTAAACACATGCTGGCCGTGGAGGCAGCCATGCGCTTCTACGCCCGTAAATTCGGTGAGGATGAGGAGCTTTGGGCCATCACAGGCCTGTTGCACGACTTTGACTACGAAAAGCATCCCACCAAAGAGGAACACCCGTACGTCGGCGTCAAAATCCTGGAAGAGCTGGGCTATCCCGAAGAAATCCGCCGCGCCATCCTGGCGCATGCCGACTATACCGGCGTCCCGGCCGAGACCTTGATGGAGAAAACCCTTCTGGCCGTCGATGAACTCACCGGCTTCATCGTCGCGGTTGCGCTGGTTCGACCCAACAAGAACATCGCCGATGTGAAGGTGTCGTCGGTGAAGAAGAAAATGAAGGACAAGGCCTTTGCCCGTGCGGTCAGCCGGGATGACATCCGCCGCGGGGCCGAGCTGCTGGGGCTGACGCTGGAAGAACACATTGGCAATGTGCTTTCTGCGATGCAGGGCATCGCTGGCGAACTGGGGCTGGCGGGGTAGGCCAGCGGCCGGCGCAGCACGCCGCCTGTAGCCTCATCTCTGCGCGGGCGGATTCTTATGCAAAAGTATCCGCCATGGCTCCTTCCCCTCTCGCCTGGCGGCTTTTCCCTTGCTTTTCAAAACCGGTTTGGCTAACTTCGTAACGCTTCATAGAGCCATAGACAAACGACCGGAGGGCTGGATGAAACGAGTACATCTGGGGTGGTGGTTGCTCCTCACCATCGTATTGATTGGCTGTAGCAAGTCGGAGGAAAAAGCCAAAGAGAAGGGGTCCGCTGAGAGGGCCAATACGTTGACGGCGGCCGAGATCGAGGCGATCAAAGCCAAGGTCCAACAGACGCCTCTGCCAAAAGTGCTGCCCGGCGAGGTAGCGGTTCTTGAAACGGAAGCCGGCAAGATCGTCATCGAGCTGCTGCCCGATATCGCCCCTCTCACCACTGCGAACTTCAAACGCCTGGCGCAGGTGGGTTTCTACAACGGCACGACATTTCACCGCATCGTGCCCGGTTTTGTCATCCAGGGAGGCGACATCCTCAGCCGCGACGCGGATCCAGACAACGACGGCACCGGCAACCCCGGTTACAGGCTGAAGGCGGAATTCAGTGATTATCCGCATGTCCGCGGTACCGTCTCCATGGCCCGCAGCCGTGATCCCAACAGCGCCGGTAGCCAGTTCTTCATCTGTGTCGCCGACGCCCGACACTTGGACCGCCAGTACACCGCTTTCGGCCGCGTCATCGAGGGGATGGACGTGGTCGATGCCATCGTCAACGCGCCGCGAAAGGGAGAACGGCCGCTGAATCCGATCCACATCAAGAAAGTCGAGATGAAATTCAAGGACGAGGTGATGCGGTGAAACGGCCTGGCTGGGCCACTCTGGCCTTGACTCTCCTGTTGGGACTTGCGACGGCCTACCCGCAATCGACCGAAGGACCACGGCGATATTGGGTCTTTTTCACAGACAAAGGCCCGGGCGGACTCCGGAAGACCATGCTGCTACAGCAGGTTCGGGAAGAGCTTTCGGAGAAGGCGCTGCAGCGCCGGGCCAAGGTTGCCGGGGCAGGGCCTGTCGTCGACGAAACCGACCTGCCCCTCTATCAGCCCTACATCCAGACGCTGGAGCAGATGGGCCACGAGCCTGTCGTTCGGTCGCGCTGGCTGAATGCGGTTTCGGTGCCTCTCACCAGGTCCGACATTGCCACCTTGGCCTCACTCCCCTTTGTCCGCAGCATCAGGCCGGTGGCCCGCCGCCGCTACGTGCCCGAGCCTGCCCGCCCACTGGTAGTCACGCCGCCGGTAGGGCTGCCCAAGGGTGCCGAGCTCGATTATGGCCCGTCGCTCAGCCAGAACGCTCTGATCAACGTGCCGCGAATCCACCGGTTGGGAATCACCGGCCGCGGCGTCTATGTCGGCATGCTCGATACCGGTTTTCGCTACCAGGAGCACAAGGCCTTTGCGTCGCTGAAGGTTCTCGGAGAATTCGACTTCATCAACAATGATGGGGTGACTCGCAACGAACCGGGCGATGCCGCCAGTCAGGACAACCACGGCACCTGGACCCTGTCGACCATCGCCGGCTTTCGCGATGGTGTTCTCATCGGCCCGGCCTTCGGGGCCTCTTTCTTCCTGGCCAAGACCGAACTCGTTCCCAAGGAAATCCCGGCGGAGGAAGACTACTGGGTGGCCGGCATCGAGTGGCTGGAGCGCCAGGGCGCCGATGTGGTTTCGAGTTCCCTCGGCTACATCGACTGGTACACTTACGCAGACATGGACGGCAACACCGCCGTGACCACCAAAGCCGCCGACCTGGCTGTGGCCAAAGGTGTGGTTGTCGTGAACAGTGTTGGCAACGAAGCCCTGCAGCCGTGGCGGCACATGATTGCACCAGCGGATGGCGACAGCGTCATCGCGGTGGGGGCGGTCAACGCCGACGGCGTACGAGCGCTGTTCAGCTCGGTGGGGCCGACCTTCGACGGCCGCATCAAACCCGACGTGATGGCCATGGGGCAGGGAGTGGTGGTGGCGCAGCCCGGCAAGGTCGATCAGTACCAGTCTTTGAACGGCACTTCTTTCTCCTGCCCGCTGGTGGCCGGGGCCGTGGCCCTCATCCTCTCGGCGCACCCGGAGCTGACTCCGATGCAGGTCTACGAGGCGCTTACGAAGACGGCGGATCGGGCCTCTTCTCCGGATACGCTTTATGGCTACGGCATTGTCGACGCCTGGCAGGCTCTTCTGTACTACGGCCCGGTGTTCAGCAATCTGCCCACTGCTGAGGTCGCCAGCGACAGCCGCCTGCGCGTCTCCATCAAGGCGGCTTCCAAGGACGGCATCCCCGTGGATGGGGTCCGTCTGGTGTATCACACAAACAGAGACACCACCGACCGCACAGCCGCCATGATACCGAGCGGCGTTGAGAGCGAGTTCGTCGGCGAGGTCAACCTGTCAGGCGGGGCCTCCTCCGCTTCGGTTTATTTCACGCTGACCGATGAGGCTGGCAACTCGGCGCGGTGGCCGATTTCGGCGCCCGATCAGAGGTTCCTGATCACCCCGGACGGCAGGGTCGCTGCTCCGCCGCTGCGAAAAGAGCGTGGCGCCCCGCCGACGACCTTTCAGCTCTTTCCCAACTACCCCAATCCGTTCAGCCGGAGCACAACCATTTCCTTCGACCTGGTGGAAGGATCGGTTGTGACGCTGACGATTTACAATGTCCTCGGCCAGCGGGTTCGCCGCCTCATCGACCATGAACCCCTGGTGGCTGGCCGCCAGACCTTTTCCTGGGACGCCCGCAACGACCGCGGCAAACGCGTCAGCGGTGGGGTTTATATCTGCGTCATCGAAACCACAGGCCGTCGGGAGGCGGAGCGCATGGTCTACTTCCCATAGGACCCATGTATCAGGCACCCAAGAAACTCAAGATCGCCCTGGCCCTCGGCGGTGGCGGTGCCCGAGGTCTGGCACACGCCGGCGTCCTCAGGGTGCTGCAAGAGGAGCATCTGCGGATCGACATGATCGTCGGCACCAGCATCGGTGCGGTGGCTGGAGCGATTTTCGCCCAGGCGCTCGACGCCGAGGGCGTGCACCAGCGCTTCCGCGACTTCCTTTTGAGCCCGGAGTTCAAGCAGAGCGGGCTCGATCTCTTTCGCAAGCCCGAGGCCGCAGAGAACTTTTTCGCTCAGGTGGCTACCTACCTGAAGGAACGCATCGTCATCAATCTCGCCCATAGTCGGCCGTCGCTGGTGAAGAGCTGGCGGCTGGCCAAAGCCATCGAGAAGATGGTGGACGACACGAACATCGAAGATCTCAAGCTCCCCTTTGCGGCCGTGGCCGGAGATCTTCGCACCGGCAAGGAAGTGGTGTTCACCCGGGGCAGCGTGCGTCAGGCCGTGGCTGCCAGCTCCTCGATCCCCGGCTTCCTGCCACCGGTGGAACTCAACGGCATGCTCCTGGCCGACGGTGCCATTGTCAGCCCCGTACCCGTCCTGCCCGCCAGGGATCTGGGTGCCGACCTGGTGATCGCCGTCGACGTGAGCCAGAATCTCGATCCCAATCCTGAACTCGAGAACGTCATCGACGTGGTCTTTCGCACCAACCTCATTACGGCCAAGCGATACAACGCCCTGTTGCTGAAACAGGCGGACGCCGTTATTCGGCCGGAGGTCGGTGACGTCCATTGGTCGGAATTCAAGCGTCTGGAAGAGATCGTGGTGAAGGGCGAGAGAGCCACGCGCACAGCCCTTCCCGACATTGCGCAGGCGATCGACAGGAAACGAAGCTTCTGGCAGAAGATCCTGGGGACCTAGATCTCACGAATCGTAGGGAGGTGCCGAGATGCAAAGGCTCACGGACCAGCAAGTTGCTGAGCAGGTTCAGAAGCTCAGAGGGTGGGAGCTTCAGGGCAACCGAATCGACAAAGAATTCCGATTCGGCGACTTCGTCGAAGCCATGGACTTCGTCAACGATGTTGCCAGCCTCGCAGAGGAGGCCAATCACCATCCGGACATCGCCATTCACTACAACCAGGTGACCCTAAGCCTGTGGACGCACGACGCCGGCGGCCTGACACGGCGCGATTTTGATCTGGCTGAAAAGATCGATGCTCTGAACGTGCCATGACGGCGCCCGTTTGCGGGCCGCTCCCGGGTGTGGCCGGCTGAGAGCCTGACAACCTGGAAAAAGAACCGACGTGCAAAACGAACGACTCATGTTGCTTCAGACAGCGATCGAAGCTTCGCGTCTTGGCGGGCGAATCCTGATGGAGAATCTTGGACGCCTGGTTCCCCTTGTTGCCGAGGAAAAGGGCGCCTTCGACTACGTCACCGAGGTCGACCGCCAGTCCGAGGAAGCCATTGTGCGGCTCATCCACGAGCGCTTCCCCGACCATGGCATCATGGCCGAAGAATCGGGGCAGAGCGCGGAAGAGGCTGACTATCGCTGGATCATCGACCCACTGGACGGGACCACCAACTTCATCCACGGCTTCCCGGTCTTCGCTGTGTCGGTGGCTGTGGAACATCGCGGTCGAGTGATCGCCGGCGCTGTGCATGATCCGCTACGCCAGGAGACTTTTTACGCAGAGGCGGGCAAAGGGGCGTATTGGAACGAACAAAAGATCTCGGTTTCCCGAACCCGAGACTTCCGCCGTTGCCTGATCGGCACGGGGTTTCCTTTCCGCACCAAACACCTGATCGATCCTTATCTGACTGTTTTCAAAAAGTTGTTTGCTGAGGTTAGTGATCTGCGGCGCGCGGGTTCGGCCTCTATCGACCTGGCTGCGGTGGCGGCGGGTCGCCTGGACGGCTTCTGGGAGCTGAACTTGAGTTACTGGGATATTGCCGCCGGCATCTTGCTCATCCGTGAGGCAGGCGGGCAAGTGTCGGGTCTGTCCGGCGGCCCTCTCGACGTGATGGGAGGCAACATCGTCGCCAGCAACGGGCTGATCCACCAGCGGCTGGTCGATATCGTCTGGTCGGTCTTTCGCGATGTCGCCATCGACTGATGAAAATTTCTTGAGAGAAAAAAGAGCGTTTTTCTGTCTATGGAATATGAAACGATGCGGAACCGGGAGAAGGGGTCCACACCGGGATTAGGGGAGACTCTGAAGGGGAAGAAGGGGGCAATGCAGCAGTTCGGCGCCAAGCGTTGCCAGTGGGGAGGGTCCAGAATCTGAACCCTGGGGGATCGGTCGCAACCTTCGTCGCGTCGCTGAATTCTTCGCGGAAGGAAGCGACGATCATACCGGCTGCGTAGTCTTCCTCCATGCGAGAGAGGGTAGCCAGTTCGTTTTTGGCTACCCTTTTTCGTGGAATCTCCGAGCACCGTGCAATCCTCGATCTGCCCGCCGCTCTCAGGATATTCAGCCATGGAAGAGGGACCGACCTTTCGAGTCGCCTTGATCGGCGGCGGCATTGTCGCACAGCGATACGTCCAGGCCATCCGAGGCACGGCATCGGCCACACTCGTCGGGGTGGCGGAGATCGACGCGCAGCGCCGCGGACAGATCGCTATGCAGGCGGGGGTGAATGCCTACGCCGACTACCGTGACATGCTGCGGCGGACTCGCCCCGACGTCGCCATCGTCGCGCTGCCGCACTACCTCCATCTGGATGCTGCCGAAGCCGCCCTTTCCGCCGGAGCACATGTCCTCATCGAGAAGCCTCTTGAAATCTCGCTGGATCGCTGTGACCGTATCGCCGAAGCGGCCCATCGTCACCAGCGTCAAGTTTTCGTGGGGCACACTCAGCGATACTACGCCCACATCGCCGAAACCCGGCGGCTTTTGGAGACGGGCGCCATCGGCGCGCCCATGCTGATCACCGAACTCTTTCACCAGCGTTACTTCACCCGCGGGCGTCCCAGGTGGTACCTGGATCCTGGCAAGGCGGGCGGCGGCATTCTGATGAACCAGGGCATCCATCTGGTAGACCGGGCGTCGTGGCTTTTGGACAGCCGGGTGGAGGCTGTGCATGCCTCCCTGGCGTTTCATCCCGAGCACCGCGGCGTCGAAGCTCTGGCCATTGTCGATCTCTGGTTCGACAACGGCGCCCGCGCCGGCCTGAACGTGTCGGGGTTCGGTGGCGAAACATTTCTGACTTTCATTGCCGGCACCGAGGGAAGCTTGCAGATCACCGGGGAGAAGACAATTCTCGTGAAACGTCCGAAATCGGATGAAGGGCTCTATGCCGAACACACGGTGCAGAAGATCGCGCCGGAAAGCCCGCTTCCCGCCCTGCAGGCGGAGCTGCAATCGTTCCTCGACGCTCTGGCAAGCGGTGCGCCCCCCGAAATCGACTTGCAGTGGGGTCGTTACGTCGTCGCCGTGGTCCAGGCCGCCTATCTTTCGGCCCGCCGCGGGGAACGGGTGAGGGTTGTGGCGTGATGGAGGAGAGGGCTGTGGGGTCGCGGATTGCAGATTGCGGATTGCGGCGTGGCCGCGGATCAAGAGGTTTGTGAGCCCTAAGAAAACCGCCGGCGACGGCATGCGGCGCCCGCGTGGACCCGGATCGATCGACGCCAGGCCATTACAGGCTCGAAGCCTGCGCTACCGCAAAGCTCAATTCGTCAGACCTGGTACCTGACACCCAACTTGGATGGGCCGGCGCCCCGGCCGCCAGTCAACGGTTTCCCTCTGCCGCCGTTCCGATCCAGCCGCTGGACGCTCTGATCGTTGGGAGTGAGTCTCCGTTTTGCATTTTGCATTTTGCATTTTGCATTTTGCATTTTG
>CAZGRP010000038.1:0-21688 GCA_964527995.1 uncultured Cytophagia bacterium | reverse complement strand
TTTTGCATTTTGCATTTTGCATTTTGCATTTTGCATTTTGACCCCTCCCTCCTCCCCCTGGCTTTTGTCTTGCGATTGGCTCCCTGGCGATGTATATTGGGGACCGTCAAGGCAAGATCGCGCCTGTCGTGACAGAATCCTTCCCTGCCAGCCTGAATCATCCAGGAGTCCAATGCCATGAAGCGTGAAACGGGATTTCGCATTTCTGAAAGCCTGCTTGCCGAAGAGAACCGGAAGCAGGAAAAGAATCTCTCGGCTGACTATGAGCACCTCGGGGAACAGCTCGAACGCCGCGGCGTCGACATCGAGGCGATCACTCGTCAAGTGCAAGAGTTTACGGTTGCGGTGCCGTCCTGGGGCGTTGGTACTGGCGGCACTCGTTTTGCCAGATTTCCCGGGCCAGGCGAGCCTCGAGACGTCTTCGACAAACTCGTCGATTGCGCCACCATCCATCAGCTCACGCGAGCCACACCTGCGGTCTCCCTGCACATCCCCTGGGACCGTCCGGACGATCCCCAGGAGCTGCGCGACTATGCAGCGGAACTGGGCGTGGGGTTCGATGCCATGAACTCCAACACCTTTCAGGACCAGCCCGGCCAGCGCTGGAGCTACAAATTCGGCAGCCTCACCCACACGAATGCTGAGGTCCGCAAGCAGGCCATCGAGCACAACCTGGAAGTCATCGACATCGGCAGGGCGCTGGGCTCTCACGCCTTGACCATCTGGATCGGCGACGGCGGCAACTTCCCGGGACAGGTCCACTTCCGCCGCAGTCTGGAGCGCTACATCGACAGCGCGGCCCAGATCTACGCTGGCTTGCCCGATGACTGGCGTCTTTTCGTCGAACATAAGCTCTACGAGCCAGCCTTCTACTCCACCGTGCTCAACGACTGGGGCACTTCCTACTATGTCGTCAGCCAGCTCGGCCCGAAAGCCTACTCTCTGGTCGACCTGGGGCATCACGCTCCCAACACCAATATCGAGATGGTCGTCGCCCGGCTGATCCAGTCCGGCAAGCTGGCTGGTTTTCATTTCAACGACAGCAAGTACGGCGACGACGATCTCGACAGCGCTTCGATCAAGCCGTTCCAGCTCTTCCTGGTATTCAACGAGCTGGTCGATGCCGCCAACGATCCGGCGGTCAAGGACTTTCAGCCGGCCTACATGATCGACCAGAGCCACAACGTCACCGACCCCATCGAATCGCTGATCGTCAGCACCGAAGAAATCCAACGCGCCTATGCCCAGGCTCTGCTGGTCGATCGTCGCGCTCTGGCCGAATACCAGGAAAAGAACGACGCCATCATGGCACTGAAGACGCTGAAGCAAGCCTACACAACCGACGTCTCCCCCCTCATCGCCATGGCCCGGCTGCGTGGCGGTGGTGCCATCGACCCCCTGGCCGTCTACCGGGCCAGTGGCTACCGACAGAAAAAGGCCGAGGAGCGACCGGCGGTGACGTCTACCGGTGGTGGGATCGTTTGAGGAGCAAAAGCTTGTTTGAGAGGCATTTCCTGAATCAGCGGCTGGCTCCATTTCTTTGCCTGACGCTGGTGGCAACCCTCTTGGGCTGCACGCGTGCGTCCAAGAGCCAGAAACCCAAGATCGGCCTGCTGATGGACACGCTCAAGGAGGAGCGCTGGCAGAAAGACAGGGACTATTTCGTCGAGCACGCCAACGAGCTCGGGGCCGAGGTCCTGGTGCAGTCGGCCAACAGCGACGACATCCGCCAGAATGCCCAGGCCGAAAACATGATCACCGAAGGGGTCGACGCGCTGGTGGTCGTCCCTCACAACGGCAAGGTGGCAGCCACCATCGTCGAGGCGGCCCACCGCGCTGGCATCAAGGTGCTCGCCTACGACCGCATCATCAACGACAGTGATGTCGATCTTTACATCTCTTTCGACAACGAGCGCGTCGGCGAACTGCAAGCCGACTATCTTGTGCGGCTGGTGCCGAAAGGCAACTACGTGCTTCTCGGCGGTGCCCCCACCGACTTTAACGCCATTCTGCTGCGCCGCGGCCAGATGAACGTCCTGCGGCCGTATCTCGACAGCGGCGACATCAAGATCGTCGCCGATCAGTGGTGCAAAGACTGGCAGCCCATCGAGGCGCTGAAGCACACCGAAAACGCTTTGACCCGCGCCGACAATCGCGTCGACGCCGTGGTGGCTTCCAACGACGGCACCGCCGGTGGTGCCATTCAGGCCCTGGCAGAGCAGAAGCTGGCCGGCAGGGTACCCGTCTCCGGCCAGGACGCCGATCTGGCGGCCTGCCAGCGCATCGTCGAAGGAACGCAGGCGATGACCGTCTACAAACCGATCAAGCCCCTGGCCTACAAAGCCGCTGAAGTGGCCCTGCGGATGATCCGCGGCGAGCCCATCCCCGAGGCCAACCGCACTATCTTTAACGGCAAGATCGAAGTACCCTCCATCCTGCTCGAGCCCATCCAGGTCGACCGCAGCAATCTCGTCGAAACCGTAATCAAGGATGGTTTTCACAGGCTGGAGGAGGTCTTCAAGAATATCCCGCGCAGCCGCTGGCCTCGGCCACCGGCCACCCCAGGCAGCGGTGTAGAACCCACCGCACAATGAGCCGGCCCGGGCATCTCCTTACCATGTCCCATCCCATTTTAGAAACACGATCCTTGACCAAACAATTCGGCGGTGTCGTCGCCCTGCGTGACGTGAACCTCAGCGTGCTGGAAGGTGAAATCCACGCCATCTGCGGCGAGAACGGCGCCGGTAAGTCGACGCTTATCAAGATCCTCAGCGGGGTGTATGCGGCCGGCACCTATGAGGGCGAATTTCTATTGAGGCAGCAACCCCGGAAGTTCAGCTCGACGCGCGACGCCGAAGAGGCCGGGATTGCAGTCATCTACCAGGAACTGGCCCTGGTGCCTGAGATGAGTGTGGCAGAGAATGTATTCCTCGGAAACGAGCCGCACCGATTTGGAGTGATCGACTGGCACCGGCTTACGGCGCGAACACGTAAGGTGCTGGAGGACCTCGGCCTGGATGTGGATCCGCAAACTCCGATTAGGGCCCTGGGGATCGGGCAACAGCAACTGGTGGAGATCGCCAAGGCCCTGGTGCGGAAGGCCGACATCTTGATCCTCGATGAGCCGACCGCGGCCTTGGCGGATAGCGAGGTCGATCTGCTTCTGGAGTTGCTGCGCGCTCTCCGGCGCCGCGGCATCACCATCATCTACATCTCTCATAAGCTCAAGGAGATTCTGTCGCTGGCCGATCGCGTCACGGTGCTGCGCGACGGCCGACGGGTCGCGACGCTGCGGGTGTCGGAGACAAGCGAGCGAGATCTGGTGTCGCGGATGGTGGGGCGTGCTGTCGGCGATCTTTTCCCAAAGGAGACCCAAACCCTCGGGAGCCCGGTACTGGAAGTACGAGGTTTGACGTTGTACGACGCGCACTTGCCACAGCGTAAACGCATCGCCGATGTTGGCTTCGCCGTCGGGCGCGGCGAAATCGTCGGCATCGCCGGCCTCATGGGGGCCGGCCGCACCGAGCTTCTGACGGCGATATTCGGCGCCTATCCGGGCCGGCGCGAAGGCGAAATCCGCGTGGAAGGCCGTGCTGTCCGCATCGACACGCCGCAGGACGCCATCGATGCCGGAATCGCCCTGGTGGCGGAAGACCGGAAGCGCTACGGCCTGCTTCTGGAATTTCCGCTGCCGGAGAACCTCACCCTCGCGGCGCTGGCCAGCGTCTCCCGGCATGGCGTCATCGATCGGGCTGCTGAGATTTCGACCTGCCGGCGTTATCTCGACGATCTCAAAATCCGCGCGCCATCGGTCGACTGCCCGGCCAACGAGTTGAGCGGCGGCAATCAGCAAAAACTCGTGCTTGCCAAGTGGCTGCTCACCGAGCCACGGGTACTCCTGCTCGACGAGCCGACGCGCGGCATCGATGTCGGCGCCAAACAGGAAATCTACCATCTCATGAACCGCCTCGCCAGCCAGGGTCTGGCCATCCTGATGGTGTCGTCCGAATTGGAGGAGGTTCTCGGGATGTCCGACCGCATTCTCGTCCTGCATCGCGGAAGAATCGTCGCCGAGTTCAGGCACGGCGAAGCCGACATGGAGACGGTCATGAGGTATGCAGCCGGCGCCGCTGCCTAGCTCGTGTGTCGCCACCACGGATCAGCCACTGGAGCCGACGTCTTGAAAAAGCCTGCCATAGAAAAGACGCCGAAAACTGGAATGCTGAACTTCCCATCTCTCCATTCCAGCGACCTGTCGCTGCGGCTGCGAGCCTCCAGCATGATTCTGGCCCTCCTGCTCATCTGGATGATCTTCACAGTCGCCACCAACGGCACGTTCCTGACACCGCGCAACCTCTCGAACCTCACCCGCCAGATGTGCATCACCGGAATCCTGGCTCTCGGCATGGTGCTCGTCATCGTTTCGGGCAACATCGATCTCTCCGTCGGCTCGGCCGTGGGGCTGACCGGAGGGATAGCCGCAATCGCACACCTGTGGTGGGGTTGGCCGTTGGTGCCGGCGCTGGCAGGCGCCATGACCCTTGGCCTCGGGCTCGGGGCAGTGCAAGGCTGGCTGACCGCTTACAAAGGCATCCCTTCGTTCATCGTCACGCTGGCCGGGCTCATGGCCTTTCGGGGCGCCATCAAGGGCGCCACCCGCGGCGAGACCGTCGGTCCACTGCCGGAGGCTTTCAAATGGATCGGCCAGGGCTACCTGAGCAAGTCGCTCGGCTGGCTGTTGGCCGCGCTTTCGATCGCCGTGCTCGCCGCGATGATCCGCCGCAGCAATCAACGCCGGCGGCGCTACGGTGTGGAGGGGCCGAGTGCCGCCAGGGTTGCGCTTCGAGCGCTCCTGGGTGCCGGCGCCGTGCTCATTTTCGTGGCCGTCCTCAATAGCTACGAGGGCATCCCCTGGCCCGTAGTTCTCCTCGTGGCCCTGGCCCTGGTCACCGACTTCATTGCCAGGCAGACCACATTCGGACGGCGAGTGTACGCCATTGGCGGCAATGCAGAGGCAGCTCTGCTCTCTGGAATCAACCTGAAGAAACACGTCACGGCGGTGTTCGCCGTCATGGGGCTACTGAGCGCCGTATCAGGCATCATCTACACCGCGCGCGTCGGCAGCGCTACGGCCGACGCCGGCAAGATCCTCGAACTCGACGCCATCGCCGCCTGCGTCATCGGCGGCACAAGCCTGATGGGCGGCAGGGGCTCGGTCGGCGGCGCTGTGGTCGGCGCCCTGGTCATGGCCAGTCTCGACAATGGTATGAGCCTGATGAACCTGCAGGACTTCTTCCAGGACATCATCAAGGGCCTCATCCTGGTCATCGCCGTATGGATCGACATCGCCAGCAAGAAGAGCTGACGCGAGGCTCCCAGGGCTCTCAAGGCGGTCCCGGCGCAGATCCACTACCGAGAAGCTCGCTTCGGATTGAACATTGATTTTCTGCGGCGGTTTGACTAACTTTCATTCCGGGCCAGGCGCTTGCGAATCGCAGGACGCGCCGCAAGCCACAACGTCAGCTCGGACAACAACCACCCTACAGAAAGGCGAATCGTCATGAAGGCATTGGTTACCAGTGGCGGCAAAGGGACGCGGCTGCGCCCCATCACCCACACGCAGAACAAACATCTGATTCCGATCGCAAACAAGCCGATCCTGCATTACGCTCTCGAGTACATTGCTGAAGTCGGCATTCGCGACGTCGGCATCATCGTCAGTGCCGACAGCGACGAAGTGCAAAAGGCCATCGGCAGCGGCGACCGGTGGGGTCTGAGCATCGAGTATATTCCCCAGGAAGCTCCGCTCGGGCTGGCGCACTGCGTCAAGATCGCCGAAGAGTTTCTCAACGGCGAGCCATTCGTCTTCTACCTGGGCGACAACATGGTGGTCGGCGGCATCCACCGCTTCGTGGAGGAGTTCCAGAGAGCCGGCTCCAACTGCCATCTCACCCTGGCGCGCGTCAAGGATCCCGAACGCTTCGGCGTGCCGGAGATTCGCGGCGACCGCATCGTCAGCATCGAAGAGAAGCCGAAGCACCCGAAGAGCGATTTCGCCGTCGCCGGTATCTACCTCTATGATGCATCGATCTTCGAGGCCGTGAACCGCATCAAGCCAAGCGAGCGCGGGGAACTGGAGATCTCCGACGCGCACCAATACCTCATCGACCACGGCTACAAGATCAGCTTCTCGGAAATCACCGACTGGTGGAAAGACACCGGCAAACCGGCCGATCTCCTCGAAGCAAACCGGCTTGTCCTGGATAACATCCGCACACGCGTGGAAGGGAGCGTCGACAAACAGTCGCACCTGGCCGGCGAAGTGGTGCTGGAGGGGGGCGCCGCTGTGATCAACAGCAACATCCGCGGTCCGGTCATCATCGGCAAGAACACCATCATCGAAAACAGCTACATCGGACCGTTTACTTCTATCTATCACGATTGTGAGATTCGTAACAGCGAGGTAGAGTTCAGCATTGTCCTGGCCCATTGCAAAATCATCGATGTCGGCATCCGCATCGAGGCCAGCCTTCTGGGCAATGACGTGCACATCGTGCAGACGCGCGAAAAACCGAAGACCCACCGCTTCATGATCGGCGATCAGAGCCGCGTGGAAGTGGTGTAGGGCACTGGGTTTTGGGGCTGCGTCTGGGTCGGTGGGCCGAATGCCGGGGAAGAACGGAATGCCCGCCAGGCGTCATAGCAGAGAAGGAGGTAGAAGGGAAGATATTCGAGCCATTTCACGACTGGGTTTTCGCGCCAGACGCCCTCATTGACGTAACCGACAAGGACCCAATAGGAGAGCACAACGGTTCCCGTGAACAGGATCCAGGCGCGATTGGGTCGCAGAGTCAAGAAGGGCAGCATCCAGAGAACATACCACGGATGCAGGGTCGGGGCAAGCAGTAGCAGGGCTGCCAAGACCGGCATCGCAAAAACCAGCGGCGCATCCTCCGCCATCTTGCCACGCCGTCGCCAGAAACCCACCAGCAAAGCCGCGTAGAGAGCCAGAAACGCGGCTCCAACAATCGCCTTCGCATAAACCAAAGCAAAGTCTGTGGTGCGACTGGCAATCGTTACCGCATCCGCAGTCATTCTGTCTGCGCGTATCGCCTCGACGACCCTGTGCTGCGGGATCATCGACCGGACCGCCTCAAACACCAGCGCAAATACTGAATCGTTAAAGCGCCATTTGTCGGCGTAGATACGAACGCCCTCGAAGAGCCGAGAGCCGGCCGCAGCGAATGGGGCGTAGCAGGTCAGTATCACCACTACGAAAAGAGCCACGGAGACAACGGCGGCACCACGCCTTCGTGGCAGAAAGAACGGGAGCAGCGCACCGGCGAGGAATTTTGTCAACGCCGAGAGTGCCAGGCCGACGGCACCTCCAAAGGGGCGTCTTGAAAAGAGGAACAGGAGACTCGCAGCCAGCAGAAAAATGCCGAAGCTGTCCAGGTGGCCGTTGCCTGCTATTTCGACGACAAGAAGAGGATTCCAGGCGTAGATCAGAAGCCACTCGATGGGCCGGGAAAGTCGCTTCAAGAGAAGCAGCAGCAGTGCCAGCGTCGAGAAATCGAACAGCAGCAGCGCCACTCTCAGGGGCAGAGTCCCTGGAGCAAGCCGGTACATGCCGACAAAGAAGAACTGCGCCACGGGCGGGTAGATCGTCGGGATGTGGGCATGGTTGACATGCGGAAAGATGGTGGCGTCGCGGAGGTGGGAGAGCTGCGCCGCTTCAGGCGGATAGAAATACGGATTGATGCCATGCGCCGCGACCCGGCCGTCCCACACATAGCGATAGATGTCGTCGGACAGATGCGGTGAAGCGCTGATCAGGGTCAGCCGGAAGATGGCTGCAAATCCCACGATCAACCACAGAAAACGCCGGCTTCCGGCGCCCGGCGCGGGCCGGCGGCCGCCGAGAATGCCTCCCACACCGTGCATCGCCAGCAGGTAACCTGCGAAGGCTACGGCGTAGAGCGCCAGGAATCCAGGAATGTGGCTCCGCAGGTCGCCTGCCCACAACATGCCGAGAAAGCCCGTCTCGGTCAGCAGTCCCGCGATCAGCAGGACTCGTGCAGCGCGGCCATCTTGCCGTCCGTTTGGCATCGGCTTTCCGATGCTCGATCTCTCCACGTGTTTGGTCATTCTTGCCGATCCAGCTCGCTCAATTCCAGGTTCGGGTTTGCGGGCTACATAAGATAACAACCGTGGCTCTACAGATCAACCTTTGCTGCTCCCGCGAGACGGTGAAATCGCCGGCCTCGAAGTGGGCAGGCTGCGATTTTCCGCTTGACTTGCCAGGTGCGAATCTCTACCTTATCAGCCGTATCAGACATTTTGCTGCCCTTGCCATGTCCGACCCACGACAGGTTCGTGTCCTCATTGTTGACGACGAAGAGGACTTCCGGGACATTTTCGCGCTTCTCATCGAGCGGATGGGTTACGTGCCTCTCACTGCCGCGGATGGCCGCCAGGCCCTGCAGCTCCTGAAAGAGACGCCCTGCGATCTCGCTCTGATCGACTACCAGATGCCGCACATGAACGGCATCGAGTTGTTGCGAGAGGTGCGCCGCTCGCACCCCCGGCTCGAAGTGATCTTCGTCACGGGCTTCGGGACACCACCCTCCATGGTCGAGGCCATGAAGCTCGGCGTGTTCGACTATGTGACCAAACCTCTGAACCTGGACGAAATCGAAGAGCTCATCCACCGCCTCGTCAGAACCCGAATTCTTCCCTCCTCCCAACAGCCCTGAACAGGCCCTATCTTCCAAGAACCCACGGTTTTGCTGCTTTTCTGCCCGCGCCAGTGAGGCTGTGCTTCAGTCTGCCCCTGGGGGTGTCGAAATATGAGTGTGAGGCAGTGCATCACACCGCCGCGGTGTGCCGGCTGAAGATCTTCTGGGCGTAGCCCGCACCGCACTCTTGCCGGGGCCTGGCGGCGGCCGTGCGAATCGTCTCACATCACTGCGACAGGTGAAACCGTGATCGTGGATGTCCACAGCCTCTATCCGCCGGAGAAGTGGCGGGCACTTGTCAACAGGTACGCTCAGCTTGCCGGTGCCCCCATCGTTCTGCTCACCGAACGAGAAGATCTGCTGGCAATGAGCGATTCCGCCAGGGAACTTTTCGGAGCCGCCGACACCTGGGAGTCGATCCAGCGCCAGTGGGCCTTCCGCACACGCCCGGTGTTTGTGCCGGTGGAACTCCACGAGGACAGGCTTCTCCAGGTGGTCGCCTTCCCTGGCGACAGGGGCGCCACCGCCCGGTTTGTGGCTGACCTGCTTGCTTCGGTGATCGAGGCCAGAGCTTATCACGAATATGAAGTCAACAGCCTGAGTCAGGAAATCCTCGACAAGTACGAGGAAGCCAATCTGCTTTACGACCTGTCCGAAGCGCTCGCGGCGATCTTTGACACCAGACGGGTTTACGATATCGTTCTCGATCGCGCCATCGCCGTCATCGGCGTGGAGCAGGCGGCGATCCTGATCCTTGAACCGAGCAGCCAGTCGCTTCGCATAGAGGCTGTCCGCGGTCTGCCGCACAACCTGGTCGGCAAGCTGGAGGTGATGCTCGGCGAGGGCGTGGCTGGAACCGTGGCGATGACGGGTGAAGGCCTGCTGGTGGAGAGCAAGGTGAGGCTTCCAGGGGGACCGCATCCAAGTGGCGCCCAAACGGAAGTCGAGGATTTTCTCTCACCGCCGCTCATCTGCGCTCCGATCCAGGCCAAAGATCGTATGATCGGCGTCATCGCTATGGGCCGCAAGCGACAGGGCGAGATGTTCACGGCGGGTGATCTGAAATTGCTCTCCGCCATTGCGTCGCTGGCGGCAGTCTCTATCTACAACAGCCAGTTGGTGGCAGAGCTGCGCGACTCCGAGGGCGTCAAGCGGGAGCTGGAGATCGCACAATCGATTCAGATGGGGCTGCTTCCCAGTGAACCGCCGTGCGTGCCTGGAGTCGATCTGGCCGGTCGCTGCGTGCCGGCCACCAATGTTGGAGGTGATTACTACGATTTCTTCGTACGCCCAGACGGTGCCGTCGGCATCGTCATTGCGGACGTATCCGGTCACAGCGTCGGCGCGGCTCTGATGATGGCAGTGGCTCGAAGCGCCATTCGCTCGGAAGCCAAACACCATGCCTCACCCGCCGAGGTGCTGCGCATGGTGAACGAGACATTGTTCGAGGATCTCGATCGGGCGGAACTGTTCATCAGTGCTTTTTACGCCCACTACGATCCCAAGTCACAGATACTGCGGTTTGCCAACGGCGGCCACTGCCCACCGGTTGTGTGGAGCGAGCGCGACGGCACCATGGAGATCGACGCGGAAGGGATGCTGATCGGTGTCCTCCCGCAAGTCGAGTTTCAACCCGGGGAGCGGCAACTCCACCCCGGGGACGTGGTTGTCTTCTACACCGACGGCGTCATCGAGGCACAGAACCCCCGCGGCGAACGGTACGGCGCGGAACGACTCCACCGACTCGTGCAAGGGGTTCACTCGGAAACCTCCGCCGAGATTCTGGAAGCGGTGTCCAGCGACGTCGCAAACTTCTGTGTTGGGCGACCACAGTCGGACGACATCACCCTGGTCATCTTGAAGGCAGCGAACTTGTAACTCCCGGACACACCATGCAAAACAGGCGCATCCTGGTCGTTGACGACGAACCCTTTATTTTGCGGTCGCTGACGTACGTGCTTCGACGAGAAGGTTTCGAAACGGAAGGCGCCGCAAACGGGGAAGAAGCGATCGAACAGATCTCCAAATCGAAGCCGCGTTTGATGTTTCTGGATCTGATGATGCCCAAGATGAGCGGCTTCGAGGTCTGCCAGCGCATCCGCAGGAACCCCGACTGGCAGGACATCTACATCATTCTTCTTACCGCCCGGGGTGAAAATTCGGACCGACTAAGGGCGTTCGAAAGCGGCGCTGATGAGTTCATGACGAAGCCCTTCAGTCCGAGCAAGATCGTGCAGCGCGTCCGGGAAATCCTTACCGCCACGGAGGAGCAAAGATGAACGGTTCCAGGCTGGAAGCCGTGGTGAGCCGAATCAAGACCTTGCCAACACTGCCGACGGTGGTCACCCGGCTCATGCAAGTCGTCGATAGTCCCACCGCCTCAGCAGCCGACGTATCAAAGGTCATTGCCAGCGATCAAGCGCTTGTGGCCAAGATACTGCGGATCGTGAACTCTGCCTTCTACGGCCTGCCTCGCCGTGTGTCAACCCTGACACAGGCTACGGTCGTCCTGGGAATGAACGCAATCAAGAACATGGTCATGAGCGTGACGATTTTCAACACGTTCCGCTCCGACGCCAGCGCCAACGAATTCTTCAGTCGCGAACAGTTCTGGAACCACTCCCTCGGCGTTGCCGCCGCCAACAAGGTACTTGCCCGCCACCTGCGCTACCCTGTACCCGAAGAAGCCTTCATGGCCGGCCTGATTCATGACATTGGCAAAGTCGCCCTCGATCAGTACATGCACCCTTCGTTCCAGAAGGTCGTCCGCCTCGTACAGGAGAAGCAGATTCCGTTCCGCAAGGCTGAGATCGAGGTCCTGGGCGTTGATCACTCCGAACTCGGCTCGTGGATCGCGGAGAAGTGGAATCTGCCCCTTCAGCTCGTCGAAGCTATCGGCTTGCACCACGCCCCCGCGCAGGCGAGAAAATCCCCAAAGTTGACCGCAATGGTCTCCCTGGCCGACATGATCGCTCGTCAGGAAGAACTCGGCTTCGGCGGCGACCCGTTCGGTGTAGAAATTCATGACTGCGTCTGGGAGAGGCTGAAGATCAGCAGCGACGACGTCGCTGGACTGATCGCCGAAGTTCGCCAGGAATACCACAAGGCCAACATTTTCATGAGCCTATCCCAAGAGCAGCCGAACAAGGCCACTGCCGTTTCAGGACAGAGTAAGTAAATCGGGGACAAGAATGTCTTCGGCCGAAATCACAACGGACGGGGTGGGAGATTTGCCTGTGCGTGAAAAGCTGCAGAACCTGTTGCAGCAATCCTCCGAGGAGCTGCAGCAGGCCTATCGGGACATGAGCCTCATCAGCGAGATCTCACGCGAGATGATCTCGGCGCGAAGCTCACAGCGGATCGTCGAGCTTCTCTTCGAGGCCATGGAAGCTTTTCTTCCTCAAAGCAAGAGCGCTTTTCTGGAATGGGACAGCCTGAGCACCAGCTTCTACTGCATCGAAGATCAGGGCCTCAGCTCAGAAGAGCGGAGCGCTCTGTCGCAACATAGGGATATCGGTTATTACGACTGGGCCATCCAGGAAAGACGCACCCTGGTCATCCCCGAGAATCTCGGCAAGAAGGGTAAACCACTGACATCCATGGTAGTACCCCTCATCGGCACGGTCGAAACGCTTGGCGTCATCGAAGTGTTTGCGCCCTGCCGAATCGGAGACTACACCCAAAGAGACCTGTCCCTGATCACGACCGTCGCCAATCAGGCAGCCGTCGCCATGGAGAATGCCCAACTCTATGCCAAGATGGAGCTCAAGACCGAAGCCATGGCGCGCATGAAGAACTACCTGACCAACATTCTGCAGAGCATCGGCACCGGCATGATCGTTCTCGACACCGACGGAAAAATCACGCTCTTCAATCAGGCAGCGGAAAACCTGCTGGCCATCTCGGCCGAGGCCGCCGTCGGTAACTATCTGGCAGCCCTGTTCAAAGAGCCCGTGCTGAGCGCAATCGACGAGCTTTGCCAGAAAGCGCTTCAAACCTACCAGGATGCCATCACCGAGATCGACTACGAGAAGCCTACGAAGTCACTGCCTCTCGAGGTGAAGAGCTCTCTACTGCGGGACGAAAGCGGCAGCGTGCTTGGCGTCATGTTACTGTTCACGGATCTGACGGAGACCAGGGAGTTGATCAATCTCCGCCACATCGATAAGCTCAAGGACCAATTCATCACCACGGTGTCACATGAGCTCAGGACACCGCTGACGGCGATCAAGTCGTTTGCGGAGATCCTGCTCAGCTACGACGAACGAGATCAGGCCACACAGCGAGAGTTTCTGACCATCATCAACGACCAGAGTGACCACCTGACGAAGCTCATCGATGAGATCCTCGATCTCTCAAAGTTCGAATCTGGTACCGCCAAGTGGGAGATCACGGAGATAGACTTGCCGGCGCTGGTCCGCCATGTCGTCAGTTCCTCAGAATCCATTATGAGTCGAAAAAACCTCCACGTCGATTTGCAGATCGAAGACGGCCTACCCTCTGTCTGGGGAGACGAAGAGAAACTGACCCGGGTGGTCGTGAACCTGCTCGACAACGCCGCCAAGTTCAGCCCTGAGAAAGGAGAGGTCAGAGTTGCGGTGAAGGCGTCGCACGCCGCTACTGCAGACAAGTCCAGGCCTGCAGTCGAAATCTGCGTTCAGGACCACGGACCCGGCATTCCACCCGAGGATGTCGACCGCATCTTCGACAAGTTCCATCAGGTGGGCGATCTCATGACGGAGAAGCCGCAGGGCACCGGTTTGGGCCTGGCAATCAGCCGAGAAATCGTCCGATATCTCGGCGGAAGTATCTGGGCCGAAAGCAAGCCCGGCGAGGGCGCCACTTTCCATGTGCTGCTTCCTGCCTGCGATGGCAGGCCATTTGAGCCTCACGCGGCCGGTGGAAACGCGTCGAGCACACCCTTGGCGGTCAAAGTCATATAGAAGTCGAGCCCCCAGCAGCAGAGGCTGGCCGCGCAGTCGGGAGCACGGCGCTGCAGCAGTCCACAGCCGCTGATCCCCACGGCCGTGACAGTCTGGGGGCAGAGGGTCACGTACAGTTGTACTCTGTTTCGCCGATATTGAAAAATGGAAAGGACTCGCCGCATCTTCGGGGAGGTCCTGCAGCCTGCACGCCGTAAAGATCGGCCGGTGCGCCTGCCCGCGAGATCCCTACATCGAAAGAGCAGCCAGTGAGGTTTCCCAGCATTGGACGGAGATCCATCATGACGACGAACGAACGAGTCAAGAAAGTGACAGAGAAAGAACTCCTGCAGACTCGCCTCGAAGAGCTCTGCCGTCTTTACAACGTCAGTCTCGACTTGATCGAGCGCACCACCACCCGTGACGAGTTGGTCGACCGCATCCTCGAAGAGTACGTCTTGCGCTTCGAGGAGATCCCTGGCACTGACCTGGCCGAGCAGAGACGGCCGGCGGACCTATACGAGAAAGAAAAGATTCGCTCGTTGCTCATGTTCGCGACGCAGGCCGTCGGCCTCAAAGAGAAGGCCGATGTCTACGAGCAACTGCGCACGAGTCATCAAGATCTCCAGCGAGTCACCCGGGAGCTTCGTGAGGCGAATCAAAAGCTGGAAGCCCTGAATCGCCACTATTTGAACATGCTTGGGTTCGTTTCCCATGAGCTGCGCAGCCCGCTGATCTCGATTCTTGGCTTCGCCGAATTGTTGCAAGAGGGCATGCTCGGGTCTCTGAACGCAGAGCAAGAGAACGCCATCGGGATCATCACGCGCGTTTCAAGAGAACTGATCGCCATGGTTCGTAACTACCTGGACTTGGCCAAGATCGAGTGCGGCGACCTTCGTTTGACTCAAACACCTGTGGATCTCCTCAGCGAAGTGGTCGAACCGGTGGCTGTTGAGATGCAGGATCAAATGGCGCGGCGGGAAATGCGGCTCGTCAAGAGGCCGGAAGGCAAGCCCCCTCGGGTGGAGATGGTTGCCGACCGCGAGCTGCTGAAAATCGTCTTTGTGAACCTGCTGAGCAATGCCATCAAGTATGGCAAAGAGGGTACGGAAATCATTTTGGAGCTTTGCGAAGAATCGGACCAGGTGCACATCTCCATTACCAACGAGGGCACCGGCGTGCCGGAGAACCAGCTTGGCAAGATCTTCGAGAAGTTTACACGCGCTGCCGACCCTGACACCGAGACTGCCCGTGGCGCCGGGCTCGGCCTGTTCAACACCAAGTGGATTATCGAAGTGCACGGAGGACAAATCTGGGCCGAATCGAAGTACGGCGAGTGGTTCCGCGTCCGGTTCGTCTTGCCCAAGAAGGGAGTTGTAGTCGAGTGTGAAGAACCGCGCACGGTGGCGAAGAACGGAACACACGCAGCAAACCAGAGCGAGATAACACCCGAACCGACCCCAGCGGTGCCCTCGCCGTGACGCCATCAGTCGATGCATGATGAACTGCGACACCATTCTCATTGTCGAAGATGATGCTCCTACGGCCGATCTTCTCAAAGCCATCCTCGAGAAGGAAGGCTACAGGGCCCTCATCGCCCGAGACGGCCGCGAAGCTCTGCACATGGCGGCGAGGGAGCAACCGAGCCTCCTTCTACTCGATCTCATCCTACCCGACATGGAAGGGTACGAAGTGGTGCGCCGACTCAAAGCGGACGACCGCACCTCCCATCTCCCTGTCGTCATTCTGACCGCCCGGCACGACTTCGATGACAAGCTCCAAGGTCTCCGCCTTGGCGCCCTGGAGTACCTCACCAAGCCCTTCGAGCGCCAGGAACTGACCTATCGGGTACGGAACATCCTGAGGTTCTGCGATGCGTCCAGCCGCCGCCAGGCCGGCGAACAGCCACCGAGCCGCGCCAACGACCTGTTGCAGCAAATGGTCGAACGCCATGTTCAGGCACTGATCCCCAAAACCAACCGCAGGGCCAGGCTCGGCTTCGAGTACCCGGAGGCTGCACAGATCTTCCAGCCGCAGAACGTCGGCGACGAGGTTGAAGAATTGGAAAAGCTCGCAGACCAGCACGTTCTCGAGCGCGTCTTCTTCGACTCCATCCACCTTTGCCCGTCCTGCGGCCACCATGACCTAAATTTCCGCGAAGTCTGCCCGAGCTGCGAATCGCCGGAAATCTCTCAGAGCACCCTGGCGAAAACCAGTGGCTATCGCTGCAACGTCTGCGGGCGATCATTCGTCGAACCTGTGGTCACCTGCCGGTGCATGGCCTGCGATCACATTTTCGACGTCGACGAGGCCATCAAACAGTCTGTGTATTCCTACCGGTTGCGCTCCGACAGCCTGCGCCGCCTTCAGGATCTCTACGGCGCTGGCGCAGAGCGACCTGCAGAGTCCCCTGCGTCCCCGTGCACCCAGCTACCTGAAGAGAATACCCTGCTAACCTACATCGTCCAGCGTCTGGGCATTCCCGTGGTCGAGGAGGAGTCGCTGGAGCAACGCCTGGAGCAGTTGGTCCTTCGCGCCGAGGAAGAAAATCAAAACATCACTCTGGTAGCGCTCGAGCTGACTGGGCTGAGGACGCTCTCCAAAAAGATGGCGCAGCAGGCCATGTTGCGTTTGATGGGGAGTGTTTCGAGAATTCTGAAGCGATGTGTGCGTCCCGGGGATCTGGCCACGGCACGCAGAGGCGACCAGCTCGTGCTTATCCTGCCGAACACGCCGATGGGCATTGCCCGAATCGTGGCGGAACGCATTCGCACCTACCTCTTTGAACTCAACGAGAACCTCGGCTGCAAGATCACTCTGGCGAACTTTCCCGAAGACGGCTCCAACGCCCGAGAGGTCGTCGAGATCCTCGATGCCGGCATCGTCACCATGCGCGACGACATGCCACGTTAGGCGCCGGCGCATCCTGTCCCACTACCGAATTGCCTTATCTTCCTGCAATCTGTCCTGGATCGCTCGCTGCCGGCCCGGCGCCGAGCGAAATGCGGAATACTCTTCTCCCCTCCGCAGTTTTCATACTTGCGATACTTCTGGAAAGCTTGCCAATAAGCCACAGCGCCGGCACACCCGGCCCCGACCCGCAATCCCTATTCACTGGAGTGACTCGTGCGCGTCCTCTTGGTCAACACGAACCAGGAGAAACGGCCTTACCCGCTCGTGCCGATCGGGGTTTGCTGCATCGCGTCGTCGCTGCGACTCCGAGGGCACACCGTGCAGGTGCTCGATCTGTGCTTCTCGCGAAACCCGTTGCCGGATCTGCAGCGGGGGCTGCGTTCCTTTGCTCCAGACGCCGTCGGGCTGTCGGTGCGCAACATCGACAACGCCGACATGATGCACCCCCATTTCTACCTCGGCTTTGCCCGCGATTGTGTGCGAACCTGTCGCCAGGCCAGCGCTGCTCCCATCATCGTTGGCGGACCGGCTTTCAACATCGACCCCGAACGGGTGCTGGCCTATCTGGAGGCGGACTTCGGCATCGCCGGAGACGGAGAATCGCCGCTGGTCTCGCTCCTGGAGGCCCTGGAAGGGCAAGAGCCGCTGTCGCAGGTGCCGGGTCTCGTCCGCCACACCGGCGGCCGGGTTGTTCGAGCGCAGATCCACCGCGAGGCGAACGTCCATCTCCTTCCTCCTCCGAGACCCCATGAGTGGATCGACTTCGACCGCTACAGCCGCTGGGGGGCGCCGATGCCGATTCAAACCAAACGCGGCTGCAAGTTCCAGTGCATCTACTGCGTCTACGGAATCCTGGAAGGGCAGCGGCACCGCATGCGCAACCCAGAGGACGTCGCCGAAGAGATGGCGGTCCTATGGCGCGAGGCCAGGCCGCGCTCCTTTGAGTTTGTCGACAGCGTCTTCAACGCCCCCGAAAGCCACGCCAAAGAGATTTGTGAGGCGATTCTGCGCCGCCGCCTGCGCGTCCCCCTGCAGACGATGGGCATCAACCCGGCGCCTACTTCCCTGGAGCTGTTTCAGCTGATGCGACAGGCCGGCTTCGAGGGCATCATCTGCACTCCCGAGAGCGCTTCCGATCTCGTCCTCGAACGAATGCGCAAGGGATTCGGCGTGGAACGCATCGAAAGGACGGCGCAATTCGTGGCTGAAGTCGGACTGCCAACCATGTGGGTGTTCCTTTTCGGTGGTCCGGGAGAAAATGAGGCAACCGTGCGCGAAACCCTGCACTTCATCGACCGGACGATCCAGCCGCCCGATGCCGTTTTCATGACTCTTGGCATTCGAATCTATCCGGGGACGGCGATGGAACAGATCGCCCGGCAGGAGGGCGTCATAGACGAAAGCACCGACTTGCTGCAGCCCACCTACTACCTGTCGCCCGAGATTAGCAGGCAGCGTCTCGCTGAGATGATTGGGGCCGAAGCAGCTGCCCATCCGCACTACTGCTTCATCTCCGACCTGCAGATTCCCTGGGTTCCCACTCTGACCCGCCTCCTCACGCTGTTGCGGCTGACGCCACCGCTGTGGCGATACGTGGCATCCGTAAACCGCCTGCTGAAACTGGTCCGTCGCCGACGAGTTGCCTACTACGGAATTGGCTGAGCCATGGCACAGAAGTTAAAAGGGCTGTTCATGCTGTTTCGAATTCTGCCGGTTCTCGTCTGGACGGGTACCGCCTCGCTGGTCGCTGGAGCACTGGTCGTCCTCACCGGCCATCAAATGGACTGGGGGCTGTTCGTCTTTGTCGTCGCCGTGGCGGCGGTGATCCAGGGTTACCCGACCCACATCGTGAATGAAATCTACGATTGGAAAAGCGGCGCCGACCCGCGCAAGCTGGGGACCCGAAAGTCGGGTGGCAGCAAGGTGCTCCAGGCAGGGCTGTTGACCCAACGCGACCTGTGGACGACTTTTGCTCTGTCGTCGCTCGCCCTGTTTGTCTCGGTATCGATGGTGGCGTCGCGGACCGACTGGCGGCTGCTGCTGTTCTTCGCCGTGGGATACCTCAGCGGCATCACCTACACTTTGCCACCCTTCCGATGGGCCTATCGCCCGTTTCTCGGCGAATGGCTGGGCGGCTTTACCGGAATCGTGGCTCTGATTCTTGGCATCTACTACGCCGAGGTCCGCATGATCCCTTACCAGGTCCTTCTTGCGGCGACCGCTCTGGGACTGCTCTACATCAGCATCATGATCTTTTTTCACTATCTGGACTATGAATCGGACCGCAAGGCACGGCCGCCGAAACGGACGACCGTGGCATTGCTGGGCATCGATCGCAGTCGGTGGTATGCCATGGGGAACTCGATCGTTGCGGCCGGAATCTTCGCAGCTCTGGCTGCTGTCTTCCGGCCCTGGTACGCCGCCTTGACACTGATCGGTGTCGTCGTTGCGGTGATCCACTTGCGATGCCGGCCGACCGACCCAGAGTCGATCGTTCGCAACGGCAAGCTCATCACGTTCGGAACCTGGCTGGCGGGACTTGTGTTTGCCAGCGCCACGGATCTGCGCTTTTCGGCCGCGGCTCTTGTCTTCCTGATCGGCCTCTGGGCCCACAAGAAGTTCGGCAAAATCCACCACCTGAGACCGGCGGCCTCCCAGCCTGGATGAGTCAATCGGCGTGCGCCTCAGTCTCTCTATCCGCAAACGAGTATCTCAAGAAAAGTTATGCGAATTGGAATTGACGCGACAGCAATGCCGTGCCGCCTGGCCGGCGCCAGTCGTTACCTGACCAACCTCATCCGATATCTGGCCAGGGAAGATCCGCGCAACGAGTACTTCCTTTTTCTAAAGAAGCGGGACCTGCGCTTGCTCGGCGACTTGCCGGCAAACTTCCATCCGGTGCTGCTGCGCAACTACTCGCGACCCGCCCGACTGGCATGGGAAAGCCTCTGTCCCGCCCGCTATGCCCGGAAGCTGAACCTGGATCTGTGGCACGCACCGCACTACGTTGTGCCGCGAGGCCTGGATGGCTGCCGGCTGGTCGTGACCTTTCACGATCTGACTTTCTTCCTTTTCCCGCACCTTTACGAGCCAGTGCGGCGCTGGACCTTCCAGCACGCGATCCGCCAGGCTGTCAGCCGCGCCGACACCATCATCTCGGTCTCCCGCACCACCCAACAGGACCTGCTCCAGCTCTTTCCGGAGACCAACGGCCGCACTGTCACCATCTATTCCGGCGTCGACGGACGCTTTTTTCAGCCGCAGCCGCACGCCGACCCGAGAGAGGAAGGGAACCGCTACAGCGGCGGTGCCCCGTACGTACTCTTTGTGGGGACACTCGAGCGGCGAAAGAACGTGCCGACCCTGATCGCTGCTTATGCCCGGCTCATTCGCACGAGTCATCTGCCTCACCATCTGGTCATTGCTGGGCAGCCGGAAAATGACTTCGCAGCGATTCGGAGAGCAATCATCGAGCACAACCTGGGCAGCCGAGTCCACCTGCCTGGATACGTTCCCGAGGATGACCTGGCCGCGCTGTACGCAGCGGCCGATCTTTTCATCTGCCCTTCCCGCTATGAGGGATTCGCCTTTCCCATTCTCGAAGCGATGGCAATGGGTACACCCGCTCTGTGCGCCACAGCGGGAGCCACTGCCGAGGTGGCGCAGCTTCCTGTCAGGTTCTTTTCCCCGGACGATACGGCAGAACTGGCCGCTCTCATGCACCGCAGCCTGACCGATGAGGGCCTGCGCCGGCGCCTCGTCGATCATGGCCGCCAACGCGCCTCTGAGTTTCTTTGGGAACAGACCGCCGCGGCCACGATCGCCGCATACAACAGGACCGCGGAAATGTCCAATTCTCACGCGGCAGTGCCGCCACCGACTCCGCCGCATGAACGCCGGCACCGAACTCCGGTACCGAACTCCGAGCCTGCCCTTCCATTCGACCTCGAGGTGGCCCTGCTGCGAACGTTGGCCTTCTCCGACCTGTTTGATTATCCCCTGACGCTGGAGGAAGTGCACCGAAGCCTCGTATGCCACCGGGCGACGCGGCCTGAGGTGCAGCGCACGCTGGCGGACGCGGTCCGGCGCGGTCGGGTTGCCCACCAGGATGGCCACTATTTTCTGCCCGGCCGCGACCACCTGGTCGTTCTGCGCCACTTGCGCCAGAAGAAAGCGCAGGCACTGCTCCGCCGTCACCGCCGGCTGCTGCAGGGAGTGTGCAGCTTCCCCTTTGTGCGAGCCGTGGCGCTGTCGGGCGCCCTGGCTTTCGAAAACGCCAACGGGCACGACGACATCGACCTCTTTCTGATCGTCGACGGCCGGCGGACCTGGAGCACTTATGTCGGTCTCGTCCTGCTGACCAAGGCATTGCGCAAGCGCCGCATGATGTGTATCAACTGCGTGGAGAGCACAGATGCCCCCGCTGTGCCGGAGCAAAGTTTTTTTGTCGCTCATCAAATTGCGCACTTGCGCCCTTTGTCTGGAAATAGTACATTGTCACGGTTCTGGGCCGCCAATCGTTGGCTTCACGACTTCTTGCCTCAGGCACAACCCCTCGGCCCCACGGTGATCGGTGACCTGACTCGCCCGACCTTCCCCGTCCAGCGTCTTGCCGAGAAGCTGCTCGGCGGTCCGCTGTTCGATCGGCTGGAAAAGTGGGTGTTCGCGGCGTACGGGCGCCGGATCCGTCGCCTGGCCCGGCACTTGGGGAGCGGCGTCGCGATAGAACGCCGCCGGATCAAACTCTTTACTCATGACCATCTGCCCACCATAATGAACCGCTATCAACAGAGGTTGGAACAACTGGGATGCAAGGACGGAGCGCAGCTATGAAACGCATCATTCTTCTGCCAGCCGCGATCCTCATGACCCTGGCGGCCATGACCCTCTTCTCTTGCGGCGACAACAACCCTCTGGCCCCGGAAGTACGCGGTGCCAATGAGATCTGGATTCAGAACTCGGAGTTCGTCCCGGACCGCCTGACGGTTCCTGTAGGCACGACGGTGAAGTGGGTCAACAAGGACGACACCCCTCACACCGTAGACAGCGGCACGCCCAGAAACCCCGTGACCAACGGCTTCAGCTCGCCGGTGCTCGAAAAGAAGAACATGTCCT
>CAZGRP010000037.1:0-41043 GCA_964527995.1 uncultured Cytophagia bacterium | reverse complement strand
TGCAACACTCCATCGCTCCAACACTCCAACACTCCACGCTCCACACTCCACACTCCAGAAAACCCCAGCCGCACCAAGCGAAGCACTATGAGGCCAACCATGATGAAGCAGAAAATATACAACATCCTCCTCACCGGTGTCGGCGGCCAGGGCGTACTACTGGCCAGCCAGATTCTTGCCGAGACGGCGCTGGCGGCCGGGTATGACGTGAAGAAGGCCGAAGTGCACGGCATGGCTCAGCGCGGTGGCAGCGTGGTCAGTCATGTGCGCTTTGGGGAAGAGGTGTTCTCGCCGCTGATCAGCAAGCATGAGGCTGATTTCCTCGTCGCTTTCGAGCCACTCGAGGCTTTGCGGCACCTTGCCTACTTAAGGCCGGGTGGTACGATCATCATGAACAACCAGCGCATCCTGCCGCAGTCTGTACGAATCGGTGAGGCCGTCTACCCGGCAAACATCGATCGGCTATGCCGGCGGGTCGCGGAAAGGGTCATTACGGTTGAGGCGGCTAGGGTCGCTGAAGAGTTAGGGAACCGGCGCGCAGCCAACGTGCTGGTTCTCGGGTTGCTGTCGACCTTCCTTCCTCTGCCGGACGACGCCTGGATGGAGACCATTCGCCGGCGGGTTCCTGCCAGGGCTTTCCAGGTGAACAGGGAGGCTTTCGAGCACGGCCGGCTGGTCGTGGAGGAGAATGCCGGTTCTTCGGCCATGCTGCATCAGCAGGCCTGAGGCCATCATCGATGGCTGGCGTGAACGGCGACCTTACCCGGCGGACGGCATTTGCGCCAGCGGAGCGCCTGGAGCAAGAGGGCTGCAGCAGTATTCCCCCTCAGGCCGTTCTCCCTGAGTGAGGCTCGGCTCTGGCGCCGCCGGGCCATACCCTGCGTGCCTATCGCCCGAGCAAAGAATCTCCGGGCGCATGAGCCCCGGCACTGCTGAATCGCAAGCCAGCGATCCGCCGTCCGGATGCGCCGGTCATCGGAATGACAACGTGGGGGAAGGTAGAAAAACACGCGTTCCCGCCTGCACATCCCGCATTTAATTCCCAATCTCTGATTCCAAATACCCGGGTTTGTTGCTCTTCAGCTTCTCCGGTGTGGTTCGGGGTCTTCGTGGCATTTCCAATTCGGTGCTGCAAGCACCGGCGAGCCGCAGAGCTGGACCGAAAACTCTGCCGGACCGGGAACATTGTGACAGGGGAACTGGTTTAGTTCTTGAGCAGATATTCAAATGCTCAACAAATACCTGTCTTTCTCCTTACTATATCTGAGGCAGCTCTCGGATCGAACCGAGGCAGGTTACCAACTTGAAGGGAGTACCGCCGGATTCACTGCGCCCGGTATCCTCACGAAAAAGGGAGGAAAGTCTAATGGAAACGTTCGATTTCGTGATTTTGGGCGGGGGTGCCGCGGCGTTCGCCGCATCTACGCGCGCCAACGAGCTGGGGGCGAAGACCGCCATGATCAACGCCGGCTTGCCCCTCGGCGGTACTTGCATCAACGTCGGTTGTGTGCCTACGAAGCACTTGCTCGAGCTGAGCAACATCTTGTACTACTCCCAACACCATGAATTCGGAGCGCTCGAGATCGGCGCCGGGAAGTTGGACTTCCGCAGGGCGATCGAGGAGAAGAACGAACTTCTGGCCCGGCTTCGCCGATCGAACTACGTTGACGTCCTCGGCAGTCAGCCGCACACAACGCTCTACGAAGGCCGCGGCCGCCTCGTGTCGGAGCACGAAGTCGAGGTCGACGGCACCCGGCTGCGCGGCGAGAAGGTCCTCATCGCCACAGGCTCCTCCACCAACGTGGTGCCCATCGACGGCATGGCCACGGTCGGCTATCTCACCAACCGCACCATTCTGCAACTGGAGGAGCTGCCGGAGTCGCTCCTCGTCCTGGGCGGAGGCCCTCTGGGGCTCGAGTTCGCGCAGATGTTCACCCACTTCGGCAGCCGCGTCACCGTAGTGGAGATGATGGACAGAATTCTGCCTCTTTCCGACCCCACAATCTCGCAGGAGTTGCATCGCTGCCTGACCAGCGAAGGGATCGAAATCGTCACTGGCGCCACGACTCGGAAAGTCTGGTCCGAAGGAGCATGGAAGTTCGCCGAAGTCGAGACCGCAGGGGACGTTCGCACCTTGCGGGCCGAGCAACTGCTCCTGGCCACCGGCGTCGTCGGCAATGTCCAGGACATCGGGCTGGAGCAGATCGGGGTCGAGACCGAGCGCGGGCGCTTTGTCAAGGTGAACGAGTTTTATCAGACCGATCTGCCGCACATCTATGCCGCCGGAGACGTCATCGGCGCACCCTTCCTGGAAGCCGTGGCGGCCAAGGAAGGATACCTGGCTGCTGGCAACGCCCTCAACGATGAGAAGCGCTCCATCAACTACCTGGAAGTGCCATACGCCGTCTTCACCTCGCCGCAGGTGGCTGGCGTGGGCATGTCGGAGGAAGAGTACGTGCGCCGCTACGGCACCTGCCTTTGCCGCACGGTGTACATGGATCAGGTGCCCAAGGCTCTGGCGGTCAAGGACACCCGCGGCGTCATCAAGATGACCATCCACCACGAAACGCACAAGATCATGGGCGTGGAGATCGTTGCCCCTCTGGCGGCGGACATCATCCACGAAGCCACGCTGGCGGTGAAATTCGGCCTGACGATCGACGACATCGTCGACACCGTGCACGTCTTCCCGACCCTCAGCGAGGCCATCAAGCTGGCGGCGCAGGCATATACGCGGGACATCAGTAAGATGAGTTGTTGTGTGGTCTGATAGTCGTTGACAAACCGAGGAGGAGATGATGCAAGTCGACAGAAAGGCAAAATGGCTCTATCTGTTGGTACTGGTGGCTGGAGGTGCGGCACCCATCTTCCTGCTGCTTCTTGCCACGGGGATTCCGATGTGGGGAAAGGGGCTGGTGAAGATGCCCCAGGTCGTCATGTTTATGCACCGGTTTGCCGGCTGGTACGTGCCGCTGGTCCTGCTGCCGGCCGTGGCCATTCTGATCATTGTTGCGCTTTATTCGAGGCGCCGGTACCGGTGGCTCTATGAGCGAATTGTGGTAGGGCTGGGCGCCGGCGCCATCGCCACGTTTGCGCTGGACTTTTTCCGGCAGCTCGGGGTCATCCATGGCTGGCTGCCAGCGGACACCTCCATTCTCTTTGGCAAAATGATCGCCGGGCCCACTGCATCGGTCGGAGTGGTCTTGATCACAGGGTTCGTCTACCACTTCCTCAATGGTGCCGACTTCGGAATTTTCTACGCGCTGGTGGCTGGGAGAGCACGCTGGTATTGGGCGATCGTCTGGGGTCTGCTCGTGGAGCTGGGCATGATGACGTTACCGCCGATGGCTCCGATGGCCGGGCCCTTTGGGGTGAAGACGGGTCGGCCTGCACTTTTCTTGATCACACTGGCGGCCCACATCGCGTTCGGCATCGTCCTCGGGCTTCTGACCCAGCATTGGTTGAAGGAACGTGGATCGATCCTGCGAGTGCTGTCGTCAAAGAGTGCCGAGACAAAAGCTGAGCTTGCATGAGACCGTAAGAAATCGCAAGAGCCACGGTGCAGGGCGGATATCGCGCGCGAACCTCCGGCGCGCTGGAAGCACGACAAACAAGGCCCCGATGCTGGTATGGATCGGGGCCTCGATGTTCTGCCGGTGCGGCGTCAAATTTCTGTTGAAACTTGCCGCGAAATCTCGTATACTTTGCCCGTGTCCGCTACGGCCGCGGCAGAGCCCTGGCCTGGCGAAGTACAAGGCTACGTGAATATCATCGATCGAAGGAGGATAATGTGGCATCGGTTTCTGACTTCCGCAACGGCATGGTGATGAGGTACAACAACGACCTGTGGATGCTGGTCGAGTTTCAGCACGTCAAGCCCGGAAAGGGACACGCCTTTGTGCGCACCAAACTAAAGAACGTGAAGTCCGGGAAAGTCGTGGATGTCACCTTTCGCGAGAGTGACGTCATCGAGGAGGTTCGTCTAGAGGAAAGACCGATGACGTTCCTTTATGCCGACGACGGCAACTACCACTTCATGGATGATGAAACGTACGAGCAGACCTTTGTGCCGTCGCAGTTGGTCGGCGACCTGGCGAAGTTCTTGCGCGAAGGGGACAAGGTGAAAGTGCTGGTGCACGAAGGTCGGCCGATTCAGGTGCAGTTGCCGAACTTTGTCGAGCTCAAAGTCGTGGAAGCCGAGCCAGCGGTGAAGGGTGACACAGCCACGGCGCTGACCAAACAAGTCACGCTGGAGACCGGCGCAAAGATCCAGGTCCCGGCCTTCATCAAGGAAGGGGACGTTCTCAAGATCGACACGCGGACGTCGAGCTATGTGGAGCGGGTTGGCCGGGCGTAGGAGACTACCACACGTTTAGCTTGCCGTGGATCAGGCGCTCCACAAAGGAGCCGATGCCTGCCAGCTCTCGGTCGATGACTTCCGTGACCGGCTGCTGGACATCCTCGAGGTCGACCCCCGGAGCGAGCACCAGTTGTGCCGCGGCGATCCACGGCTGATCGATCGGCTGGCCGATCTGGCTGCACAGCCAGATGTATACCTCCTGCAATCCCTCCACCTGGCCGTATACTTCCTGGGCGATTTCATAGCTGAGGAGATTATAGATCTTGCCCACGTGGCTGACCGGATTCTTGCCAGCGGCGGCCTCGCTGCTCACCGGACGGTTGAGGGGAATGACCCCGCTGACGCGGTTGCCGCGGCCGACCTGGCCGCCGTCGCCTCCCTCGGCGGAGGTGCCAAGCACGGTCAGATACATGCCGGCCTCACCGCGCCCCGGCTGATCCAGAGTATTGATCTCCACTTTGATTCCGTCCAGAGCCTCGACCTGCTGCAGGAGATGTTGCTGCAGGTCCTGGCGAATCGCCTCCCGCAACTCGAAGTATGCTGCTTCAGACCTAACATAGCGATCCACAAACGCCAGGGCGACGGTGATCATCAGCTCGCGACTTCGCCGCACACCCATCACCTTGACATCTTCACCGGCTGCCGGATATCTGTCTTTGAAACCCGCGCCATTCAAATACTGCTCGGCAGCCAGCACCAGTCGTTCGGTTTCCGTCAGCGGCGCGTAGCCCACCGCTGCGGAAGTGTCGTTGGCGCCGATCTGGTCGCGGCGGAAGATGTCGAGGAGCTCCGGAGAGCCCGGCCGGAGCTCGCTCTGGAGTAGGAAATCTTTGTCGGGGTCGACGAAGCGCAGGTGGCGCCGAAGCCACTCCCTGGCAGCCTCCAGGGCGATTTCGTCGACGGGGATCTGTTTTCCATCCACACTGTCCGTGGCCCGGTCTCCCAGGACAAAGCGCATCGGCTGCAGCACGCGGCCGCCGCCGATGCGTGGCTGGCTCACTCCAGCTACCAGCAACGCCTTGTCGACATTGTAGTGCAGCAGTCGGCCGGCGGCCTCGAGATAGGCCTGGTTCAAGGCCAGCGAGATCTCCTCGCTGATGCCGTCGCAAATCGAATCGGGGTGCCCGACCCCCTTGCGTTCGACCAGCTCGACCTGCTGGTGTTCCACCGGTATGTGTGGCAGCGCCTCGACAACAATGGATCGTTCGCCTGTGGCCATCTGTTCTTGCTCCTCGTTGAATGGCAGCGGATCAACGACGGGCCGACAACGGGGCGGGTGTGACAGGCGGCCTGGCGGCCCTCGTCGACACTGTCGCAGTAAAGGCCTCCCCCGAAGCGGGCGCGCGGCGGCGACCGCTGGGCGAAGTTCCGTGGAGTGCGGCCTCATTGATTGCCTATAGCGTGCGGCGGCTCGCGCGCCACGATACTTAACCACTGATGCCCACGGTGGTTCCGTGCTCCGCTGAGCCGGCGCAAGATAGTCGTTGCGAAAGAAGCGACATTTTGTTACATTAGCGCACACGGCGGCGCCCGATCCTCGGTGTCGCCGCTGTGGATTTTGGACGGATGACGGATCGATGAGGGACGAAATCATGGCCAGAATGGTGCACTGTGTTAAATACGGTCGAGAAATGGAAGGCCTCGACGAGCCGCCGCAGCCGGACGAGCTGGGCCAACGCATCTACGAGCATGTGTCGAAGGAGGCATGGGAGATGTGGACCCGGCAGATGCTGATGCTCATCAACGAGTACCGGTTGAACCTTGCGGACCCCGCAGCACAGAAGTTCCTGGACGAGCAGATGGAGGCGTATTTCTTCGGCCAGGGTGCGGAGTTGCCGCCGGACTATGTCCCTCCCGAGCAGGAAGAATAACCCCCTCCTATCCGCCAGTGCCCCATCGCTTCGCCTACGTTTGATGAAGGTCGAGCGGCCCAGGGACACTGCTGAGCGATCAACAAATACGGCCATCAACCAAGGAATGGGACGAGGAACCATGGAAGCAGCAGCCGAATTCTTTGAGAGGGTGAGTCAACTTTGTCTGGAAATGCCGCCGGGCGCTACCGAGCACATGGTGGATGTGCTGGAGGAGGCTTTCCGCGCTGAGAAACAGGTGTTTATCTTTGGGAATGGCGGCAGCGGCGCCAACGCGTCCCATTTCTGCGAGGATCTGGCGAAGTATCCCCTGCAATCGATGCAGGATCGCAAGCGCTTCCGGGTGATGAGCCTGACCGACAACACACCGTGGATTCTGGCTCTGGCCAACGATTGTGGCTACGACACGATCTTTGAGCAGCAGTTGCGCCACTTCGCCCAGCCGGGTGACGTTGCGATTGGCATCAGCGGATCAGGCAACAGTGCCAACGTACTCAACGCTATCGGATACGGGAACGAAGTTGGGATGGTCACCTTCGGTATGACCGGCTTCGATGGCGGCAAACTGCGGAGTCTGGCACGCCACTCGGTGCACGTCCCCATTCGCGACATGGGAATCGTCGAGTGTATGCACCTGGTGATCGTGCATTACGTCATCTATGAGCTTCGAGACCGACTACGGCAGGGTTGATTCAGAATTTCGGCTTGCGGCGTGGATTGATGCCTGATCGCAGGGTTCTGTAGCGCAGCCTTCCAGCCTGCCGCTGCTTTCATGCCTTGGACCCCCACCATGGCATTTTTCTGAGCGCCTTTACTCCCCATTTTCCGATGCCAGGCATGCGGCCTTACGAGGGTGTTCTCCCCCGGTCCAGGTAGTAGCCGAGGGGATGGCGGGCGCCATCATTTTGCATGGCGCGCAGGCTTTTGAGCATCGAGCGGATGTCGCTGAAGCGCTCGTTCGGGTCTTCAGCGAGACCGCGCAAGATGACGGCATCGTACTCGGGTGGCAAGTCTTCACGAACCGCGGAGGGAGGAGGCGGCTGATAGAGCGTTGTGGTGTGGGCAATCTTCTCAGCATCCGCAGACTCGAAAGGCCGGTTGCCCGTCAGGGCTTCATACATGATGGCGGCCATCGAGAAAATGTCGCCCGCTGGAGTCGGTGGCAGGCCGCGGAGTCGTTCCGGAGCCCCATATGCCAGTAGTGAGGCCGCCGCGTCTTTGCCCCCAACCGCATCCTGGATCGAATCCGAAAACAGGTGAGACCCCAGGTCGAAGTCCGTGAGCTTGATCTCTGGGCCGTTCACCCAGATATTGCCGGGGTGGAGATTGCCGTGGGCCACCCCCTTCTGGTGAGCGTAGGCCAGGCCCTGCAGCACCGGCAGGAGGACAGTCAGCAAGCGCTCGGAATCGAGGACACGACCGCTCGACATGATTTCGCCCAGGGAGATGCCTTCGGCAGCCTCGCGCACCACATACGCCACTCCTTGATCCTCTGCCACCTCATAGATATTGGCCAGATGGGGATGGCTGAGACGAGCCACCTCTCTGGTGCGCCGTTCGTACCGCTGTCGAACTTCATCTTCTGCGGCAAGACGGCCCAGAGGTGCCGGCTGCAAGATCTTCACGATCACCGGGCGTTTCAGCACGGAGTCCTGGCCGCGGTAGGTGCGGAAAATCGGGCCGCTGGCCAGTTCGTCTTCGAGATCGAACTTTCCCAGTCTCTGGATGAGGCCGACCTGGAGGTCGTGGGCAGGATCCCGCCACATGGCCTGGTGAAGCGTGACGTACTTCGGCTCGTGGCGCAGCCGGAAGCGACCCAGGCGATGCAGGTGCGAAGCCTCTTGATCGGAGAGGGCGGAGCGGGCGTACTGAGTGAGCAGGATGCGCCCCCCCGATGGCAAAGTGGCGCTGTCGACGGGGCGGCCGACTGTCTCCGTTTCGGTCCAATCCACTGCCGCTGTTTTCAGAGCCAGTGACAGGTCGCCCAGGAATCGCATCGGCGTCGGCTCGTCGGCGAATCGGAACCGATGCAGGGCTACTTTGAGGTGGACCTGTTCGGCACCATCGGCGACGAAGTTGTAGCGTTCGAGGCTGCGCAACAGCCGGATCGAAAACCGCAGCGCGTCCTCCAGATCATCGACCAGGACGATGAGTCCATCGGCCGCACACCAGGCCGAGCGAAGGCTATGGCGGTGAAGCTGTCCGGCAACCGTGTGGGTGAACTTCTCGACCGCCTGATGAGCCTGGTCGGCGCCGTACTCGAGACAAAGCTCCTCGAAGTTGGATATGAACAGCACCAGCACTCCTTTGAGGCGCTCCAACGTCACGTGTCTCGCCGAGGCCGGCGACAGTTTCGACAGATCGCCGCCCATCTCCTCGAAGGGCGCCAACTCCGTGTCGTGCCGGGCGAGGCATGCCCGGTTCGACAGTGCTTCCAGTGCCTCCAGCCCTCTCAAGATTTTCCCGGCGAACTCGATGGGCGAGGCTTCGTCAAAATGCTGAGACTCGCCGAGGGTGGAGACGATGTCGCTCAGGTCGAGTGATGCGATCGGCTCGAGCTGCTGGCGCATCTCTTCGGTCTGGCTGAAGGTATCGAGGATCATCCGGCGCACATCGAGACGAAGCACGACGTCTTCGATTCTGGTAAGCGGTGGGGAGAGCTGCAGGAACTCCTGGCAATGCCTCAGATCAGTCGGGCTGAGCAGGAATGGTTCGGTCGAACCATGTCGAGCCGACTTTTTTTCCAGGTAGGCCGCCGCCAGATGCCTGAGGATGTGCTCTTTGTCGCCACCGACGTCGATCAGCCTCTTCAGCTCGGAGATGGCCGGGTCATGGGCATTCAGGTGCCGGCAGGAGCAAAGGAAAAGATCGAGAATCGTCTCGTCATAACCGAAGCGCGCCAGCAGGTGCCTGGCGGTCACGCGACAGCGGTCGTAGCAGCCCTGCTCGTAATAGAGCTGAGCCAGGACGGTACCGAGCTGCCGCAGAGTGGGAGGATCGTAGGCGACGGCTTTTTCGTAGATCTGCTGAGCTTCCGGGTCACGGCGGCCGCTTTGGAGGAACACGGATGCCGCAGCGAGAATAACTTCCCGGCTTTCTGGCGCCAGCCTCGCGGCGTGCTGGAGCACTTCTTGCGCCCGCGAATCGGTGCGACCCGTGGCAGCCAACGCTTGGCTCAGGTGGATGTAGACATCGGCATCGGTGATGCCGAGCTTAATCATCGTCTCGAAGCGCTCGACCGCGTCACCGGCCCGCCCTTTCTCCATGTAGGCTTGCCCCAGGCCTTTCAACATCACCGCCAGCTGCTCAAGATCATGATCCTTCACGGTATCACCCTGAGTTGTCACTTCCTGTCTGTCTCAGCTCCCTGAGTCTGGCTTGAACCGCAGCCTCGATGATTTCCAGTGCCTCGGTATCCTTCCGTCCTTCTCGCAGATAGTGCTCTGCCACCCACCCGAGCACTTCTCGCTGCCGCTGAAACCGAAGGTTCAAATGGAGGAGCAGCTCGTAGACGCGTATCGCCTGCTCGTCGGTGCGGCCCTGGCGGGCATAGAGTTCACCAAGAATGCGGTAGTACTTGAGCTTCTCCGGGTTCTCCTTCAAAAGGCTCTTGTAGATTCGGCAGGCTGCCTCGATGTCGCCGCGGCGAAGAGCCGTGCGGGCACGCAGCGACGGAAGACCGTTCAACAGAAATCCGGCAAGGACCAGGGCGATTCCGACGGCCAACAGCGACAGCACGATGAGCACGGTTGCTTCTCTGATCCTATGGCTTTCCTAAGGATTCTGCCGCTGCGGAAACGAGCCGCCCCGCATCTTTCCAAGTCTGCCGCTGAGCTCGAAATCGACTCGATAGGTTTCCCCGCGACGGATCCGCAGGCGCCTGCTTTGAGGGCTGTATCCGTCCCGCTCGATGCGGAGCACATAGTCGCCGGGAACAAGACTCCAGGTCAACCGACCGTTGGCATCGGTTGATTCGAAAGTCGTGACCCAGGAATCGGCGGTCCTGGCGTCGCGGTAGGAGAGCATCGCTCCCGCAATCGGCGCCTGGCTTGTTGCGTCGGTTACGACCACATCAACCGGGATCCGGACTGGCCGCATCTCCACGACGACTTCGAACGCAGCGGGAGGAATTCTGACAAGGGTCTGCTGGTAGCCCGCTTTTTCCAGGACGGCTTCGTATGTGTAGGGAAGAAGACTGATCTCCGAGGGTGTAACGTCATCGCGACGCTCGCTGCGGCCGTTGTGGGTGAGGCGAACGAGGGTCGCCCCGATGTCCCGGTTCAGAGGATCGGTGATGTCCTGGGCATAGATGTGCACTCGCCGCCAGAGAGGGATGGTCAGCCGATCAGGTGTGGACGGAGTTACTTGCAGCGGCAGCGGTGTGGGGAGATACCCGGCCTTCTTCAAAGTGAGGGCATGCGAGCCGGCGCTCAAAGCGATCTCCGCGCTTCCGGAAGCGATGGCGACCGGCTTGTCACCGTCGTCGATGTAGACCGCAGCTCCCGGTGGAATGGAGCGCAAGCGGATCCTTTTCCGAAAAGTCGCCATGACGGCGATCGTGCCGCTCGAATCAGAGCGCGATACGCTCCACTGGCCAGGCTCGTTTGCGTTGGCAGCCGGCGTCAATGTGTTCAGTTCCAGCGCTGCCAGCGAATCGAAACCGGCGCGGTACATGGCAATGGTAACCGGCACTCCCGCTTCCCATGCGACCCGGCAGGGGGTGCGCTGAGCCAGCTGCGCTCCGTTGAGGAGCACTTCTGCACCACGGGGGGTTGAGTCGATCAGAAGGATGTTCTTGAACCGAAAGACGTAGGTGTTTTTGTCGACAGGGTTTTCCCCTGCAATCGACACCTCTCCCTCTCGTAGAACCTGGATCGAGCGCTCGATTGCCGGCGAACCGGGTATCTGCAGGAGGATTTTGTGTGCGCCCGGCGATACCGCGGCGATTTCGAGCGGCGTCGTGCCTGGCAGGCGGCGGCCGTCGAGATCCACCGTCGCGCCCGGCGGCTCGGTTACGATCCGCACTACAGGCGGTGAGAACCAGTCGGCGACACGCTGGCCCAACGGCGTCCAGCGGAACACGGCATCCAGGGCACCGAATCCGATGGCCGTGAGAACCACGAAGAACATGAACCTGGCGAGGCCTGCGCCGGGTCGGCGGCGGGATGAGGCCTTGACGTCCACCGGAGTGTTGATCTCGTCCGCGCCTTTTGGCGAGCGGTCGTCGGCAGGCAGAACCGGCGCTGCATCGGCAGTGTAGGGGGTCGGCCGCTGCGGTGTGGGCTCAGTCATCGACAGCAGGTCTTCCTCGAAGGGGAAGAAATTCTCTTGTTCCAGATCTACAGCCAGCATAGGTTCGCCAAACGGCGAAGCCGCCTGTGCCTGCGGTTGTGCTTCTTCCGGATGCGGAACTTCAGTGGGTGGTGCCAGGATCGCCCAGTCATCGCTGGTGTCGGCAGTGTCGGCCAGTAGCGAAGGCGATAGCGCCTGCGTCGAGCCGGAATCATCCGCCAGGGATGCAACGAACCTGCCCAGCTCCTCGCTCAGGCCTGCCATATCGGTCGACACGATAAGGAACTGCAGCAGGTCGGCATGCATCTGCTGTGCGCTCTGATACCTGCGCTGCGGATCGACCTCGAGAGCGACTCCGAGAAGGTTCACAAGGGGAGCCGGCAGAGCGAACTGGCGAACCTGGCTGTCCCCGAACTGCCAGGATCCCGCGGTCAAGGCCTGCAACTCGCTCTCTTCTGCGAAAAGGCGGCGGCCGGTGAAGACCTCGTACAGCACGACTCCGAGGGAAAAAATGTCGGACCGGTGGTCGACGTGGGATGCCGAGGCCAGCAGTTCCGGGCTCATGTACAGGAGTTTTTCCGGCCTGCGGGCCTGCTTCCGGGCCTCTGGGTGGTGGCGGCGCAGCGAGGTCAGGCCGAAATCGATCAGCTTGACCTCTCCAGCCTTGGAGATCATGACGTTGGACGGCGACACGTCCTGATGGACGAGATGCAGGGGCTCGTTCGTGGTGGGATGCCGCCGGGTGTGGGCATATTCAAGGGCCAGGCAGAGTTCGGAACCGAGGTAGGCTCCGAGTCGAGGTGGCAGGGTCATGCCTCGGCGACGGCAGCGTTCGAGAATCGCCCCCAGGTCGAGGCCGTCGATGTACTCCATCACCAGGTAGACACGCCCCTCGGTCGTGCGGATGAGATCGTAGACATGGACGATGTTGTGATGACTCAGCCTGGCGACGTTGCGGGCCTCGTTCTGAAACATCCGCAGGTAGGCCGGATCTTGGATGAGAAAGGGAGTGATCTCTTTGAAGGCGACAGGCTTGTCGAGATGCAGGTCATAGCCGAAGTAGACGATACCGAAGCCGCCCTGCTTGATCTCCCGGACGATCTCGTACTTGTCACCGAGCTTTCGGGATGTTTTCATCCAGCGCTGCATTCCCTGTTGTCGGTCGCTGCTGCGGAACCGATGCTGACGCTCGAGGACGATCGATATCGCGCTCGGACGGATTTTGGCACGGTAGGCGGACGCGTCCGCAAGCGCAACATGCATGCCACCTACCAGGTGGTCGAGGCGGAGGTGTTAAGGCATGAATTATGTTGTGGTTACGGAACCTCCCGGCGGGGTGCTGCCAGGGTCACAATTGTATCGCCGTGCAACAGTTGTCCGCAGTGTTGACATCTCCACTTTTTTCTTGCTTTTGTTGATGCCCTGGTCTATCTTTGTTTATTCAGGAATTACTCCCATCCGCGTCTTTTGGACTGGTTTTTGTTTTGTGAGCGTCCCAGGCAAGGACGCTTGACTACCTGTAGGACTACCTCGCGGCCGTCAATCGAGAAAGGGAGGCTCTGTGGCTGCAAAAGACCTTTCCGTCGGTCCCTCCGAATCGGCGCGTACGGCCGTTGTGAAGCAGGCTCCTGCCGATGAACTCGCCGCCCTGCGAAAAAAGGTACACAACCTTTCCAGCCTTATCGAGGTGAGCATCATCATCAACTCCACGCTCGACCTTGAGAAGTTGGTCCGTCTGGTGATGGAGAAGGCACAAACGGTGATGGATGCCGAGGCCAGCTCGGTGATGCTCATCAATGAGGAGGAGGACATCCTCGAGTGTCAGGTGGCCCTGGGCGAGGTCGGCGAGAAGGTGCGGAAGATCCAACTGAAGATGGGAGAGGGGATTGCCGGGTGGGTGGCGTCCAAGGGGGTGCCGCTGAACGTCCCCGATGTTACGCAGGACCCTCGTTTTTTCTCGAAATCGGATGAATCCACTGGATTCAAGACGCGCTCCATTCTGGCTGTACCGCTGAAGGTCAAGGAGAGGGTCATCGGTGTGGCGGAGGTCATCAATCGCTCGGATGGCCAGCCCTTCGACGAGGATGATATCGACCTGTTCTCGACCTTCTGCCGCCAGGTGGCGATGGCGATCGACAACGCCCGCATGCATCGCTACCTCCTGGAAAAGGAGCGGTTGGAGCAGCAGCTCGAATCGGCCAAAATCATTCAGCAGAGCTTCATGCCCCAGAGCCTGCCGTCGGGACCACAAGGTCTGTTCGACGTCGCGGCTCGCAATCTACCGGCCACCGCGGTCGGTGGCGATTTCTACGATTTCATCGACTTCGACGGAGAGTCGGCAGCTCTCATCCTGGGCGATGTCTCCGGGAAAGGCGTACCTGCAGCCCTCTATATGGCGCGCCTGGTCAGTGATCTGCGTTTTCAGGCACAGATGACGCGTGAGCCCGCGCCTCTGCTGCGCCTTATCAACGACTTGCTCGTCCAGCGCAGCCGTCGCGGCATGTTCGTCACTTTGGTCTACGGCCTCCTGGATGTGCATCGAGGCAGGCTGACCTATTCCAACGCCGGTCACCTGCCGTTGTTGTGGGTGCAGGCGCGGCGGCGGCGTATCACATGGCTGAAGGGCGATCAGGGTGTGCCTTTGGGGGTGTTGCCGGCGGCCAACTTTCCGCAGCAGCAGATCGACCTGGAGGGCGGTGACTTCGTCATCCTGGTCACCGACGGCGTCGTGGAAGCCAAGAACCGCCGCGGTGCTCAGTTTGGTTTCGAGCGCCTCGAACGTCTCATCGGGCGTGGCCTGCACGGACCGCTTCATGCCGTGGAAAAGATCATCGACGGTGTGCGGGCGTTTGCAGGCGACCAGCAGCAACATGATGATGTGACGGTGCTGGCTCTGCGCTGGAACGGCACGGCGAACCGCAAGGCAGATGGAGGGCGTCAGGCCGGCGACTCGCTGCATCGAGGGCACCCTTGACCTTTCCGGGAGACCCCTGCGCATGGACACGGTTGAGATCCGGCTGCCCAGCGATCCTAAGCTGCTGAAGATCGTCCGCGCCACCATTTCCCATCTTTGCGAGGTCATTGGGTTTTCAGCCGAAGTTCAAAACGGTGTGACCCTTGCAGTCGACGAGGCCTGTACGAATGTCATCAAGCACGCCTATGAGAATCGGCTCGATCGGCCGATGATCATCACGTGCAAGCTGTACAGCGATCGCCTGGAAGTGGTGATTCGAGATTACGGCAAGAAAGCCGATCTGAACAAGATTCGGCCCAGGGAATTGGAGGACGTCCGACCCGGAGGGCTTGGCGTCCATTTGATCCGCAGCGTCATGGATGTGGTGGTCTACGATAGCACCCCTGCCCGTGGCAACCGCCTGACGCTGACCAAGCATCTGCCGGCCAAGAAGGAGGCCTAATGCTGGAGGTTAACAGTTACGAAAAGAAGGGTGCGACGATCGTCCAGATCAAAGGTGACGTCGATCTCTACTCATCCCCCCAGGTACGCTCCGCGATCATGGCACTCACTGAAAAGAAGACCCCCGTGATCCTGGTTGATTTGCAACATGTGGGCTACATGGATAGCTCCGGTGTGGCCACTCTGGTGGAGGGCCTGCAGCAGGTGGGCCGGTACGGCGGAAAGTTCAAACTGATGCATCTGGCCTCTGCAGTGCGCGAGGTGTTCGAGCTTAGCCGGCTCGACAAGGTATTCGAGATTTATGAAGATGAGGGGAGTGCGCTGGAGAGTTTGGAAAAATGACCATCGCACAACGGATCTTGGGCTATATCGGCCGCCGCATCTTTCACACCCTTTACGCCGTCGACCGCATCTCCCGGCTGACGGGCGAGACGCTCTACTGGACCCTGGTCGCGCCATTCAAGGGACGCAGGGTGCGGTGGCGCAGCACCGTCGAGCAGATGGTGCGCATCGGTGTGGACTCCATTCCCATCGTGCTGGTGATCTCCTTTTTCGTCGGTCTGATCATGGCGATGCAATCGGCCTATCAGTTGGCCCGGTTCGGGGCCACCATCTACGTGGCAGACCTGGTCGCCGTGTCGATTACGCGCGAACTGGGGCCATTGCTGACGGCCATAGTCATCGCCGGCCGCAGCGGTAGTGCCATCGCCGCCGAGATCGGCACCATGAAGGTCTCGGAGGAGATCGATGCCCTGCGCACGATGGGGCTCAATCCGGTGCACTTTCTGGTGGTTCCGCGCACTCTGGCTTTGCTGGTGATGTTGCCTTGCCTGGTTCTGTTGTCCGATTTTGTCGGCATCGTCGGCGGCTATCTCATTGGAGTGACCACGTTGCACATTCCGGCGGCACGTTACATCACCCAAACTGCCAACGCGCTCGTCTTGAAGGATCTGGTCACCGGGCTGGTCAAGACGGTGTTTTTCGCTTTGATTATTGCCAAGATCGGCAGCTACCAGGGCTTTTCGGTCGAAGGGGGAGCCGAGGGAGTCGGGAGATCGACCACCAATTCCGTCGTCGCTTCGATCTTCATGATCATCGCGGCGGATGTATTTTTTACAGCCCTGTTCTACTCAACCTTTTAACGTAGCTCGGACGGCCGCCGTGTCTACATCACGAGAACCCATTATCCAGATCCGCAACCTGGTGACCTACTACGGGCCGCGGAAGATTCTCGACGGTGTCAATCTCGACATCTACCGCGGCGAGACGCTGGCGATCCTGGGCCGGTCGGGTTGCGGCAAGAGCACGTTGCTGCGTCACATTATCGGGTTGTTGAAGCCGACGGAAGGCGAGATTCTGATCCGCGGCCGCGACATCACCAAGCTCTCCGAAGAGGAGATGACCGAAATCTATACCAAGATCGGCATGCTCTTCCAGAACGCAGCGCTGTTCAACTCGATGACCATCGGCGACAACGTCGCGCTCCCTCTGCGCGAACACACGCAGCTCGAGGAATCGACGATTCGGATCATGACCAGGATCAAGCTCGAGCTGGTGGGGCTGGCCGGGTTCGAGGACTTCAAGCCGGCGCAACTCTCGGGCGGCATGAAGAAGAGAGCCGGCCTGGCTCGCGCCATCGCGATGGATCCGGAAATCTTGTTTTGCGATGAACCCTCTGCCGGGCTCGATCCTGTCGTGGCGATGGGCATCGACAACCTGATTCTGAAACTCCAGAAGGCCTTCAAGATGACCATCGTCGTCGTGACGCACGAACTCGCGTCGGTCTTCACCATTGCTGATCGTATCGCCATGCTGCATGAAGGCAAAGTGATTGCCATAGGGACCAAAGAGGAGCTGCGCCAGAATCCAGACCCGCGGGTGCAGCAGTTCCTGAACCGGCAGGCAGATGAAGAAGAGCTGGACCGGGAGAGGTATCTCAGTTCTCTGGTCGTTGGCTAAATCGGACGGGAGAAGCGGATGGACTATCGCCCTGAAGAAATTAAAGTCGGCGCGTTTGTGGTCGTCGCCTTTTTAATTCTGGTCGCGTTTATCGTCGCTATCACAGGCGTTGAATTCGGCAAGGAGGAGAAACAGTACCTCACCGAATTCAGCTACACGGGAGGCATCGAGCCCGGCGCCCAGGTCCGCCTGGGTGGGCACCTGATCGGCAAGGTCGTGGAGGTGCGCATGCCCACGGCTCAGCGCCCCAAGATCGAAATCGAGATTGCTGTGGAAATGGATGCGCCCATCCGCACCGACTCCGAGGCCTTCATCACAGCCATCGGACTGATGGGGGATTACTACATCGAGATCACCACAGGTAGTCCTCAGGCTCCGCTGTTGCAGCCCGGCAGCATGATCCGCAGCAAAGACGTTCCGCCATGGACCCAGCTCGGCGAGCCCATGCTGGAAGTCAGTCACAACCTGAACGAACTCCTCACCAGGCTGAACGATGTATTGCGCGAAGACAACCGCAACCGCGTCGCTTCGATGCTGGCCTCCATGGACAGCATGCTTTCGGGCAACGTCCGCCAGATCAATGCTCTGGTGAGCAACATGAATCGCCTGACTGACCACATCGCTTCTGTCGGCGAACAGGCGGATTCGCTCGTGGCGCAGAACTCGGCGCTGATCCACTCCATGCTCGCCAGTCTGAATACGACCCTGAAAGAGGCCGAGACGCTGATGCAGAGCATGCAGAGCACCGCGGTCAACGTCGACGGCATGTTGAGCGATCACCGCAAGAACCTGTCCGAGATTCTGGCGAATCTGGAACGGGCGTCGCGCAACTTCGAGGACTTTACTCGGGGCATCAAAGAGCGCCCGTGGAACCTTGTGCGCAAGTCAGCCCCGAAAGAGCGCCGACTGCCTTGAGGTAGCTCCCAGTCGTGAACGACTTCTGTAAGAATACCTTCTAAAGGGAAGGACAACGGATGAAACCGAACTTTCGCCTGATCACCGTATCCGTCGTCGGACTGTTGGCTGTGTCCTGCGGCTCGATCCCCGAGGTTCGCTACTACATGGTCGAGCCGCCTTCGCAGGAGAAGCAGTCTCCTGCCGATGACGTGGCGGCACCTGTGACCGTGGGCATCGCGGCCTTTGACTCCAGCCCGATCTACGAGGACGATCGCATCATCTATCGGGACAATCCTTACGAGGTGAAATTCTACCACTACCGGCGCTGGGTGGTCGCCCCTGCGGAGCTGGTGTCGGAGCAGATCTACGAGCAGTTTGTTGCTTCGGGAGCGTTCTCGGAAGTCGTGCGCTATGGCGGCGGCGAGAGCGCTGACTATGTCCTCAACGGCGATCTTCTTGCCTTTGAGGAGTGGGACGAAAAGGACACCTGGTATGCTCAGGTCGGCCTGCGGGCACGACTGAGCCAGGCCGGGAGCGGCAGGGTCATCTGGCAGGACACCCTGTTCAAACGCGAGCCCGCCGCCGCCAAAGACCCGGTGCATGTGGTCGAAGCCATGAGCAAGGCCTTGCAGGGTGTGGTCACAGAGATTCTGGCAGCCACTCGTCAGGCTATCGAGCAAACGGCGACCGCCGACAGATCGAACCCCCAGTGACGGCGACCCAGAGATGAGTCAGTTCTGCAAAATTTGTACTTGCATTCTTAAACCGGTTTGATTATATTGGATCGATGAGAAATGCAACACTGCCAGGCGCTCGCCGGTCCAGGTGACTGCCTGAGCATGTGAGTGGATAACAAGGAAACCGAGTAGTATCAACGGATATCGGTAACCCCCCTAATCCCGGTTCCGTTGAGAACCTCGGTTTCTTTTTTTATGCTCATAGGGCAGGGACGGGAGCTGCCCCGTGTTGGGAACTTCGGATGATCGAGATCGTCAAAAAATCCTGGTAGGTTGGCATGGATTGCTGAAAGAGACGAACAAGGAGGTGGATCATCGCAGAAAGAATGACCTCGAGGAGGAAAGCACATGACTTCCAACGTAGAGAGCGCCGTAACGCGACGATGGCTAACCTTCCGCGCCTTGCTCCTGAGCCTGGCTGCGGTTGTCGTAGTCGTCGCTGCGGTCGGCTTTTCCATACGCTACTACGCATCAATCAGTTCGAGTCGTGCCAAGATTGAGATGCTCGAACGTGCCGTGCAGGACCTGCGCGCGGCCATGAATGTCGACAGTATCCGGCACGCAGCGATTCAAAAAGTGATGTACATCATCGACAAGTACAACCCCGATATGCCGTCGAGCGAGAAGTACGAAATCGCCAACGAAATCTACAACATGAGCCTGAAGTACACGAACCTCGACATTGACCTCATCTGTGCGACCATCACACACGAGACAGCCAACACCTGGGACCCGAACGTCATCTCCAGAGCAGGGGCGATGGGGCTGATGCAGATCATGCCGGCCACCGGTATGTTCATCGCCCAGTACGAAGGCATCACCTGGACCTCGAAGGAGGACGTGCTCCTGAACCCCATCTACAATATCCGCATCGGCTCTCGTTACCTTGCGTCGCTGATTCAGATGTACGGTGTGGACGGCGGCCTGGCAGCCTACAACGGCGGAGAAAAACGCGCCGCATTGTGGATCGCCAACGGACGGGCCGACGGCATTCTATGGAGCGAGACCAGCCGGTATGTACCCTCTGTGCTTGGCCTCTACCAGGAATACCGCGGCTTGACCTTCTGACAGAGGTCAGCGATCGCTCGGTCGAAGTTCGACATGGGCTCAGGCCGATGGCACACAACCAGTTCAGTAGAAAAAAAGCCCCGTTTTGGGGCTTTTCTTTTTCGATCACTACTCCGGCGCTCCAGCCTACCGTCCGGATGAAAAGAGCTTGACAATCTCCCGCAGGTTTCAGTTCTTTGCGGGCGGGCATGCACGCAGCTTCGCGTTCGACGATTCGCTGTCGGCGCCAGCAGGCAACCGGTTAAGATTATGTAACTTCGCGAAAACTGCTTGATTTTTGCAGGCACCTGAGATAGTTTGTTATAAAGTGACCAGAACGGCTGTTGCCTTACTTTTGCTCCTGTTTCCTCACGGATCTTCTCGCGTTCGGCCGGTTCGAGGCGGCGGGTGGTCAGCATCGGCGACCGGCCGGGGCTGTCCCGATGTGAACTCCAGCGGATCTCCTCTGATCCGGCCTGCCGACAGCGGTAGAGATCGCCGTAAACCTGCCGATACGTGATGGTGGTGAATTCAGACTCCGTTCGAGCGGCGCCAGTGCCAGTGCGGCACCCTCACGAGGGCAAATGAACTTCATCACATCCGGTCGTTTTCGAATGAAGGATCCTTCCGATTCGACTCCCCGCACCGATACTTCCACGGGCACGTTGCCCTCACTGCCCCGTCCTCTGCTGCCATGGCAGGAACTGCTGCGGCTTTGGACCACTGCAGCACCGCCCGAAGAGTGTTGCACGCTGATCACACGCTGGCTCTATGATCAGCTTGCCGCTGCCAGGGTGCAGGTCTACCGGGTGGTCGCTGGAAGCCGGCTGGTTTTGCTGAGCAGCGCGGGGCAGGCGCTGGCGGCGCCGGCGTGTGTGCGGCTAGACGGCCACGAAATCGACTTTGCCGCCGGAGAGGTTCGCAAGATCGCCGGTGCCAGCCGCGCGCCTGGAGAAGAAAAAGCGTATACAGCCAGCCGAGCCACCGTTTTCGCGGTTCGTGCCGCGGAGCGCCTGCGCGGGGTGCTCGTGGTTTACCCGAGAGAAGAGTCGAGGCAGGGGGAGGAGACAGACCCTCAGGCCGAAGAGGTTGTCCACATGGGTTTGATGGCTCTGGCGACCACACTGGATCTCGTCGCGTTGCGCGAAGAGACCTGTGCCCGGGCGGCGCAGATGAACAGGCTGCTCGAGATGGGCGAGGCGTTGGCTTCGACCCTGCGGACGGAGGAACTGTTCTGGAAAATCTACGAGCTCGTCGGACAGGTGATGGACAACGACGCCTTCTACATTGCTTTCTATGAACAAGGTGCCCGGGTGTTCGACATGGTCTTCGTCATCGACGAGGGGCAGCGTTTTGCCCGCAAGGTCGAGCCACTCGGCGCCGGAATCGCCAGCGAGGCGCTGCGGCGCACGCGTGCCGTCCGCTACAATCGCACGCCCCGGGACATGCGGACCGCTGGCAGAGACCTCTCCATGCGCTTTGGCAATCGCGATCGAGTCTCCAGGTCGTTGCTGGCAGCGCCGATCATTTCGCGCGGCCGCGTCATCGGTGTGATCTCCACCCAGAGCTACCGTGCCAACGCCTACAGCGAGGAGGACGCGGACTTTCTTTCCATTATCGCAAGCCAGGCCGGAGTGGCCATCGAGAACGCCCGCCTTTTCGAGACCCAGGAACGGTACGCCAGACGGCTGCGGCTGATCAACGAGATCAGCCGCCGTGTCAGCGACGTGTTGGACGAAGAAGTCCTGCTGCGACGATTCGTTCGCACGCTGCGACGGCGGCTGGGCTACCGACAAGTCGATCTGGTGATGCGAGACGGTTCGGCCTGGAGGCCGGTTAAGCCCGAATCCAGAGTGGGCGTCTTTGGATCGGCGGTCGAGCTGGACCCGGTTGCCAAAGCGGCGGCCAGCCGACGGCGATCCGTGGTGAGGAGAGGAAGGGCTCGCGGCCGCAGCCGTGGCGGTAGCGAGATCGTGGCCGAGCTGGCGGTGCCGTTGCGCGCTGGCTCGACGGTCCTGGGTATCCTGCAGATCGAAGGGGATCGGGCGCGCTCCTTTTCCAGGGAGGAGATCTCGACCCTGGAGGCTCTGGGGCAGCGGTTTGTCGGTCTGGTGGAGAAGGCGCGCCTGCACAAGCGCATCAAGATGGAGCGCGACAAGCTGCACACCGTCCTGGATCACCTCGAGGAGGGAGTCGGCATCGTTGACACCGAGTTCGAGTGGCGATACACCAATCGCTGGCTCAAAGACCGCGTCGGCAGCGGCCGTCGCCGAAAGTGCTACCAGGCCCTGTTTGGATTCGCTCAGCCCTGCGGAGGCTGCCCGATCGCCAGATCCGGAGTCAATTTCAAAACAATGACGCTCGAGGTCTGCCATGGCAAAGGCCCGATCTTCGCACTGACCCTGATTCCCTTCACCGACGAGAATGGCGAGCGTCGCGTTCTGGAACTGTGCCGTGACATCACGGAGAAAAAACGCGGCGAGGAGGAGAAGCTACGTGTGGAGAAGATGAAGACAGCTCTCCACCTTGCTGGAAGCGTCGCCCACGAGCTGAACCAGCCTCTCACTGGCATCACCGGCTACTGCTCGCTGATCGCCGAAGAGGTCAGTTCGGAGGAATCGTGGTTTCCAGCCTTCAAGGCCATCGCAGAGCAGGCGGCACGGATCGAGGCGTTGATCAAGAAGTTCCAGAAGCTCACCCATCTGGAGCACCAGGCCTACTGGGGCGCCAGTGAGATCCTCGATTTAGAAAAATCTGTCGACAAAAGTAGCTAAAGGTTTGTAACGATTCGCCGTACTCTTAAAGAGAATCACGCGAAAGGCCGCAAATGGATCAATTACGCATCCTGGTCGTCGACGACGAAGAAGTCGTCCGCAACATCTGTGCTCTGAGCTTGCGAAAGCTCGAGTGCGTGGTGGAGGAGGCGGAGAACGGCATTCGTGCCATCGAGAAGATGCGCCTGCAACCCGCCGATGTCGTCATCACCGATCTCAAGATGCCGGCAATGGGCGGGATGGAGCTCCTCGAAACGCTCAAGCGCGACTGGCCCTTCGTCGAAGTGGTCATCATGACCGGCTTCGCAACCATCGAGAGCGCCATCGAGGCGATGAAGAAAGGGGCGTACGATTTTATCCTCAAGCCCCTGAAGGCGGACCAGATCCGGATGGTCGTGGAGAAGTGCCGGCAGAAGATCGCTTTGAGCAAAGAAAACGAGGAGCTGCGCATCGCAAACCAGAAGCTGCGCGAGCTCGAGGAGATGAAGAATAAGTTCATCGCCATCACCAGCCACGAGCTTCGCACCCCGGTTACACACCTGAAAGGGTACCTCTCCATCCTCGGCGAGGATGCCGACGATCTGACCGAAGAAGAGCGGGACGAATGCATGGAGGTCATCCATCGGGCGCTCCAGGATCTCGAAGAGATCGTCACCAATATGTACGACGTCCTCAACCTGGAGCAACTGCAACGGGGACTGGAGAAGGTTCGAGTCAGTCTTCACGATCTGATCCGACAGGTGGTCGGCGAGTTCAAGCTAGCCGCGCGGAAGAGAAACTTGCTCCTTCGTTTCGAGCCGGGCCGTGATGAATTGCATGTCTTCGCAGACCGGCTGCGCTTGAAAACCATGCTGGCAGAGCTGATTCAGAATGCCATCAAATACACGCCGGACGGCGGCAGGATTACGCTGAAGACCGGCAAAGAAAGACCCTACTGCACGATCTCCGTGATCGACACCGGCGTCGGCATCCCACCGGAAGAGCATGGCAGGATTTTTGAGAAATTCTACGAAGTGCAGAATACCGATCTCCACAGCTCCAGCAAGATAGGATTCATGGGGGGCGGCATCGGCCTAGGACTGGCCCTGGCAAGATCGATTGCGGAAGCGCACGGCGGTGGCATCCGGGTGGAAAGCAGCGTTGGAAAAGGGTCGGAATTCAGGGTTTACTTGCCCTTGGTCGAAGGCTGAGGAGACAGAATGCGTGAAGGTAAGGTGCTCGTCGTTGACGACGAAGCCTCGATCTGCCGGCTATGTGCCGCCAGCCTGGAGAACGTCGGGTTCGACGTAGACACCACGTGCAATCCGTTTGAAGCCCTGGAGAGGGTCTCGGCCGAGCCGTTCGATGTGGTTCTGACCGATGTGAAGATGCCGGAATTGGGCGGCATCGATCTGATTCGGCGACTGCGCTCTGTGTCGCCCGAGGTAGCGGTGGTCCTCATGACCGGTTTCGCTACGATGGAGGTGGCTGTCAGGGCGCTGCAGGAGGGAGCAGCGAATTTCATCCACAAGCCGTTCAACGTCGAGGAGATGGTCTGGGCGGTTCGTGGGGCTTTGGAACGCAAGCGCCTGCTGCAAGAGAACATCCGGCTGAAGACGCTGGTCAATCTGTTTCAGGTCAGCGACCGCATGGCGGCCACGCGCGAGCCTTCGAAGATTTACAACATCCTGCTGGACGCTGCCTGCAGAGAAACCCGAGCGCAGCGTGCGGCCGTTTTCGATCGGGATGAAGAGAATTGTGAGATCTACCTGCGCTACGGCGTCAACCTGAAAGAGTTCCTCGAAGACGGTACCCGCGTGCCTGAGAAGTTCGGCCTGGCGGCGGCGGTTTTCTCCTCGCAGGAACCGCTGCTTATCAATGACTTGAAGAAAGCGGAAGGTCTGCTCACCGCTCTGGGTGAGAACAGATGGGGCAATGCGGCGATGGCTGTGCCCCTCAAGAGCAGCAACGGTCTGAAGGGCGTCTTGACGCTCTATCGGACGACGCGCAAGGGCTTTACGCAGGCCGATCTTGATGGTGCCAAGTTGCTTGCCAACCAGGCGGCGGTGGCGCTCGAAAACGCCGACCTCATCCTCGATCTTGAAATCCTATTCCTGGAAACGATGAAGTCGCTGGCGACCACGGTGGACGAGCGCGACCCTTACACGCACGGTCATTCGCAGCGAGTCGCCGCCATCGCCGCCGCCATCGGCCGCCAGATGGGGTTAGCGGATGAGCAGATCGAGGAGCTGGAGCTCGCCGGCAACCTGCACGACATCGGCAAGATTGGCATCCGCGATTCCATCCTGCTGAAGCCGGGTCGCCTCACAGATGAGGAGTACGAGGTGATCAAGAGCCACGTCGAGAAGGGCTACAAGATCCTGCGCCACATCCATCGCCTATCGCCGGTGGTCGAGGCTGTCTACACACATCACGAGTGGTGGAACGGCGGCGGCTACCCGCGCGGACTCAAAGGCGACGAGATTCCGCTGGCGGGCGCCATCCTCTCTGTCGCCGACGCCTTCGACACCATGACGACCGACCGGCCCTACCACCAGCGTCGCAGCTATGCCGAGGCAATGCGCATCCTTCGCCAGGCCGCCGGCACCCAGTTCCACCCTGGGGTTGTGGAGGCGCTGGCGCAAATCGACCCGAAGGAACTGAAGCCGCCGAAGTGACCGGCAAGCGATTCTCCAACCAAAAGCCCCTGCCTCCGTAGGGAAGCAGGGGCTCTTTTTATGTTCGCCGCGATTCCGGTCTCCTCCCCACCGAACTGCCGACTCAGAAGTACTTGCTGCGGTAGTCCTTGATCTTGGCGTGTTCCTGCAGGTTGGCGAACCAGCCTGTGTAGGCCTGGTTCTGCTTCTGCTGGATCATCTGCTGGCGGATCGATTCTTTTTGCGCCTGGAATTGCTTGTCGTCGAACGGGGTCTTGTTCTCGAGACGAATGATGTAGTACCCCTGCAGTCCCTCCACCGGCGGTGAGACTTCACCCTTCTTGAGGGCGAAGCTGGCCCCGATGAAGGAGGCATCGCGGCCGACGCGCTGCACGAAACTCTGGCGCGTAAACGGTGCCGGCTTCTGGATCTGGAGGGAGTCTGCGGCTGCTGCCGCCTCCAGGCTCACTCCAGACTTGATCTTATCGTAGAACTTCCGGGCCGCCTCGGCAGCGCGCTGCTTTGCCTTTTCCTTGCGCAGGATGTTTTCGATCTGAGCCTTCACTTCTTCCAGCGGCCGGATCCTTTCCTTCTGGATCGCGTCCACCTTGATCACGACCCATCCCTGCTGGCTTTCAAGGGGCTCACTGATGTTCCCGGGTTTCTTGCTGAAGACGAACTGCGATGCTTTGGGCAGGACGCCGATCCCGGGGATGAAGCCGCTACCCAGGCCGAAGAAAGCGCTGCTCTGGACGTCGAGATCCTGCTCCTCGGCTGCCTTCTCGAACCCGTCGCTCTTGGCTTGCTCCGCGAAGTACGCGGCGTTGTCCTCCGCTTCTTGCAGTGTCCGCGGCGACGCCTTGAACCTCAGCAGGATGTGCCGGGCATGTACCTTCAGCTCGCCCTTCTCTCTCTTGCGTTCCTCGACCTTGATGATGTGGAGGCCGTGCACGGTTTGCACCGGACCAACGATCTCACCCACCTTGGCGGAGAAAGCAGCTTCCTCGAACGGTTTCACCATGGTACCCCGGCTAAAAAAGCCAAGATCTCCACCTTTGTCTTTGGAGCCGGGATCTTCCGAGTAGATTTTCGCCAGCTCTGCGAAATCGGCGCCACCCTCCTTGAGCCGCCTGATCAGGTCGTTGGCCTGCCTGATGACTTCTTGGGAGTCCTTTGCAGTTGCCTTCGTAGGGAAGAGGACATACTTGATCTTGCGCTTCTCGGGCTCGCGGAAGTCGTCCTTGTGTTCGTCATAGTAGCTTCGAATTTCTTCATCCGGGATCTTCTCCTGAGGATCCCGATACTTGTTCAGGTCGAACAGGACATAACTGACGCTGGCCTTCTGGGTCCGGCGCAGGAACTCATCGCGTACTTCATCGTCGGTGACTCGCACCACCGCCTTGATTCGGCTGGTCAGCTTCTCGCGTGGGATCAAAAACCGCAACTGCTCCTCCACAGGCGTCCAGTTGTTCTGCGGGTTCCTCAAAGCCGCCTGGTACTTCGACATGTCGAAATTGCCCTTGTCGTCTTGAAAAGCCTTGAGGTTGCGCAGGAAGTCGGGCGGGTTGTTGAAAATGTAGTAGACGATCTCCTGGTCCGTCGCACCGATGCCGGACCTCCTGATGGCCTGTTGCAGAAGGATGTCCTGGACAAGCAGGTTGAACGCCTGCTGGCGAATCATGTCGAGCTGGGAGTCGGTGGGATCTGCGCCGCTGCTGGTGCGGAACTGTTCGAGAGCCTGTGAGTAGGCTCGGTTGTACATTTCGATGGTGATCCTCTTGCCGTTGACCTCGGCGATGATGCCGGGCCGGGTCTTCAATCCGGTGATGTCCATTCCCCAGTCGAAGATGATCGTACCAACGAACGCGAGCACGAGGATGATCAGAATCACCTTGGTGTACTCGCGCATGTTTGACATGACAGCCATAATGACAAACACTCCTTTTCGGGATCGCCGTAAGTGTGTGATTTGTGTTGTTAAAGTACCAAAAATATAGGTTTAAAATTCGATAAAAGCAAGATGTTTTTGCGGTTTTCGGCTTGACATTCTGGCAGAAGGTGGTTATATTTAAACTTTGGCGCAGTCAACCCAGGTGCGGATCATGGCCAAATTCAAGCTGGTATCGGACTTCGAGCCCACCGGCGATCAGCCGCAGGCAATCCGGCAGCTCACCGAAGGGGTGCTTCGCGGCGAAAAGTACCAGACGCTGCTCGGTGTCACCGGCAGCGGCAAGACCTTCACCATCGCCAACGTGATCGCCAACGTGGGCAAGCCGACCCTGGTGATATCGCACAACAAGACGCTGGCGGCTCAGCTCTACGGCGAGCTGAAGAGCTTTTTCCCCGAGAACGCCGTGGAGTACTTCATCAGCTATTATGACTACTACCAGCCTGAAGCCTACGTTCCGAGCACCGACACCTACATCGAGAAGGACACATCGATCAACGACGAGATCGATCGCCTGCGACTGCGCGCCACCAGCTCGCTTCTGTCGCGCGACGACGTGATCATCGTGGCTTCGGTGTCATGCATCTACGGCTTGGGTGACCCGGCCGACTACAAGGAACAACTGGTGATCCTGAGGCGCGGCGAGCGCATCGAGCGCAACCGCATTCTGGAGAAGCTGGTGGACATCCACTACACCCGGAACGACTTCGAGTTCGTGCGCGGCACGTTTCGCGTGCGTGGCGACGTGGTTGAGATCTTTCCGGCGTACGACCAGGAGGCGGTCCGGGTTGAGATGTTTGGCGACGAGATCGAGGAGATTTCGCGCGTCGATCCGCTGACAGGTGAGATCCTCGGGGAGCTGGAATCGGTAGCCATCTATCCGGCGAAACACTTTGTCACGCCCTACCGCAAGCTGGAGCGCGCCATTCAGTCCATTCGCGAGGAGCTTGAGGAACGCCTGGCCTACTTCCGTGCCCACAACAAGCTGTTGGAGGCCCAGCGCCTGGAGATGCGCACGCGCTACGACCTGGAGATGCTCCAGGAGTTGGGGTACTGCCCCGGTGTGGAAAACTACTCCCGCCATCTCTCCGGCCGGGCTCCCGGGCAGCGGCCTTACACGCTGATCGACTACTTCGGCGACGATTTTCTCACCATCATCGACGAGTCGCATGTCACCATTCCGCAGATCGGAGCCATGTACCAGGGAGACCGGTCGCGGAAAGAAACCCTGGTGGAGTACGGGTTCCGGCTGCCGTCGGCCCTGGACAACCGGCCGCTGAAGTTCGAGGAGTTCGAATCGATGATCAAGCAGGTCATCTTCGTGTCGGCGACGCCGGGGGACTACGAGCTGGAGAAGTGCGGCGGCGTGGTCGTCGAGCAGATCATCCGGCCGACAGGGCTGATGGACCCGGAGATCGAAGTGCGGCCGGTGAAGGGTCAGATCGACGATCTGATCGGCGAGATTCGGGAGCGGGTGGCGCGCGGCGAGCGCGTTCTGGTCACCACGCTGACCAAGCGCATGGCAGAGGATCTGGCCGACTATCTGACCCAGATGGATCTGCGGGTGCGCTACATGCATTCCGAAATCGATGCCCTCGAGCGCGTCGAGATTCTGCGCGACCTGCGGCTGGCGGAGTTCGATGTCCTTGTGGGCATCAATCTGTTGCGGGAGGGGCTGGACCTGCCCGAGGTCTCCCTGGTGGCGGTGTTGGATGCCGACAAGGAAGGTTTCTTGCGCTCGGAACGATCGCTGCTTCAGATCGCCGGCCGAGCGGCGCGCAACGTCCACGGCAAGGTGATTTTCTACGCCGACACGATCACCGGATCGATGCGGCGGGTGATCGAGGAGACCAACCGCCGCCGCCGGGCTCAGATGGAATACAACCGCAAGCACGGGATCACGCCGCGAACCATCTACAAGACCGCCGAGCAGATCATGCAATCGACGCGCGTCGCCGATGTTCGCGGCGAGAAGTGGGGCGCCGGAAAGAAGCCGGTGCTCGAGGGCATGAACTGGAAGAAGCTTTCGCCGATGGAGCGCGAAGAGGTGCTGGAGCATCTGGAGCAGGAGATGCTCGAAGCTGCCAAACGGCTGGAATTCGAACGTGCAGCGGAGATCAGGGACGAGATCGAACGGCTGAAGGGCAAGAAGCGTAAGTATGCCGTGCGTTGAGCAGTGACAGGACGTCGGACTCGAGCAACCAACGCGGAGAAGAAAGCAGAGGTTATGAAGGTACTGGTCGTCGGTTCCGGAGGGCGCGAGCACGCGCTGGTCTGGAAGATTGCTCAGAGCAGGCAGAAGGCTGAAATCTACTGCGCCCCGGGCAACCCCGGCATTGCAGAAATCGCCACTTGCGTGGATATCTCGACCGATGACATCGCGGCGCTGCGCAACTTCGCCAGGGAGAAGCACATCGATCTGACCGTGGTCGGGCCCGAAGCTCCGCTCGTTGCCGGCATTGTCGACGAATTCGAGGCCAGCGGTCTCAGCGCCTTTGGTCCGTCGCAGCGTGCCGCCGAAATCGAAGGCAGCAAGGCCTTCGCCAAAGGATTGCTGGAGAAGTTCAACATTCCGACGGCTCGCGGGCTGGTGTTCGACGTGTACGAGGAGGCGCGCAACTACCTGCATGAAATCCATTTTCCCGCCGTGGTCAAGGCGGATGGGCTGGCAGCCGGCAAGGGGACGTTCGTCTGCCGGACTCTTCAGGATGGCCTCGACGCCCTGGAAAAAATCATGAAACTGCTGATCTTCGGCAGTGCCGGCAGGCGCGTGGTCATCGAGGAGTTTCTTGTCGGCGAAGAAGCTTCAGTGCTGGCCCTGACCGACGGAACGAATCTGGCGATTTTCCCCCCGGCGCAGGATCACAAACGCGTGTTCGACAACGACGAGGGTCCCAACACCGGCGGCATGGGAGCCTACGCTCCAGCCCCCGTTGTCGACAGCGACATGCTGGAGCGCATCCGACGCGACATCCTGGAGCCGACCCTCAAAGCCATGGCCATGGAAGGGCGGCCGTACCGCGGCGTCCTCTATGCCGGGCTGATGATCACCTCAGACGGGCCCAAGGTCGTCGAGTACAACTGCCGCTTCGGTGACCCTGAGACCCAGGCGCTTCTTCCGGTCACCGATGCCGATTTGCTCGAAGGGATGCTGCGCGTCGTGCATGGCGACCTGGGCGACTATCGACTCGACTGGAACGGCAAGTGGGCGGTCTGCGTCATCATGGCGTCCGGTGGCTACCCGGGTCCCTACGAGCGTGGCAAGGAGATCCTGGGCCTCGACCATGAATTCGGCGATGACGTGATCCTGTTTCATGCCGGCACTGCCACGGCCAATGGCCGGCGCATCGTCACCGCTGGCGGTCGCGTGCTTGGGGTCACAGGCGTGTCCGGCGATTTTCGCAAAGCGCGCGAACTCGCCTACAATGCTGTCAAAAAGATCACCTTCGACCGGGCGTACTACCGCAAAGACATCGGCGCCCGGGCTCTGGCGCGAATCTAGTGAGCACAGAACGGCAGGACTGGTCGAGCACAGCGGAGGTGCTGAACGAACGGCCTCGCGGAGCCGACCCTCGATGAATCCACAGCAGTGAGAGCAACCACAACAGCGAGGAAGCGACCATGAAGATTCTGGTTACCGGCGGGGCCGGATTCATCGGCTCACACATTGTGGACGCCTTCATCGACAAAGGGCACCAGGTGGTGGTCGTCGACAACCTCTCCAGTGGCCGGCGGGAGAACGTCAACGACAGGGCCGCCTTTGTCGAGATGGATATCCGTGACGACGGCATCGCCGAGCTTTTCGCCAGAGAGAAGTTCGACCTCGTCTGCCACCAGGCGGCGCAGATGGATGTACGGCGATCGGTGGCTGACCCCGTCTACGATGCGCGCGTGAATGTGCTGGGAACGCTCAATTTGCTCCAGGCTGCGGTGCAGTACAGGGTGAAAAAGTTCTTGTTCGCTTCGACTGGTGGCGCGATCTATGGCGAGCAGGAGACTTTCCCTGCCGACGAGGAGCATCCTTTGCGGCCGCTTTCTCCCTACGGCATCACCAAACTGACAGGGGAGAAATACCTCTATTTCTATCGCCAGACCTACGGTCTGGAGCACGTGATCCTCAGGTACGCAAACGTTTATGGTCCGCGGCAGAATCCGCACGGCGAGGCAGGCGTTGTGGCGATTTTCACGACCAGGATGCTGGCCGGCGAGCAGCCGGTGATCAACGGGGATGGCAAGCAGACGCGTGACTACGTGTATGTGGCCGATGTCGTCCGTGCCAACCTGCTGGCGCTGGAGTACGACAAAAGCGATGTTTTCAACATCGGCACGGGCATCGAGACGACGGTGAACCAGATCTTCCACTTACTCAACGAGCTGACGGGCGCCAGCGTGCCGGAATACCACGGTCCGAGCAAGCCGGGAGAGCAGTTGCGATCTGTTCTTCGCTACGACAAGGCGAAGCGGTATCTCGGATGGGAACCACAGGTGGAGTTGCATGAAGGACTTCAACAAACAGTGGAGCACTTTCGCCGGCAGTAGCGACGCGGCCGGGAGTCGTTCTCCGCACCCGCCGCAACTTCAGCCTCCCTACGCCTTGGGCTCGGACGAGGACGGCCGCCTGGCGGAGTTGCGCAAACTGCAGCAGGAGATCGGGCTCTACGGTGAGTCGCCGCAGATCTTCCAAATCTTGGAGACGATCGAGCAGGTGGCCACCACCGACATCACCGTCCTGGTTGCAGGGGAAAGCGGCACCGGCAAGGAACTGGTGGCCAAGGCGATTCATGCACGCAGCCGGCGCCGAAACAAACCACTTGTCGTGGTCAACTGTGGGGCGATCCCGGAGGGTGTTCTGGAGTCCGAGCTGTTTGGGCATGAGAGGGGCGCCTTCACCCACGCCATCGCCAGCCGCAAAGGCTACTTCGAGATTGCCGACGGCGGCACGATTTTTCTGGATGAGATCGGCGACATGCCGCTGTCGGTGCAGGTGAAGATCCTGCGGGTTCTGGAAGGCCGGGAGTTCATGCGCGTCGGCGGCTCAACACCGCTGAAGGTGGACGTGCGTTTGATCGCCGCCACCAACAAGGATCTCCAGACTCTGGTCCGGCATGGGGAGTTCCGCCAGGATCTCTACTATCGCCTGAATGCCGTCACGGTGCGAGTGCCACCTTTGCGCGAACGACCTGGAGATGTGCGTATCCTGGCGCGCAGGTTCGCCGCTGATTTCTGCCGTGAGAACAAGATCGAGTTCGAGGGCTTCACGGAATCGGCCTTCTTGCTGATGGAGCGGCACTCCTGGCCTGGCAACGTGCGCGAGCTCAAGAACCTGGTCGAGAGCGTCATCGTTCTGGAGCGCGGGCGCAAGATCGACGAGTACGTCCTCTCCAAATACCTGGCGCCGCACTACAGTCCTGACCGGAACATGCCGGTGCCAGTGAACCGCCCGCCGGAAGAGGTGGAGCGAGAGTTTCTCTATCGTGCCCTTCTCGATTTGCGCGACCAGGTGGCGGAGGTCAAGGAAATCCTTCTGGGGCACTATCCGTTCAGTTCGAGACCGCCTGCTGTCGCCCCACCTTCCAGCTACATTCCCGCTACACCCGCGGAGAACGTGCAGGAGGTGCATCCGGCATCGAACCAGGCGGACGGTTCCCCGGCGCAACTGGCGGACGGGATGACGCTGCAGGAAATGGAAAAGATCATGATCCACCGGACGCTCGAAAAGACCGGCGGAAACAAGCGGAAGGCGGCCAAGCTGCTTGGGATCAGCGAACGGACTCTGTATCGGAAAATCAAGGAGTATGATCTGCCGTTCTGAGGTCATCGGCGATGGCCGGCGAAGACGGGCCTGGCTCTTACCTGTCGTCGCCCTGTTGGCGGTCACTGGCAGCCAGTGCGGGCCGTACTCATTCAGCGGCTCGGCCTTGCCGTCGCACATCAAGACGGTGGCGGTTCCGACCTTCAAGGATCGCACGGCAGAGTTTGGCATCAAAGAGAGCCTCACCGATGCGGTGATCGAGCGCATTACGCGGGACAATACGCTCAAGATCGCCGACCCACGCCGGGCCGATTCCATTCTGGACGGTACTGTGCTGCGCATCGAAGACCGCCCTGGGGCCTACAATCGAGAGGAGCAGGTCCAGGAAAACAAAGTCTTCGTCACGGCCAAGATCCGGTTTGAAGATCTGCACAAGAACAAGGTGATGTGGGAAGATGAGATCGTGCAGTGGGGCACCTACGATCCTGCCGGTGGGGAGCAGGCACGCCGGGCCGCCATCGAGGAGGCGCTGCGAAAAATCGCCGACGAGGTGCTGAATCGCACGATCTCGTCGTGGTGAGGCGCCCTGATGGCAGGGGGAGGAAGCAGTCCCATGAGGATGGAGAAAATGCGGGCGATCCCTGAAGTTCGGATGTTGGGCAGGAAACCCTACATGTGGAGGGAGGAGGAGAAACTTGGAGATCGAGATTTCGCCCATCTTGGAGCATGCACTGCTCGGGTTCTATTTCATATTCCTGAGCGTGCTGTTTGTTTTCGGGATCCAGGGGTACGTCATGGTCTATCTCTACCGGAAACATCGGCCGAAACGGAGCAAGGTGCCTGAGTGGCGTGGGCCATGGCCGCATGTGACGGTGCAACTGCCGCTTTACAACGAGCTGTACGTAGTCGAGAGGTTGCTTCAGGCCGTTTGTGACCTGGACTACCCCCGCGACCGATTACAGATTCAGGTGCTCGACGACTCCACCGATGAATCCAGACGCGTGGCGGAGCGCCGCGTCAAGTACTATCGCCAGCGCGGCTACGACATTGTCTACATCCATCGCAAGCGCCGTGTCGGGTACAAGGCCGGGGCGCTGCGCGACGGGCTCAAGTCTGCCAGAGGCGAGTTCATCGCCATTTTCGATGCCGACTTCGTGCCGCCGAGAGACTTCTTGCGGAAGACCATCCCTCATTTTCGCGATCCCAGGCTGGGTCTTGTCCAGACCAGGTGGGGATACCTGAATGACGACTACTCGCTGCTGACACGGGCGCAAGCCATCGCCCTGGACGGCCACTTTGTGATCGAACAGGCGGCTCGCTGCAACGGCGGATACTTCATGAACTTCAACGGCACCGCCGGCGTGTGGCGCAAGGCCTGCATCCTGGATGCCGGCAATTGGAGCGACGACACGCTGACCGAGGATCTGGACCTGAGCTACCGGGCGCAACTTCGCGGCTGGCGCTTCAAGTACCTGCAGGACGTCGTCTGTCCGTCTGAGATTCCGGCGGAGATGAACAGCGTCAAGTCACAGCAGTTTCGCTGGACCAAGGGGGCGATGGAGACGGCCAGGAAGATTCTGCCGCAGGTCTGGCGCGCCGCCCTGCCACTGAGCACCAAAGTGCAGGCGACGCTGCATCTTTCCAACAACCTGGTGTTCCTGTTCATCCTTCTGGTCTCGTTGCTGAACCTGCCGGTGTTGCTGATCAAGATCGGCTCGAACGACTACGGCCTCTTCTTCGCCGTAAGCTCGTTTTTCGTGCTTGCCTTCTTCGGGTCATTCCTGATGTACTATTCGTCCCAGCGAGAGGCTTACGGCGATTGGCGCCGGCGCATCCGCTACTTCCCCGTGTTTATGGCCGGCAGCATGGGGCTTGCTGTGAACAACACCTGGGCCATCGTCCAGGGCCTGCTGGGACGCCGCAGCCCCTTCGTGAGAACGCCGAAGTTCCATATCGTAGGCAAGCAAGACGGCTGGGTCAATAAGAAGTACTTTCATGCGTTCAGCCCGGCAATCGTGGTCGAAGTCTTTCTGGCCCTCTACTGTTCGGCAGCGGTGGGCATCGCTCTGGTTTACAGCGAGCTTGCCGCTGTACCGTTTCAGCTCCTCTTTGCATTTGGATATGGCTTTATCGCCTATCTTTCTGTCAAGCACACGATCGGGAGCAGGGTTCGTGTCCGGCTTCCGAGACTGAACTGGCTTGCGGTCGACAGCAGCGAAGCATTTCAATCAAATTGAGGGAAGAGACCTATGGCCGAGCAGTTATCCGAGGAGATTCAGCTCCTTGAGGAGCGCCTGCGACGGGATCCGCACTCGCTGATGTTCGCACGACTGGCCGATGCCTATCTGCAGGCGGGGCGCGTCGATGAGGCCAAGCAGCTCTGCGAGGAGGGCACGCGCGAGCACCCCTACTATGCCACCGGCCATGTCGTGCTTGGCAAGTGTTATCTGGAGAAGGGCGAACACGACGCCGCAGAGCGGGAGTTCAAGCGCGCCCTGTCGATCGACCCGAATTATCTGGCCGCCCACAAGTACTACGGCGACTTGATGCGCGAGATCGGCTGGATCAAGACCTTCGAGATGAGCTATCGCAAGATCCTGCAGATCGACCCTCTCGATCAGATGGCTCGCAACATGTTGGGGAATATCGACCTCAGCCAGGAGCCAGCGGTTGAAGAAGAGGAAGTGATCGAAGAGTATCTCGAAGAGCCCGAGGAGCCTGTGCGCGGTGAGGTCGAGGAGGGGGTGGCGGAAAGCGTCGAGCCCGAGATTGCTGCTGAGCCCGGTGAGATATCGGCCACACCGGAGCCTGAAACCGGACAGCGGCGCGATGAGGCCAAGGAGGAGGAGTTCTCGGGCATCCTCGACGACATTTTCAAGGACGAGATTCTGGACGAAGACGTCTCCCCGGCCGAATCTCACGAGGTCGATACGCTGCAGAAGTACAGCGAGCAACTTGCCCCTTCGGATACCAGTGAATTCGAGTTCGAAGTGGGCGCGCAGGAACAGCCGAAAGCGGTGGAATCCGAGACGGCGGAGCCGGAGCCGGCGGCCACAGCATCGGAGACGGCAGCGGCAGAACTGGACGCCGAAGAAGACATCGATGTGGAAGAGCTGATCGAAACCAGTGCAAAGGAACCGCCGGGAACCGATGAGGTCGAGCTGGAGGATGTCATCGAACCACTGCAGGAGCCAGAGGCGGCAGAGCCTGTTGCTGAGGAAGCACCGCCGCAGATGGCTGCGGTTGGAGTGGATGAATCGGAGCTCGCCGAGGCCGAGCCACCGCCCTCGACAGATGACTCTGAGCGCGGGGTCACCATCGTGACGCCGACGCTGGGCGAGATCTACGCGGCCCAGGGGCAGTTTGCCAAGGCGCTCGAGGTCTACCGAAAGCTGATCGAGAAGGATCCGAAGAACGAGAACTTTCGCAAGAAGATCCAACAACTGGAGCAGAAACTGGCCGAGTCGACCGAATGAACTCCCGCCTGCAGCGTCTCCGAGACCGCCTGGCCGAACACCAGCTCGACTACTTTCTCGTCACTGCCCGTCACAACCTGCGCTACTTGCTTGGGTTCACCGGCTCGAACGGCGCAGCGTTGATCGCCCCGGGCCAAGTCTATTTCATCACCGATCCACGATACGAAATCCAGGCTGCTGAAGAAGTCACGCTCGCTGAGATCGTACTCACCTCCGATAGCCTCTTCCGGCCTCTCGAGGAGAGAGGACTGGTCCCTGAAGGCGCACGCCTGGGCTTTGAGGCCCAGGACCTTACTTTCCGGCAATTCAGCACCCTACGCACTCTGTTCCCGCGTGTTCGGTTGACTGCCACCGAGCACGTTGTGGAGCGCATTGCCAGCCGCAAGGAGGAGTCTGAGATCGACTGCATCCGGCGAGCCAACCAGGTATGTGCCGCGGCCTTTGCCGAGGTTCTGGGCAAGGTCCGTGTCGGCGCGGACTGCTTCGACCTGGCTGCGGAGCTGTCCTTTCTCATGAAGCGGCATGGCGGTGATGGCGACGCCTTCGAGCCGATCGTCGCTGGCGGACCGAGATCGGCCTTGCCACACGCCCGCGCTGCCCGCCAAAAAGTGGAGCCGGGCACGTTTCTGCTTTTCGACTTCGGCTGCTTTGTCGATGGATATGCCGCCGATGTAACTCGCACGGTGGTGGTGGGCGAGCCCTCGGAGCGGCATCGCCAGATGTACGATGCCGTGCTGCATGCCAACCAGATCTCGACGGCCGCTGCCAGGCCGGGGATGTCTGCCGTGGATCTCGACAAGGTGGCGCGACAGTATCTCGAAGAGTGTGGCCTCGGGGCGTTGTTTGTCCATTCGCTTGGTCATGGCCTGGGCCTGCGCGTGCATGACCTGCCACGGGTTTCCAAGCGTAGCAAGGATCAGCTCGAGGTCGGGAACGTCATCACCATCGAGCCGGGGGTCTACGAGGTTGGCTTCGGGGGCGTGCGAATCGAGGATGACGTGGTTCTGCGCGAATCGGGCGCCGAAGTGCTGACGACGATTCCCAAGGGGCTAACCTGTGTCGGCTGAGCCACAACCGGTGGCGATGGAACCGCCTGCGTCGGCCCTCCACCCGCCAGAACTTTCCGTCGCTCTGGTGACGTTCGAGAACGAAGCGGACATTGGTGCCTGTCTGTCGTCGCTGAAGAGCAACCTCGGTCCGCTGGAGGTGGAGGTCATTGTCGTGGACAACGCCTCCACCGACGGCACCGGCAGAGCCTTGGACGAGTGGATTGGGCAGGGGGTCGGCGAGGGCGGATTTCGCATGCAACGGCTGCGGAACTCCGAAAACCTCGGGTACACCCGAGCCATGAATCAGGCCCTGCGCCGGGCTCATGGCAAGAAGATCCTCCTTCTCAATCCCGACACTCGTATCGAACCAGGATCCTTGCAGGTCCTGGCCGCATATCTGGATGCTCACCCCGACGTCGGGGTCGTGGCTCCGCAGCTGCTCAACGCCGATGGTACCGTCCAGCCCTCCTGCCGTCGCTTTCCACGCCGCCGCGACTTGCTCATCGAACTGACGGGGTTGCCGCGCCTCTTTCCGCGGTCGCCAAGATGGGGCCGGTGGAAAATGGCCGATTTCGATCATGACGAGCAACGGGACGTTGACCAGCCCCAGGGTGCCTGTCTGATGACGCGGGCGGAAGTACTGGAGGGCGTCGGTCTGCTGGACGAGCGTTTTCCGATGTTCTTCAGCGACGTGGACTGGTGCCGGCGGGTGTGGCAGGCCGGATGGCGGATCGTTTTTGTCCCCGAGGCCAAGGTCGTACATCGCAAAGGGGCCAGCGTCTACCGCCACCGTGCCTCGATGATTTGGTCGTCACACCGCAGCTTCTACGACTACTGGTGCAAGTACGCCTCGGTTCGGCCGCGGGATCGGCTGCTGAACATGCTGCTCGGCGCCGCGCTGTGGCTGGCTGCTGTGATGCGTGCCGCAGGGTCGATGGTGTTTCGCGAGCGGTGATGCCTCTGGGCTTTGAGCCGCCATGTGACTCGCAGGAGACAGTGTAAGGATCGTGGACCAAGAAAAGGAGGTGGGAGGTCGATGCGTTACAGAAAACTCGGAAGCTCCGACATGGAGGTGTCGGTGGTGAGTTTCGGCTGCTGGGCCATGGGTGGGCTCGGCTGGGGCGAAGTGGATGACCGTGAATCCATCGCCGCTGTCCATCGAGCCATCGACCTGGGCATCAATCTGTTCGACACCGCGGACGTTTATGGACGGGGCCACTCGGAGGAGGTGCTGGGTCGAGCGCTCGAGGGCAGGCGTCAGGAAGTCTTTGTCGCTACCAAAGTCGGCAATCGCTGGGACGAATCCGGCAAGCTGCACGCCGACCTCAGCCGAGAATACATCCTGAAGGCCGTGGACGACAGTCTGCGGCGGCTCAAGGTCGACGTCATCGATCTGTATCAGACGCATCGACCCGACCCGAATACGCCCGTGCGGGAGACTATGGACACGCTGATGGAGCTGGTCGACAAGGGCAAGGTGAGATATGTCGGCACGTCCAACCTCACGGTCGATGAACTGAAAGAATACCAGTCGTACGGGAAGATCGTCTCCCATCAGCCGGTGCTGAATCTCTTTGTACGCTACATCGAGACCAAGCTGCTGCCCCATTGCCAGGAGAACGACATTGGAGTCATCGTCTATAGCCCGATGGCGATGGGGCTGCTGACGGCCAAGTACGACCGTCCGGTCACCTTTCCGGCGAACGATTTCCGTGCCAACAACTTCTTGTTTCTTGGAAAAACTTTCGAGCGCAACATCGCCGTTGCCAAGGCGCTGGAAGCTTTTGCCAGGGAACGCGGATTCACCGCCGCCCAGCTCGCCGTCGCCTGGGTGATCGCCCACCAGAACGTCACTTCGGCAATCTGCGGAGCCAAACGGCCGCAGCAGATCGAAGAGACCGCTGCGGCCGGGGACTGGGATCTCAGCGAGAACGAGTTGCGAACAATCGATGAAATCATGGTGGGGACACAGGTGTAGATCAAGTCGTTGGGTACTCCTTCGGACGAACTGGACCGTCTCTGCCAGGTGTGAAGAAGCAAGGGTGCGCGAGCTGCTGGCAGGATGACTTTGCTACGCCGGAGTGGAGGCTTTACGGCAGGAGCAACTGGAAGCGGCGTGTGGAGGCAACTTCTTTTCCCGACATCTGGTCGGTGACACGCACCGTGAGTTCCAGGGTTCCGGGCGGCAGCTCGCTGAGATCGAAGCCGATGTACTCAACGACATCAGAACTCCGGCCGTGGCGGGACACCGTCGAAGTAATTCGCTGCTTGGCACCATCCCCGAACATACCGCCGATGGCCTGGACCGGTGCCGTGATCCCACCTTTCTTTGACTTCACAAGCGTCACCGCATAGTCGATCGTGTAGGCCGTCTTGCCCTGCGCATCCGGCTGCAGGTTGTAGATCTCGTAATAGACAGAAATCGGACGGTTGCGATACACCGAATGGAACGGGTAGGGGCCCACTGTGAGTCCGTGTTTGACGAACTTGTCGTCCTTCGTTGCAGGTCGGATCGTGTGGGAGAACTGGATGTCACTCAGGGTGAGGCGATCGCTGTCGAAGTTTTGCGCTACAATCGGCATGCGGTAGATGCCGATGCGGCCGCTCTCGGGGTTACGGGCCCGGATGAACAGAAGGTACTGTCCAGGATCGATCTGGAAGCTGAACTGGTTGACGAAGTTTTTGGCCTGCTGCTCGGAGCTCGAGCGCAGGGTGAGAGTCACCTTCATCGAGTCGCGGGCGATCAGGTTGTAGTTGTGATCGAAGATCGCCACGATGGGCAGAAGGGTCGTTTGCAGTCGTCCCTCCGTCGGCACGAAGCGTAAGTCGCGGAAGGAAACGGCGAAGTAGACTTCGACTCGAGTTTTCCCGCCTGCAGCTTTGAAATTAGCTGTATCGAAGACGATGGGCAGGGGCTCGCCGCCGTAGTCGAAGACATAGCGGTCCGGCGGCGCCCGAAGCTGGTCGGTGCGCGTGTCGATCTCGACTCGATCGATGATCTGCTGAACCTCAAAACGCACGTCGCGGCTGCCAACGAGAGTGCTCAGTCTCTCAAGTTCGCTGAGGATCTTGTTATACTTCGGGTGCAGGTCGGCACGGGCCTGGTAGAGGCGCCGCACCGCGTCGAGCCAGCTGTACCTCTCACCTTCAGCCACGATGGCATCGTAGAGCGAGCCAATCCGGTAGATGCCGTTTTTTTCCACAAAGTCGAAGGCAAGCCCACCGCTGAAGTTGTAGTAAACCCACGACTCATTGCCGCGTGTCACCTCGCCAGCCGGATCGACGTAGCGGTCGTCGGGAGGGCCATACTTGACGTAGATTCTGCCGCGATCGTCAAAACCCAGCTTTGTAGGTGCCTTGAAGAATGTACGCGCGTAGGCCACCCGTCGGAGGTGCTCCTCCAGGCGTTCGTTGCGTTCGGTGGTCGGGGTTGGGTCTCGCTCCTTCCAGAAGCGACGCCGCCACAGGGCCTTCTCTTTCTCGGACTGCAAGCTGTTGTAGGCGGCGCGTTCGTCGCTGGAAAGCAGGAGGAGGAAGGTTTGGTCGTCGGCCTGGCCGGCGGTATTCTGCGCCTGGCTACGGCCCGCAGTACAAGAGAGTAAGATGACGAGGGAGACGAAGACCAGGCTGAAACAACGACGCGACATCGCAGCTCCGGATGGCAAAAGTTACGGAGATATCGGGATGATTTGCACTCCCATGCAGCTCTCTGTTCGAAAACAGCTTGCTTGTAATGTAGCTGATCGAGTGCGAAAAGTCAACGTATAAACTTCACTCCGCGACTTTGGAATGCTGGTGCTGGGGAACTGGCAGTCGAGTCTTCGGGCTGG